>NZ_JBITES010000012.1:0-357920 GCF_044455405.1 Streptomyces sp. NPDC051243 | reverse complement strand
CTTCGTACTCACCCTCTCGGGCTTTCCTCCGGGCGCTTCCCTTCGGTCTTGCGTTTCCGACTCTATCAGATCTTTTCTCGATCCGATTTCCTCGGCGCTTTCCAGGTTCCCGCTCTCGCGTTTCCCTTTCCGGCGGCTCCGACTTTATCAGAGATTCTGAGTCGGAATTCCCGCCCCCTCCGGGAGCTGGTTCCGGTGCACGAGGCGACCGGGTTCCCGTTCGGGCGGAGCCGTAAACGTACTGGAGCGGGGCGCCCCGATGCAAATCGAGGCGCCCCGCTCCTGGTTCACGCAGCCGAGTGTCCGACGGACCGTCAGACCTCCACCACCACAGGCAGGATCATCGGCCTGCGCCGATACGTGTCCGACACCCACTTGCCCAAGGTGCGGCGCACCAGCTGCTGCAGCTGGTGGGGTTCGACCACGCCGTCCTGCGCGGAACGCTCCAGGACCTCCGTGATCCTCGGGACGACGTCTCCGAAGGCGGTGTCCTCGATGCCGGATCCGCGGGCCTGGATGTGCGGGCCACCCGTGATCTTGCCGGTGGAGGAGTCCACCACCACGAAGACCGAGATGATGCCCTCGTCGCCGAGGATCTTGCGGTCCTTCAGCGCCGGCTCGCCCACGTCGCCGACCGAGAGGCCGTCGACGTACACGTATCCCGCCTGGACCTTGCCGGAGATCTTGGCCTTGCCCTCGATGAGGTCCACGGCGACGCCGTCCTCGGCGATGACGATGCGGTCGTGGGGAACGCCGGTGAGGGCGCCCAGTTCGGCATTGGCGCGCAGGTGGCGCCATTCGCCGTGCACCGGCATCAGGTTCTTCGGGCGGCAGATGTTGTAGAAGTACAGCAACTCGCCGGCTGAGGCGTGGCCCGAGACGTGGACCTTGGCGTTGCCCTTGTGGACGACGTTCGCGCCCCAGCGGGTCAGGCCGTTGATCACGCGGTACACCGCGTTCTCGTTGCCGGGGATGAGCGACGACGCCAGGATCACCGTGTCGCCCTCGACGATGCGGATCTGGTGGTCGCGGTTGGCCATACGGGACAGGGCCGCCATGGGTTCGCCCTGGGAGCCCGTGCAGACCAGGACCACCTCGCTGTCCGGGAGGTCGTCGAGGGTCTTGACGTCCACGACCAGGCCCGGTGGGACCTTCAGGTAGCCGAGGTCACGCGCGATGCCCATGTTGCGGACCATCGAGCGGCCGACGAAGGCGACTCGGCGGCCGTACTCGTGGGCCGCGTCCAGGATCTGCTGGATGCGGTGGACGTGGCTGGCGAAGCTCGCCACGATGACGCGCTTGCGGGCGCCCGCGAAGACCTGGCGCAGGACGTTGGAGATGTCGCGCTCGTGCGGGGTGAAGCCCGGCACTTCAGCGTTCGTGGAGTCGGAGAGGAGGAGGTCGATTCCCTCCTCGCTCAGGCGTGCGAACGCGTGTAGATCCGTGAGGCGGTTGTCCAGCGGGAGCTGGTCCATCTTGAAGTCGCCCGTGTGGACCGCCATGCCTGCGGGGGTGCGGATCGCCACGGCGAGCGCGTCGGGGATGGAGTGGTTGACCGCGACGAACTCGCAGTCGAAGGGGCCGATGCGCTCGCGGTTCCCCTCCGCCACCTCGAGGGTGTACGGGCGGATGCGGTGCTCCTGGAGCTTGGCCTCGATGAGGGCGAGGGTCAGCTTGGAGCCGATGAGTGGGATGTCCGGCTTCTCGCGGAGCAGAAAGGGGACGCCTCCGATGTGGTCCTCGTGACCGTGCGTGAGGACGATGCCCTCGATGTCGTCGAGGCGGTCCCTGATGGACGAGAAGTCCGGCAGGATCAGGTCGATTCCGGGCTGCTCCTCCTCGGGGAAGAGCACTCCGCAGTCGACGATCAGCAGGCGGCCGCCGTACTCGAAGACCGTCATGTTTCGGCCGATTTCGCCGAGGCCGCCGAGCGGGGTGACCCGCAGACCGCCTTCGGGGAGCGGCGGGGGCGGGCCGAGTTCAGGATGCGGATGACTCAAAAGACTCTCCTCACCACGCGCGCCACGTACCGGTGGGGCACGTGGCGCGCGTGACGTTCGTGCAGAAGCAGTTGTCGTTGTGTGTGGGCGCAGGCACCGGTGGCCTGCTTATTCAGTTGTGAAGTCTGCTGCGCGTCCGGCGCGCCAAGTCTGGTGTTAGAGCTGTACCCCGCCGGCGGCAAGATCGATCTTGAGCTGCTCGATCTCCTCGGGTGAGCACTCGGCCATGGGCGCGCGCAGAGGTCCGGCGGGAAGGCCCTGGAGTGCGAGCGCGGCCTTTGTGGTCATGACGCCCTGGGTGCGGAACATGCCGGTGTACACCGGGAGCAGCTTCTGGTGGATCTCCGTGGCCTTCTGGACGTCACCGGAGACATACGCGTCCACGAGCGCGCGCAGGTCGGGGGTGACCAGGTGGCCGACGACCGAGACGAAGCCGACCGCGCCCACGGAGAGCAGCGGCAGGTTGAGCATGTCGTCGCCGGAGTACCAGGCGAGGCCGGAGCGGGCGATGGCCCAGCTGGCTCGGCCGAGGTCACCCTTCGCGTCCTTGTTGGCGACGATGCGCGGGTGCTCGGCGAGGCGGACGATCGTCTCGGTGTTGATCGGGACGCCGCTGCGGCCGGGGATGTCGTAGAGCATGACCGGCAGCTCGGTGGCATCGGCGATGGCCTTGAAGTGCCGGTACAGGCCCTCCTGCGGGGGCTTGTTGTAGTACGGCGTGACGACCAGGAGGCCGTGTGCGCCCACCTGCTCCGCCGCGCGCGCGAGCTCGAGGCTGTGGTGGGTGTCGTTGGTGCCGACGCCGGCCACGACGTGGGCCCGGTCGCCGACCGCCTCCAGTACGGCTCGTACGAGGTCCGATTTCTCCGCATCGCTGGTGGTGGGGGACTCGCCGGTGGTGCCGTTGATGATCAGGCCGTCGTTGCCTGCGTCCACCAGGTGCGTGGCGAGCCGCTGCGCGCCGTCGAGGTCGAGTGCGCCGTCCGCCGTGAAGGGCGTGATCATGGCGGTGAGGACCCGCCCGAAGGGGGTCTGCGGAGTGGAGGTCGGAGCCATGGGTTACACGCTACTCGTTGCGCACGCCGTGGTCTGCCCTCGGGGGGTGCGGGAAAGTCAGGACAAATGTGGAGCCCGGCACTGCCTGCTCGGGGGTTCAAGCAGTGCCGGGTCCGTTTGATCAGGCTAGATGAACTTCTCTAAATGCCGCAATACGGACACTTCATGAGGCTGACGCATGCCCCAGCGCCCGGGGTGCTTTACGGCGCCACGCGGCCGTTCGCATTGAAGGCGGCGTAGGTGAGCGGCATGAGCTTGGCCCACTCCGCCTCCATCTTCTCGCCGACCATCTCGATCTCCCGCTGCGGGAAGGACGGAACCTTGGCCAGCTCGTGCTGGGTGCGCAGGCCGAGGAAGTGCATCAGGGAGCGGGCGTTGCAGGTGGCGTACATCGAGGAGAAGAGGCCGACGGGGAGGACGGAGCGGGCGACCTCGCGGGCGACGCCGGCCTCGAGCATCTCCTGGTAGGCCTCGTACGCCTGCCGGTAGGAGTCCTCCATGACGCGGCCCACCAGTTCCTGCTGGGCCTGGGTGCCCTCGACGAAGACGTACTTGCCCGGGCGGCCCTCCTGGACCAGCTTGCGGGACTCGTCGGGGACGTAGAAGACGGGCTGCAGCTCGCGGTAGCGACCGCTCTCCTCGTTGTACGACCAGCCCACGCGGTGCCGCATGAACTCGCGGAAGACGAAGATCGGGGCGCTGATGAAGAAGGTCATCGAGTTGTGCTCGAAGGGGCTGCCGTGCCGGTCCCGCATCAGGTAGTTGATCAGGCCCTTGGAGCGCTCGGGGTCCTTCTGCAGCTCCTCCAGGGACTGCTCGCCGGCGGTGGAGACACGGGCGGCCCACAGCACGTCGGAGTCGGCCGCGCTGTGCTTGACCAGCTCGACGGTGACGTCGCTGCGGAAGCTGGGCTTGAGGTCGTCGGCGGGGGTGTCGGTCACGGCTCGGAGGGTCCTTCCATCACTTCTCTGGGCGGCGCCCACTCTACGGCCCGGCTCTGACAACGGGGCGTTCGGTGCCGGGTCACGACATACGTCGGCGAACATCGGCGAATTTCTGTGAATTCGGTGAAACCGGGCACCTTTTGGGGCACCCGCTCGTCTGTGTCAGTGACGGTCACTCATACGACCCCGAGAGGAGAAGACCCTCCGATGTTCCGTCGGCGCGAGTCCGTACCCTTCGCCTTCCTCGCCGAGGCCGACCAGTTCCGCAGCGATGTCACTCCCCCGCCCCGTGAGCGGGCGTCCGCCGGTCAGATAGCCGGGCGGTGGCTGCTGGGCCTCACCATCGTCGCCGGGCTGGTGGGCTCGCTGGTGGTCGGCATGCCGGCGCTGTCGACCGATACCGGCGCGCAGAGCCAGCAGTCGCAGGCGTCCCAGGGGCGCTGACTCCTTCGGACCCCCAAGGGTGGTGAGCGGGGACACGGGTCGATAGCCTCACCGGGCACAGCCCCAGCGTGGATTGAGTGAGGAACAGCCGTGCCCCTGCCCTTCCTGACGGCCGACCGCACTTTCGAGGCCGCCGACGACGTCGCACTGCCCTTCGAGGACCGTGACCGCTGGCGGCGCCCTTACCGTCCCGGGCCGTGGCGGGTGGGTGTGGCGGCGCTGTGGTTGCTGCTCGCCTCGTATGTGCTGTTCGCGGCGGTCATCATCGCTCTGACCGGCACGGTGAACGAGGCGGCCGTCGTCTTCGGCATCGCCCTGGTGATCATCGTCGGTGCCCTGCGGTTGCTGCGCATGGGCGTGTGGGTGAGTGCGCACGGGATGCGTCAGGTCGGCTTCCTGCTGACGCGTACGGTGCCCTGGGAGCAGGTCGTCGCCGTCCGGACGGTGCAGCAGCCGGTGCGGTGGCTCGGGTTGCCGCGCACGGTGCAGGGGCAGGCGCTGATGCTCGTGCGCCGCGGTCGTGCGTCGGATGACTTGCCGGTGCTGATGACCACGCACAACGCGGACTTCCTGGGGCGCACGGCGGCGTTCGACCGGGCCGCCGACGCGGTCGAGGCATGGGCGGCGGAGAACGGCCAGGGCTGATCCCGACAGGGGCGACACCGAAGGGGCCGGTCCGCAGCGAGTGCGCGTCGGCCCCTTCGGCTTACGGCTGTGCCGTCGTCGTACGGCCGAAGGCCGCCGCCGGGCTCAGGCCTCGACGGTCTTGCCGTCGTGCAGGGCGATCGCCCGCTGCATGGCCTTGCGGGCCCGCGGGGTGTCGCGTGCGTCGTGGTAGGCGACGGCGAGGCGGAACCAGCTGCGCCAGTCGTCGGGGGCCGCTTCCGTCTCGGCCTTGCGGCGGGCGAAGACCTCGTCGGCCGAATCGCGGTCGATACGGCCGCTGGGGGTGCGCTTCAGCTCGTCGACGGGCAGCCCGCCCTCGGCGTCGAGCTTGGCGGCGAGGGCGTTGGCCTTGCGGACGAACTGGGTGTTCTTCCACAGGAACCACAGGCCGATGACCGGCAGGATCAGCACCGCCACGCCGAAGGTGACGGTGAGGACCGTGCCGGACTGGATGAGCATCACGCCACGGCTGCCGACCAGGACGAAGTACACGACCAGGACGGCGGCCGTTATGGCGTAGGAGAGCTTCGCGCGCATGTGTCCGGGGCCTCGTGTCAGCCGAGGTCCAGGAAGTTTTCCAGGCCGAAGGTCAGGCCCGGAGTGGTCACCACGCGGCGGGCACCGAGCAGGATGCCCGGCATGAAGCTGCTGTGGTGGAGGGAGTCGTGGCGGATGGTGAGGGTCTCGCCCTCGCCGCCGAGCAGGACCTCCTGGTGGGCCAGCAGGCCGCGCAGGCGGACCGCGTGCACCGGTACGCCGTCGACGTCCGCGCCGCGCGCGCCGTCCAGGGCCGTCTCCGTGGCGTCCGGCGCCGGGGCCGTGCCGGCAGCGCGGCGGGCCTCGGCGATGAGCTGGGCGGTGCGGGTGGCGGTGCCGGAGGGGGCGTCGACCTTCTTCGGGTGGTGCAGCTCGACGACCTCCACGGACTCGAACAAGGGCGCGGCGATCTGCGCGAACTTCATCGTCAGGACGGCGCCGATGGAGAAGTTCGGCGCGATGAGCACGCCCGTCTCCGGGGACTCCGCCAGCCAGCCCTTCAGCTGTGCGAGGCGCTCGTCGGTCCAGCCCGTCGTGCCGACGACCGCGTGGATGCCGCGGTTGACGCAGTAGTCGAGGTTGGCCATCACCGAGTCCGGCGTGGTCAGTTCGACCACCACCTGGACGCCCGTCTCCGCGAGCGTCTCCAGCTTGTCGCCCCGGCTCAGGGCGGCGACCAGCTCCATGTCCTCGGCGGCCTCGACCGCCCGTACCGCCTCGGAGCCGATACGGCCCTTGGCGCCGAGGACCGCCACGCGCAGCTTGCTCATCTCTGTTGCTTCCTTACGTCGGATGTTCCGAGGGGGGACCGGTCAGGCGACGGCGTCGTTCAGCCGGGACGCCTGTTTGTCCTTCAGCGGGCCGATGACCGACAGCGAGGGCCGCTGCCCCAGGATGTCGCGGGCGACGGAGCGGACGTCGTCCGGGGTCACGGCCGCTATCCGGGCCAGCATGTCGTCGACGGACATCTGCTCGCCCCAGCACAGCTCACTCTTGCCGATGCGGTTCATGAGCGCACCGGTGTCCTCCAGGCCGAGGACGGTGGAGCCGCGGAGCTGGCCGATGGCGCGGTCGATCTCGTCGTCGGGCAGGCCGTGCGCGGCGACATGGTCGAGTTCGTCGCGGCAGATCTTCAGCACGTCGTGGACCTGCGAGGGCCGGCAACCCGCGTACACGCCGAACAGGCCGCAGTCGGCGAAGCCGGAGGTGTACGAGTACACGCTGTAGGCCAGGCCGCGCTTCTCGCGGACCTCCTGGAACAGGCGGGAGGACATGCCTCCGCCCAGCGCCGTGTTCAGCACGCCCAGCGCCCAGCGGCGGTCGTCCGTGCGGGACAGGCCGGGCATGCCGAGGACGACATGGGCCTGCTCGGTCTTGCGGCCGATCAGCTCGACGCGGCCGGCGGTGCGCACGGTGCGACTGCCGCCTCGCGCCGCGACGGGGGCGGCGTCGCCGTTCTTGAAGGCGCCCGCCTTCTCGAAGGCGGCTCGGACCTGTCGTACGACCTTGTTGTGGTCGATGTTGCCGGCGCACGCGACCACCAGGTGGGTCGGGTCGTAGTGCTTCTTGTAGAAGCGGCGGATGCGGTCGGCGGTGAGGGCGTTGACGGTGTCGACCGTGCCGAGGACCGGGCGGCCGAGGGGGTTGTCGCCGAACATGGTGTGCGCGAACAGGTCGTGCACACAGTCGCCCGGGTCGTCCTCGGTCATGGCGATCTCTTCGAGGATGGCGCCCCGCTCGACGTTGACGTCCTCTTCGAGGATCAGGGAGCCCGTGAGCATGTCGCAGACGACGTCTATGGCGAGCGGCAGGTCTGCGTCGAGCACGCGCGCGTAGTAGCACGTGTACTCCTTCGCCGTGAAGGCGTTCATCTCGCCGCCGACGGCGTCGATGGCGGAGGAGATGTCCAGGGCGGACCTGCGGGTGGTGCCCTTGAAGAGCAGGTGCTCCAGGTAGTGCGTGGCGCCGTTCAGCGCCGGGGTCTCGTCGCGGGAGCCGACGTGCGCCCAGATGCCGAAGGTGGCGGAGCGGACCGAGGGCAGGGTCTCGGTGACGATGCGCAGGCCTCCCGGGAGGGTGGTCTTGCGGACGGTACCGATGCCGTTGGTGCCCTTGATCAGGGTTTGGGTACGGGCGACGGCCCGCGCCTCCGAAGAGGGGCGGGCCGTCGCCTTGAAGCTGCTCGACGTCACTGGTCGGCGTCGTCCTTCTTGTCCTCGGAGCCTTCCTCGCCCTCGATGACCGGAACGAGGGAGAGCTTGCCGCGGGAGTCGATCTCGGCGATCTCGACCTGGACCTTCTGGCCCACACCGAGGACGTCCTCGACGTTCTCCACGCGCTTGCCGCCGGCCAGCTTGCGGATCTGCGAGATGTGCAGCAGACCGTCCTTGCCGGGGAGGAGCGAGACGAAGGCGCCGAACGTCGTCGTCTTCACGACCGTGCCCAGGTAGCGCTCGCCGACCTCGGGCATCGTCGGGTTGGCGATGCCGTTGATCGTGGTGCGGGCGGCCTCGGCGGACGGGCCGTCGGCGGCACCGATGTAGATGGTGCCGTCGTCCTCGATCGTGATCTCGGCGCCGGTGTCCTCCTGGATCTGGTTGATCATCTTGCCCTTGGGGCCGATGACCTCACCGATCTTGTCGACCGGGATCTTCACGGTGATGATCCGCGGCGCGTTCGGGGACATCTCGTCCGGCGTGTCGATCGCTTCCATCATCACGTCGAGGATGTGGAGGCGGGCGTCACGGGCCTGCTTCAGGGCGGCGGCCAGGACGGAGGCCGGGATGCCGTCCAGCTTGGTGTCGAGCTGGAGGGCGGTCACGAACTCCTTCGTACCGGCGACCTTGAAGTCCATGTCACCGAAGGCGTCCTCCGCACCGAGGATGTCGGTGAGGGTGACGTAGTGCGTCTCGCCCTCGATCTCCTGGGAGATCAGGCCCATGGCGATACCGGCGACCGGGGCCTTCAGCGGCACACCGGCGTTCAGCAGCGACATGGTGGAGGCGCAGACCGAGCCCATGGACGTCGAGCCGTTGGAGCCGAGGGCCTCGGACACCTGACGGATCGCGTAGGGGAACTCCTCGCGGGTCGGCAGGACCGGGATCAGGGCGCGCTCGGCGAGGGCGCCGTGGCCGATCTCGCGGCGCTTCGGGGAGCCGACGCGGCCGGTCTCGCCGGTGGAGTACGGCGGGAAGTTGTAGTTGTGCATGTAGCGCTTGCGGGTCACCGGCGAGAGGGTGTCCAGCTGCTGCTCCATGCGGAGCATGTTGAGGGTGGTGACGCCCAGGATCTGGGTCTCGCCACGCTCGAACAGCGCGGAACCGTGCACCCGCGGGATGGCCTCGACCTCGGCGGCCAGCGTGCGGATGTCGGTGACACCGCGGCCGTCGATGCGCTTCTTCTCCTTGATCACGCGCTCACGGACCAGCTGCTTGGTGAGCGAGCGGTACGCGGCGGAGATCTCCTTCTCGCGGCCCTCGAACTCCGGCAGGAGCTTCTCGGCGGCGAGCGCCTTGACGCGGTCCAGCTCGGACTCGCGCTCCTGCTTGCCGGCGATGGTGAGCGCCTGGGCGAGCTCGGGCTTGACGGCGGCCGTCAGCGCCTCGAAGACGTCGTCCTGGTAGTCCAGGAAGATCGGGAACTCACCGGTCGGCTTGGCGGCCTTCGCGGCGAGGTCGGCCTGGGCCTTGCACAGGACCTTGATGAAGGGCTTCGCGGCCTCCAGACCGGCGGCGACGACCTCCTCCGTCGGCGCCTCGGCGCCACCGGCGACCAGCTTGATGGTCTCCTCGGTGGCCTCGGCCTCGACCATCATGATCGCGACGTCGCCGTCCTCCAGGGTGCGGCCCGCGACCACCATGTCGAAGACGGCGTCCTCGAGCTCGGTGTGCGTCGGGAAGGCCACCCACTGGCCGCGGATCAGCGCGACGCGGACGCCGCCGATCGGGCCGGAGAAGGGCAGGCCGGCCAGCTGCGTGGACGCGGAGGCGGCGTTGATCGCCACGACGTCGTACAGGTGGTCGGGGTTGAGCGCCATGATCGTGGCGACAACCTGGATCTCGTTGCGCAGGCCCTTCTTGAAGGACGGGCGCAGCGGGCGGTCGATGAGGCGGCAGGTGAGGATGGCGTCCTCGGACGGCCGGCCCTCACGGCGGAAGAAGCTGCCGGGGATCTTGCCGGCGGCGTACATCCGCTCCTCGACGTCCACCGTCAGGGGGAAGAAGTCGAGCTGGTCCTTGGGGTTCTTGGAGGCGGTGGTGGCCGACAGCACCATGGTGTCGTCGTCCAGGTACGCCACGGCGGAGCCGGCGGCCTGCTTGGCCAGGCGGCCCGTCTCGAAGCGGATGGTGCGGGTGCCGAAGGAGCCGTTGTCGATGACGGCCTCGGCGTAGTGGGTCTCGTTCTCCACTAGCGGTTTCTCCGTTACTTTTCGTCTTTGGTCCCGGTCCGCCCGTGTGGCGGAGGGACGTGGGCGGAGAAGCGCTCCATCTGGTGCGGGCCGGTCTTCGATCGAAGCACCCGGGGTTCGCATCGCCCGGGGGCCACTACCGAGGACCGGCGGCGGCGAGGTGCACTTCTCCTCGTGTTACTGCGTTGTGCTACCACACTACAAAGCAGGTGTGACACTCCGCACGTTTCCGTATGTACGGCAAAGGGAGCGGCTCCCGATCCTTCCGGGAACCGCTCCCCTCACGGCGTCTTACTTGGCGCCCGCCGCACCGCGGCGGATGCCGAGGCGGTCGACCAGCGTACGGAAGCGCTGGATGTCCTTCTTGGCCAGGTACTGCAGCAGGCGGCGACGCTGACCGACCAGGATCAGCAGACCACGGCGGGAGTGGTGGTCGTGCTTGTGGGTCTTGAGGTGCTCGGTCAGGTCGGAGATCCGACGCGAGAGCAGAGCGACCTGGACCTCGGGGGAGCCGGTGTCACCCTCCTTGGTACCGAACTCGGCCATGATCTGCTTCTTCGTAGCGGCGTCGAGCGACACGCGTACTCCTCGTGAGTCTTCTGTTGCCACCGAGTGCCCCTGGTCTTCTTCTCAGGGGAGCTTCCGTGACTCGGGAGGCGGGGATCCGCTGGGCGCAGTCCCCAGTGAACCGGGGACGCGTACACAAACGGCCGTTACACAGCGTACCAGCCCGGCGGACCGGGTCGTTCCCGTGCGCTGTCCCGGCATGACGCAGCGGCCGCCCCCTTCGCAGGTGGCGGCCGCTGTTCGCTGCCGGTGGCCGGTCGGCCGTCAGCTGGTCATGCCCCGGGCGGCGGCGTACAGGTCGAGCACCGCCAGGCAGAGCGGGACGAGCGAGAGCAGAACCGCTCCTTCGCTCAGGTCGAGCATGCGGCCCCAGAAGGGGGTGACGCCCTTGCGCGGGACGATCAGGGCGATGGACACCAGGATCATGGCGGCCAGGGCCACCGCGGCGGAGAGCCAGATCGTGCGGATGTCCAGCGGGGCGCTGTTCTTGTTGTAGAGGAGTTCCTTCAGGATGTCGGCCGGCGGGTTCAGGGCGAGGCCGAGCACCAGCAGGCAGATCGTGATGATGCCCGAGACCATCAAGGTCACGACCTGGGACGTGTAGAGGAAGAGGCGCGCCCGCATCAGCAGGGCGAGGCCGGCCGCCAGCGACAGCAGTTGGGCCCAGCCGTTGGTGGAGAAGCCGAGCACCACACCGGCGGAGGCGACACCGCCGAGGGCGCAGCCGCCGACGAGGCCGAGCAGCAGTTCGTGACCGCGGCGCGCCTGGTCGTTGATGACCTGGAAGTCGACGGGCTCCTGCTCCTGCTGCTCCTCGGCGCGGCCGCGCTTGGCGATCTGGTCGGGCGAGCGGAAGCCGATGGGGAGCTTGGCGAAGCGGGCGGACCAGCCGGGCAGGAAGCCGATGACGGCGACCATCACCACGGCGGTGACGGCGGCGGTCTCGCGCGGCTCGGCCTCGCTGACGATCGCCGCGAAGGTGGCGAGGACGCCGATGCCGGCGGCGAAGGCGGCGGCGATGAAGGGCGCGTCGTTCTGGGGCAGCATCAGCACGAGCAGCACGGCGGCGACGAGCACGACCGCGAGACCGATGAGCAGGTGCAGCCGTCCGGGGCCCTCGTTCGCGGGCACGCCCACGATGCCCGAGCCGCCCACCATCAGGTGGGGCAGCGAGGCCAGGCCCAGGGCCGCCGCCGCGTGGTGGTCGTCGTAGACCCGCGCCCGTACGGCGGACAGCGCGACGAGGATGACACCGGTGGCCCCGGCGATGATGCCCGGCAGACCGTTCATGTCGTGCTTGATCGGCTCCGAGAACCACAGGGCCAACGCCATCATGGTCAGCAGGAGGGCGCCGGCGGCCAGGCCGACGCCGCGCATCATGCCGTCGTTCCAGCTGCGGCGGTCCGTTTCGACCGCGGCCGCCACGGCGTCCACGACGTCGTCGAAGACGGCGGGCGGCAGCGAGTCCGCGAACGGTCGCAGCAACAGCAGTTCGCCGTCGCGGATTTGCAGTTCGGCGAGTGAGCGACCGTCGTCGAGGACGGAGCCGTCCCTGCGTACCAAGTTGTACCCGGTGGGCGCGGCTTCCTCGGGCGTCTGCCCCGAAAGCCGCAGGATCTCCGGGTAAACGTCAGAGAGCGGTACGTCCTCCGGGAGTGCCACATCGATCCGGCTGTTCGGTGCCGCCACCGTGACTCTGCAGAATCCGGTTGCTGAAACCGTACTCACTGACGGTTCCCCCTCGTCCAGTACTCGGTGATTCGTCGCGGTTTGCCAGGGCGATTCCCGCTCCGCGCTTCGTTTGGAGCGTCACCCTACCGTCCCCACGCTGCATCTCCTCATCCCCTCCCGACTCAACGTCCCCGCAGAACAGTAGGATCAACGCCCGACTCCTGGACCCGGCATCGACCGGCGCGAGTTGACGTACGTACGGGGGCCGTCACGACGGGGGCGGTTCAAGATTGCGATTGCGTGAAGGACTGGTGGATCGGTGAGCGTCGTCATCGTCAAGCGCCCGCCGCGGGTTTTCCCGCCGGAGGTGCCGAGTGAGGAGGTCAAGCTCGAATCTCCTCCCGAAATCCCTCGCAACGAGGACGACAGCCTGCTGATGAACCTGCTGCCGATGCTCGGCATGGGTTCGTCGGCGGCGTTCTTCTTCATGCCGAGCGCCCAGGGTGCGGGCAGCTTCATGAAGGTCATGGGAATGCTCATGCTGGCGTCCACCGCCGCCATGGTGGTCGCCCAGATCGTGCGCGCGCGGAAGGGGCCCTCCGGCCAGATGGCCGAGGCTCGTCGGGACTACCTCAAGTACCTGGCGCAGAAGCGGCGTGAGATCCGCCGTACCGCGCACAAGCAGCGCGACGCCCAGTACTACCTCCACCCGGCGCCGGAGCAGCTGTGGGCGCTGGTCACCGAGGGTTCGCGGCTGTGGGAACGGCGTTCCACGGACCAGGACTTCGCGCAGGTGCGGATCGGTCTGGGCCCCCAGCAGCTGGCCACGCCGCTGGTCGCGCCGGAGACCGCGCCGGTGGACGAGCTGGAGCCGCTGACCGCCCACGCCATGCAGCAGTTCATCGCCGGTTACGGCACGCTGGGCGACCTCCCGCTGGCGATCGGGCTGCGCTCCTTCTACCACGTGACGATCTCCGGCGACTCGGAGACGGTCTACGGCCAGACCCGGTCGGTGATCGGCCAACTGGCCTCGCTGCACTCGCCCGAGGACGTGCTGATCGCGGTCGTGGCCGCGCCGGGCGCGGCCGTGGACTGGGAGTGGACCAAGTGGCTGCCGCACATGCAGCACAAGGAGTCCGACGGTGCCGGTACACGGCGGCTGCTCTGCTACGACCTCGGTGAGCTGGAGGAGGCGATCGCCCACCAGCTGGAGGGGCGGCCCCGCTGGAGCCGGGACGGTCAGCCGATCCTGGACCAGCCGCACGTGGTCGTCGTGCTGGACGGCGGCGGCGTGCCGGCGGACTCGGTCCTCGCGTCGGCGGAGGGCCTGCAGGGCGTGACCATCCTCGAGGTGGTGCCCGGTGAGATGGACGAGCTGCGCGGCTCGCTGTCGGTGCGGGTGTGGCCGGACGCCATGGAACTGGAGGCGGGCACCGGTGTGTTCACCGGCAAGCCCGACGTGCTGTCGCAGACCCAGGCGGAGTCGCTGGCCCGCCAGCTGGCGCCGCTGCGCCTCGGTGCCGCGGACGCGGACGAGCCGCTGCTCGCGAACCTGGACTTCACCGACCTGATGCAGATCGGTGACGCGGCGAGCGTGGATGTCTCGCGCACCTGGCGGCCTCGTACGCTGCACGAGCGGCTGCGTGTCCCGATCGGCCTCGGCGAGAACGGCGAGGCGGTCATGCTGGACATCAAGGAGGCCTCGCAGGAGGGCATGGGCCCGCACGGTCTGTGCGTCGGTGCCACCGGTTCCGGTAAGTCGGAGCTGCTGCGCACCCTGGTGCTGGGCCTGGCGGTCACCCACTCCTCGGAGACGCTGAACTTCGTCCTCGCGGACTTCAAGGGTGGTGCCACCTTCACCGGCATGGGTTCCATGCCGCACGTCTCCGCGGTGATCACCAACCTGGCCGACGAGCTCACGCTCGTGGACCGTATGCGCGACTCCATCACCGGTGAGCTGACCCGCCGTCAGGAACTGCTGCGGCAGGCCGGCAACTACGCCAACATCACCGACTACGAGAAGGCGCGTGCGGCCGGTGCCGCGCTCGACCCGCTGCCCTCGCTCGTCCTGATCATCGACGAGTTCAGCGAACTCCTCGCCGCCAAGCCCGACTTCATCGAGATGTTCATCCAGATCGGCCGTATCGGCCGTTCGCTGGGTGTGCACATGCTGCTCGCCTCGCAGCGACTCGAGGAGGGCAAGCTGCGCGGCCTCGACACCTTCCTGTCGTACCGCATCGGTCTGCGGACCTTCTCCGCCGCCGAGTCCCGTACGGCGATCGGCGTCCCCGACGCCTACCACCTGCCCAACGTCCCCGGCGCGGGCATCCTGAAGTACGGCACCGACACGATGGTGCAGTTCAAGGCGGCGTACGTGTCCGGCACCTACCGGCCGAACGGGCCGGTGGTCCAGGGCGGCGGGCGCATCGACCGCTCGCCGGTGCTGTTCACCGCCGCGCCCGTGCCGGTGCGGATCCTCGCGGAGCCGGAGCCGGAGACCCGTTCCAACCAGGTCGACGACGCGCTCGCCGACACCGTCCTCGACGTCATCGTCAGCCGCCTGGACGGTCAGGGCCCGCCCGCCCACCAGGTGTGGCTGCCGCCGCTGGACGAGCCGTTCAGCCTCGACCAGCTGCTGCCGGTGCTGAACATCAGCGCGGAGCGCGGTCTGCACGCCGAGGGCTACCACGCCCAGAGCAAGCTCGTCGTCCCGGTCGGTCTGGTCGACAAGCCGTTCGAGCAGCGCCGTGACGTGATGTACGCGGACCTGTCCGGTTCCGCCGGTCACGCGTTGATCGTCGGTGGCCCGCAGTCCGGCAAGTCGACCCTCGTGCGCACGATGATCACGTCGTTCGCGCTCACGCACACGCCCACCGAAGTGCAGTTCTACGCCCTCGACTTCGGCGGCGGCGGCATGCTCGCCCTGGAGAACCTGGCCCACGTGGGTGGCGCGGCCTCCCGTCTGGACCAGGAGAAGGTCCGTCGCACGGTGGCCGAGGTGCACGGCATCCTCAACGCCCGCGAGGAGTTCTTCCGTTCCAAGGGCATCGACTCGATGGCCACGTTCCGCTCCCGTCGGGCGCAGGGTCACTACCCCGACCAGCAGTGGGGCGACGTCTTCCTGATCATCGACGGTTGGGGGACGTTCAAGAACGACTACGAGATGCTCGACCCGGTCATCGCGGACATCGCGACGCGTGGTCTCGGTTTCGGTGTCCACCTGATCATCACGGCGACCCGGTACACCGAGATGCGGCCGGCGCTGCGCGACCAGATCCTCAGCCGGCTCGAGCTGCGGCTCGGTGACGCGATGGAGTCGGAGTTCGACCGCAAGCGGGCCGAGAACGTGCCGATGGGCAAGCCCGGTCGCGGTCTGTCCCCGGACAAGCTGGACTACCTCGCCGCCACGCCCCGTATCGACGGGTCGACCGCGGTGGAGGACCTGGCCGACGGCATGGCCAACCTCGTCCAGAGCGTCAACAACGCCTGGCAGGGCCCGACCGCGCCCAAGGTGCGGATGCTGCCGACGATGCTGCCCGCGTCCGAGCTGCCCGGTGGCGGCGACTTCGGCAGCCGCGGTATCGCGATCGGCGTCGACGAGCTCACGCTGTCGCCGGTCTTCGTGGACTTCGAGACCGACCCGCTGTTCGTCATCTACGGCGAGAGCGAGTCCGGCAAGTCCTCGCTGCTGCGGTTCATCGCCAAGCAGGTGTCCGAGCGGTACCAGCCCAACAAGGCGCTGTTCGTGGTGTCGGACTTCCGGCGCGCGCTGCTCGGCCAGGTTCCCGAGAGCCACATGTACAAGTACTGCGCCTCGGGTCCGCAGCTGCAGGAGGTCATGGAGTCGCTGGCCGGCTCGATGAGCCGTCGTATGCCGGGGCCGGACGTGACGCCGGACCAGCTGCGCAACCGCAGCTGGTACAACGAGCCGGACGCGTTCATCTTCATCGACGACTACGACCTGGTCGCCACGTCGATGGGCAACCCTATGTCGGTGCTGATGGAGTACCTGCCGTTCGCGCGTGACCTGGGCCTGCGCATCATCCTGGCCCGCACCACCTCGGGTGCCTCGCGGTCGTCCTTCGAGCCGGTCCTCACCCGGATCAAGGAGCTCGGCGCGCAGGGCATCGTGCTCTCCGGTGACCCGTCGGAGGGGCCGGTGTTCAACAACATCAAGGCCGCGCCGATGCCGCCGGGACGTGGCCAGTTCATCTCGCGCCGGACCAGCGGACAGCTGGTGCAGACGGGATATCTGCCGGAGAGCTGAGTCTGCTCCGGATGAGGGGTGGGCCGGCCATGTCCGCGCTCCACCCCTCTCGCGTGTCCAGCTGTCCAACGGGGAGAAAGCCTGTGGCAGCCGACTATTTCAACACCGACACCGAAGAACTGGGGCGCTTCCGAAAGACCCTGGAAGACGCGAAAACGGAACTCGACAACGTCCGCAAGTGGATGCAGGACGTGACCGCGGAAGGCATCGGCACCAAGGACCTTGACGCCGCGTGCGCCGAGTTCCACGAGCACTGGAAGTACGGCTCCGAGCAGATCGCGGAGCTGACCGGCAAGTTCGCAGAGAGCGTCAACCAGAGCAAGGCCAACTACGAAGAAGTCGACCGGGCACTGGAGGAAGGCTTCCGCAAGGCCGCTGCCGAGGGAGGCGCGAAGTGAGCACGAATCCCTACACGCACCTGGGCTTCAACCCCGTACCGGGCAACATCTCGGTCGTGTCTCGCTCCTGGAGCTGGTGCCGGAGGAGAAGCAGACCGGCTTCCTGGACCAGCTCGCCCAGGCCAGGGGGCTGACCCTGGAGATGCAGCGCGAAGGCGTCGTGAACTTCTCCATCGGCGCGCACGAAGCGAACGACGGCGCCATGCTGGAGTCGGTCGTCACGCTGGCCCGGCGCGAGATCCCCTGGAGTCCGCCGAAGTTGGCGGCGGTGCAGGCGGCGACCACGCGCAAGAACGCGCTACCCGTCGCCGTGGCAGACCTGCCGTGTGGGCCCGCTGCGTTCACCGAGGCCCTGGTGGAGCTGCCCGAGGAAGCCGACGCCCAGCGGCGTTCCCTTTACGAGGCGACCGCGTATCTGCCGTTCCCGGACGGACGGAACCTCGCGATCCTCACTCTGACCACGACGGCCGTGGACGCGCGCGAGCAGTGCCGTGACATCCACCGTGGCATGGCGGAGATGGTGAGCTTCGACAACCCGCTCCCTGAGGAGTTCAAGGCCCAGATTCCCGAGTCAGAGGTCGAGGCGTCCGTACGTGCGGTCTTCGGCTGACCCTGATTACCCCTGACCGCCCCTACGGAGTGAAATGCAGTGGACGTTCCTCTGACGAAGACGGCTTACGACGATGCGGCCACCCGCCGGGCATGGCGCCGCAGCGCCTCCTTCCGGCTGTGCGCATTCCTGCTCTCGCTCGCATCCTTCGTGGCCTGGCTGTACGCGGTGCTCCTGACGCCGGTGTGGACCCTCTGGGTTCTCATGCCGGTGCTCTTTGTGCTGATCTACGTGGCCATGCTCAACACCGCGCGGGTCTCGGGCGTGCTGTCGCTGCGCCGCGTCCTGCGCGTCTATCCGTGGCAGTCGGTCTCGGGAGCCGCCTCGATCGCGAAGAACGGCACCACCCGGTTCTCCTTCGCCGATCCCGAGCACCCGGATCCGGGCAAGCGCGTCTCGCTCGCTTACGGCAGCTTCCTCGGCAGCGGATACACCTTCTGGGTACGGCAGGTGAAGGCCGGCGCGGTCGACGAGGTCTGGTTCGCGGGCGACCCACGCTTCCTGGGCGTCGTGGCCGTACCCGGACCGCGACGGCTGATGGGCGTGGCCCAGCGCGAGGCGGTCGACAGTCAGATGTCGGCCCGCAAGCGTGGAGTAAGTCCCGAGGCACGGGAGCGGGCCAGGGCGGCAGGTGCGCGGGTCGGTTGAGGGCCTGAGCGACAGACGGCGGTGGCCCCCTGCTGGGTGCCACCGCCGCCGCATTCACACAGCCATCAGACACTGCCGAAGCCGACTCGGCCGGCTCAGCATACTGAGTGGTGCACAACAGCCTGGGCGTAGGCGAGGCGAGGGTCCAAACGCTCCACGCGGACCTTGTACTTGTCCGTCGTTCCATAGAACTTCAAGGGCGCGAGACCCAGGCCGAGGCCGCTCCTGGTCCGCCACGCCACCCGTGCAGGCAGATGCCAGTCGGGTCCGCCGTATCCACCGAGCAGGCCCAACACGTTGTAGATCAGCAACAGCGGCGAGAGCACGACGTACACGACCCGACGGGACGGTTCCGCCGCGGCCGACCAGGCACGTACTGTCCTGCAGTTTCATCTCGTACGACGGCCGCCACCGTCTCGTCCGGGCAGGCTGCCTCAGCACACCCAGTTCGGCTCCGTCAGGCGTCGTCACGACCAGCCGATCGTCCGGACCCGCCTCCGGCGCCGCCCGCCCGACAGAACACAGCGGCGTGTGGCCTGTCAGGTCCTCGTAGAGGGTGAATCCGGAGGGCATTCCGGCTGCCGCGCGTTCGTTCGGCAGTCCTCGTCCGACAAAGACGGGTTTTCCACCGCGGACCTTGATGATGTGCTCAAGGCGGTAGGCGGCTTGGTCCTTCTCCTGCGCCGATGGCGCGTGCAGCTTAAAGACGGTGGCGCTCACGAGTCCTGGTCCTGGTGGTCATGGGGTGAACGTCGCCGTCAGAGGGGCGAGTCGAGGAGCTTGCGCAGTTGCGGGGAGAGCTCGGGTACGATCGCGCCGGCTGCCTGGGCCCGGGTCAACTGGTCGACGTAGCGCCGGGCCTCGTCGGCAAGCTCCCGCTGCCGCTTGCCGAGCCGGTGCCCTGCCAACCACGTCCAGATGCCGAGGGGGACGAGCAGTGCGCCCGCGAACGCCGCGGGCATGTCCTTGGCCACGGCGTACGCCACGCCGATGGCGCCGGCGACGACAAGGATCCAGCCCGCCTCGTCATGCCAACCGCCCTGCTCCACGATCCGCTCGTACTCCGCGACCGCCGCGGGTTTGGCCGGCAGCGGCGCAGCCGCCCCTGCGCCCTGGGCTGCCTGCGCTTGTGCGGAGGTGGCTGGGCCGCCGGGCGGTGCGGTGTATTTCGGCAGCGGGGCCGCCTCCAACTCCCCACCACCGCGGCCGGTCAGCCAGGCTGGGACGAAGGTCACGGGCACACCGTGCGCGCGTGCGGCGGCGAGGACGTACCGATAGCCCTCAAGGAAGGGATGGCGCAGCTTCCGCCTGCCGTCGAGGTTGAGACGTACGAAGACCACGACCGCCAGCACGAGCAGGACCGCCGGGGGTACGAAGGCGAGCACAGCGTTCTCCGGCTTGCCGGCCGCCGCCCACACCAGCCAGGCAAGCCCGACGGTGCTCGCGACGCCGGCGAGCCAGACCGGTCCCCCCATCGAGGCCCCGCGCAGGGACGCCTCATGCTTGGCCAGCATCCGCCTGACCGCACTGTCGTCGAAGTAGTCGTAGCCGTAGGTGTCGCTGAACCCCCGGACAGCGTGGGCGAGGAGAGGGTCCCCGGACAGCGCCTCTGCGCTGACCGGCAGCAGATCACCGGTGTTGTCGTTCATTGTGCGGCCGCCTCCTCTGGCCGGCCTATCCGAAGACGGAGCCGGCCGGTCCACTCACCGTCCGCCTGCAGGGTGCGGTGACCTCGACGACGAGCCGGAGCCGGCCGGGGATCAGCGTGGCTTTGACTCGGCTTCCGGAGCCACCGTCCGCGGCCAGGGACACGCTATGGCCTGGCGTCTCCGCGAGCTTGAGCCAGCCCTGGCCCTGGAAGGCGTCGCCGAGCCGCCCGACGGCTGCCGCCAGCAGTGCGTCCTCGACGTCGTCGATCTGCCAGGTGTGGCGTGCCGTGCACGCCGATCGCAGGCCCTTGGACCAGCAGTCGTCGCAGGTGATCGCGGACACCACGTTGCCCTCGTCCATACGGCCGCGGACAGCGAGACCGTCCAGAATCCGACTGGACTGGACGTAGAGCTCCTGGACCACGGCCGGGTCGGGCGCTACGTCCGGGACGGGCTCGGCCAGGGAGAGCGCTGCGGCCATCTCGGCCTCCTCCTCCGTTGCCCAGTCCAGCGTCCGGACAATCGTCGCGAAGAGCTCGGAATAAAGGTCCCAGTCCTCCATGCAGGGCGTGGAGAGCTCGAAGACCAACATGTCGGTGTCGCCGGGCAGCGGAATGTACACCTGGATCTGCCCGCGGGGCACCTCCAGAGGCTCCCCGGTGGGAGATGCCTCGGCGGAGAGCGTGAACGGCGCGCTCCCGATCCTCACCACGGCCTGGCTGTCCCCCCTGCCGGCGGGCAGGGCGCTGATCTGGACGTCGTCGTCGGGATAGGCCCGGCGCAGAGTGGACAAGGTCTCCGACAGCACGTCGTCGGCCGTGGTGTTCTCCAGCGGCATCCGGTAGACCGCGACGCTGGCGGTGCTCGGGCGGCCGTCCATGTCCATGAGGCAGAAGCCGGCGTACTCGGCGCCGGCTTCCTGCAACTGGGCGGTGATCTCCAGGTAGAGGACGAACATCATGATCTGGTCGTCCTGGCTGCCGTTCGCGAGGATCGTCGTGACCAGTTCGCCGAGCCGGTCGCCGGCCTCGTCGACCTCCACGGCGTCCACGGGAAGCTCGTGGAAGAACGGCGGCATGATCCAGCCGACGTGGAACTTGCGGTTCGGCGCCTTGGAGTCGGCGGAGGCCGTGGTGACTTCGGTCATCTCGCTCAGGCCGCCAGAGTCTGGTGGAACTTGTCACCCGTGGCCGGCCACGGCTTCGTCTCCACCGGCTGTGGTGTGCTGCTACCGCCCTCGTCTCCCCCGAAGAGAAGTTTTCCGGCGCCGAAGAGGGCGCCGCCCGCCTTCGTGGGAAGCGAGATCTTCCAGACCTCGGACTCGGGCAGAGACTTGCCGATGATCCTGGGCATGAGGTGCTTGTTGAGCTGATTCGAGACGAACCCGTTCTTGATGCCGCCCATCAGGCCGGAGCCGGTCCCGCGGATGGCACCGGCGAGCTTCGCCCCCTTCGCCGCTCCCCTGATTCCGGTGATCAACCCCTTGGCCGCCCCGAGGCCAGGAAGCAGGCCGACGGCATCCATGCCGATCTTGAAGGGCGAGGCCCCACCCATCCAGTGGCCTGCCATGGCCGCACCCGCGAACGCCATGGCGCCCGCGCCTAGAATCGCCGAGGCGACCTGGCCACCGATCGGGAGGACGTTCACCACGATCGCGGCCGCGGCCAGTGCGCTGGAGATCGTGGAGAACAGGTCGGCGTTGTCGATCAGGAAGTTCTTGAAACCGTCCCAGGCGCCCTTCAGTCCGCCCGTGATCTTGTCCCAGATGCTGATGTCCGGCGGCCGGTTCTCCGCGGCCTCGCGGATGGCCTTCTCCGCCTTCTCGGCCTGCGCCTCCCAGTTCTTGCGCAGCTCCTCGCCCTTGTCGATGAGCGACTTCAGGTCGGCCGCGGCGTCCTTGGCCGCTGCCGAGGCGGAGTCGGCCTCCTCCGAAAGGGCCTTGGCCTCCTGCTCGGTGAGCTGGCGGAACTGCGCACCTGCGATCTTGACGTTGACCCGGTCGACCGCTTCGTTCTTCTGGTCAAGCCGGTTGCGTGCCTCGAGCGCCTGTTCCTCGAGGCTCTTGGCCCGCTGCTGCATGGTCTGGAGTTCGTCATGCCAGCTGCGGAGCGCCCTGGAGCATGCGGCCATCGACTCGTGGCCCTGCTTCAGGTACTTGGGCAGCTCGCCGACCTTGTCCTGGAACTTCTTGGCGGCCTCGCCGTCCCACACCCCGTCCGTCTTGCCGATGCTGACCAGCATCTCGCGCATCTCGTCGAGCTCGTCACCGACCGTCTTGACGTCGTACGCCAGCGACTCGATCGTGTGCAGATCACCCTTGGCCGGGTTGAACGTCAGACCGGGCCAGTTGGGATCGTCGAAAATTCCCATCGTCTTCTCCCCGTTATGTGCAGGTTGTGCAGTTTTCGGACCGGCGGTGGCGGGTGGCGTGGACTACTTCTGACTGAAGCCCTTCTGCAGGTCCCTGTCGGTCGTCTCGTACGACTCGACCGTCTTCTTGAGCCCCTCGTGTAGTTGCTTGGCGGCGTCCGCGATCCGCTTGATGCCGTCGCCCCAGTCGTCCTGGAAGTCGTCGCAGGCGTTGTCGAGACCGTCCGTGCCCAGCCCCTTGGGACCCACCTTGTTGAGCCGCTCCTGGGCGCCGCGCATGCGGTCGTCCACCTGGTCCAACCTGTTGATCAGGGTCTTCATGCGATCGACATCGATCTGGAAGTCCGCCATCCCCGTGTCTCCCCGTAGTTGTGATCCAGCGATCGCCGCACAGATTATCGGAGCGCCAACCTCCGTGGTACACGAGGAGGTTCGCGGTTGCCAACATGGCGCTGCTGCCCCTCAGATGCCGTCCCACACATGCAGCACGGCCTGTGCGTAGGCGAGCCGGAGGTCCAGCCGGTGCGACTCGATGTGAAAGATGCTCCCGCCCCGGTAGTCGACGACGGCGTCGGAGCCACCGGACGGATGCCACAGGGCGCGGCTTGGAGGTTCCAGCTCCCAGGCCGATTCCTTCTTCGCCTCGTCCTTGTCCCCGAGCAGCAGCAGAAGCAGCCCCTGGACGGCCGAGAGCGCCCAAGCGACGAAGTAGATCGGGAACCCGAGGATCGACCACGCCATCCAGCCCCCCACCGTTCCCCGCTTCGCGGTCAACGGCTCGGCCCCGGTCGCCGGCTGCAGGGTCCAGTGCGCACGGCGCGGCCAGGGCAGCACACGTCCGCCGCGCCGCGTGATCCGCCCGAGGGGTGTGCCGTCGCCGCCGTAAACGTCGTAAGTGCCTTCGCCGATGGACCGGACCGAGCAGAGCAACTCACCCTGGAGGCCGCTGACGGTGAACGGCGGCCGCGCTGTGCGCCCTCCCTTGGGAGCGTCCTGCGGCACGTGGACGTACGCGATCGCGTTGCCCTTCGTCGCCGGATCCGCCGAGCGGATGGTGACGGTCGGCTCCCCCGACGTGACCCGGTCGTGCCTGCCCAGCCAATAATTCTGGATCTCGACCATGGTCAATGGCGCAGGGTTCGGATACGGCGTCGCGGCCGGGGCCTGCCCGTACTGTTCCGGAGCCTGCGATTGATACTGCGGCTGCCCCGGCGGCTGCCCCTCCGAAGCCCATCCCTGGCTGCTGTGGTTCATGGCCGCCCAACTGTCGTTGACGATGACGAGTTTCAGGATCTCAGAGTTCAGTCGTGCAGTGTGGGGAGGGTGGGACAGAGCGGTCCCATGAGACCGCGCCTCCACGAAAGGACCACAGGTGTAGTACCGGGACTTGTTGGCCTGGCCCGAATTCGCGGCATCCCACCCTGGGCTCGGCGTTTCCTGGCCCGCCTCGAAGTGGCAGTTCGGGCGCTCCTTCTCCAGCCAGGGGAGAAGGACAGGCACGCCATCACCCTGCAGCACGCACAACATCTTCACGAGCTTTACCACATGGATAGGGAACCGCCCTGACCAGCAACGCACCTGCTTGTAGGGTGTCATGAGCATTAACGGGGAAGCTGAGGCATGAGCGGCGAGTCATCGCCCGTGCGAACGCTGAAGTTGATCACGCCGAGGTGATCCGGCTCGACCCATCGGTTCGACAGACGGGGTCGAGCGCTCGAGTGACACTCCATTTCTCTGCGGCTTCGCGGCCACGAGCTCTCCGATGCATGCGCGGGCACTGCCTGTCCCGCGCTCCATCGAGATTCACGGGAGAGGCAGTTCATGTCGTACCCTCCGCCGCCCGGAGGGCCGGGCGGCGCGTATCCGCAGGGGCAGGGAGGGTGGGTGCCGCAGCAGGGCGGTGCGCCGTACCCGCCCCAAGGCGCACCGGGGCACGTCGGCCACCCACCGCCGCCTCAGCCCGGCGCGGCCGACGGTTGGCCCGGGGGTCAGCCGTCGTACCCGTCGTACCCGTCGCACCAGTCGTACCCGCCGCACCCGACCTACCCGCAACAGCCGCCCCCGGGCCGCGGCGGTGGCGATCAGGGCAAGGGCATGAAGCGGGCGGTCATCGGCGTCGTCGTCCTCGCCGTGCTGGCGGTCCTGGGAGTCGGCGGGCTCGCGGCGTACCAGGCCGTCGGCGGGGGCCCGTTGCCCACGACGTCGGGCGATACGCAGAGCGAGCAGCTGCTCAGCCAGGAGGACATCGAGGAGTTGCTCGACGGCCGTAGCCAGGCGTTGCAGAGCGGTGACCAAGACGCGTATCTCGCGCCCTTCACCGGCAAGGCCAAGGACACCCAGCAGAACCTCTTCCAGAACCTGCGCAAAATACCCTTCTCGCAGGCCGAGTACGCCATCCTCAACCAGAGCGGCAACACCACCGACGAATACGGCGACGGGGCGACGGTCGCCCTCGACGTCGCCTTCGTCCACAAGATCCAGAACGTGGACGTCCGGCCGGTGTCCGAGTGGTACCGATGGATCATCAAGCGGGAATCGAAGGACGCCGAGCCGCAGATCACCAAGGTGGGACCCTCGCCCGGCGCCTACGGCTCCGCGAGCTATGTGTACTACCCGGCCCCCTGGGACCTCTACGAGGACATGCACGTCGTGAAGCAGGACCACTCGCTCACGATCTCGGACAAGAAGTACGCCTCGGACACGGACCGTTTCGCGCCGTACATCGAGAAGGCCGCGAAGGACGACATCGAGCTGTGGAAGTCGAAGGGGCCCGCGGGAACCGAGACTCCCACCGGATTCGTGGCCGTTCTCGAACGCGACCGCAAGACGTATTCCTCCCTGTACGGCTCGGAATCCGTCGAGTGGGAAGCCGGCCAGAGCGTGCCAATGCCCAGCTTCGACGCCGATTCCAGCGGTGACGAGAAGGATCTGGAGTACGGCGGCGCCCGAGTGAAGATGGACATGTCCGGGAAGCGCTTCACCAACGCGACGTACTGGCCGAAGCTCGTCCAGGAGATCTCCCACCACGAGTTCGCGCACGCCATCGTCCAGCCGCTCGAGGCCGCCTCCGGCTTCGACTCCGAGACCTACCCGAGCTGGTGGGTCGTGGAAGGCTTCGCCGATTACGTGGCGTTCCGTTTCGACCGTGAGCTCGGCGAATGGAACATCCGGAACGACGTCACCGGTAAGCCGTTCGGGGGCTCGCTGCCCAATGAGGCCGGATTCGACGACGAGGTCTCCACGAATTACACGCTCAGCTACATGGCCATCCGATTCATCGCCGAAAAGGGCGGCGAGGCCGCGGCGTTGAAGTTCGTCACCGACCACTACGACAACCCCGACCAGCTCGACCAGCAGCTGCGCGAGGCCACGGGCATGGGCGAGAGCGAGTTCGAGGCCGCCTGGGCCAGTTACGTGAGGAGCAACAGCTGATGTCCACAGACGGTATGCAGGGAGCCGGCGGCGGGTACGGCGGCCAACAGCCTCCACCGCCCGTGCCCCCGCCGGGATACGGCTACCCCCAGCAGCCTCCGGCGCCGCCGCAGAGCCCGCAACAGCCGCCGCAGCCTCCCCAGCCTCCCCAGCAGTACGGGTACGGTGCGCCGCAGCAGGCCCCTCAGCCGGTGCCGCCGCAGGCGCCCCCGCCGGGATACGGCTATCCCCAACAGCCCCCGCAAGGCTACGGCTACCCGCAACAACCTCAGCCAGGTCATGGCTATCCGCAGCAACCGCAGCCGGGCCACGGCTACCCGCAACAGCCCCAGCCGGGCCACGGCTATCCCCAACAGCCCCCGCAGGGGTACGGCTACGCCGGCCCCGGCGGCCCGCCTCACCAGGGGAACGCGCGCAAGAAGCCGGTCGGGATGATCGTGCTGCTCGTCATGGCCGTACTCGTACTGAGCGGCGCCGGTTACGGGGCCTGGTACATGTTCGTCGGCTCGCCGAGCAACAACGTGCTGTGGAGCGTGGCCGCCCCCAAGCCGGCGGGATCGTCCGTCGACTCGAACCTCGAAACCAATCGCGGCACCTGGTTCACCGACAAGGCGGTGGTCCAGGCCCTGACCGGCGGCTTGAAGGCATACGACCTCGATACCGGTAAGCAGTTGTGGGCCACGTCCCTGCCCGGTGGCACCAACCAGTCGTGCATCGCGCCCGAGAACTCCTCGGGCGACATCGGAGTCGTCACCTATGGCGAGGGCCGCGCCTGCGACCACGTCGTGGCATACGACCTCAACACCGGCAAGGAGCTCTGGGACAAGAAGATCACCCTCGGTGACTCCTCGGACGGTGCGTCGGTCGCTCGTGCCGGCGATGTCGTCGTCATCAATGGCGGAGACACGGCGCTTGCCCTGAAGGCGGCCGACGGTACGCCGGCCTGGAATCCGAAGCGGTTCGCGACGGCGGACTGCGGCCCCGGCGGATTCAGCGGTGGCGAGGCACTGCTCAGGGTCCGTCACTGCCAGATCAACGACCCCGACGACCCCGACTGGCTCGACGGCTGGGACGAGGTCTCGCTGGTCGACCCGGCCACCGGGCAGGCCCGCTGGACCTACCGCCACGAGATCCCCGAGGACAGCTTCGGCGAGCTCTCCAGCGGCAACGTCCTCTCGACGTCTCCCATCGTCATGATCCGGGAGGGCGACAACGGAGAAGCGCTCTTCTCTCTTGACGACAAGACAGGGAAGGTACGCAGCGAGTTCTCGCCCGCCAAGCCTGCCGAATACCTCCACACCGCCGGCTCGGACGGCGGTCGCTGGCCGGAGGCCGGTGTCTTCGGTGACACGTTCGTCATGGGCGTGACCGGCGAGAAGAGCATGGGTCTCATGGCCGCGTACGACCTCGACAGCGGTAAGCAGCTGTGGAAGACGGAGCCGGCCGAGTTCAAGACGTACTACCCGCTGCCGGCGGCCGGAAGCGATCGCATCCTGGCCTACGTGACCAGCGTTGACAACGACAAGGGGCCCGAGCTGGTCGAATTCGGAGCCGAGGACGGCTCGATGAAGACGGTCGTGGAGTACCCGGTCGAAGTCGGCAAGGCGATGGGCACCAGCGGCACGCCGTTCTGGCACGAGGACCGGCTCTACATGGCCTTGGCGGATCCCCTCGACGGCCTGGCGAAGAAGGCGTACACCCTGGTCGCACTCCCCACCACCGACTAGGGCCTGTCCGGCGAATCATGCCGGCGCCGCGGGGCCTGGCACGCCCTCCCCCACTGCCTTAAGGGCGTGGGAGGTGCCCCCAGCGGCGTTGTCGTCGGTTGCCGACTCCCCCACGCTCGAACAACCTCGCGCGGGGGCACCCCCATCGCGTCGCCGCCCTCCTCCGCCTTGCAGCTGGACGCACCAGGCCCCGCTCACCTGCGTCGACGAGGTTGCCGTGTCTTGCAGCCGGCCTGATCCGCCGGACAGGCCCTAGCGGCGACACGGGCAACGGCCGGCTGCCGCCCGACTTCCACGAGGATCGGGCGGCACCGGCCGTATGACGACCCCGACCACTCGCACCGAGGAGACCGCCGGCCTCATGCCGCCCGACACCCCCACCCCACCGGCAACCCCCGAGCAGGCCCTGGCCATCGTCCGCAGCCGGTACGCCCAGCCCACGCTGCCGGACGGCACGCCGGCCCCGATGCACGTCCACGAATTCGACATCGGCTACCTGGTGTACGCGACGTTCCCGCCCACCACCGACGCCTCGGGCCGCCCGCAGCCCGCGGCACCCGGGGGCAGCAAGGTCGTCGTCGCGAAGGACACCGGCGAGACGGTCACCGTCCCCAACTACCCGGTGGAGGCGGCCATCGAGCTCTACCGCGGACAAGTCCGTCGATAAGATCGTTATGGGACCTCCACGGGACCGGTCGCACCTTGCGTCTGCGAAGGTCATAGGGTGTTGGGAGACTCACGGGGGCGCCGAAAGGTGCGCGAGTGGCTCGATCGAGTCGAGCCTCGCGGCGACTTGGGATACGGGTCGGTGGAGACGCGGGCTCCCTTTCGCATGAGCCCGGACCACGCATGGTGCTCCCTCGCAGAAGGACGTGTGAGAGGGAACCATGTCTTATCCCACGCCGCCCGGCGGCGGTAATCCGTATGGGCAACCGCCCCCGCAGAGTGGTTGGCAACCGCAAGGGCAGGGGGCGGCCCCGGCGCCGCCGCCCATGCCGGCGGCACCCCCCGGGCCTCCCCCTGCGGCCGCTCCGGCTCAGCCGGGACCGCCGTCTCCGTACGGGGGGTACGCTCCGCCCGGGGGCCCTGTCCCTGGGGGCCCTGTCCCTGGAGGCCCTGTCCCTGGAGGCCCTGTCCCTGGAGGCCCTGTCCCTGGGGGTCCCGTACCCGGAGGGTCTGTACCCGGCGGCCCTGTTCCGGGGTACGCCGCGCCCGGCGGCCCGGTGCCCGGGGCGCCGGTGCCCCCCTCGGGCGGTGGTCGGACCGGCCGTAAGGCCTTCGGCATCGTGCTCACCGTCTTCGGCGTGCTCGGCATGCTCGGCGGCGGGGCGCTGGTGGCCCACGCGTACAGCAACGCGCAGCAGACGATCCCCAACCCGGCCTATGACTCGGTGATGTGGCGCAACGAGACCACGGAGTCGATCTTCCCGGAGACCATCGGCGACCCGCCCAACTACACGTACGAGGCGTCGGACAAGAAGATCGCGCAGTGGAACCGGATGGGTATCTCCGAGGACACCTCGTGCTCCGAGGGACTCAGCGGAGAGACCAAGGAGAAGGCGCTGGGTCTCGGATGCGAGGCCGTGCTGCGTGCGACGTACGTCGATCTCACCGGTGAGATGGTCGCCACGGTCGCGATCGTCGTGATGCCCAAGGACAGCGAAGCCGGGTCGGAACTGGGCGAGTACCTCAGGGAACAGTCGAACGAGGACGTCCCCGACGCCGCGGTCGTCCCGCTGACGGTTCCCGGGACGCTCGCGGCGAAGTGGCAGGAGAGCAGGCGCAACGGCATGGGCGGGGACCCCGTCGGAACGTACGCCGTCGCTGTCACCACCGGCGCGGTCGACGGACGCGCCTCCGCCAACCTGCCCGGCGACTTCGCCGACTACAACGAAGAGGACCGAAAGCCGTGGATGGACGAGGCCGAGGCCCTCGCCAGGACGTTCGGCATCCACATCAGGAATCTGGCGAGGTGGACCTCAGAGTGAAGCTCCGGACCATACGCATACGCGCGACCGGCACCGCGCTCGCCCTCACCGGGCTGCTGTGCACGCTGGCCACGACGCCCGCGCTGGCGGCCACGCCGGTCGGCTGGGAAGGGCAGGCGCTCGGCCTGTCCGCGGCGCAGCAGCAGAGCCAGGGCGAGGGGGTGACGGTCGCCGTTCTCGACTCGGGTGTGATGGAGAACCATCCCGCCCTCCAGGGCAAGGTGACCACCGGCCCCGATTTCCTCAAGGACGGCCTGGAGCCGGGGGACCCGAAGTGGGGGCAGCACGGCACCGCCATGGCCTCGGACGTCCTCAAGGTGGCTCCGAAGGCCAAGATCCTCTCTGTGCGCGTGATCGACGACGAGAAGGACGACGTCCCCGACGTCAAGGACCTGGAGAACCTTCGGAACCAGGGCAAGAGCCCCATCGAGGAAGGCATCCGTTACGCGGTCGATCACGGGGCCGACGTGATCTCCATGTCGCTCGGCAGCAGCGACTGGTTCAACACGTACTCCGCCGAGGAGTCCTCGGCCGTGGACTACGCCCTGGTGGCAGGCGTGCCGGTGCTCGCCTCGGCCGGCAACTCGGGTGACGGGCTCAACAGCGTTTCGTACCCGGCCGGTTACGCCGGCGTGATCGCGGTGGCCGCCACCCAGCAGAACGGCACCCGCGCCGAGTTCTCGACGGTGCACACCTACAACGACATCGCCGCGCCGGGCGTCGCCATCACCAGCGCGACGAACACCGGCGGCTACAAGCCGGTCAACGGCACCTCACCGGCCTGCGCGCTGGCCGCGGGCGTCGTTGCCCTCATGAAGGCGAAGAACCCGAAGCTGAGCCCGGCCCAGGTGAACGACGTCCTGATCGCCACCGCACAGCGCCCCGCGGGGGGTGGCAGTGCCCTGCTCGGCTACGGGCCGATCAACGCGAACGCGGCGGTCAGGGCCTCCACCTCGCCCCCCAAGGACGAGACGGCCCCGGTGGCGTACGAGGGCAAGGAGCACCTGGCGACTCCGGACGGCACCCCGAAGTCCACGCACCCCGCGCTGGAGCAGGAGCTGGTGATGCCGGGCGGGGTCGCCGCCGGAGTGGGGCTGGTGGCGGTGATCGGCGGGGTCCTGCTGGTGCGGTCGGGCCGCGGCAGGGGGCCGGTGCCCACGCCTCGGCCCGCGCCAACCCCGGTGGGACAGGCGGGAATGGCGCCGCCTCAGGGACCGTATTCGGGCTGAGTCACTCGACCTCTGCTCACTGAGAAGCTCCCGTCGGCCGGGAGAGAGGGTGCCCTCTTTCCCGGCCGACGGGAGCTTTCGCATGCCTCGTTCAGGCAGGTGCGGCGGCACTCCGCTCATGGACCGGCGCCAGCCCCGAGCAGTCGTGCCCACCCGACGGGTCCGGCTCGTACACCCAGGCCAGGGCCGCGAGTTGCACCAGCAGCAGTACGGGGGCGAGGCACGCGGCCACCATGGCCACGCGGCCCTGCCACACCGTCCCCGGCCGCTGCCCTCGCCGGCGCGCTCCGCGGCGCAGAGCCGTCAGGAGCAGCAGCGCGGCCAGTGCGCAGAGCGGGGCGGCCCAGGCGGTGACGTACATCCGGGTGGACGGACCCAGGTACCGGCAGTTCTGGTAGACGTCGCCCTCGAACGAGAAGTGGGCCGCCACCAGCCCGGCCGAAGCGACGACGAGGGCGGGCACCAGGAGGGACCAGCGGCGCCAGGAGGCGGCCGGGGCGGCGGTAGCAGGGCTCGGGTGGGTGTCTGTGCTCATCAGTACCAGTCCGGGTTGGGGCGGACGATCCGCATGTTCTGCTGTCCCTCGTGCTTCTCGGTCGCAGGGAGCCGGCCTTCCAGGCTGACGTTCTGGTACGAGTCGCTGTGCTGGGTGTACTTGATCTCGCCGTCCGGCATGACCGCGGTGACGATCGCCGCGTGGTGCGTGTTGCCCTTCTCGATGGAGTCGTTGGGCCCGGCCTGCTCGTAATAGATGATGTCGCCTGGCTTGACGTCCGAGCGAGGGACCTCGGTGCCGCCGTGCTCGAGCATGAAGTTCTGTTGGTTCTCGGCCGCGGCCCAGGTGTCGGAGTAGGCGAGCCGCTTGTCGACCGCGTCGACACCGGTGCGGTTCCCGATCATCCAGGAGTCGTCGTCGGACGTCCCCCAGATACTCGTCTTCTCCTTCATTCCCGCGTGCAGCAGGGCGTTGGAGACGAAGTTCGTGCAGTTGTTGCCGAAGTCGGTGGGGTCTTCCTTGTCCCAGTTGGCGAGAGCGTACTCGACGAGCTTCACACGGTCGTACTTGCCGTTCCCGCGCAGGTCCTGCCGTACGTCGGCCGGGATGCCGTCGAGGTTGGCGATGGCGACCGGCTGCGCGAGCATCATGTCCTTGCGCTGCTGCGGGGTCAGGCCGTTCCACCACTGGCGGACGGTGGTCGGGTCCTCGTCGGTCGGGATGTCGGCGGCGAGCATCTGCATCTGGACGTGCGAGGCGTGCGTCTGGAGGTCGCTCAGCGCCTTGGCGGGATCGGTGACGCCGGTCTGGTCGCCGAGCTTCGCGAACTCGGCCGCGGCCAGCTTGTCGGCGGTGGTGACCTGTTCGACCGCCTGGTCGATGAGGTCCTGCACCTCGGCGCGGTACGGCCCCATCTCCTCGGCCTCCATGCGGTTGCGCGGGGACGGCCCGGTGACGGTCCCGTCGACGCCGATCTCCAGCCCGTACCGGCCGGCGAGGTCCACCGCCGCCCGCATGGTGCTGTGCGCGGTCTCGATGGTGGTCGTCATCCCGTCGGCGACCATGTTGACGGCGAGGAGGATGTCGTACGCCGCCTCCAGCTGATCGGCGAGCCGCCCGAACTCGGCGGCCGCCGTGGCGCCGACCTCGTCGGTCCAGTTGTCGGCGAGCGGCTTGGCACCGTACTCGCGCAGGTCCTTCGCCGCGTCCAGGGCGTACTTGGCAAGGGCGTGCCATTCGTCGGCCGCGGTCGCCCATGTCCTGGGATTGGCGTTGTTGATTCCCTCGTACGACACCATGGTCAGGCCCTCCCGAGATCGTTCAGCCCGGCACGCAACCGCGACTCGGCCTCGGCGTCCGCACGGTCGTAACCGTCGGCGGATTCCCTGAGCCGCCGGCTGAGCTCCCCCATCCGCTTGGCGAGGGAGACCATGTGCTCCTCCCACTTCTCGGCACAGACCTTGAGCCGCACCGGGCTCTCCCAGCCGTTGCCGTAGTGGGATCCGTACACCTCGTCGCTGGTGTCGAGGGCGTGGCTGAGGCGTTTCATGACCTGGTGGGACAGGGACTCGGTGTCATTGGCCGCGGAGCGTACGCGTGCGGCGTTGATGTTGATGTCGCCCATGGGACAACTCCCCCGATGTGAACTGGCTGTTGTCGCATCGACGAGATCGAGGAGACCGACGAGGTCGACGACGTCGATGAGGTCGACGAGACAGACGAGATCGACTAGCTCGACGAGTACGCATCCGCTGCGAGACGATCCCCCGGTTCAGGACAGGACTCGAACCCGTTCGATGACAGCGGTGATGCTAGGGGCCCCCAGACCTCCCCCGACTTCCAACTCCTCACCCTTGAGCAGGCCTTGACCATCGATCACAGGGTTCTCCCCTAACCTCCACACGCACACCGCATAGCGGAAACCCCGCGTCGGACTGCGGGCCATGACGGGCAATCCCGGACGCCACGTCCGTCATGGACCGTGCTCGACGACGCCCTGGGTACCAGTAAGGTCGGACGGCAACCTCAGCGTCCAGAGCCACATGGCAGGGACGGGGGCCTGAGCGCGAGGGACCCGCGGAAGGACGTAATGCGAGAACCAGCCATGCAGGAACGAGACACTCAAGTCCCCCTGGAGAAGGCCGCCTTCGACCACCCAGGGACTCGGGCCGCCTGGGCCAGGGCAAGACGCGCGACGATCACACGCGTGTCACTGGCGACCTTCCTCTTCGTGGCGTCGTTCATCACGCTCAGCGTGCTGCAGGAGTTCGAGGTCATCACTCTGCCAGGCAACGAGAAAAGGGACGGCGGACTCCTCGGCCTGATCCTGACTCTGCTGCTTTTCGTCTACCTCACTTTCCTCTACCTCTACGTCGGCTCCCTGCGCTCCCTGAAGCGCGTCCGACGCGTCCTGGAGGCGCATCCGTGGCGACCGATCCCCGGCGCTCACAGGCACCGCGCCCTCAAAGACGCGAGTGGCGTACCCATCCGGCTGCAGTTGAGCGCCGCAGCAGACTCGACGAAGTCGGACGGCTTCATGTCGGCCCGCGGTACGGTCCACCGCCGCCGCTGGCCGGAAGCGATGGAGCAGGGCGCCTGGTACGCGGGGGACGTCGAGGGCCACGGTGTCCTCGGGTTGCCGGGTGGCACGGATCTCATGGAGGTCCAGCCCCGTCCCTGACCGTCCCGTTTGCGCGCGGCAGGCGTGGGGCTCAGACCGTGCCCTGTGCGTAGAGGCGGCATCCGGCCACCGGGCCTCCGCGAAAACTCGCTGGCCGACGACGGCGACCCTTGCTGATCTCCCGGAGGCCGTGCGAGAGAACGAGGAGGTGGTACCCGTGAACGCAGTATCGACATGGGTGCTCCCCTCCGGGGTCACGGTCGGGCGATAAATCGTCCGGGAGCGCCGTCTCTGAGCCCTCCCGAAAGGCACGACCGTGCACTTCACTTCCGAACAACGCCTCGACGACGGCGTCCTCGAACGTGAATTCACCCTCGGCGAGATCCCCGGCACCCTGTGGACGCCCGGATCCGCACCGGCCCCGCTGGTCCTGATGGCCCACAACAACGGCCTGCCCAAGGCGGACCCCCGGCTGGTGGCCCGGGCCCGGTACACCGCGGCGCGCGGCTACGCGGTGGCCACCATCGACGCCGCCGGGTGCGGTGACCGTCCCCGTTCCGCCGCCGACGAACAGGCCCGCGCCGACCTCCGGCGGGCGATGCAGGCCGGCGAGCCGGTCGACGAGATCTTGGAGTCCTTCATCGGCCCGCTGGTCGAAAACGCGGTCCCGGAATGGCAGACCACTCTGGACGCCCTCCTTTCGCTGCCCGAGATCGGCGGCCCGGTCGGGTACTCCGGGGGGTGGGCCGCCCTTGGGATCCGGCTGGCGGTGGCCGAGCCGCGCATCGCGGCCGCCGGCTTCTTCGCCGGGGGTTACGTGCCCCGTGCCCAGCGCGAAGAGGCCCGGCAGATCACCATTCCGCTGCTGTTCCTGCTGCAGGGGGACGACGAAGGCAACCCCCGGCAACGGGCCCTGGACCTGTTCGACGCCTTCGGCAGCAAGGAGAAGACGCTGCACGCCAATCCGGGCGGGCACACCGGCACCCCGTGGTTCGAACTGGAGGACGGGTGCCGGTTCCTGGACCGACACCTGAAGTGAGGCCGGGCCGTGGATCCGCGGCTCCGCGGCTCCGCGGCCAAGGACGCCTCACCGCAGGGGACAGGACACGGTCTTGGTCGAACTACCGGTAGGAGACGGCCTTCGCGATCCCCGCACGCTTGGCCTGCTGGATGCGAACTTCCCCCGCGCTCTCGCGTTCCTTCGCCGACAGCGGCCATTCACTGGGCTGCATGAAGAGCAGCTCACCGCTGCCCGGCACGATGGCCGCGCCGCCGAACGGATCGTCTCCGGCGAACCACACGCCGTTGGCGATGCCGTCAGGCCAGCGGGAACGACCCAAGGGATCCTTGGCAAGCAGGGTCACCGGCTGGCCGGTCTTGTCGCCCAACCGCATGTGGAGCCGCAGGGGCCGCTCCAGTTTGACCTTCTCGACGGGCGTACGGAATTCCAGAGGGTACGTACGGAAGACGCGCGCGCATCGCCAGGTCAGGAACAGTCGGCCGTAAGCGAGGAAAAACGCGGTGAGGAGGCCGAACATTCCCGCGATGGCGAACGGCAGCGCGTATCCGCGGGAGTCCATCGGCCACGCGAACATCTGCACAAACAGAGCCGCACTGGGCAGGCCGAGTTTCGCGAACCGCGTCAGGGCGGAGCGGTAGTAATACCACAGCGCCCCCTTGAAGTCCGTGCCGTCCGTCGCGTAAGGCGCCTGCACCGTCTCTGACACAGCGGATCCTCCAGTCTGGCCCGTGCTCATCCGAAGGGGCTCTTTTCCGCGGGGCCGGCCCCAGGAGCTCCGAACGGTCCGGATGCGCCGTTCGCTTCCGTCGGCGCGTTCGGGTCGGTGAAGGTCACCGTCCGGGCGACGCCCAGCAGCACTCCACGGTAGTCGTCGGCCAGATGCACGGACGGCGTCACCAGCTGCACGGTGATGACCGACGAGGAGCGTGTGTCCGGAATGGCCACCGTGCCCTGCCAGACCGTCTCTTCCAGGGGCTCGTCCTGCCCCTCGGGCGGTGCGCCCGGAGAGACGGTGCGCCGTTCCGACTCGATCAGGAAGCCCGTACCGATGGGCAGTTCCACCGGAACGATGCCGTTGTCCGCACCGGTCCCGCCGCCGGCCGCCAGCATCTGCGTGAGCGCCGCCTTGGGGTTGCCCTTGGGCGTCGAGAGCGTGGAGACGGTCAGGACGGACATCACGGGATCACCGGTGCTGTCGTCGGGGTGCATTCCGAGTGCGCACCCCTGCACCTGCTGACTCCGCAGCATGCTCACGACGACGGCGTAGAGGCGGAACACCTGATCGGCACGATCACGAGCCTCCGCGGGAAGTTCATTGATCTGCCGGGCCATCTCCAGGAGTCCCTCAGCCGTCGGCTGGAGGTCCAACCTGAGGTAGCCGTACGGGAGTCCGTACCAGTAGTCCGGCTTCGGCTCGGGCGGCGCGATGTCAAGGAAGCCGTTCACAGTCGGATGCCCCTCATCATTTCGCCCATGTCCGTCAGGATGCCGATGGCGCCGCTCTTCAGCCCGGTGGAGGCCGCGCCGATCTTCGTCACCTCGGCGGCGTCATGTCCGTAGCCGTTCTTCGGAAGGACGCCGGCGGTTTCCAGCGACGAAGCCCCGTTCGCGAGCACGTTCGCACCTTGGATGGAGTACTGGAGCGCACCGACCGCCGGATCCGTCGCGGCCTCGAGCGCCTTGAACTTGAAGGCCGGCACGATTTCGCTGCCGAAGTTGGCCATCTTCGAGCCGAGTGACAGGGCATCTCCGCCCTCCCGGGCAACCGCCGCCGCGAGCCCCACCTCACTCCCGGCCCTGGCGAGCGCTCCGACGCCGGGCACCATGCCGAGTGTGTCACCGACCATCGCGCCCCAGGCGAACGCCCCTTCCTTCCACCCGTACTTGCCCATCAGGGAATCCCTGAAGTCCTCGCTGGAGAGGTTCTTGGTCATGGCGAGCGCGCTGGCGCCCACGGCGATCGCCGCGAAGATCGGCGCGGCCGGCGTCGGGAGGAGAGCGAGGAGACCGGCGATCGCGCTGATGGTTCCGGCGTGCTCGTAGATCTGCTTGCCGACCCAGGCGATGCCCTCACCAATGGCCGACACGGTCTTGCTGAGCCACCCCGGCTCCTTCGGCGCCAGCTTGTCGTCGGCCTCGTCGAGCTTGCCGGCGATGAACTCGGCCCGCTTGGTGTGGTCCTCCTCCAGCTCCTTCGCCTTCTTGATGACGTCGTTGTACGCCGTGGTGGCGTTGTTGAGCTGGGTGGTGGCCTCGTTCAACGCGCTCTCGGCGGCCCGCAGCCGGGTCGTGGCGGCATCGGCCTCCGCCTGGGTGGGGAACTCCTTCCCGGCGAGCTTGAGGTCCGGGTGCTGGTTGGCCTCGTCACGACGCTGCTTGGCCGAGTCCATGGCGGACTTCTTCTCGCGCGCGGCGTCGTCGTACTTCTTCGCCAGGTCCCGGTGGGACGCCAGGTCGCCGTCCCAGGTCCCCAGCCAGTTGGCCGCCTTCCCGAGGGAGTTCCCGGCGTTCCTCATGTACTCCTTGAGGTCGCCGTCGAGGGCGTCCCGGAACGCGCTCGCCGCGTCCCCCTCCCAGGAGGAACTGGCCGCGATCAGCCTCTCGATCTGCCGATGGCAGTTGTCCAGGGTCTCCGCCGCGGACTTCACCTTCTTCTGCAGCGTCGAAACCGCTTCGGGTACCCCGGGAACGGGGTTCCAGCCGAGGTTCGGATACGGGTTGGCGGCCATCAGCGGGTCCCCCCTGCGTTCGCGGCGGCCGTGTCGTTCATCTGCTTCAAGGCCTTCGACAGCTCTTCTTCGAACGTCTTGTAGCTCAGCATGGTCGTCTCGACGCCCTCACCGACCGCCTTGATCAGCTCCTTCAGCTGATCCGTGCCGTACGCCCACCGGTCCTGGAAGGTGTCGCAAGCCTCGTCCAGCCGGGCCGTACCGATCTGGTCGGCGCGGACGTCCGCGAGAGCCTTGCGGGCTCCCTCCAGTTCCTCGACTGATCGCTTCAATGTGTCACCGAATGACTTCAGATGGTCGAGATCGACCTTGAATTCCCCAGCCACTGAGGACCCCCTGTTGGTTCCGACGAAGCGATCAGCTGGACGCAGGGGGCAATTCGGGCAGTACCCCCGTGGCGTCGACGCGCGACAGAGTATCCATGAGTTTTGGAGATTCTGTGACGGCGGGGGTGTCCCGTTGGGCGAGTGACCAACTGGGGAGCACATGCGCACATGTGCTCGCACGGCCAGCCATTAACTGGTCGGCGCTCATCACATCCATGTCCTCGAACGACAACATGGACGATCACGGTGGGGCCCGCCCCGTCGGTGCACAGCCGCAGCGGCAGTACACCGACGGGGCGGGCCAGGCTCAGGGCTGCACGGGAGCTGAACAGCCGTGGGCCTTGGCCGAGCGCTCGGCGAAAGCCCTGAGGGCGGCGCGCTCGTAAGCGAGGCCCGGACTGCTCACCCTCTTCTTCGGGTTGTCGTCCTGCTCGGAGGTGAGCTGCAGGGTGAAGAGGGCCAGGCCGTCAGGGCACTTGGCGGTCGTCCAGCTGCTCCGGCCATCGGCATCGCGATCACGGGCGGGGACGTCAGGGGACGGAAACTCCTCCTCCGCTCCGTACTCCTGATAGTCGATGAACGCCTCTTGCGCATATGGACCGTACTCGGCCAAAAGGGAATAGCGCTTATTGAGGTCGGCGCCGGCCAGTCGGCAGATCTCGTACGGCGCGTGTCCGCGCTTGGTCTCGGTGGCGATGGACACACCCTGTCCGGTGGGAATGCCGGAGCACGTCCCGTCCGCTGTGTCGAGCGGCTTGTACTCGTCCTCGTTCACCGGCAGGCCGAGCCTGCGCACGGGCTTTCCCAGCTCGGCGCCGCAGTCTCGGGCCTTCGACGCCTTCGCCGCAGTGGAAGTGGCGATCTTTGCGAATTCCGGCCGGTTGGCCGGGTCGTCCAGCGTCTTGCCGAGCGTGGTCTCGACGGTGACAGAAAAGCCCTTCACGCTGCTTCCCTTGGCGCATTCGAGGACCAGACTCGTGGTCACGTCTTCGGCATCGTCGGCTCTGAAGGGGTCCTCGCCGTCACCGACGAGTACCGGGTCGGCCCCGAAGAGTCCTGTCCATCCATGGCCGACCGGAACGGGGAGTGCGTGCGCTCCAGGCGGGCCCGCATAGAAGGAATCCAGAGTCCGCCCGGCGTAAGCGGTGTCGAGGATACGGATGTCGACGGTGCCACTGCCGTCGACGCGCACCTCGCAGGCCGCCACCAAGCCCTCACCGCCCCGGTCTTCGTCTTCCTCCTCGACCTCGACCGATCCCGGCCCGAGAACGCCGCGTACCACGTTCCGGTCGAGGAGCCCGTCGCAGGCGCTGTCGAGCGCCGCCTCGTCCCTCCAGCGCTGGAAGTCTCCGTGCAGCTCCAGGTAAACGACGACACCAACGGCTGCAGCAACGAGGGCAGTTACCGCCCAGAGGATGATTCGCCTCACCGCCATCCCTCCACCTCTCCAAGGATCTCGGTGTCGTGGCACCGCTGCTGCCGGGGCCAGCCGTCTGGGTCGGTGAGATAACTGTCCAGGAGCTTGCGGGCGTTCTGGGAGTACGCGGTCCGCTGTCCTTCGCTGAGCGTGGGCAGCTCACCGTCCTCGGAATAGTCGTAGAAGTCGGAGGCCTCCATCTGCACGGTGACACGGTGGTAGGTGCTGCCCGCGGCGCACGTCGACCTGGCCCACAGAGCCAGCTCGGCCGGCTCGCCCTCCCGTATGACCTTCGTACGCCGCCCCTCCTGGAAGGCGACGCTGTCACCCTCGCGGTCGTACTGGTCGATGGCGGACCGGCCGAGCGGCCCGGCCCAACTCACAGCCGAGACATCGACGACTGCGTCGGCCTCCGGCATCGGATCAGTCTCCGTCGGGTCCTCGCGGTCCCAGACGGTGGCCGTGCAGACGCTCAGCAGCCGGGAGTCCTGCATGTCCCCGCTCGCTGTCCAGTTGCCAGGAAAGCCCGCGCGTTTGCCGAGCCCACGGCACTTCTTCAGGCCCAGGCCCGGCTCGTCGATCCGAACGGTCCTGATGTTGCCGCCATCCGGATCCGCGGTGACCTCGGCCTCATAGGTGTCGATGAGCTGCCTGGGCTTTGCCAGCGGGGTGCCACCGCAGTCCTGCATCTCGGTGATCCCGTTGGCGACCTGAACGGCGGTGGTGAAGTCCACGAGGTGCTCGGCCGGCTTCCCCTTGCCCGGAGCGGGCAGATCGACATCGGCGGTGACGTACATCGCGGATACGTCGCGCACCTGGCCGTCGAGTCCGCCCGCGCACTCGGCGACAATCCACGCCCGCCCGTCCTCATCGACCCTGCCAGTCAGCCCGGGCACCTCGTACGACCCCTCCCCATCCGGAGCGCCCGCCGCGATGTCCTCGAGCTTCACCGACATCGGCATGGTCGGCACAAGCGCCGCGGCACGCACGCGCACCGATCCGTAACCCGGCCATGTGACGGCACAGTTCACCAATGAACGGCTCTGCTCATCGGGCTGCAGCACGGTGCCGTACTGGCTCACTTCGCCCTCGACCTCGTCGGGTACAAGGCTGCTGAGCTCCTCGTACGGCAGCAGCCCGGCGCAAGCACGCTTCAACTGCGCCCGATTCGCTGCCGCGTGGCCACCGCCCATGGCACCGTCCACGAAAACGACAACAACCGCTCCGCTGAGGAGCAACACAAGCGGCAGCACTATGAGCAGTGGCTTGCGCAACCGCTGCGGCACTTCGACCACGAATCCAACCCCCGGTAGTGCCGACGGATGCGGAGCACCGTCGGTGAATCAAGACTCACGAGAATATCGGCGTGAACACGTCAGGAGGCAAGGCGGCGCTCCACGCCCACTCGACCCACGTCCCCATCGCACCCGGGTGTCCCAGGAAAACCTGCCGCAGGAAATGTGCTTCGAGTCACCGACGATCTGCTGGCCGCGTACGACCTGGACGATCGGCGGGGCCGTGATGGAGGGTGGGGGACGCAGTCCGAGCGGGAGGACTCAAGCACGCCGGGCGCGGCGGATCAACCAGGACGCGGCGAAGTACAGCGCGGTGACGATCGCCCAGGCCGCCAGGAACTGGATCGCGAGGGGCTTGTCACCCTCGCTCCAGACGATGGCGGTCACCGCCGGCCCGCCGATCCACCAGAAGAACAGAAGATGCTGGCCGCGCCGGGTCCCTTCCGGTCCTCTAGGGAGCCGCGCACGAGCGCGCAGGCACGACCACCTGAAGAGGGAGGAGTCGTCTACGAGCCGACAAGCGGCCCGCTGACGTCCTGAGGGACTTCGCTAGGCTCACGCACTATGTTGCCGCCGCACACACCTTCCCCCGCACCCGACGCCACGGTCATCCGTACCGGCCGCCGTGCCGCCACGACCGGGTTGCCTTGCTCTGTCGTCCTCATCGCGCTAGGTGCCGTCGGCGTCTTGGGCGCGATTGTGGTTGCCTCCGGGAATCAGCGGGGCGAGTCATCCGTCGCCGGCTTCGCAGGCATCGGGTTCATGCTGGCGCTCGGCGTACTCGGCGTGTTCCTCTTCATCGGCAACTGGGCGAACCGCCGCAACAGGGTCCTCCTCGATCACACAGGCCTGTGGGTCGACACCGGAAAGCTTCGGAACGTCATCCCGTGGCAGACCCTCGCCGGAGTCGGCCTCTACTGGAGCAAGCTCGGCCGCAGCCAGAAGCTCTACTCCCTGGAGCTGTTCCCCACCGGTCCCATCGACCGGGACGACCCGGTCCTGTGGGGCCTGGTCCGCGACGAGGAGCCACTGCGCCCCGAGCTTCCCCGCCTGCGCTACCGCCTTCCCTTCCCGGCCGCCTGCCGACAGGAGGTTGTCGCGGCTATCCAGCAGTACGTCCCGCAGCTGTGGCTCGGCGAATCCGAGCGCGCGACGGGCCACATCGGCCGGCCCGACATCCGGGGCCACCGGAAGCGCCGACTTCAGAGCACAGCAACCCGCCGTCCGGGCAACCGTGGATCGTGAGCAGAGGGTAGGACGACTCGTCGGCCTTCTCTGTCACACCCGACGCGAGACGATCCAAGCGAGGCCGCCCTCCTGGCGCCCGTGCCCCAGAGGTGGATCCGCTGGCCGATCTCGCCTTCGATGAAGTGCCTGAAGACCGGGATCAGGGTGTACGACGTCGAGGGCGCGCCGAGCCCGGGCTCTCATTGGGCACCATGGCGCAGCACCAACCACCTGGGCAGATCCCGCGTGCCGGCTTCCGTGTCCGGCATCCACCCGTACTCCTGCGCGATCTGCAGTGCACGCCCGGCGTCCAGCTGTCGGAAATAGCTGTCATCGACCTCGACGCGGCCATCCCGAAGCGGGACGGTGTGGCGGCATGTGTGCCGTGACTGCTGTGGCTCGTTCAGAACGCCCCCGGCGCGCCGCACCCATGGCGGGCCGCTGACTGCTCGGCGAAGTGCTGTAGATCCTCACGCTCTTCCTTGGTGAGCGGATCCGATGTGAACCTGCGATCACTGCCTTCCACCGCGCTGGCCTCGTAATATCCAACGCCGAGCGCGCCCTTGCATGTGGCCGATGTCCACGTGGTGTAGGCGTCCGTGCCCGAAGGGGTCTCGTGGCCACCGTACTTCCCTCCGCCCTCCGAAGAGACAGCACTGTACGGGCCATATTCAGCAGTCAGTTGCAGCCCACCGACCAGAACGCACTCTTCGACGGGCGACGTCCCAGCATCGGTTTCCCGTACCGTTTCCGTCGAGGACAACCCCGCACACGTCCCGGAAGCGTCGCCCGCAGGTTTGGTTTTGGCTGCAGCGTCGGGACTCGTCAGCTTGCTCACACTACCGAATCGCGCCTCACAGCCAGATCGTTCCGCAGCATTCTTGGCAGTCTCGGTGACAGCGCGCGCCAACTTAAGACGCATGTCGGACGTGTTCTCGAAATCCCATACGCTTATCGCAGCAAGGATTCCACTGCCCTCTCGAGACGTCCAATTCGAGCAATTCAGGAGTACGGATGCACTGGACCCGGCAGTAAACCCCTGCCACCCTGCCTCCAACGGAACAGGGAGGGCATCCTCTTGCTTCTGGAAGGTGTAGATCCCGTATTGCGTGGTCGCTTCAGTGGCGAGCTCAATGTGGATCTGTGCGTTACCGGCCCTGCAGTGCTCCTCTACATCCGACGGACCGGTCACCTCATCAGATCCCCCGGAGCTCTCGAACCCGGACCCGAAAAAACTAAAACGGGACTTTCCAGACAAATCGAGGATCGAGTTCACAGGAAGCAAGCCAGCACACGCCCTTGCCGCCTTGGCCGCCGGATATTGGCGCCAAAAACCGTAGCACCCGCTAAGCGCCACAAGGAGCGCCACGACAACGGTCAACATACGGCGGAGTCGTTTCTGCCATCCTGAAGGTTGGCCAGATGAGGTGCCCATTACTCGCCCTATCCCCTATCCTCGATATAGCTTCTCGACTTGTCGTTAGCGTATCCGTTGCCCGCTTCCGCTCCGTTGTTGACAGCTGCATCCACTTCAGCCTGGTTCAGCCCGCTCGAGTTTTCGGAGACGGAGATGGTCGCCGCTTCTCTGAGCTGGGCTTGAACAGCCTTCTTACTGTCTTCCAGTTCGGCCCCGGAGGCGTACAACACTTCGTCGGAGGAGTCGCGTTCAAGGTCTGAGACCACCATGTCGATTAGCTGCCCACTGATGGTTCCTGCAACTCCACCTGCAATCGCCCCACCCACAGGAGATGCGATGGCTGTGGTCCCGACACCGATCCCGATGGAGGTGATGCTCTTACCCCACTCCCCGGCTGATGCAAGTCTGTCGTTGAAGGCCTTGTCACCCTCGGCGGACTCCTGGATATCTGAATCCTGCCGACCAAGAGCAAGAATCCCATCAACCTGTGCCGCGGTTTCGGAGATCTCGTAAATGGTTTCCTTGTCAGACAGCCCGTATGCACCCGGATGCGAAAGGTGATAGTTCATCAATTCACTGGAGTACTGCGTCTGGCCGTAGCTTATTGCCGCGTATCCATCCGGGTCCTGACCCACGGTGTACATGAAACGCGTGATGTCCTGTTCGAGGAACTCCGCAGAGGCATTGTCCCCGAGGGGAAGGAAGTCCGTCTCACTCTGTCCATCTGGGCGCAGGCCACGATAGACGTCTGGCATGTACTCGGCTGTCATTCTGCCCAGGCTGTCCTGCATCCCGTCGTGCGCCAACTCCGAGTCCTTGGAGACAGACGCAACGATCTCCTCCATGAGGTTGGCCTGTGCCTCGGTGTGAGCCGGCGTGTCCGGCGAGGGGCTGGTGTCGTACGCGTGGCCAGTCACAGCGGATTCCAGGGCATGGCCGAGGTTGTTGTAGCCGCTGGGGTTCTTGACGTCGCCTGTGTAGCCAGCACCTTCGGGCCAGTGCCGGTCCTTCAGCAGATAATCGAGGTGGTCGACCTTTTCACCGTTGATCGTTGACCCAGAGGTGAGGAACTCGGTGGAAGCCTCGGGGTTGTGCCCCAGAGCCTCCATAAATCCCGTCATGGGATCGAGCGCACCAATGTTCGTCGACCCAAGCGTGCGCGGGTAGCCCCAGTAAGCGTCAGGGTTCTGCCCGGCGTTGGCGCCATTCTTCTCCGCAGTGATGAGAGCGTCGCCGTAGTCCTGGAGGAAGTCCTTGTCCCACTTACCCTCGCTCATCAGGCTGCTGGTGAGCTGGTAACCACTGAGACCGTAGGCGGACTCGGTGGGATTGGCGTTGAAGTCGCGCTGACCCGCGGCAAGTAGCTCATTCTGGAACTTCGTAATTCCTCGATCGGATTTTTCGCCCTTAGCAAGCTTGTCGTCCGAGGTAGTCGCCGTGCCGATGGTGGTGCCCAGGTTCGCCTTGAGTTCCTTGAGCTGAGCCAGTTGCTCTTTGGAGAGTGTGGTCCCGGCGGGCGGGCTCATGAGCTCGTTGTACTTACTCAGGACGTTCTCCGCGCCGGTCTTGACCGCGAAATCGCGGGAGAACTCCGGGTCGTTCTTGTTCACCGACAGGAGCAGGTTCAGCTTGGTGATCTCAGTGTCGGTGAGACGTCCGTCTTTCTTCATCAAGGCAGACGCCTGGTCGACCTCGACCGCATCGAGGCTGGTGTAGACGCTGGTGTTGAAAGACTGGCTGTCCCCGTTGGCGTCGCGTTCCAGAGCGGCACTGGCAGCTTCGTCGGCTGCGGTGGCCTGCTCGAGGATCCGCGTCAGCCGGGACACGAGCGAGTCCAACTTCTCCTTGCGCTCGGTGGCGAAGCCCGGGGCCGCGGAAGCAGTCGGGCTGTCCCACCGCGAGTCGACGTCTTCGATCCTGCCGTCGTCGTGGACCTTGTACTGGTCGCTGCGCGCCTCGTCGAGGAGGGCGTGGAGCTGCTTTTGGAAGGCCGCGAACTCGTGGTGCGCGTCATCCAGAAGCTTGCCTATACGTTCCGCCTCGGTAGCGGCATTCTCGTACTCCGTACGGGCCTTGGCCATGGTGGCGAAGGCCGCTTCGGCCGCATCGCCCTCCCAGTGACCCTTGAGGTGGTTAATGACGCGCTGCTCGAACTCGCGCTGCAAGCCTTCGTACTTGGCCGGCAGCGCCTTCCAGGAAGCGGCAGCGTCGGCGAGTGAGCCAAGCTTGGCTTTATCGAGGTAGGGGATGGACACCATGTGCGACAGCTCCTATCCGTCCGGTGGACGGCTATGGGATTCCGGTCCGGCTTGGTGGATTCTCCCGGGCGACGTTCTGCCAGCCCGGGCCCGACTCATCCGAAGGGAGTGCTTATCGTCGCCTGCCGTGCCGTTTCCTCCTGCTCGGTACGGGTGTAGTGGCCGGAAGTGGTGTGGAGCTTGTCGCTGATGTCCTGCAGCATGCGCTTGAGATTCATAACCTGGGAGCCCCAACGAACGTCCATGGTCATCAAGGACCCGGCCGTGGCCCAGGAACCCGCCTCGGGCAGGCCCGAACGGGTGTGCTCGTTCAAGCCCCTGACAGCGCTCAGCGTGTCCTCATCCGCAGCGTTGTCCACGTTCTCGGTGTCACCGCGCAGTTCGACCAAGGCGTTGGCGGCCTGGTCCAGGCGCTGGGTGTCGACCTTGGCGGTGCCACTGGCGCTCCCCCCGCTGCCTTCCGCGGGCAGGGAGTTCAAACGCATCTGGGCGGTTCCGCTGGGTTGTGGCGAATCGAAGGGAGTGCTCATCCCCGTGTCCCATCCCCGTTGACAATTAGGTCGGCATGCCCCCCGGCGCCCGCTCAACTACAGGCCCTTCACCTCATCCGTACGCCGTGAAGGGCTCGTGCCGGACAAGCACCTCGCTCGACATATGAGCGCGGACATGCCAATGCCCGAACATACCGGATCTTCCTCTGGGTGACCCACCACTCAGCAGACGGCCCGACAAACTGATGCGTCGCGTGGTGGAGCCGCTGGCCGAGCAACCTGAATTCGTCGCCAACGATCTCCAAGAACTGGCCACAAAGCACACCGGCTCGCCGATAGGCCCAGGCGATCCGGGCGCAGCTCCCCTGCATACACGCATGAGGCTGGGATCAGGCCGTACTATCCAGCCGACCGTCCTTGATCCCGTTTAGGAAGGCCACAAACGCTTCGCCGGCGACAGCCAGGAGCGGACCCGGGAGTACCTTCGAGTCACGCACGCCGACTGTCTCACCAGCCCCGAAGGCCACCTCGACACAGTTGTCGCCGCCTGAACTGAAGCTGCTCTTGACCCACTCGGCGGCACCCAGATCAGCCTGGCCGGTCACTCTTCCTCCTTGATGAGGTTCTGCAGAAACTCGCGCGAAGCCGGGACATCAAGTGCCCTGGCACGCAGGTGATTGAAGGCGACGTCGTAGCGGCCGACATGCACATCCTCCTCCAGATACAGGGAAGTTGTCAGTGGCTCGACCACCGCAAGAGGGTCACCGGCATCGAAGCGGAAGACGGTGAAGGCCCCGTCGATGCCAGCATGGACTCCGGCTTTGAAGGGGAGCACCTGCAACTCCACTCCGGGCAGTTCCTCCGACATCGCCAGCAGATGACGCAACTGGTCGGCCATGACCCTGGATCCGCCCATTTCCCGGCGCAGAACCGCCTCGTCCAGCACACACCACATGGACAACGGGTTGTCGCGGCGCAACACGTACTGGCGCTTCATCCGCAGCTCTACGAAGGTGCGCACCTCCCTCGCAGTCCTCCACTTGCCGCTTCCTTCGACGACAGCATGTGCGTACTCGGGCGTCTGCAGGAGCCCAGGAACGAGCTGGACGGCGTACCAGTCGGCGTGCACAGCCAGTTCTTCGAGTTCGAGGTAGTCGGCGAACGGATCGCGGACCGCGTCACGGTACTGGTTGAACAGGTTGGTGCTGCGGGACGAAGACGCCATGGCTGCGAGGCGTCTGATTTCCTGTATGCGCTGTTCGTCCGCCAGGCCATACACCTGGAAGTACTTGTTCAAGCCCGACGACGGCACGCGCTGCTTGCCATTCTCGATCTTGCTGAGCGCGGACGGCCCTGAGAGCCCCAACTTCTCCACCGCATCAGGCAGGTTGAGGCCGGCGCGCTGCCGCAGCGTACGGAGCGCCAGACCGAGCCTTCGCCGCATCAGGTTGGGCCGGGCATCGGCCATGCATCGATCACCCCTCTCCGGCGTGGACTCTACACAGCTTGAGTGGCTCGGCATATGCCAGTTCAGCGACCTGGACGGGAACCCCCTCAACCAACTTGCCGAGAAACCTTTCTCGGCATCATGCCCTGTCTAGTCACTCTCCGAGGCGAGTTGACTACCGCCACGCCTGCCTTCATCCCTCGCTGGAGCGGCCATGAGAGCCAGCCATACGGACCTACGCACCGGCACCCACGATCCCCTCCGTCTCCCCTATGAGTCCTGGCGCCGTCTCTACGGCCTGGCCTGCGTCCGCTGCGGCGGAGGACAAGAGCTCCGGCCCGGAGGACACGCCTACACACAGCACCCCGACGAAGGCCGACTCGACTGGGCGGTACAGATCTGTGCCAACTGCGAGGCGGGTAACAAGTCACCCAAGAGCAAGGAGCGTTGACGAAATGACCAACCTGTTCCTCCATGCCCTCGACGTGCTCACCGTCCTATTCGCCCCGCGTGACCGTCACCGTGCCGGACACGCGCCACCCGCAGCCGTATGCCGCGAAGAGCCAGAGCCCCCGCACTACCGAACTCCCGGCCCCTACGCCACCGACAGGCTCCTCGACGGAACCGCCACCTCACCAGTGCGTCCCTACGTACTTGGCAGCGAGCAACGCGCTCGACGCCGAGCCCTCTGGTTGGCGGAGTACGGCATCAGCGCCCGCAACCTTCGCGGAGTGGAGGTCGGCTGATGATCTTCATCCAACCGGCAGGATCAGAAGACGGAGACCACGTACCCGAGGCATCCGGGCCCCGCAACCGCCTACTCCCTTGGACCGGTTCCCTCGGCCAGCGCTGCTACCTCATCGAGGACGGCAGCGGAAATGGGCCTCTCTCTCCCGGATCGCCGACCGCGTCGAGGCGATGCAACTCGGCTTCGCAGAACAGCTCCATGAACAGGCGTGAGAGGTGCTCGCCACGCTCACCACCCCGGCCACCCAACTCCGGCACCTCACCAAACAACTCACCCAGGCGCTCGGCGACGCCCTCCTCATCGCCGAAAGCCGAGGCGCACGACTCCGACGGCCCTCGGACCAGCCACCCAGACCGACCACTGCACTCGCCGCCCCCGATGGCCCGGCACAGCCCAGCGAGTAGTTCAGGCTCTCTGGCCCGGGGCCTACCGACTCCCTCGTCTGTGTGACCCGCGTGCGGGACATCAGCAATAAGGCCTCCCGATGCTCGATGGATTCGACACCAATGAGCTGTTCGGGAGGCCTTGCATGCCTGTATCCAGGCATCAATACATCGGCGTACTGCGGCCGTGCTACTGCTGGGGCGGCCACTGCCCCTGCGGCGGGGTGGACTGCTGCTGGTACGGGTTCTGCTGGGGCGGGAACGGCTGCTGGCCGTATTGCGGGTAGCCGGCAGGGCCGCCGGGGCCGCCGTTGTTGTTCTTGTTGCGTCGGGAACGCTTCACGATCAGGAGCACGATCAGGCCGATCACGGCCAAGGCGATGACACCGAGGACGGCGAAGAACAGCATTTGCTTCTGGTCTGCCTTTTCGGTTTCTGCGGCATAGTCGGCGTCTGACTTGCCGGTGCTCGGAGTTGCGGAGGGGTTCACAGACTCAGAACCTGGGACCTTGAGCGGCCCGTACGTGGAGCCCGTGGGGATGTCTTGCGTTAGCGCCGCCAGCGGGCGAATGCTGCCGTAGCCGTACTTCTCATCAGGGAGGGAAAGCCCCTTGGCGGAAGCCGGCAGGACAGCCGTCTTCACAAGGCGGTTCGCGATCTGACCTGCCGTAAGGTCAGGGAACTTCGACCGCAACAAGGCTGCGGCTGCAGACACGAAGGCAGTGGAGTCCGAGGTGCCGTCCCCAATGCGGAGCTTGTTGCCAGGCCAAGATGCACTAACAATGTCTGTGGCGGGAGCGGTCAGCAAGACTTCGGGACCATAATTGGAGTCCTGCCAGATCGTACCGCTTTGATCGACCCCTCCAACAGCCAAGACACCTGGCGCCACAGCCGGAAAACCAAGTTGGCGCTTCCCATCATTTCCAGCCCCGGCGACTACTAGTACGTCACGCTCTAGCGCATACGAGATCGCCTCCAGATCTTCAGGAGAACCGCCAATTTCAGAATACTGGTCGCGGATATCCATGGAAATGTTAATAATGGAGGCCCCGTTATCCACCGCGTAGCGGATCTCATCAGCGAACCCAGCTAGATCGGCCCGAATAGGGAGGATCTTAGCTTCTGGCGCTAGCCCGATAACACCGTCGGCTGCTCCTAGACCATGTCCGTGCCCAGCGATCAGCGAAGCCATCCCTGTACCGTGGCTGTCATCGGCTGGAGAAGGATCGTCATCATTATCGACAAAGTCTTTGCCTTTGAGGACGTTTCCCTTCAGGTCTACATGCTCAGCGTTCACGCCAGTGTCAATAACAGCAACCGTGACGCCCTTACCCTTGGAGATCTTCCACGCGGACTCAGCCTGCAGTGCCTTCAACGCCCACTGGTCGCGTCTGGTCTGGTCGGCAGAAGCAGCGGGAGCCGCCGTCAGGATCAGAGCGCCAGTCAATGCCGTGGCACTCAGTGCACGCAGCGTTCGCGCGAAAGCCATTCCTCTTCCCTCTTCTATCACTGAGCGTGGGCGTGGCCATTGGCCACGCCCACGCATCCTGTCACGTGCCGGTGAGAGCCAACCGACTACTCCTCGATGACGCGAGGCGCCGCATTGGTCTGCGGGGCCCAGGTCTCCTCGTCCTCGACCAAGTAGTCGGGGCGCTCGCCCTCGCGCTGCTCCTGGTCATTAGGGCGACCGGTGCGTGCGCCGGGGACGCCGACCATGCCACCCCTACGAGTAGCTCCGGCTCCCCGTCCAGCGGCACCTCGGCTGCTGTGAAGACCCGAACCACCGGCAGTACCCCTGCCCGCGCCCGCACCGCCGCCCCTGGGCGTACCGCCAACTACGCCACCGCTCTGGCGAGCCATGCCTCCGGCACGCGCGGCACCGCCCTTGGCTGCACCTGCGCCAGCGGCACCACCCATCCCCCCAGCGCCGGCACGACCCGCCATGCCCGCTCCACCGGCACGACCGGCCATGCCGCCACGACCGGCACCGGCCCCAAGCGCCCCGCCGGCCGCGCCGCCGACGACGCCGGCGCCACCGCCGACTCCAGAGCCGCCAGTGGATCCGCCACCGACCGTGCTGGTGCCGCCAACCGTGGATGTCCCGGGGCGACCGCCAGCAACGCCGTCAATCGCAGTGCCGACCTGCGGCTGTGGCGGGGTCGGCTTGTGTGCACCGCCCGTGATACCCGAAGGCGGAGTCACAGGCTTCGACGAGCCGATCAAGCTAGTCTGACCACCGCGAGCGGTACCCGTGGTCGCGGGCTGCGGGCTTCGAGGTGCAGTCCCTGTAGGCACAATTACAGCAGCGGGTGGAATGCCTCCGGGCTCCCCAGGGTATTCTTTACCGTCGTCAACGGTACCTTTCTTCCACGACCCCATCTCCCGAGCCCGGCTGTTATAAGCCGCGCCCAAAATCTCCATCTGCGCAGCCATTTTGAGCTGCGCCTCCCGCCCAGCCGAAAGGCTGCCCTCGTTGTTGTCGAGCGCCTGCTGCGAACCGGCCCCGTTCTTGATGGCGTTGTCCGCACCCGAAGCATCCCGGTCACCGAGATCACCGATGAAGTCGCCCGCACTGGACAAGCCACTCGGCTTCTCCATCGCCAGAACCGTGGGCTTGACTTTTGCCAGGACTGCAGCAGCACCCATGAGGGACTGCTTGGTGTTGTCGGCGTACTTTGCGCTGTCCGTGACCTTCTGGCTGATTTCCTGAGCCCGCTGACGGAACAGGTCCGCGCTCTCCCCCTCCCAGTGGGCAAGCACGTGCTGGACAGCGGCGTCAAGGGACTCCTTGATTCCGCCGCCTCCGACGAGGTCCTTACTGAGGGCTCCCCAAGCCTCAGCTACCCTCTTCACGGCCACCGGGTCTGCGTTTCGGACCATTTCCTTCATTTGGTCCATGTCGTAATTGAGCCCGAACTGCGTGGTGTGCTTTTCCGCGAAGCACTGCTGCGGGTCGACGTACTCGTAGTCGTCGGTGTGCTTGTCGCCCATGACTACTGCCCCCTCATCTCCATGTAGCAGAACATCCGTCACTTTCCATTGAAAGCGGCGTAGTTCTGAGCCTCAGCGTCAGCAAACGCGTCATGGGTCCTCTTCGTCTTCTGCCCGAAGTCGTCCAGCACATCTTCCAGATGCTGGACAATCTCGTAGAGGCGTTCCTTCATCTGCTCGTGAGCGCTGTACAGCGCCTCAGCCTCACCGAAGCCGGTCCCAAGCGCGCCCTGCGGAAGGTACGTCTGACCCATGCAACTCGACTTGGACGTTGTCATGTCCTTGATGACGCGATTGAGCTTCGCAATCGTGCCCTCGATCTCACTCAGATCAACCCTGTACTGCTCAGCCATCCTCAGCTCCCCGTTGACTCCACGTTGTTCCCAATCCCCTGCTTACGCCGCCAGTCACTCAACACCCGGCCGCCACCAAACAGCAGAAGCACCGCAGCGAACCCGGTCGCGAACACATACAACGCATACCGCTCCGTCCGCTCCTGCCGAGACTCCCCGAGCACCAGCGTCGCAGCCTCGACATTCGCCGAGCCGCCCCCAGCCCCGACCTGGTCCGGCGTCGGGCCGTCCTCGGACGGCTCCGTCGTGTCGTCGTTGACCGCGGCGACCGGGTCGACGACGCCCCAGCCGACGAAGTCGTCGCGGTTCGGCTTGGTGCGGTCCGCCGTCTGCTCGATCTGGGTGATGACCTGCTTGTAGGTCCATTTGGGGTGCTTGGCGCGGATCAGCGCCGCCACGCCCGAGACGTATGGCGCCGCGAAACTGGTGCCCTGGTCGACGCAGTGGCCGCCCACAGGGACCGTCGAGACCATGTCGATGCCGGGTGCCGCGACGCCCACGAACTTGCCCGACTGAGAGAAGGGGGCGCGGGCGTTGTTGCGGTCGGAGGCCGCGACTGCCAGGACGCCGGGGTATGCCGCCGGGTACGTCTCCTTGATCTTGCCGTCTGCGCCGTTGTTGCCGGCGGCGGCGACGATCAGGGCGTCCCTCTCCTGGGCATACTTGATGGCCGCCCGGAAGGCCTCGTCGACCTGCGGAGGCATCTTTGAGGCAGTGTCCTGCGAGATGTTGATGATGTCGGCGCCGTGGTCGGCCGCCCACATGATGGCCTGGATCATCGTGCGGACATTGCCGCTGCCCTGATCGTCGTTCTGCCGGATCGGGATGATCGTGGCCTCCGGGGCGATACCGATGAAACCGGTCTCGTCCGACTTACGCGCGGCAATGATGCCGGCCACCTTGGTGCCGTGCCCCACCGTTGGGTCGGTCTTGCCCGTGCCGCCCTTTTTCAAGAAGTCCGTGCCGTTGACAACGGCCTTCCTCAGCTGTGCGTTGACGATGTCGACGCCGGTGTCGATGACGGCGACCTTGACGCCCTTGCCCTTGGTGTCCGCCCACAGCTGGTCGGGGACGATGCGCTGGAGGGACCAGGGCGTTCCCTTGATCGGGTCGGACGGGAACGAGCAACTGGTGTCGTCGATCTGGAAACGCACGTCGTCGTCGGCCAAGGCGGTCCGCACCTGCTCAGCGGCGGCGGCCGGTGCGGCGCCCGCGAAGGGCAGCCCGCAGGCGAGGACCGCCAGGGCGGCGGTGCCTGCGGCGCTCCGGCGTGCGGCGCGCGATGCCCCGGATCCCACTGTCTTACGTCCTCCCGTTTCGTTCCTGCTACTGGCCGTGCGGAAAAGTTCAACGTCCGGAGCCCCAGAGCCCGAAGACCCGAAGTCCCGAGACCCGAAGACCCGAGACCCGAAGACCCGAGACTCGAACTCAGAAGGCCAGAGACCAGAGATCGGCAACCTGCCGAAATGGTCTCCACGGCCCGTCATCCGCACGACCCGTCAACCGCCAATGGGGGCGAGCGCGCCGTCGCGCGCCCGCCCCCATCAAGCGATCACGTCAGCCGCCCCAGATCTGGGCGTTCTTCGACTCGGTCGCCTGGTAGTTCTGAGCGGCGCCGTCGAGGGCCTTCGCGATGGCCTCCAGCGTCTGCTGCATGGAGTTGGCGCGCTGGTCCCACTCGGCCTGCTTGGCACGGTAGGACTCCTGGGCCTGGCCTTCCCAGCTGGCGGCGATCCGCTTGACGCCGGCCTCAAGTTCGTCCAGCTGACGGCGAATGTTGTTCGCCGTCGAGCGGACGTCCTGGGAGGCCTGGGAGATCGTGGCAAAATTGACGAGGATCTGCCCGGACATGTCTTGTGTCTCCTCAGATGTATGGATAGTCGGTCACGGACGTGCGCCGCGGCGCACGGGGGCCGATCATCCGAACGGGGACGAGGCCGCGATGTTCTGGATGGAAGCCCGCTGCTCCTCTTCCGAAGCCGCGTAGGCCTTGGTGCTCTGGTCAATGGCTTCCTTGATGTCGTTCAAGATCTGGTTGATCTTGTTCGCATCCTGGTTCACCTGCGACTGCAGGTTGTTGTACGCGGTGGCCGCCGAGCCCTTCCACCCGCCCGTGATCGTGTCGATCACGGTCTGCAGGCGGCGGATCTCGCCCTGGATCGAGGAGTTGACCGAGGAGATCTTGCCGCTGAACGCGACCATCTCCTCCTCGGTCATGGTGAACTGCTGTCCAGCCATGCTGTGTCCCCCATGAGACGTAGGAGTTCTGGATAGATCCATACGTGGTACGCCAACGCCGTGCAAACGACGGGCGTATCCAGTCTGGTCTGCTTCCACTCTAGTCGCATCCACCGACAGAGCGAACATCAGACGGATCCTGTAGCAGGATCGCGATGAAGCCAACTCATCTTTTTCACAAGGCAGTTCATTGAGTGTTTGATGAGTTGATCTCGTGATGCGTGTAGGAGGTCCGTATCCGGCCCGCTAAGAGCCCTGCGCCTGCTCGGCGTTGCCGCTGCTGAGCTCCGGACCCGCCGCGAGCAGGTCCGCCCACGCCGCCGGAACCGGGACCGCGCGGATCTTGCCGTAGCCGAGCCTCACCTGGGCGGTGTTCGTCTGCTGGGCGTCGGCCTTCTCGCCGCCGGTGACCTGGCTGTCGTTGCGGGCGGGAATCGAGTAGCGCAGACCGGTGTCAGTCACCAGGAAGGTGCTGCCGCCGCCGGCGTCGCTCCCCGTGATCCTCTTGAACAGCAGGCCGCTGCCGGGCGAGACGTACGTGCTGGAGCCGTTCCCGGCAGTCTCCTTCGGATACTCCTGGCCGTTCCAGACCGTCATCTGCGGCAGGCCGGTGTACTGGTCCTTCTGACCGTGCCAGATGCTGCACGAGACCCTGTTGCCGCCGTTTTCCCAGTGATTGACGTTCGCCTGGTTCACCGGCTCCGCGGGCCACTTCATCTGTGACATCCATGTGCCGTCCGACGGCTGGATGTCGTTGAACTTGACCTCGACCGGCGCCGGGTTCTGGCTGCCGTACACGGAGCTGATGAACGGGCTGCGCAGCCACATCTGCGCCGTGAAGTTGGACACGGGCAGCACCCTGTCCTTCAGCACGATGTACTTCTGCTTCCGGGTGCCGGCATCAGCCTCAAGGACGAGGCCCACCTTGGAGTAGTTGGGCAGGAGGCCTTCGACACTCGCCTCCGTGCCCGCGTCCGCGAGAGTGGGGAAATCGAGGGTTCCCACCACGTTCAGCGTCTTGATGAAGTCCGCGCTGACCTTCTGCGGCCGCACGCCGTCACCGAAGACGGCTCGTTCCAGCGTCGTCATCGCCGACTCGGACCGGAGCTTCCACTCCACGCCACCCATCAGATAGGCCAGCCCGTCACCGGTGACCATGTATCGCGGCCCGGTCGAGCCGGGCTCGGCCGGGCCCTCGACGTACAGCGCCTGCCGCGGGTTCAGCTCCTTGTTGCCCTTGTGCAGCAGGTCGTTGTAATCGCCCTGATCCAGTACGTACGTCGCCCTGACCGGCTGCCCGTCCTTGCCAGGCGCCTCACACAACGCCCAGACCTTCGCCTTCTCCGCGTCGTCGGGAGAAGGGAGCCGATCCGGTGCGAAGGGGATGCCGACCGTGGCGCCCATCGGATACTTGCTCTCGTCGAGCACCGATTCCTTGATCTTGATGACCTGCGGGTTCTCGCCGTTCAGCAGAAGCTTGGCGGACGCGAGGTTGAGGACCGGGTGCAGGCTGAGCTTGTCCTCGCCCTTGGTCTTCACCAGTACGTACCGCGTCGTCGACTCGCTGCCGACGAGGATGTTCTTGCCCTGGGCGTCCCAGCCCTTCGGCGCGGTCGGGCTGAGCATGCCCCACGCCCCGAATACGACGAGCACCAGCGCCGCCACGCCGACACTCGGCAGGACGGTCTTGAGGGGGCGCGGCGCGGCCTCCTCGGAGCCGTGCGGGGACGGCTGCAAGAACGCCGCCACCGTGCGCCTGCGCGCGAACGAGTAGGCGTTCAGCTCATCCCGACGTGTCGCCATCGATGGGTCAACTCCCCGTTTTTTCGCTTTGTTTCCGTATGCGGAACTCCCCAGGGCCGCCCGGTACTCCGTGGCGTTTGCTCCTGCAGGGACCTCTACTATGCCGTGTGACGATCGCACCGTACGGTACGGGGTACGGTGGTGCGCCGCCAGCTCAAGTCGCGGCCAGAGAATGCAAAGGGGTTGTAGCGGGGGATGAGCACTGCGACCAGGTCCCGGCGCCGTAACGGCAGCCGTCGTACGCCTGAGAACCAAGGGCCGGAACCCGCACAGCGGTCCGCAACCCCTACTCGCCAGAGCCCGGTCGCACCGGTGCTCGCCAGACGCCCCGGCAGCATCGGTCCCATCCGGGTCCAGCAGCTGGTCGGCTTCGAGCTGGCCGCCGCGGTGCTGCTGATCGGCTGGCTGCTGCGCCCCATCGGTCTGACCGTCGGCATCGTGCTGGCCGTACCGCTCGTCCTGGCCGGGCTGCTGCGTCGGCGCGGGCGCCCGCTGCCCGAGTGGTTCGCCACCGCTCGCGCCCTGCGGGACCGCCGCAAGCGCAACGCCGAGCCCGTACCGCCCGGCACGGACCCCGGCTTCGCCCCGGCCGTCGAGTGCGACCCGGCGCTGCGCACCTACGCCTTCCAGGACCGTGAGCAGCGCGAGATCGGCATGGTCGGTGACGGTACGTTCCTCACCGCCCTGGTGCAGGTGGAGGCCGCGGACATTCCGCTGCGCCCGGCGCAGGGCACCCGGGACATTCCCCTCGACCTGATCCAGGGCCTGCTCGAGGTGGACGACATCCGGCTCGCCTCCGTCCAGGTCGTCCAGCACACCCAGCCCGCGCCGGCCACGCACCTGCCCCCGCAGGCCATGGCGGTCCGCTCCTACGGGCCGCTGCAGGCGCAGAGCATGACTCCGGGGATGCGGCTCACCTGGGTCGCGCTCAAGTTCGACCCGGAGCTGTGCCCAGAGGCCGTGGAGGCCCGTGGCGGCGGTATGCAGGGGGCCCGGCGGGCGCTGCTGCGGGTCGCCGACCAGCTGGCCAGCCGTCTCATGGGTGCCGGCCTGCAGGCCAAGGTGCTGAGCGAGTCCGAGATCGTCGCGGCCATCGCCACCTCCAGCTGTGTCAACCCGCTGGCCACCACCGGCGGTGCCGCGCTCGACGGCAGCCGCTCCAACCGCCGTACCGCGGAGAGCACCAAGGCCTGGCGCTGCGACGACCGCTGGCACACCACGTACTGGATCTCCCGGTGGCCGCAGCTCGGCCCCGGCAGCCCCGCCCTGCCCCAACTGGTCGGTGCGGTGACCTCGTCGCCCGCGCTCGCCAGCACCTTCTCGCTGACGATCAGCAAGCGGCGGGGCAACACCCTGGCGCTGTCGGGACACGTACGGGTCACCGGCCGCGGTGAGAACGAACTGGCCCAGGCGACCCAGCACTTGGAGCGGTCCGCGTCCGCGTTCAAGATCGGTCTGCTGCGACTCGACCGTGAGCAGCTGCCCGGCGTTCTGGCCACCCTGCCGCTCGGAGGTACCCGCTGATGTCCGCCCCCACCGTTCCCGCGTCCGGCCGCCCCGGCTTCGGGTCCGCGGCGCCGGGCCTGCCCGGGCAGCGTCCCGGCCATCTTCCCCGTACGCCCGAACCGGCCCGGCAGGGGCCGGAGCGACGTCTGCGCGCCGCTTTCGGTCTGCTCGGCCCCCGGCGTGAGCGCCACCTCGTGGACGCCGACGTACTGGCTCAGTTGGCGCTGCCCGTCGGTGACGACGGCCTGATCCTCGGGGTCGACCCCAACAACCAGCCTGCGGTACTGGGCCTTTGCCGGCCCACCCGGCTGGACATCCTGATGGTGGGCGGCACCTGGCTGGCCCAGGTCATCGCCCTGCGCGCCGCGGCGATCGGTGCTCGCGTTGCCGTGGAGACCGCGCGTCCCCAGCTGTGGTCGCCGATGGCGCAGGCGGCCGGCGGCGGCCAGCAGTGTGTGACGGTGCACCAGGTGGGGCGGATAGCCCCGCAGGGTCCGTCCCCCGCCAGCCCGGTGCTCATCATCCGCGACCTGGGCATCCGACCGCCGAGGAGCCGCCTCAGCCCGGCGCCCTGGCAGTCGGTGCTAACCCTGCTCCCCTATCTCGGCCCCACCGCGCCCCGACTGCTGGCCAACGCCGATGTCGTCGGTGTGCAGCGGATCTCCCCGCAGGAGGCCGACGTGGTGGGCAAGGTGATGCGGCTGGGCCGGGAGGACACGACGTCGCTGCCCACCCTTGCGGACAGTGTTGCCCTCTGGTGCACGCAGAAGCACCGGCAGTACGTGATGACACAGCCCACCGACGCGGAGACCGGGCTCCTCGGAGCCGCGCGCCGTATGGACTGAGTTCGCGGCGGGAGTGCCTCGTTCATGGCACCGGCGTTCAGGGCACCCTGATTCCGGGTTCGTGGGAACGCGCGTGTCGTGACGGTGAGTTCGGCCTACGACCTCTGGCAGCCGAAGTGTGCACGTTGTCCACGGTGTCCACCGTGTCCACCTTGTCTGCCGGGGGGTGACGTCACCACCCAGCCATAACGGCACACTCACGGATGAAAACGACCGCTTTCCGTGAGTGGGAGGACTCTTAGTGACCTGAAACTCGTGTGGTCTCCCGAACACCCCGGCGTCCGACTGCATTTCGTGACCAGATCGTTGCACCCTGCGAGCCCGCGGAGTCTGAGTAAGGTGGCCCTGCACGTCGTTCGCCCATCAGAAAGGGCCGTTGACCATGGCTGACGCACCCGGTAGCGCCGCAGGAACACCGGACGAGGACGTCAAGGCACGTAAGGAAAGGGAGCGGGACGAGCTGTACGCCCTGGACATCTCGGATGTCGAGTGGCACAGCGCACCCGGCACCGAGGAGCACGAGGAGCGCGTCGAGATCGCCAACCTGCCGGGCGGCGCCGTGGCCATGCGGTCCTCCCTGGACCCGGACACCGTACTGCGCTACACGGAGGCGGAGTGGCAGGCTTTCGTACTCGGCGCGCGCGACGGCGAGTTCGACCTCGAGCCCGCACCGCACAACGGCGGGCTCGCGGCGGAGTAGCCCGAGGAAGACCGCAGTGCCGCGGGTGCGAGCACACACCGGACGGGCCTGCCCTGCCGACCCCTGTGGCGTTTACGCTTGATGCGGGTGCGACGTCGGAACCCCCGGGTGGGTTGTCCGCGTCCAGGGGACACCAGTGGATCGGACAACAGGAACGGTCGCCCCAGCCCGGCACATGAATGCCCCCAGGGCACGAGGGTGCTCGACCACACCAGGAGGAATTGTGCAGAGCGATCGGGACGGGCTGCGGGCGGGCTGGACCACGCCCAGCGATGACCAGTCCGACGCGGAGTCCGCCGTCGAGATGACGGGTGAGTTCACCATCGACTACGCCGCGCCTGCCTGGTACACACAGGGCGCGGCACCCGCCGCCGAGGCGGCGGCTCCAGCGCCCGCACCTCCCGCACCTCCCGCACCTCCCGCGGCCCCCGCCGCTGCCCCTCCTGCTGCCCCCGTCCCTCCGGCTCCGGCACCCCATCCTGGTTACGGCGACACGTCCGGTTCCGCGACAGCACACGGCGCGGCAGGCGCGACGCCGCCCGCGCCGCCCGCACCCTGGGCAGCGAACCCCAGCGCGGCCGCGGCTCCCAACACGGCCCCGAACCAGCCGAACCAGAACGTCGCCCCGAGCCAGCCCGCGCCGGCCGCCCCTCCGACCAGCCTTCCGACCACCCCGCCACCGTCCGCTCCCCAGGCCGGCGGTTCCCAGGGTGCGGCGCCCGTCGCCGGCACCACGGATTCCGGCAGCTGGGCCACGGGGAGCCGTACCGACACCCCGTCCGCCGGCACGGCCGCGACGAGTGACGTCCAGCAGCCCGCCGCCGCGCCGGCCGCCCCCGCGTCGAACGAGGCCGCCGCCGGGCACGACAGCGGCGCCACGTCGGCGACTCCCGCCGACGGCACGCAGGTGCCGACGGGAGCGGCGGCGGACGCCGAAGCGCCGGCCACCCCTGCCCCCGGCACCACCGCGCCCACGGCCGACGCCGGCGAGGACGCGGCGGCCGGGCAGAACTCGACCGCCGGACCGGACTCGACGGCCGGGCAGGACGCAACTGACGGTGCCGGCTCGGAGGTTGCCCCGCAGGGTCCGGGCGCCGGCGACATAGCCGCAGAAGGCTCGGACAGCGCCGAAGGTACGGCCGCCGTACCGGCCGGTGAGGCCGAAGCGGGCCCCGCCGAGCCGCAGGCCGCCGCGCCCGCGGGAGGTGACTCGAGCGCACCGGACGGCGGGCAGCAGCAGGCCGCTGTTCCGCCGGCCCCCGCTCAGCAGGACGCGGCCGCTCAGGCCGCTCCTCAGTCGGACGCCATGGCCGGCTGGACTCCCCCGCCGGCTCCCCAGGGGACCGTTCCCCCGCTTCCGCCCGAGTTCCCGTCGGCGGCCACGGGCGGCGGGGCCCCTGCCGCCGGGCAGGAGTGGTCGGCGGCACCCGGGCAGCCGCAGCCGCAGCCCCCGGCCGCGCCCGCTCAGCAGCCGGCTGCCCCGGCTCAGCCCCAGCCACCGCAGTCCGCACAGCCGGGCTGGCCGGCCGGCGCACAGCAGCCCCAGGCCCCGGCGGCCAACCCTGCCCAGCCCGGCGCCGACGGCTTCCCGCCGCACGCCGCCGCACAGAACCCGCAGGGCGGCTACGGCTACCCGCAGCAGCCCGCATCCCAGCCGCCGCACGGCGCGTACGGCTACCCGCAACAGCCCACGCCCCAGCCGCCGCAGGGCGCGTACGGCTACCCCCAGCAGCCGGCTCCCCAGAACCCCCAGGGCGGCTACGGCTACCCGCAGCAGCCCGCACCCCAGCCGCCGCACCGCGCGTACGGCTACCCCCAGCAGCCCGGCCCCGCGCAGCCCCAGCAGCAGCCCCAGGCGCAGCCGGGTCAGCCCGTGGCCCCTCCGCACCAGGCTCCGCCGCAGGCCCCGGCCCAGCCGCAGGCACAGGCCCATCCGGGACAGCCGCCGCAGGCCCAGCAGCCCTACGCCCAGGCCCCCGGCCAGCCCGCGGTGGACCCCCGCACGGGTGCCGCCTGGCCGCAGAGCGTGCAGCACGACCAGCGCAGCCAGGTCGGCCCGGGCGCGCCGCTCGGCTACAACGCCGCCGTCGAGCTGACCTCCGACCGGCTGGTCAACAACCGGAAGCAGAAGGCCAAGAGCAGCCGTCCCACTCCGGGCGGGTCGAAGTTCAAGCTCGGTGGGAAGAAGGAGGAGCAGGAGCGGCAGCGCAAGCTCGACCTCATCCGCACGCCGGTGCTCTCCTGCTACCGGATCGCGGTCATCAGCCTCAAGGGCGGCGTGGGCAAGACGACCACGACCACCGCGCTGGGCGCCACGCTCGCCACCGAGCGGCAGGACAAGATCCTCGCCATCGACGCCAACCCCGACGCCGGCACGCTCGGCCGACGGGTGCGGCGCGAGACCGGCGCCACCATCCGTGACCTGGTCCAGGCGATCCCGTACCTCAACTCGTACATGGACATCCGCCGTTTCACGTCGCAGGCGCCCTCGGGTCTCGAGATCATCGCCAACGACGTGGACCCGGCCGTGTCCACGACCTTCAACGACGAGGACTACCGGCGCGCGATCGACGTGCTGGGCAGGCAGTACCCGATCATCCTCACCGACTCGGGTACAGGACTGCTCTACAGCGCCATGCGTGGTGTGCTCGACCTCGCCGACCAGTTGATCATCATCTCGACGCCGTCGGTGGACGGCGCGAGCAGTGCCAGTACGACGCTCGACTGGCTGTCGGCACACGGGTACGCGGCCCTGGTGTCGCGGTCCATCACCGTGATCTCCGGTGTGCGCGAGACCGGCAAGATGATCAAGGTCGAGGACATCGTCAACCACTTCGAGCAGCGCTGCCGGGGCGTGATCGTCGTGCCGTTCGACGAGCATCTGGCGGCGGGTGCCGAGGTCGACCTCGACATGATGCGGCCGAAGGTGCGCGAGGCGTATTTCGACCTGGCCACGATGGTCGCCGAGGACTTCGTACGGGCCCAGCAGGAGCAGGGGCTGTGGACGTCGGACGGCAACCAGCAGCCGCCCACGATGGCTCCTCCGATGCCGGGCCAGCCGCAGCCGGGGCAGCCGTACCAGGGCGGGCAGCCGTACCAGGCCCCTCCGGGGGTCCAGCCCGGTCAGCCGTGGCAGACGGGCGCGCCGCAGCCCGGGTTCACGCAGCAGCCGTACGACCAGACCGGCGGCGGGCAGCCGCAGCCGGGGTTCCCTCCGGGACAGGTGCCGCCGCAGCAGTAGCGCGTCGGCCGAAACGGCGAGAGGGCCGGCACCGTCACGGTGCCGGCCCTCCGTCGTCGTACGGTTCAGCCCGCGGCCGCGATCAGCTCCCGGCAGCGCTTCACGTCCGCGGCCATCTGCTCCAGCAGGGCGTCCAGCGTGTCGAACTTCGCCTGGCCGCGGACGAAGGCGAGGAAGTCGACGGCGACGTGCAGGCCGTACAGGTCCAGCCCCACGCGGTCGATCGCGTACGCCTCCACCGTCCGCTCCGTGCCGTCGAACTGCGGGTTCGTGCCGACGGAGATCGCGGCGGGCATCGCCTCGCCCTGGGCGTGCAGCCAGCCGGCGTAGACGCCGTCGGCGGGGATGGCGGTGTGCGGCAGCGTCTCGACGTTGGCCGTGGGGAAGCCGAGCTCACGCCCTCGCTGGGCGCCGCGCACGACCACGCCCTCCACCCGGTGCGGACGGCCCAGGATCTCGGCCGCGCCCCCGACGTCGCCCTCGGCGACCAGGCGCCGGGTCAGCGTCGAGGAGAAGGGCTCGCCGCCGCCCGCCTCACCGGTCACGTACAGGTCGACGACCTCGACCTCGAAGTCGTAGATCTTGCCCTGCTCGGCGAGGAACTCGACGTTGCCCGCGGCACGGTGTCCGAAGCGGAAGTTCGGGCCCTCGACGACCGCCTTGGCGTGCAGCTTGTCGACCAGGACCTTGACCACGAACTCGGCCGGCGACAGCTTCGAGAACTCGGTCGTGAAGGGCAGGATCAGCACCGCGTCCACGCCCAGCTCGCCCATCAGCTCGGCGCGGCGATGGTGCGGGGCCAGCAGGGGCGGGTGGCTGCCGGGGCGGACGACCTCGCTGGGGTGCGGGTCGAAGGTGACGACGACTGCGGGGACGCCCAGTTCACGGGCGCGGTCCACGGCATGCCGGATGATCAGCTGGTGTCCGCGGTGCACTCCGTCGTAGGAGCCGATGGTGACGACGCTGCGCCCCCAGTCCTGGGGGATGTCCTCCAAGCCACGCCAGCGCTGCACTGTGCCTGCTCCTTGTCGCAAACTCGTCGAACCCGTGTCCGTCTTTGCCTCAGACGCTCTTACGCAGGTCTAAGGGTGCCATGCCGGGCGCCCCGGGCCCGCATCGGCATGGGGCTGTGACCGGGCGCACGTGCGGACGCGCCGGTCAGGCGGGGACTCGTCCGCCGGCCAGGTTCTCGATCATCCGGCGGGAGCTCGGCCCGACCACCGCCGACCACTCCTGCGGGGCGTCGGTCAGCCATCCGGCGACCCTGGCGGCGAAGCCCGGGACGCGACGGCCCAGGTCGACCAGGCCCCGGTCGAAGCGGGCCGCGCCGTCCGGGGTGCGGACGAGGAGCAGGCCGGTGTGATGGACCAGGCCACGCAGGTCGTCGTCCACCCGGTCACCGCCGCGCTGGACGGTGGCGTGCAGGAAGGCGTCCAGGACGGCGGGGGCGCGTTCGTGGGCGAGGAGGAAGGCGCGCAGTTCGCGGCGCAGCGGACGGGACTCGGGGGTGCCGGAGGTGGCGAGTACGGCGGCGAGGGCGGCCCGCACCTGTTCCGTACCGCCGTCCAGCAGGCCGGTGACCAGCGGGAGGAGCACGACGCGTGCGGTGGGGCCCTGGTCGAGGCGCCGGTCGACGTAGGCGGCCACGTCGGCGGCGGTCTCGGGGTGCCGCTGGACCGCCTCCCGTACGAGGGCGGCGACGCGCAGGGCGAGGCCGGGCGTGGTGACGTCGGCGAGGGTACGCAGCGCCTGCCCGGGGTCCGGCCGGTTCAGGCGGTCGCGGAAGGCGTCCAGGACCGGTTCGGTGTGGGTGTCCAGGGCGGCGATCAGGGCGCTGGGCGGGAACTGCGGGTCGTCGGCCGCGAAGAGCGCGAGCGCCTGCGGGAGATGGCGGGCGCGGGTGTGCGGGTCCCCGACGAGCAGGGCGACCGCGCCGCCGTGCAGGGTGCAGTCGGTGGGGCGGGCGAGCAGGGCGAGGGCGGCGTAGCGGAGCAGCTCGCGGTCGGCCTCGGTGCGCACATGGGGTGCGGCGCGCAGTCCGTACGCCGCCGCCGCGACCCGTCGCCCGGGCCGCTCGTCGTGCGCCCAGCGGTCGACGGCCCGGCAGATGGCGGACGGTTCCTCCTCGGCCAGCACGGCGAGGAGTTCGTCGGCCCTGCGGTGCGCGCTGTCGACGAGCGTCTCGGTGAGGTCGTCGAGGGCACGGTGGCGGTGGGCGTAGAGGAGGGCCTGGGCTGCTCGGGCGACGGTTGCCTGGGGGGTGGCGGGCAGGGGGCGGTCGTCCTCGAACCAGCGGGTGAAGTGGGGTTGTACGGCGGTGGGGGCGGCGGCGAGGAGCCGGGCGGCGGTGTCGAGGTAGCGGGGGGTGCGGGAGTCGGGCGAGGGCGACAGGGAGACCGGGGAGAAGGCGGTCGGCTCTTGCGGGACGCCGCCGGTGTCGTGCGCGAGGGGGCCGCTCGGGGCGGTGTCCGCTTCGTGCGGGGGGCCGTCGGCGCGGACGAGGTCGCGGAACAGGTCGAAGCGGTCGGTGTCCGGGAGGCGGAGGGCGGTCCAGAAGCCGGGGTGGAAGTCCGGGGGCGCGGGGTGGCCCCGGTGCCGCCAGGCCACGATGCGGTCGGCGAGCCGGCGCAGTACGTCCAGATACGGCGTCGCGTCCGGGACCCGCAGCAGGGTCTCGGCGAGGAGGCGGGCGGCCCACCAGGAGTGCCGGTCGGCGTCGAGAGCGCGCGCCAACTCCTCCATTCGGTGGGCGAGTCGGTCGGTGCCGTGCTGGCGGGCCAGCAGGAGCAGGGCCTGCACGACGGGGCCGATGCGGTGGTGCGGTACGGGGAGCGGGTGCGCGGCGTCGGGGTCGGTGCGCCGGCGGTGGACCAGGGCCTGGAGGGCCTCGTCCAGGTCGAGGTGCATGCCCTGGATCCAGTCGGCGAGTTCCTCGTGGGCGAAGCGGTAGCCGTTGCCGGCGGGGACCAGGAGGCCCTCGGTGAGGACGGCGGACGCCCAGCCGGTACCGCCGCCGAGCCTCGCGGGGGCGGGGCCCCACGGGAACACCGCCTCGAAGGACGCGCGGTCCAGCTCGCCCTGGCCCGGGCCGAGGCTGCGGCGGGCGGCCTCGTGGACCTGGCCGGAGACCTTGGCGGCGAGGCGGCGTACGGCGGTGCCGCGCACGCCGTTCTCGGCGGCGAGGCGTACGGCGATACGGAGGCACATGAGGTCGAGATGGGCGGAGAGGACGTCGTCGCGGTCGAGCGGGGGGTGGGGGGTGTCGGGGAGGGCGGCGCGGACCTCGGAGAGGAGGCGGAGGGTGAGGGGGTGGCGGGCGTCCGGGGCGGCCAGGGCGTGTTCCGGGATGCCGTAGCGGGCGCGGGCCTGGTGGGCTTCGGCGGGGGTGAGGTCGCCGAGCGGTACGCAGGGCGGGCAGCGCCGACTCCCATCGGCCCGGACGGCGTCGTCCTCGAACTGCCCCAGCGGGGCTGAACGACCGGCGTCCGCAGCAGCCCTCCCTTCGTACAGCAGCCCCTCCGGAAACTCCGCCCCCGCCCCCTCCCAGTACTCGGCCCCGCACGCCACCACCAGCCGCGTCCCCGTCTCCCGCAGCCACGCGGCCGTGCCCTTCGTCCAGTCCGGGAGGCGGTGGGCCAGGAGCGGGGGCATCTCCTCGGGGCCGTCGAGGAGGAGCAGGAGGGGGCGGCCGGTGGTGCGGGAGAGGTGGGCCAGGCGGTCGGGGGTGGTGTCGCCCAGGGCAGCGGGCTCGGACGGGGTCGAGGCCGCCACGATGCGGGCCGCCCGGGTCAGCGCCCGGCGGGCGGCGTCGGCCACCGAGTCGTCGTCGTCCTTCAGGTCGGCGCCGCGCAGCCACAGCGTGGGAGCCGGTGCCGGGCCGCGGTGGCGGCGGGCGGCGAGGGCCGCGAGTTCCGTCGTACGACCACTGCCCGGCGGCCCGACCAGCCCCAGGACCGCCGCCCCACTCCGGGTGAAGGCGGCGAACTCCCGCGCCACGGCGGCCCGTTCGACCGGCGCCACCGCCCCGGCCGCCGCCCCCGCTCCCCCGGCCGCCACCCGGCCGACACAGCCCGCCAGGGTCCCCGGCGGACCGTCCTGCCCGACCGACGTGGCCGTCAGTTCCAGAACACCCGCCAGATTCAGATCGGCGCCGTACCCCGGCACCGTCGCCGCGTTCTCGGCGAGCAGCTCGGCCAGCGGGCCGTCCGCAGGCGCTCGCAGCGGCACCGCGAACCCGGCGTCGCGGTCACCGGACTGCAGTGCCGTGCCGAGGACACCCACCACCGCGCCGGTCCCGGCGTCCAGCACGGGCCCCCCGGCCGCGCCTCCGCCGAGCCGCAACGCGTCCCGTCCGGCCGTGCCGATCGCCAACTCCAGGGCGTCCTCGAGGAGATGGAAGCGGTCCGTCGCCGTGTACGTCACCGAAGCCGCACCCGGCACCCGCGCTTCCCGCCAACCGCCGGCAGCGATCCGCACATAGGCCCCGGTCTCGATCCGCTCCCGCACGCTCACCGGCAACGGATCCATGCCCAGGCCCTCGGTCCGTACCAGGGCCAGGTCCAGCTCGGGCAACGGCGTCACCGCACTCGCGGGGACCACACAGCTCCGGCCGCTCTCGGCGGCGTTCAGCACCAGCCGGGGCAGGCCGTCGACGACCTCGTGGCTGGTGACGACCGTGCCGTGATGGTCGGCCACGAAGCCGAGGCCACGGGGCCGCCCGGCCAGGTCGTGGATGCGGACCAGGGCGTCGTCAGGGGCGCGCACCTGGGCATCGGCAGGGACACGGCCACCGGCTCGGCCGTCGCCGCGAACATCGCCGCCCAGCCCGTCACCGACCCGGCTTTCCCGGGAGGCGCCCCACCCCGCGAGGCCGTCTCCGCCGCCCTGCCGGCGCCCGCGCGAGTGACGAGCCCGGTCGTCGTCCTGGAACTGGGAGCGGCGTGCGTGCCGTACGCAGGTGTCCTCTGCGGACCGGCCGATGTCATCCGGCGCACCCTGTGTGCCCTGCGCCTCTCCCGCCGCCTCCGCCGTCCGGCGGTCGCCGCCCGCCCGCGGGCCCCGTCCCGCCATCGTCGAACCTCCCCGCCGTAGGTCCGGACGCGCATAGCCCTGCGCCCGCGCCCTGTGTTCTCGACGGTAGGCACGTTGTGATCAGCGGGACAGATCGCTCGGCGAACGCGCCCCCTTCCGCTCCCTCGGTTCACTCCGAGCGCCTGCACGGACGGGTGAACAGACGGGGGTCGCTGGATACACCCTAGGGGTGGGGGAACCGAGGGGGGACCGTGGAGCGGCGGGCAGAGGACTACCCCGTGACCGCCGCTCCACGGGCAGGCACCGGAAAGCGGGACCCGCGGCCGTGCGGCCCAGCGCCCCAGCCTCAGCCTCAGCCTCAGCCTCAGCCGAAGACTGCCAGGCTCTTCGCCTTGCCCTTCTGCAGCTCCACGAGCGCGAGGAAGTGACCCTCGGGGTCGAAGACGGCGACCGGACCGGCACCGGCGTACTCGTCGGGCATGTCGAGGCGGACGCCGTTCGTCAGCAGCCGGGCGCGCTTGGCGTCCACGTCCCAGCGCGGGAACGCGGCCGCGGCGGCCTCGGCGATCGGCATCACGGTGAGCTCCTGCTGGAGCTGGTCCAGCGTCCTGGCGGCGTCCAGCTTGTACGGGCCGACGCGCGTGCGGCGCAGCGCCGTCAGGTGTCCGCCGACGCCGAGGCCGGCGCCGAGGTCACGGGCGAGGGCCCGGATGTACGTGCCGGAGGAGCAGACCACCGACACGACCAGGTCGAGGACCGCGGTGCCGTCGTCGGCGACGGCGTCCCGGACGTCGTACACCGAGAAGGACGAGACGGTGACCGGCCGCGCCGGAATGTCGAAGTCCTCGCCGTCCCTCGCCCGCTTGTAGGAGCGCACGCCGTCGATCTTGATGGCGCTGACCTTGGACGGCACCTGCATGATGTCGCCGGTCAGCTTGGCGATCTGGGCGTCGATGGCCTCGCGGGTGACCTTGGAGGCGTCGGCCGACCCCGTGATCTCGCCCTCGGCGTCGTCGGTGACCGTGGTCTGGCCCAGGCGGATGGTGCCCAGGTACTCCTTCTCGGTCAGGGCCAGATGACCGAGGAGCTTGGTCGCCTTCTCGACGCCGAGGACGAGGACGCCCGTGGCCATCGGGTCGAGGGTGCCGGCGTGCCCGACGCGGCGAGTGCGTGCGATGCCGCGCATCTTTGCGACCACGTCGTGCGAAGTGAAGCCCGACGGCTTGTCGACGATGACAAGGCCGTCGGGCGTGGTGTGCTTCTGCGTCATTCCGCGGTGTCGCCGTCCGTCTCGTCCTCGGAGCCCGGCTTGCGGTACGGGTCCGCCTCACCGGCGTACTTCGCGCCCGCGGACACCTCGCGCACCTTCTCGTCGGACTGGCGCGCCTTGTCGAGGAGGTCCTCGATGGTGCGTGCCGTGTCCGGGAGGGCGTCGGCGACGAAGGTGAGGGTAGGCGTGAACTTCACGCCCGCGGCCGCCCCCACGGCCGAGCGGAGCACGCCCTTGGCGCTCTCCAGTCCGGCCGCGGCTGCCTTCCGCTCCTCCTCGTCCCCGTACACCGTGTAGAAGACGGTCGCCTCCCGCAGGTCACCCGTGACGCGGGTGTCCGTAATGGTGACGTGCGAGCCGAGCCGCGGGTCCTTGATCCCGCGCTGCAGCTTCTGGGCCACCACCTCTCGGATGAGGTCCGCCAGCCTTTTCGCCCGCGCGTTGTCGGCCACTGGTCCGTCTCCCGTTCTTTCTTCTTCTCGTTCTTGGCTGTGGGTCGTCAGTCGTCGTGGTCACCGTGGAAACGCCGCCGAACCGACAGCAGTTCCACTTCCGGACGGCCGGCGACCAGCCGTTCGCACCGGTCCAGTACGTCGGTGAGGTGACCGGCGTCGCCGGACACCATGGCGATGCCGATCCCGGCCCGCCGGTAGAGGTCCATGTGGTCCACCTCGGCCGCGCTCACCGCGTACTTGCGCTGGAGCTCGGCGACGATCGGGCGGACGACGGATCGCTTCTCCTTCAGCGACCGTACGTCGCCGAGGAGGAGGTCGAAGGACAACGTCCCCACGTACATGTGTGTAACCGGTTCACCCGCCGGTACGGGATCGATGGTCCCGTGGGCCGTGCGGCCGGGGACATCAGAACCGTACAACGAAGGGGCCGGGCCGATCGACGGATATTACGCTCCGTAGACCCGGGCACATCTCAAACGCCGGTCGGGCATTTTCAGCCCGTCCGGCGTTTGAGGACGAGGCCCCTTCAGGGCCGAAGCGGGGGCCCGGGGGCGGCTGCCCCCGGCAAACGGCGCGCCGGCCGACGGAAGCGAACTCCCGCCGGCCAGCACGAACCGTCGGCTATCAAGCCCTCGGCTTCTCGCGCATCTCGTACGTCGCGATGACGTCGTCGACCTTGATGTCGTTGAAGTTGCCGAGGTTGATACCGCCCTCGAACCCTTCGCGGATCTCGGTGACGTCGTCCTTGAAGCGACGCAGGCCCTCGATGGTGAGGTTCTCCGCGACCACCTTGCCGTCGCGCAGCAGGCGCGCCTTGGTGTTGCGGCGGACCTCGCCGGACCGGATGAGGACACCGGCGATGTTGCCCAGCTTGGACGACTTGAAGACCTCGCGGATCTCCGCCGTACCGAGCTCGACCTCCTCGAACTCCGGCTTGAGCATGCCCTTGAGGGCCGCCTCGATCTCCTCGATCGCCTGGTAGATGACCGAGTAGTACCGGACGTCCACGCCTTCGCGCTCCGCCATCTGCTGCGCACGGCCGGCTGCCCGGACGTTGAAGCCGATGACGATGGCGTCGGAGCCCATGGCCAGGTCGATGTCGGACTCCGTGACCGCACCGACGCCGCGGTGCAGGACGCGGATGTCGACCTCTTCGCCGACGTCCAGCTGGAGCAGCGAGGACTCGAGCGCCTCGACGGAACCAGAAGCGTCGCCCTTGATGATCAGGTTCAGCTGCTGGACCTCGCCGGCCTTCAGCACCTTGTCCAGGTCCTCCAGCGACACGCGGCGCGTGCGCTTGGCGAAGGCCGCGTTGCGCTCGCGAGCGGCGCGCTTCTCCGCGATCTGGCGGGCCGTACGGTCCTCCTCGACCACGAGGAAGTTGTCGCCCGCGCCCGGGACGTTGGTGAGACCCAACACCTGGACCGGCGTCGAGGGACCGGCCTCGGCGACGTTGTTGCCGTTGTCGTCGAGCATGGCGCGCACACGACCGTAGGCGTCGCCCACGACCATCGTGTCGCCGACCCGCAGCGTGCCTCGCTGGACGAGGACCGTCGCCACGGCACCGCGGCCGCGGTCGAGGCGGGACTCGATCGAGATGCCCTGCGCGTCCTGGGCCGGGTTGGCCCGCAGGTCGAGCGAGGCGTCGGCGGTGAGGATCACGGCCTCCAGCAGGGAGTCGATGTGCAGACCCTGCTTGGCGGAGATGTCGACGAACATCGTGTCGCCGCCGTACTCCTCGGCCACCAGCCCGTACTCGGTGAGCTGACCGCGCACCTTGGTCGGGTCGGCGCCCTCGACGTCGATCTTGTTGACCGCGACGACGATCGGGACGTCGGCCGCCTTGGCGTGGTTGAGCGCCTCGACCGTCTGCGGCATGACGCCGTCGTTGGCCGCGACGACCAGGATCGCGATGTCGGTCGACTTCGCACCACGGGCACGCATGGCGGTGAACGCCTCGTGACCCGGGGTGTCGATGAAGGTGATCTTGCGCTCTTCGTCGTTGACCTCGGTCGCGACCTGGTAGGCACCGATGTGCTGGGTGATGCCGCCGGCCTCGCCCGCGATGACGTTCGTCTTGCGGATGGCGTCGAGCAGTCGGGTCTTACCGTGGTCGACGTGACCCATGACGGTGACGACCGGCGGACGGACCACCAGGTCCTCCTCGTCGCCCTCGTCCTCGCCGAACTCGATGTCGAAGGACTCGAGAAGCTCGCGGTCCTCCTCCTCGGGGCTGACGATCTGAACCGTGTAGTTCATCTCGCTGGCCAGGAGCTCCAGCGTCTCGTCGGAGACGGACTGGGTCGCGGTGACCATCTCGCCGAGGTTCATCATGACCGCGACGAGGGACGCCGGGTTGGCGTTGATCTTCTCCGCGAAGTCGGTGAGCGACGCACCGCGCGACAGGCGAATGGACTCGCCGTTGCCGCGAGGCAGCATCACGCCGCCGACCGACGGGGCCTGCATGGCCTCGTACTCCTGGCGCCTCTGCCGCTTCGACTTGCGACCGCGACGCGCGGGACCGCCGGGACGACCGAAGGCACCCTGCGTGCCACCACGGCCACCGGGACCGCCGGGACGACCGCCGAAGCCGGGACGGCCACCGCCGCCACCGCCACCGGGACCACCCGGACGACCGGCGAAGCCGCCGCCACCGCCACCGGGACCGCCGGGACGGCCGGCGAAGCCGCCACCGCCGCCGCCACCGGGACGACCGGCGAAGCCGCCACCGCCCGGACGACCGCCGCCACCGGGACGACCGCCGCCACCGGGACCACGGCCACCGGGGCCACCGCCACCGGGACGCGGGCCGGCAGCCGGACGCTGCGGCATCATGCCGGGGTTCGGACGCGGGCCACCGGGACCGCCGCCCGGACGCGGGCCGCCGCCCTGCGGACGGGGCATGCCGCCCGGCGTGGGACGCGGGCCGCCCGGGGCCTGCGGACGAGGACCGCCCGCCGCACCCTGGGGACGGGGACCGCCCTGGCCCTGCGGACGCGGAGCACCGCCGGGAGCGCCGGGGGCACCGGGGCCGCCCGGACGCGGGGCGCCGCCCGGACGGGGCGCCTGCGGGCGCGCCATGCCGGTGGAGCCACCAGAGGTGAAGGGGTTGTTGCCCGGACGCGGACCGGCCGGACGGGCGCCGGGACGCGGCGCCTGGCCACCCGGACGCGGAGCGCCGGGACGCTCACCACGGCCCTGGCCGCCCTGGCCGGGACCGCCCGGACGCGGAGCGCCGGGACGCGGCGCCTGGCCGCCCGGACGCGGTGCGCCCGGACGCGGGCCGGAGCCCTGGGCAGGCGCGGCGGGAGCCGACGGGGGTGCCGTGAACTCGGGCGTGGTCGGAGCCGGGGACGCCGGGGCGGGCCGCGGCGCGGGCTTCGGGCCCGGAGTGGGACGGGGGCCGGGAGCAGCCGGCGCGGCCGGAGCCGCGGGCTTCTCGGCGGCCGGCGGCTTGGGGGCCGCCGGGCGCGGCGGGGCCGGACGGGCCGCCTGCGCCGGGGAGGGGGCTGCCGGCTTCGCCGGGGCAGCCTTGCGGGCGGGGGCGGACTTGCCGCCTCCGCTGCCCTGCTGGAGGGCGTCCGTCAGTTTGCGGACAACGGGCGCTTCGATGGTCGAAGACGCCGAACGGACGAATTCACCGAGTTCCTGGAGCTTGGCCATGACGACCTTGCTCTCCACACCGAACTCCTTGGCGAGTTCGTATACCCGGACCTTAGCCACTTCGCTCCTTTTAGGTCCGGGTTGCGGCCGGACCGTCGCTACTTCATGGGCGTACTCATCGCGTACTCATCGAGTGCTCATCGCAATCTCGACCTACTTCCGACTCGCGAGGTACCAGGGCCGCACGGGGTTCCGTACGACGCTTCTTACGGTGTTGTCTGCTCGACAACTGTTGTCTGCTCGACGTACCGGCGCAACGCCTTAATGTCGAGCGCTCCCGGGGCGCGCAGCGCCCGCGTGAACGCCCGGCGGCGTTCCGCCTGATCGAGACAGACCAGGGCGAGGTGTACGTACGCACCCCGGCCGGGCAGCGTACCGCGAGGATCAGGGACGCACTCATCCTTGATCGCCACGATCCGCAGCAGATCAGCCTTGGCCGCTCGCTCCCGGCACCCCACACAGGTGCGTTCAGGGCATGCGCGGACGCGTGTCCGGCCAGACACAGCTAAGTCTACCTCCCCGTACCGACCTCACCCCTTTGGGGCAGGATTCGAACAGTTGCCGGGCGATAACGTGACGTGATCTAAGCGCCCTGCGGCTTGGATCTATTCCCCGGCCTGCTCGGTGTCCGGACGGATGTCGATCCGCCAGCCGGTGAGCCGGGCCGCGAGGCGGGCGTTCTGCCCTTCCTTGCCGATCGCCAGCGACAGCTGGTAGTCGGGCACGGTCACGCGCGCGGAGCGGGCCGCCATGTCCACGACCTCCACCTTGGAGACCCGGGCCGGGGAGAGCGCGTTCGCCACCATCTCGGCCGGGTCGTCCGACCAGTCGACGATGTCGATCTTCTCGCCGTTCAGCTCGCCCATGACATTGCGCACCCGACCACCCATGGGGCCGATGCAGGCGCCCTTGGCGTTCAGGCCGCTGCGGGTGGACCGTACGGCGATCTTGGTGCGGTGACCTGCCTCACGCGCGATGGCGGCGATCTCCACCGAACCGTCGGCGATCTCCGGCACCTCCAGGGCGAAGAGCTTCTTCACCAGGTTCGGGTGTGTGCGCGACAGGGTGACGGACGGTCCGCGCACACCCTTCGCCACCCGAACGACGTACGACCGAAGCCGCATCCCGTGCGGGTACGTCTCGCCCGGGACCTGCTCCTGCACCGGCAGGATGGCCTCCAGCTTGCCGATGTCGACGAGGACGTTCTTCGGGTCGCGGCCCTGCTGGACCACGCCGGTGACGATGTCGCCCTCGCGGCCGGCGTACTCGCCGAGCGTCGCGTCGTCCTCGGCGTCGCGCAGCCGCTGCAGGATGACCTGCTTGGCGGTGGTGGCGGCGATACGGCCGAAGTCGGACGGGGTGTCGTCGAACTCGCGGGGCTCCTGGCCCTCTTCGAGGTCCTCGGGGTCTTCCTTCGCCCACACCACCACGTGCCCGGACTCCCGGTCGAGCTTCACGCGCGCGTGGCGGTGGCTTCCCTCGGTGCGGTGGTAGGCGATGAGGAGGGCCGACTCGATCGCCTCGACCAACAGGTCGAAGGAGATCTCCTTCTCCCGTACCAAGCCCCGCAGGGCACTCATGTCGATGTCCACGGCTACGCCTCCTCTTCCTTCTTGTCCTTGCGGTTGAACTCGACCTGCACGCGCGCCTTGTCGATCTCCGGGAAGCCGAGTCTGCGGCTGGTGGCCTTGCGGCCCTTCACTCCGGGCACTTCGAGGTCGAGGCCTTCGTCGTCGACCTTCATGATTCGGGCCACCAGCTCACCGCCCTCGGCCAGCTGGAATCTCACCAGCCGGTCGACGGCGCGCACGTAGTGCCGGTGCTCCTTGAGGAGGCGCTCCGCGCCCGGGGTGCCGACCTCGAGGGTGTACTCGCCCTCGCCCATCGCGTCCGTCTCGTCGAGCTTCGCCGAGAGCGCACGGCTCACATCGGCGACCTTGTCCAGGTCCGCCCCGGTGTCGGAGTCGACGACGACGCGCAGCACACGCTTGCGTCCGACGGAGTCCACTGCGATCTCTTCGAGATCGAGTCCCTGGGAGCTGACGAGCGGTTCCAGCAGTTCTCGCAGCCTCTCGCTCTGGGTGGTGCTCATCCGGGTGACTCCTCGGCCGCGTGTGCTGTTGTGGGATGGGTCGCGTGTCTGGTCAAAGGGTATCGGGTCACAGGGAGTGTTGCCGTCCACCCGCACGCGAACGGTGCCGGTGAGTGGTGCCGTCCGGTTGCGCGGGTACGGTGATCACGGGCCCGCGGCCCACTGGCTCCGTGGCTGCTCCCCAGCTGCTTTCGTAAGTGCTTTCGTACGAGTTCCCCGAGGACGTCTGCCGTGCCGTACCCCTCGCCGCCGCGCTCCCCCTCGGGGCCGCGCCGAAGAACCCTGCTCGCCTCGGCCGCCGGGGCCGCCCTGCTGGTGGGCTGCTCCTCCGGGTCCGAGAACTCCGGGGATTCCGCCGGCACCTCGAGCGGCGGCCCGTCGCCCAGCGAGCGGGCACGCGCGCGTGCGGCGCGCGACAGCGAGGGCCTGGTCGAGCGGTACGACGCGGTGCTCGCCGTCCATCCGGCGCTGGCGCAGCTGGTGGGGCCGTTGCGGGACGAGGCCGTACGGCATGCGGAGGCGTTCGGCGGGAATTCGGCCGGGGCGTCCCCCGGAACCTCCCAGCCGTCCACAGACTCTTCTACGACGTCGGAGGCACCGCAGGCCGGGAAGGTGTCGCCGTCGGCGTCCCCGTCGGCCGCCGTGCCCGCGAACGAGAAGGACGCCCTGGCCGAGCTGGCCGCCGCCGAACGGACGCTCGCGGACCGGCGGTCGAAGGCGCTGCTCGAGGTGCCGGGCGAGTTGGCCAGGCTGCTGGCCTCCGTGGCGGCGGCCGGGGCCGTGCATGCGTATCTGCTGGCGGAGGGGGCCAAGTGAGCGAGGTGAGGAAGCAGCGGCTGACGGCTCTCCAGGCGGCCCTCGCCGCCGAGCACGCGGCCGTGTACGGGTACGGGGTCGTCGGCGGCCTTGTGCGCGAGGGACAGCGCTCGGAAGCACGCGCGGCGTACCACGCGCACCGGGCGCGGCGGGACACGCTGGCGCGCGAGGTGCGTGACCTGGGCGCCGAGCCGGTCGCCGCGAGCGCCGCGTACGCGCTGCCGTTCCCGGTAGCGGACTCGGCCGCGGCCGTCCGGCTGGCCGCCGAGCTGGAGGACCGGGTGGCCGGGGTGTACTCCGACCTGGTGCGGGCGACCGAGGGCGAGTTGCGGGGTACCGCCGCCGAGGCCCTGCGCGAGGCGGCGGTGCGGGCGGTGCGCTGGCGGGGCGAGAGCGTAGCCTTCCCTGGGCTCGCCGAGCGGGCGGGCATCACGTCGGCATCGGCGGCGCCCAGCGCGTGACGGGGGCCGCAGAGCACGTACGGGCAGTACGGGAAGGGAACGACTCGCGCATGGCTTTCGAACCGCCGCAGCGTCTGGTCAGGGCGCTCGGTGAGACGGCACCGGACGGTGACGACTGGTTGGAGAAGCTGCCGGAGGCGGCCGGCCGGGCCGTCGCGCTACGCGAGTTGACCGTTGAGCGCGTGCAGGTGCCCGGCGGCCGCAGCAGCCTTGTCGTGCTGGTGCGGCGCGCCGACGGCACCCCGGCTGTGCTCAAGCTGGCTCCGCCCCGCTTCCGCCCGGAGAGCGAGCGGGCCGCGCTGGCGCACTGGGGCGGCATGGGCGCCGTACAGCTTCTCGAACCCCGGGTGACGGAGGGCGTGCTGCTGTTGGAGCGGCTGCATCCGGATCTGTCGGTGCGGTCGTTGCCCGAGGCGAAGGCGCTGCTGGAGGCGGCGGGGACGTTGCGGCGGCTGTGGGTCGAACCGCCGACCGGGCATGTTTTCGAGACGGTGGCGGAGCGGACCGGGCGGCAGGCCCAGGCGATGCGGGCGACTGCGGATGCCTTCGGCGATGTGGCGGTGCTGGTCGATGCCGCGCTCGGTGCGCGGGAGGAGTTGGTGGCCGCGCCGCCTGAGGAGCGGCTGCTGCATGGGACGTTTCGGCAGAGCAAGGTGCTGGCCGGGGAGCGGATGCCGTGGCTGGCGGTGGGGCCGGATCCGGTGGTCGGGGAGTGTGCGTTCGATCTGGCGCGGTTGGTGCGGGATCGGGTGGAGGATCTGATCGCCTCGCCTTCGGGGGCGGCGACGACTCGGCGGCGGGTGAAGCGGCTGGCGGAGTCGTTGGATGTGGATCAGGAACGGCTTCGGGGGTGGACGCTGTTTCGCGCTGTGGAGTCCGGGGTGCGGGCGCTTCGGGTGGGGCGGGTCCAGGACGCCGAGTTGTTGCTGGAATTCGCCGGGTGGCTTTAGAGCGTTGTGATGTGCCGGCGGGTCGGTGGGGGCTGGTCGCGCACACGCGGCGGAGCCGCATATCGCCACAGCCCCGCGCCCCTCAAGGCGTTGCCCTCGCCGCCGGTTCGAGAGCCAGGGCCGGGCAGTCGAACGCTGCCCTTCGGGCCCGTTTCACCGAGCGGGGCGGGACTCGGGTGCCGTCCACGATCGGGTAGCCCCACTCATCCATCGAGGAGTCGCTGCTCGAACCGTCCGAACCGCTCGACGAGGTGCTGTCGGAAGCCGAGCTGCCCGAGGAGGTGGCCCTGCTCGTCCCCGTGCCGCCCGCTCGCCGCCGTGGCGGCCGCCGTGCGCCGCGCTCCTCTGCGGACCGCTGCCGCGGCACCCCGTTCGCTGGTACGCAAGAGGGTTCCGCTCCGTGGTGACGTGACGCTGTGTCACGTCACCACGGTCGGGGAACGGCCTGAGGGAAAGCTGTGCGGCGTCTTCGGTCCGCCGGAGAACTTTCTGAAGGGTTCCGTTACGCGGTCAGGCGGGCGATCGCCTCGTCCACCGTGAGTTCCTCGCGCTCACCGGTCCTGCGGTCCTTGAGCTCGACGACGCCCTCGGCAGCGCGCCGTCCGGCCACCAGGATCTGCGGTACGCCGATCAGCTCCGAGTCCGTGAACTTCACGCCCGGCGAGACACCGGCCCGGTCGTCGCACAGGACGCGCAGGCCGGCCGAGGCCAGCTTCTCGGAGACGTCGAGGGCGAGTTCGGTCTGCAGGGCCTTGCCCGCGGCGACGACGTGCACGTCGGCCGGGGCGACCTCGGCGGGCCAGCACAGGCCCTTGTCGTCGGCGGTCTGCTCGGCGAGGGCGGCTACCGCGCGGGAGACGCCGATGCCGTAGGAGCCCATGGTCACGCGGACCGGCTTGCCGTTCTGGCCGAGGACGTCGAGCTTGAGGGCGTCGGCGTACTTGCGGCCCAGCTGGAAGATGTGGCCGATCTCGATGGCGCGGTCGAGCTTGAGGCCGGTGCCGCAGTTCGGGCAGGGGTCGCCCTCCTGCACGACCACGACGTCGACGTACTCGTCGACCTCGAAGTCACGGCCCGCGACGACGTTCTTCGCGTGTACGCCCTCCTTGTTGGCGCCCGTGATCCACGAGGTGCCGGGGGCCACGCGCGGGTCGGCGAGGTACCGGACCTTCTCGCCCCGGCCCTGCGGGCCGACGTAGCCGCGGACCAGGTCGGGGCGGCCCGCGAAGTCGGCCTCGGTGACCATCTCGACGACGGCCGGGGCGAAGTGGGCCTCGACCTTGTCCATGTCGACCTCACGGTGGCCCGGGACGCCGACGGCGACGATCTCGCCGTCGACCTTGACCAGGAGGTTCTTGAGGGTCTCGGAGGCCTGGACGCCGAGGTGGGCGGCGAGGGTCTCGATGGTCGGGGTGTCGGGGGTGGGGATCTCCTCGAGGGCGGCCACGCCTTCGGCGTCGACCGGCTTCAGCTCGTACGAGATCGCCTCGGTGTTGGCCGCGAAGTCGCAGTTCGGGCAGTCCGCGAAGGTGTCCTCGCCGGCGCCGGCCGGGGCGAGGAACTCCTCCGACTTGGAGCCGCCCATGGCGCCGGCGGTCGCGGCGCAGATGCGGTAGTCGAGGCCGAGGCGCTCGAAGACGCGCTGGTAGGCCTGGCGGTGCAGGGCGTAGGAGTGGGCGAGCCCCTCGTCGTCCACGTCGAAGGAGTAGGAGTCCTTCATCAGGAACTCGCGGCCGCGCAGGATGCCGGCCCGCGGGCGGGCCTCGTCGCGGTACTTGTGCTGGATCTGGTAGAGGATGACCGGCATGTCCTTGTAGGAGGACGCCTGGTCCTTCACCAGCAGGGTGAAGATCTCCTCGTGGGTCGGGCCGAGCAGGTAGTCGCCGCCCTTGCGGTCCTTGAGGCGGAACAGCTCCTGGCCGTACTCGTCCCAGCGGCCGGTCGCGTCGTACGGCTCACGCGGCAGCAGCGCGGGGAGCAGTACCTCCTGGGCGCCGATGGCGTCCATCTCCTCGCGGACGATGCGCTCCACGTTGGCGAGGACCCGCTTGCCGAGGGGCAGCCACGACCAGATACCGGCTGCCGTGCGGCGGACGTAGCCGGCGCGGACGAGCAGCTTGTGGCTGAGGACCTCGGCGTCCGCCGGGTCGTCGCGCAGCGTCTTCGCCATCAACTGGGACATGCGCTGGACCGGTGCGTTCGCCATCGTTCTCGTACTCCTGCCGGGTGTCGGTTATGGCAGGAGGTTAGCCGGGCGGTACGGGACGGTGGAAATCGGTTAAGGGCGGCGCAGCGATCGCCTACCGGCGGCGGAGCGGGAGGGGGGCGCCCATCACGGCGTACGGCTTCGGGGCGCTGGGGAAGTGGACCTGGCGGGCGAGGTCCGTGTAGCCCAGGGAGTGGTAGAGGCCGCGGGCCGGGCTGTCGGTGTCGATCGCCGAGAGGATCGAGCGGGGTTCGGCGGCGCCGTCGGTGATCGTGGTGATCAGGGAACGTCCGATACCGCGGTTCTGGTAGCGGGGGTGGACGTGGAGTTCCGTGATGACGAAGGAGTCGTCGAGCCAGGCGTCGTGGCCCTGGGCCCGCAGGTAGGGCTCCACGACGGTGGACCACCAGTGGGTGCGGTCGTTGGGCATGCCGTAGACGAAGCCGACCAGGCGCCCGGCGGTGGTGGCGCCGAGGGCGCGGGCGCCGCGGTAGGTCATGTGGCGCAGGACGATCTGGCGGCGTACGGCTACTTCGTCGAGGCCGAGGCCGAAGGCGACGGCTTGGACGGCGAGGGCCTCGTCGACTCGGGCCGAGAGGTCCAGGGGGCCGATCACGATGTCGTCGGGTTGGCGGCGGTGTCCGTGACCGGGAAGGCGCATGTGGGGAGCCTACAGGGGGGTTCGGATCAGAACAGGACGCTCATGAAGGCGCCGACCTCCTGGAAGCCCACCCTCGTGTACGCCCTTCTCGCCGCCGTGTTGAAGTCGTTGACGTACAGGCTCACCACCGGGGCCACGTCCGCCAGGGCGTAACGCAGTACCGCCGCCATGCCGGGAGCCGCGAGGCCCTGGCCCCGGTACTCGGGGGCCACCCAGACCCCCTGGATCTGGCAGGCCCGGTCCGTCGCCGCGCCGATCTCCGCCTTGAAGACGACCTTGCCGTTCTGGTCGAGGCGGGCGAAGGAGCGGCCGGAGCCGACGAGTTCGGCGACCCGGGCCTGGTAGAGGAGGCCGCCGTCGCCGGCCATGGGCGATACGCCGACCTCCTCGGTGAACATCGCCACGCAGGCCGGCATGATCGTCTCCATCTCGTCCTTGCGGATGCGACGGACGTACGGATCCGGGGTGATGTCCGCCGGCATACGGTCGGTGACCATCAGCGGCTGGTGGGAGCGGACCTCACGGGCCGGGCCCCAGCCGGGTTCCAGCAGGCGCCACAGCTGGGCGGTGGACTCGGCGGGGCCGACGATGGAGGAGCAGCGGCGGCCCGCGCGGCGGGCCCGGTCGGCGAAGGCCCGTACCGCTCGCGGGGTCGCGCAGATCGGGACGAGGTTGGCGCCCGCGTAGCACAGGGACGTCAGCATGCCGCCCTCGTACCAGCCCCACATCTCGCCGCCGAGGCGCCAGGGGTCGAGGCCGGCGACCTGGACCCGTGACGTCACGAAGGCGTTCGCGACCGGCTCGCGGTCGAGGACGGCGAGCGCGGCGTCCAGGTCACTCGGTTCGAGCACCCGTGAGGTGGTCTGGGTCAACACGTGCGGGGGCCCTCCGGGGGAACTGCTGGTCTCCGCACTGTACCTGCGGAAGCTGAGCCGCGCCGCCCTGCCTTGGTGCCGCCTGCTTGGAGGTACCCGGCGTTGTCGTTGCCGTCGACTGGGGGCTGCCGCCCCCAGACCCCCGCTTCGGCCCCGAACGGGCCTCGTCCTCAAACTCCCCCAGAGGGGGCACCCCCAGACGGGCTGAGTTTCACTACCCGGCAACCGATACCGACGGCTCCCCGCTCGTCACGCCGTCCGCCTCCATCTGCTCGGCCAGCTTCATGGCCTCCTCGATGAGGGTCTCGACGATCTTGGACTCGGGGACGGTCTTGATGACCTCGCCCTTGACGAAGATCTGGCCCTTGCCGTTCCCGGAGGCCACGCCGAGGTCGGCCTCGCGGGCCTCGCCGGGGCCGTTGACGACGCAGCCCATGACGGCGACGCGGAGGGGGACCTCCATGCCGGTGAGGCCGGCGGTGACCTCTTCGGCCAGCTTGTAGACGTCGACCTGGGCGCGGCCGCAGGACGGGCAGGAGACGATCTCCAGGCCGCGCTGCTTGAGGTTCAGGGACTCCAGGATCTGGTTGCCGACCTTGACCTCCTCGACCGGCGGAGCCGAGAGGGAGACGCGGATGGTGTCGCCGATGCCCTGCGAGAGGAGGGCGCCGAAGGCGACGGCCGACTTGATCGTGCCTTGGAAGGCGGGGCCCGCCTCCGTCACGCCGAGGTGGAGGGGGTAGTCGCACTGGGCCGCGAGCTGGCGGTACGCCTCGATCATCACGACCGGGTCGTTGTGCTTGACCGAGATCTTGATGTCCCGGAAGTCGTGCTCCTCGAAGAGGGACGCCTCCCACAGCGCCGACTCGACCAGGGCCTCGGGCGTCGCCTTGCCGTACTTCTGCAGCAGGCGCCGGTCCAGGGAGCCGGCGTTGACGCCGATGCGGATCGGGGTTCCGTGGTCCTTGGCGGCCCGCGCGATCTCCTTGACCTTGTCGTCGAACTGCTTGATGTTGCCGGGGTTGACCCGGACCGCGGCGCAGCCGGCCTCGATCGCCGCGAAGACGTACTTCGGCTGGAAGTGGATGTCCGCGATCACCGGGATCTGAGACTTGCGCGCGATGGTCGCGAGCGCGTCCGCGTCGTCCTGCGTGGGGCAGGCCACGCGCACGATCTGGCAGCCGGACGCCGTCAGCTCCGCGATCTGCTGCAAGGTGGCGCCGATGTCCGACGTACGGGTCGTCGTCATCGACTGGACCGAGACCGGCGCGTCCCCGCCGACCGCCACGGATCCGACCTGGATCTGCCGGCTCTTCCGGCGCTCGGCGAGCTTGGTCGGAACGGACGGCATGCCGAGAGAAATCGCAGTCATCTGCTGTGCAACCCCAAGTCGTGGATCAAGGTCCGGTCCCGTCAGCAGCGGGCTCCAGGCTTCGAGATTACGGCACGGGGGCTCACCCGAGCACATCACGGTCCGTAAACCCACTCAATGGAAGGCGGCCCGGGACAGAGCATCCCGGGCCGCCTCGAACGCCGTATGACTAGGAGATTCTGACCGGGTTAACGACGTCCGCGACCAGCACCAGCAGCGTGAAGCAGATGAAGATCCCGGCGACCACGTACGCCACCGGCATCAGCTTCGCCACGTCGAACGGACCGGGGTCCGGGCGGCGCAGCACCTTCGCCGTGTTGCGGCGCAGCGACTCCCACAGGGCGCCCGCGATATGGCCGCCGTCGAGTGGCAGCAGCGGGAGCATGTTGAAGAGGAAGAGCGAGAGGTTGAAGCCCGCCAGCAGGAACACGAACGTCGCGAGTTGCTGCGATGCCGGGATGTCCAGCGTGGCGATCTCGCCGCTCACCCTCGCCGCGCCGACGATGCCCATCGGGGAGTCCGGTTCGCGCGGGCCGTCGCCGAAGGCGGCGTCCCACAGTGCGGGGATCTTGGAGGGCAGGGCGATCAGGGAGTCGACGGCGTCGCCGACCCGGTCGCCCATCCAGGTCACCGAGTCACCGAAGTCCTGTTTGACCACGCCGGTGGCGGAGCTGAAGCCGAGGAAGCCGGCCTGGACGTACTTGCCCTCGATGTACGCCCCGCTGCTGTCCTTCGCCACGACCCAGTTGGTGGCGATCTTCGCGTGCAGGGTCAGTTCCTCGCCCTTGCGGTCGACGACGATCGGCACGTCCTTGCCGGCGCTGTCGCGGATGAGGTCGGAGAGGGTGTTCCAGTCCTCGGTCCGCACCCCGCCGAAGGAGACGATCTTGTCGCCGGCCTTCATGCCCGCGGCGGCGGCCGGGGACTCGGCGTCGGACGCCTTGCAGTCCTCGCGCTTCTCCTTCTGGTCGATGACGCACTGGGAGACCGAGCTGACCGTGGTGGTCTGCTGCTGGACGCCGAAGCCCATCAGCACCGTGAGGAACAGTCCGACGGCGAGGACCAGGTTCATGAAGGGGCCCGCGAACATCACGATGACCCGCTTCCACGGCTTGCGCGTGTAGAAGAGGCGGGTCTCGTCACCCGGCTTGAGCTCCTCGAACGCGGCCGAGCGGGCGTCCTCGATCATGCCGCGCCAGGGCGAGGTGGAGCGGGCCTCCAGCTTGCCGTCGGGGCCGGGCGGGAACATGCCGATCATGCGGATGTAGCCGCCGAACGGGATCGCCTTGATGCCGTACTCGGTCTCGCCCTTGTTCCGCGACCAGATGGTCGGGCCGAAGCCGACCATGTACTGCGGCACTCGGATGCCGAACAGCTTGGCCGTGGACAGGTGGCCCAGCTCGTGCCAGGCGATCGAGAAGAGCAGCCCGACCGCGAACAGCACTATGCCGAGGATGAACATCAGGGTCGTCATGCACGGGCCTCCGCCGTGTGTGCCGCCAGTTCCCGGGCCCGCCTGCGCGCCCAGGTCTCCGCTTCGAGGACGTCCGCGACGGTGAGAGAAGTTCCCGCACTCGGTGTGCCGTGCTCCTCCACCACCCGCGTCACGGTCTCCATGATCCCGTTGAACGGCAGAGCGCCGGCCCGGAACGCCTCCACGCACTCCTCGTTGGCCGCATTGAACACCGCGGGTGCCGTGCCCGCGAGCTCACCCACGTGACGCGCCAGATCGACCGACGGGAACGCGTCGTTGTCGAGCGGGAAGAACTCCCACGTCGACGCCTTGCTCCAGTCGAAGGTGGGCGCGGCGTCGGGGACGCGCTCCGGCCAGCCGAGGCCGATGGCGATGGGCCCGCGCATGTCGGGGGGCGTCGCCTGGGCGATCGTGGATCCGTCCGTGAACTCAACCATCGAGTGAACATACGACTGGGGATGCACGACCACCTCAATGCGGTCGAAGGAAATGTCGTAGAGCAGGTGCGCCTCGATGACCTCCAGCCCCTTGTTGACGAGGGTCGCGGAGTTGATCGTGATCACCGGTCCCATGGCCCAGGTGGGGTGGGCGAGGGCGTCCTCGACGGTCACGTTCGCGAGCTCGGCCTTCGTACGGCCGCGGAAGGGGCCGCCGGACGCCGTCACCACGAGCTTGCGTACGTCCGCGCGCGTGCCGGACGCCAGCGCCTGGAACAGGGCGGCGTGCTCGGAGTCGACCGGAATGATCTGGCCGGGCTTGGCGAGGTCCTTGACCAGCGGCCCGCCGACGATGAGGGATTCCTTGTTGGCGAGCGCGAGGGTGCGGCCCGCTTCCAGGGCGGCGAGGGTGGGCGTGAGGCCGATGGAGCCGGTGATGCCGTTGAGGACGGTGTGGCAGTCGGAGGCGGCGACCTGGGTGGCCGCCTCCGGTCCGGCGAGGATCTCCGGGAGCGGCTCGCCCGTGCCGTACTGGGCGGCGAGTGCCTCGCGCAGGGCCGGTACGACGTCCTCGCGGGCGACCGCGACGGTCCGTGCCTTCAGCCGGTACGCCTGCTCGGCGAGGAGGGCGACCCGGCCGCCGTTCGCGGACAGGGCGGTGACCCGGAACCGGTCGGGGTTGCGCAGCACGAGGTCGATGGCCTGGGTGCCGATCGAGCCCGTGGAGCCGAGGATCACCACGTCCTTGGGGCCGTCGCCCGCCACGGGGTCGTAGACGAGATGCGGGTCGGCGAGGGGGGCTGGACTGTCGCTCATTCCCCCATTGTGGCCGGAACGGCTTTCGGGGAGGACAGGGTGTCCCCTTCAGTGGGTTACAGGATGGTGAGAGGTCACTGCGGGCAGTGACCTCTCGGGGGATCGGCCACCCGATCTGACGGTGCACGTTCTCCCGCTGACTCGGGCCCGACGTCGCCTCGGCGCTTTCGGGCCGGCTGCCACTCAGTGGGCCGCAAGGTCCGCGGGCGGAATGTCAAGAACATGTGCGATCAGCAGGAGTTCATCGAGGGTTGTGTCGACGGCGCCGTGCTCGATGTGGTCGACCCGCCTGCTGCCGAGCTTTGTCGCCCTGCCCAGATCCTGCTGAGTGAGTTTCTGGGCTTCGCGCACGACGCGGATACGCGCTCCGAGCGCACGGAGGCGGGCGTCCACCCAGTCGGGCCGGATACCGGATCGCATGGGTGGACTCTCTTCCGCCTGATCGCCTCGGCTGCCCGCGCCTCAGCGAATGGGCCGGTGCACGTTCTCCCGCTGCGACGGGCCCGGCGTCGCGTCCGCGATCCATACGCCGCCGTCGTCCGACGGGTCGACGATGCCGCTCTCCAGCCACTCGTACGTGCCCGACATCACGCCCTTGACCACCTTGCGGTCGAGGTCGTCGGTGTTGGACCACAGGCGGCCGAAGAGCTCCTCCACACGCAGGCGGGCCTGGCGGCAGAAGGCGTCGGCGAGCTGGTAGGCCTCACGGCCGTGCTCGCCCTGGCCGCGCAGGTGCTCGGCGCGGACGCAGACCGCGCTCATGGCGAACAGTTCGGCGCCGATGTCGACGATGCGGCCCAGGAAGCCCTGCTTGGTCTCCATCCGCCCCTGCCAGCGGGACATGCCGTAGAAGGTGGAGCGGGCGAGCTTGCGGGAGGTGCGTTCGACGTAGCGCAGATGCGGGGAGAGGTCGACCTGGCGCTTGAACTCGCCGTAGGAGTAGGGAAGCTGGCCCTGGCCCGCGACCAGCTTCGGCAGCCACTTGGCGTAGAACACGCCGGCGTTCGCGCCCGCCTTCGCCTTGTCCTGGAGGGACTTCTCGGGGTCGATGAGGTCGCCGGCGACCGAGAGGTGGGCGTCGACGGCCTCGCGGGCGATCAGGAGGTGCATGATCTCCGTCGAGCCCTCGAAGATGCGGTTGATGCGCAGGTCGCGCAGGACCTGTTCGGCGGGGACGCCGCGCTCGCCGCGGGCCCGCAGTGAGTCGGCGGTCTCGAAGCCGCGACCGCCGCGGATCTGGACGAGCTCGTCGGCGATGAGCCAGCCCATCTCGGAGGCGTACAGCTTGGCGAGGGCGCCTTCGATGCGGATGTCGTTGCGGTCCTCGTCGGCCATCTGCGAGGCGAGGTCGGTGACGGCCTCCAGGGCGAAGGTGGTGGCCGCGATGAAGGAGATCTTCGAGCCGACGGCCTCGTGGTGGGAGATCGGCTTGCCCCACTGCTCGCGGGCCGCCGACCACTCGCGGGCGATCTTCAGGCACCACTTGCCGGCCGCGACGCAGGAGGCGGGGAGCGAGAGACGTCCGGTGTTCAGCGTGGTGAGCGCGATCTTCAGGCCGGCGCCCTCCGGGCCGATGCGGTTGGCGGCCGGGACCCTGACCTGGTGGAAGCGGGTGACGCCGTTCTCGATGCCGCGCAGGCCCATGAAGGCGTTGCGGTTCTCGACCGTGATGCCGGGCGAGTTGGTCTCCACGACGAAGGCGGTGATGCCGCCCTTGTGGCCCTCGGACTTGGGCACGCGTGCCATGACGACGAGGAGGTCGGCGACCACCCCGTTGGTCGTCCACAGCTTGACCCCGTCGAGGATGTAGTCGTCCCCGTCCGGTACCGCGGAGGTCGCGAGGCGGGCCGGGTCGGAGCCCACGTCCGGCTCGGTGAGGAGGAAGGCGCTGATGTCGGTGCGGGCGCAGCGCGGCAGGAACCGTTCCTTCTGCTCCGGGGTGCCGAACAGCTTGAGCGGCTGCGGTACGCCGATCGACTGATGGGCCGAGAGCAGGACGCCGATCGCCGGGCTGGCCGAGCCGGCCAGGGTGAGGGCCTTGTTGTAGTAGACCTGCGTGAGGCCGAGCCCGCCGTACTTGGTGTCGATCTTCATGCCGAAGGCGCCGAGCTCCTTGAGCCCGTTGATCACGTCGTCGGGGATCCGGGACTCGCGCTCGATGAGGGCGCCGTCGACCTTCGTCTCGACGAAGTCGCGCAGTTTGGCGAGGAACTCCTCGCCGCGCTGGGCGGCCTCGTCGGTGGGCATCGGGTGGGGGTGGATGAGGTCGAGGCGGAAGCGGCCGAGGAACAGTTCCTTGGCGAAACTGGGCTTGCGCCACTCCTGTTGCCGGGCCGCCTCCGCCACCTGGCGGGCCTCACGCTCACTGACAGTGGGTTTGGTGGGTGCTGCGGACATGAGGCTCACCTCGCCGCGAATCGGGATCTTGGGCCGTTTGGTTACCGACGGGTGCTACCCGATCGTATGTACCCGATTACGGGCCACCCCACCACCCCTTGGGCCCTGACATCACCCTCCCGCCTGCCTGCCGGGCGGACGACGGGAGGGTGATGCCAGGGCCCAGCGCGCCCGTTCAGTCGAGGTCGAGCGTGCCCTTCCGCTTCTTGGACAGGCCGCGCGGTCCGCGGTGTTGCATCGGGGGGTCCTTCCGGGGGACGGTTCCTGTACGACACCTCAGTGGCCGCCGGCCCTGCGGGAGGTCGCCCGCCCGGCGCCGACACCGTCGTACGAGTTCGTACACACGGAAAAGAACCTGGACGGGAAAAGGTGTCGAAGCGCTTCGACAAACTATGGACACCCACGCCCGCCAGAGCTAGTGTCGAACCACCCTCACACCCGCCCCTGTACCCAACGCGCACTGTCGAAGCGCTTCACAAAGCTTGGAGAGCTGGATGGTCACCCTCGCCGAGGTCGCCCAGCACGCCGGAGTCTCGGCGAGCACGGTGAGCTATGTCCTCAGCGGCAAGCGGTCGATCTCGGCGACCACCCGGCAGCGGGTCGAGCAGAGCATCCGCGAGCTCGGCTACCACCCGAACGCGGGTGCCCGTGCCCTGGCAAGCAGCAGGTCGAACATCATCGCGCTGATGATCCCGCTGCGCACCGACATGTACGTGCCGGTGATGATGGAGATCGCCATCGCGGTGGCCACCACGGCCCGCACCCACGGCTACGACGTCCTGCTGCTGACCGGCGAGGAGGGCCCCGACGCCGTGCGTCGCGTCACCGGCAGCGGGCTCGCCGACGCGATGATCCTGATGGACGTCCAGCTGGACGACGAGCGGCTGCCGCTGCTGCGCGGCACCGACCAGCCGTCCGTGCTGATCGGGCTGCCCGCCGACACCACCGGGCTGACCTGCGTCGACCTCGACTTCAAGGCGACCGGCGCGCTGTGTGTGGAGCATCTGGCGATGCTGGGGCACCGCGACATCGCTGTCATAGGAGAGGCCCCGGCCGTCTACGAACGGCACACCGGCTTCGCCGAGCGGACGCTCGACGGACTCCGGCTGCGTTCCCAGGAGTTGGGGATGCGGCTGCTGCACCGGCCGTGCGAGGGCGGGTACGACGCGATGGCCGTCACCCTCGCCCGGATCCTCGACGAGCGGCCCAGCACCACCGGGTTCGTCGTGCAGAACGAGTCGGCGGTCGAGCCGCTGCTCGCCCTGTTGCGTCAGCAGGGCCGTGCCGTGCCCGAGGACGTGTCGGTGGTCGGCATCTGCCCCGACCAGGTCGCCACCCAGGCCTCGGTGCGGCTGACGTCCGTCTCCATCCCCGCGCAGGAGATGGGCCGGCATGCCGTGGAGCAGCTGGTCGCCAAGCTCGACGGGCGTGGGAGCGACGAAGTCCTGCTGATCGCACCCGAGTTGACGGTCCGGGCGAGTTCGGGCCCGGCGCCGGCCGCCACCCACTGATCCGCGATTCCTGCACCGCCGTGCCCTTCCCGGGGCACCCCCATGTCTGCACCCGCCGCCCTCTTCAGGAGCGCCCCAGTGAATCAGCCTGCCGAAAACCAGCCCCTGCCAGGCACGGTCAGCCTCGCGCAGTCCTCCCCTACCGTCGGCACGTTCCGCGAGCGGGACGGTGCACTCGAGTGGAGCGGTCGTCAGGAGACCCTCCGCATCGAGCCGTGGGGTCCGGACGCGGTCCGGGTACGGGCCCGGCTCGGCGGCCCTGTTCTGGAGGGGCTGCCCGGCGCGCTCCTGGACGAGCCGCCCGCCACCGAGAGCGCCGTCAAGATCGAGGACGGCCGGGGCTCGCTGACCGTCGGCGCGCTCACCGTCGACGTGAACGCCGAGGGCCTGATCCGCTTCCTGCGCACCGAGGACTCCGCAGAGCTCCTCGCAGAGGCACGCGCCCACTTCTGGTGGCCGGGCTCCCGCCTCTACACGGCCGTGGGCAACGGCCACCACCGCCTGGAGCAGCGTTTCGCCGCCTACGAGGACGAGAAGCTGTACGGCCTCGGCCAGCACCAGCACGGCCGGCTCGACCAGAAGGGCCTGGTCCTCGACCTCGTCCAGCGCAACGCCGAGGTCGGCATCCCGGTCCTGTCCTCCAGCCGCGGCTACACCCTCCTCTGGAACAACCCGGCGATCGGCCGGGTGGAACTCGCGCACAACGGCACCCGGTGGGTCGCCGACTCCGCCCGCCAGATCGACTACTGGATCACCGCGGGCACCCCGGCCGACGGCCAGCGCCGCTACAGCGCGGTGACGGGCCGTACGCCGATGCTGCCCGAGTGGGCCGCGGGGTTCTGGCAGTGCAAGCTGCGCTACCGCACCCAGGACGAACTCCTCGCCGTGGCACGGGAGTACAAGCGCCGGGGCCTGCCGATCTCCGCCATCGTCTGCGACTTCTTCCACTGGACCCACCTCGGCGAGTGGAAGTTCGACCCGAAGGAGTGGCCGGACCCGGCGGCGATGGTGCGGGAGCTGGACGAGCTCGGCATCAAGCTGGTGGTCAGTGTCTGGCCGTCGGTCTCCCCGCTCTCCGAGAACCACCCGGTCATGGAGCAGCGCGGCTACTTCATCGGCACCCAGTACGGCCCGATGGCGCACGCCGACTGGCCCGACAAGGAGGTGGCGTCGACCGTCCAGGTGGCCTTCTACGACGCCACCAATCCCGAGGCCCGTGAGTTCGTGTGGTCGAAGGTCAAGGAGAACTACCTCGACCCGTACGGCATCACGGCCTTCTGGCTGGACGCCTGCGAGCCGGAGCTGAAGCCGGGCTTCCCGGAGAACCTGCGCTACTGGACGGGCCCCGGCCTGGAGGTCGGCAACATCTACCCCGCCGAGAACTCCCGCACCTTCTACGAAGGCCTGCTGGCGTCCGGCGAGGAGGAGGTCGTCACCCTCAACCGCTCGGCGTGGGCGGGCAGCCAGCGCTACGGCGCCGCCCTGTGGTCCGGCGACATCGGCACCGACTTCGCGACCCTGCGCCGCCAGATCGCGGCCGGACTCAACACCGCGCTGTCCGGCATCCCGTGGTGGAACACCGACATCGGCGGCTTCCACGGCGGCGACCCGGACGACCCGGCGTACCGCGAGGTGATGGTCCGCTGGTTCCAGTTCGGCGCCCTGTCCCCGCTGATGCGCCTGCACGGCTTCCGCGACCCCGGCATGCCGCTCGGCCCGGCCATGACCGGCGGTCCGAACGAGGTGTGGTCGTACGGCGAGGAGGCCGGCGCGATCCTGGAGAAGTACCTGCGGCTGCGCGAGCGCCTGAAGCCGTATGTCCTCGACGTGATGCGCGAGGCCCACGAGGAGGGCCTGCCGGTGATGCGGCCGCTGTTCCTGGAGTTCCCCGAGGACCAGGCGGCCTGGTCGGTCGACGACGCCTACCTCTTCGGCCGTGACCTGCTGGTCGCCCCGGTGCTGACGGCGGGGGCGACGGACTGGACGACGTACCTTCCGGCGGGCGCGCGCTGGACGGACGCGTGGACCGGCCAGACGTACGAGGGCGGTACGACCGTGACGGTCGACGCCCCGCTGGACCGCATCCCGCTGTTCCTGCGGGACGGGGCACGGCTGCCTGTAGCGGAGTAGCCGTGCGGGAGGGGGTGGCCGGGGGGTGGAGGTCTTCCGGCCACCCCCTCCGCATGTTCGGCCAACTTCCATACGGCATCGGAGAGTTCGACGAGATAGGTTCCCTGCGTGTCCTCGTCTCCGCTCGCTCTCACCCTCGCCAACGTGCTGCTGCGCCCCGGCTTCGGCTCCCGGCGCGATCCCGGCCGGGTCTTCGACAGGATCGCCGCGGAAGCCGGCCGGGCGCCCGGTGACCGGCAGTTCGTCGACGACTTCCGGTCCCTGCTGGGCTGGTGGGCGAAGGCCGAGAACCTGACCCCGGTCGGCTGGCAGTCCGCGCAGGCCTTCGTCCGCAGGCATCTCGCCAACCGGGCCCGTGTGCGGCGGCTGATCGCCGAGCACCCGGAGATCGAGCGGGAGCCGATCGAGAGGCCGGTGTTCGTGGTGGGCCTGCCGCGGACCGCGACCACGGTCACGCACGCCGTGCTGTCGCTCTCGGACGAGCACCGAAGTCCCCTGCTGTGGGAACTGCTCGCGCCGGACCTGGAGTTGCCGCCCCGGCAGCGTCGCAAGGCGGTCACGGCGGGGCGTCGTCTGGCGCAGGGCACCAACCTGTTCGCCCCGCGCTTCCGCGACATCCACGCGATGGCCGCCGAGGGCCCCGAGGAGTGCACCTTCGCCCTGCCGCACGCGCTGATGCCGCTGTCGCAGGCGGTGATCCCCGACTACGCGGCGTGGTATCGCGAGCGGGACTTCACCGACGACTACCGCTACCTCAGACAGGTGTTCCAGGTCCTCCAGTACGGCCGCCCGCGCCGCCGCTGGATCCTCAAGTCACCCCTGCACCTGGGCAACCTGGACGCGCTGCTCGCGGCGTTCCCGGACGCCACCATCGTGTGGTGCCACCGTGACCCGGTCACCGCCGTCACCTCGTTCTGCAGCCTGATCGAGCACGGCATGGCGGTCAGCACCCGCCCTCTCGACCTGCACGGCATCGGAGCCACCTGGTCCGGCCTGCTGAGCCGTGCGATGGAACGCGGCCTGAGGGCCCGCTCCGCCATCCCCCGCGAGGCGCTGGTGGACGCGCCGTACTCCTGGCTCTCCGCCGAGCCCGCCACCGGCGCCCCCAAGCTCTACGACGCCGTCGGCGCCCGCTGGACCGACGCCGAGGCGGCCCGGCTGCCCGAGGCCGTCGCCCGCCCGAAGGGGAGCCGCCCGCACCGGTACGACCTGGCCCGCTACGGCCTGACCCGTGCCGAGGTCGAGTCGGCCTTCGCCGACTACAACGCGCTGCGGGCCGAGGTCGACCGCGCCTGAGGAGGACGCGGACCGGCCCCGGCCCTGATGTTCGGATCAGCCGCCGTTGACGGTCAGGTTGTTGGTGTTGAAGTTGAGTCCGCCGGACGACGAGGTGATCTCATAGCCGAACTGGACGTCGCCGATGGTCTCGTTGCTGGACATCCAGCCCTTGGTGTAGGCGAGCCACTGGAGGATCGGCTTGATGTCCACCGTGCCGGAGTTGGAGTCGGACGTCCGCAGGAACGAGAACACCTGGTTCGCCCCGTTGCTGCCCCGGTAGACGTTCCAGTTGTGGCCGCCGAGCGTGACGTTGCTGTCGTAGCCGCCGATCGGGCCGACGGCTCCGTTGTAGTTGACCCAGAGCATGATCTCGTAGTCGTGGTCGGTGTCCCAGATGTCGTACGACGTGTTGTACGCGCCGGACGACGGGACGCTGACGTTGTAGTCGCTGGTGAGCCAGCCGAGAGACGCGATCGACTTGTTGATCGCCTTCGTGGAGTTGGGGTAGGACTTGATGCCGCCGGTGTTGGGGTGGTTGGCCCAGACACCCCAGTTGGTGCCGGAGTTGGCCCAGGTGCACTGGCTGCCCGCGCCGGAGCCCCAGATGTTGTTGTAGAGCGTGTAGCCGTTCAGGTTCGTGCTGCCCCACTGGTCGCAGGTGTTCCAGACGGCGGCCGAGGCGGGGGCGGAGGCGAGGCCGACGGTGGCGCCGAGGGCCATCGCCGGGGCCAGTACTGCCATGGTTATCTTGCGCAACGCGGTCTTTGCCATGGTGTCCCTTTCCATGGGTGGGGGGAGTTGCGGGGGATTACCACGCCCCCAACGTGAGGACGTGGTCTTCTCCGGCGACGAGGTCGAGCGGCTGCGTGTCGCCGTCGCCGCCGGATGAAGTCCGGAGTTCGACGCGGACGGTGCGGGACGGCTTCACGACCGCCGTCGCCCCGTCGCGCGTCCAGGTCAGGTCGACCTCCGCGCCGAACCGCGTGCGTACGCCCCGGAGGCGGCCCTCCGGGAGGATGGGGGGCAGTGCGGGCAGCAGGACCAGGCGGTCCGGGGTCGACTGCACGAGCATCTCGATCAGTACGGCGGGCAGGGTGTGCGCGGCGTCCGCGTTGTAGACGTCGCGGTGGGGGTAGTGCGCACTCATCAGGGAGGCGTGGAAGAAGTCGCCGCCCAGGACCTGGTCGAGGGCGTGGGCGACCCGGTCGCCGTCCCTGAGGCGGGCCGCGATCAGGGCGTGGTGGAGGTGGCCGTGCGCGGAGTCGTTCTCGGCGCCCCGCAGTTCGAGGGCGCGGCGGGCGGCCGCCGCGAGGTCCGGGGTGTCGTACGGGGTGATCTCGTCGAGCGGCCAGACGCCGTAGAGGTGGCTGAGGTGGCGGTGGTCGTAGGTGTCCGTGAGGCCCGGCCAGGCCCATTCGGCGAGGGCGCCGTCCTCGTTGATCCGGTGCGGCGGGAGGCGGTCGGCGAGGGCGCGCCAGCGGTCGGCGTCCGGGGTGTCCGGGTGGTAGTCGGCCGCCGTGCACAGGGCGTGGCGGGCCGCCGAGAGGTCCATGGCGGCGTTGATCGTGCCCCAGCTCGCGTTGGCCGGGCGGTTCTCGGGTGAGTAGGAAGGGACGACGACGAGGTGGCCGTCGGCGTCGGTCCGGGTGAGGAAGTCCTCGTAGAACTGGGCCACTTCGGCGAGGACGGCGGCGGTGCGCGGGTCACGGTCGCCGCGTGTCTCGTCGTGGTCGACGAGGGGCTTGAGCAGCCAGTCGGCGCCGGCGGTCCACAGGTGGAGGGGGTACTCGCGGTTGAAGTGGTAGATGTGCCCGGACTCGCCGTCGGTGTGGGCGGGGGCCACGACGCCACGGGTGCCGAAGATCGCGCGGGCGTTGGCGCGCCAGTGGGCCAGCTGGCCGTGGATCAAGGTGGCGTGGGCCTCCGTGACCTCCGGGAGCGCGGCCGCGGCGGCCGACGCGGTCTGGAGGTTGAGGTTGGCGTCGGTGGTGAACGCGCCCGACCACGCCGTGTTCCAGTCGCCGGTCCACAGGCCGGTGAGGCGGGGCGGGAGCATGCCGGAGGCGGACAGGAGGTGGTAGCGGCCGGCCGCGAAGAGGCGTTCCAGGAGGGCCGGGCTCTTGGGGCGGCTGAGCAACTCCGAGCCGGGCAGGGCGCGTTCGGCGGGTTCGGCGGCCAGGTCGAGGGTCACGCGTTCGTAGGCGGCGCGGTGGAGAGGGGTGTGGCGGTCGAGGAGGTGGGCGTACGCGCCGGACTCCGAGACCAGGTCGCGCAGGGCGTCGGCATGGGCCGCCGTGTCCAGTTCTCCGGTGTGCCGCACCACCCGGGTCAGGAGGAGGACGGATGCAGCTCCGGTGACGCGGGCGCCCGGCGGGACGAGCGCGGTACGACCGCCTGCCGGCACGACCAGGGTCATGCCGGTGTAGGCGCGGTCGCTGTCGGGGTAGCGGACGCGGAGGGTGAGGAGGGCCCCGTCGGAGGCGCGGACAATGCTCTGGCCGACCCCGAGTGCGGCGGGGGCGCCCGGGAGCCGGTGGTCGAGGGTGACGACGAGGTCGGCCGCCTCGACCTGCTGGACGATGACGTCGTCCGCGCGGGAGACGAAGACCTGGCTGCTCCAGCCCGCGCACTGTGCGTGCGCGACGCCGATGGTGAAGTCGACGGACCGGCGGTAACCGGAGGCGTCGGCGGCAGGGCGGCGCAGTCTTATCCGGAACGCGGGGTGGAAGGGCTGCACCCACTGCAGTTCCCGCCCGTCGGTGAAGCGCTCGGCCGCCGTGACGTCTCCGGCGAGCAATCTGTCCTGGAGCGAAGGGAGTTCGGCGGCGAGGGCGGGGGGACGGGCGTGTTCGCCGCCGTTGGGGCGGAGCAGGGTGTGGTGGTTGACGATCACCTGGTCGTCGTTCGGATCACCGAACACCATGACGCCGTGCCGGCCGTTCCCGCTCAGGAAGGCGTCCTCCCAGCGGGTGGCGGGGGCGGGTTCCCAGGTGCCGCGCACGGGGGCGGTCGGCTCGGACGCCGGGGGTCTGGGGCCGGGACTGCGGGGGATGCTCGTACGTCTCATGGCGCCAACTCCAGCACAGCCACCCCGTACCGGCCCAATTCCACGCTGTCGGCGACGTCCGCGCCGGTCAGCAGGTCGCGGTGGCGGCCCGGTACCGGCACGGTGACGCCGTCGCGACCATGGTTGAGCAGGAACAGCAGCCCGCCCCGCCGTACGGCCTCCACCCCGGCCGGGAGCCCGGCGAGGGTCGGCCGTACGCCCGCCTCGGCGGCGATGTCGGCGAGCAGCGTGCGCAGCGCATGCGGCTCGGGGAGGGTCGAGACGTACCAGGCTCGGCCCTTGCGCAGGACGGCCGGGAGTCCGTCCAGCTCGCCGCCCTTGTAAGGGATGACGGCGTCCACGTCGTCCGCCGCCTCGATCTCCTCGGACCACAGCGTGCCGTGGAAGCCCTCGACGTCGGCCTTCTCGCCCGCGTCGAGCGGCCACCACTCGTGCAGCACGCGGATGCCGAACAGCTCGCGCAGCCGTAGGTCCATCCCACCGGGACGCACGCGGTCGTCCTCGTCGGCGACACCGGTCTGGAAGCCGGCGACGAGGGTGCCGCCGCCCCGGACGTAGGCGACGAGGTTGTCGACGGCAGCGTCCGTCATCAGGTACAGCTGCGGGACGACGACCAGCTTGTACGCGGACAGGTCGTGCTCGGGGTGGGCGAAGTCGGCGACAGTGTGCGCCTCCCACAGGGCGCGGTGCCAGGCGCGGACGACCTGCGGAAAGTCGACCTCACCGGAGAGCTGCCCGTCCTGCCGGCTCGCCCACCAGGCGTTCCAGTCGAGGAGTACGGCGACCTCGGCGGCCTCGACCCGAGTTCCCGTCACCTTCTCGCTCAGCAGGGCGAGTTCGGCACCGATCCGCTTGACCTCCTGGAAGGTACGGCCCCGCTCCCCAGCGTGACTGACCATCCCGGAGTGGAACTTCTCCGAGCCCTGCCGGGACTGCCGCCACTGGAAGTAGCAGACGGCGTCGGCGCCGCGGGCCACGGCCTGGAGGGACCAGAGGCGGTTGAGGCCGGCGGGCTTGGGATGGTTGACCCCGCGCCAGTTCACCGGCCCGGCGGCCTGCTCCATCACCATCCAGGGCCCGCCGCGGGCCTGCGAGCGGGTCATGTCGTGGACCAGGGCGCCGTACTGCGCGCCGAACGGATCACGCGGGTCCGGATAGATGTCGATCGATACGACGTCCTCCTGCCCGGCCCAGGTCCAGGCGTCCAGGCCCGGCCATACCGCCATGAAGTTGGTCGTCACCGGGATGTGCGGGCTGTGCCGGGCGACGATGTCGCGCTCGGCGAGGTAGCACTCCAGCAGCGCGTCGGACGTGAACCGCTTGAAGTCCAGCACCTGCGTGGGGTTCTTCATGTAGTGCGCCCGGCGCGGCGGCAGGACCTCGTACCAGTCGCCGTAGCCCTGGCTCCAGAAGGCGGTCCCCCAGGCCTCGTTGAGGACGTCGAGGGTGCCGTACCTGGCCTGGAGCCAGCCGCGGAAGGCGTCCTCGGCCTCGTCGCCCCAGTCGTAGGTGCAGTACTCGTTGTTGATGTGCCACATCCGCAGGGCGGGGTGGTTGCCGTAGCGGGCGGCGAGGTCCTCGGTGATGGCGGCGGCGTAGCGCCGATAGGTGGCGCTGGAGTGGGAGAAGTGCTGGCGGGAGCCCCACCACTCGGTGCGCCCGTCCTCGTCGCGCGGCAGTGTCTCGGGGTGCAGGCGCCCCATCCACGGTGGCGGCGAGGAAGTGGGCGTGGCGAGGACGACACCGATGCCGCTGTCGTGCATCAGGTCCATCAGCCTGTCCAGCCAGCCGAAGTTCCGCTCCCCCGGCCGGGGTTCGAGCCTCGCCCAGGAGAAGACGCCGAGGGTGACCGAGTTGACGCCGGCCTCCTTCATCAGCCGGACATCCTCGTGCCAGGTCTCCTCGGGCCACTGCTCGGGGTTGTAGTCGCCGCCGAAGAGGATGCGGCCGCGGGTCGCGTCACTGAGACCGGGCATCAGGCAGGGTCCCCGTACTGGATGCCGCGCCCGTTGGTGCCGAGGTACACGCGACCGTACACGCGCGGGTCACCGGTGATCGTCTCGCCGGTCCAGCCCCACTGGTGCTGGTCGTCGTTGATCCGCACCCAGGTCTTGGCCTCGTCGTCGGAGCGATGGACGCCGATGACGGTCTCGGTGGAGCCGACCATGTAGATCGCGGGGTAGCCGGCGCCGTCGGCGGCCTTGCCGAAGCCGAGCGTGTGGGACGACGAGGCGCTGGTGACCTTCGTGAAGCTCGCCCCACCGTCGGTGGACCGGTACAGCCCGTTCCCCTTCACGCTCAGCCACAGGTCACCGGAGCGCTCGGGCGCTGCGACGAGCTCGAACTGACTGTCTCCGGAGGGCAGTCCGGTCGCCTGCGCGGTGAAGGTCGCGCCGCTGTCCGTGCTGGCGTGGAGCGTGCCCGTGTCGGTGTCGTAGGCGTAGAAGCGCGTCGGGTCGGCCGGGTCGGCGACCGGCGTGGCGCCCTTCGGGAAGGAGGCGACCTCGGACCAGGTGGCGCCGTTGTCGGTCGAGCGGTATCCGGGGTTCGCCGTGCCGAAGGACCACAGCAGGACGCTGCCGTCGGCGCTGGTGGCGATCGGACCCGGCGCGTCCTTGGCGACGGCGGGCTGCGCCTCGAAGGGTGCCCAGATCTTGCCGCCGTCGTTGGAGTAGGCGCCGTTGGCGTCGTTGCTCCAGCCCGCCCGGACCACGTACGACGGCTTGGCCGCGGCCTGCGCGAGTCCCATCGCCGACCCGAACACGGGGTTCGCCGCCATGCCGCGCGACGGAGACGCCGTGAGCTGCTCGTGGTACATCACGCCGATGTCCCCGAGACCGCTGATCAGGTGCGCCTCGCCGACCGGGGGCGAGATCAGATGGCGTACGGCCGTCTCCTCCAGGCCGCGGATCTGCGGGGCCCAGTTCTTCAGATCCCGGGTGCCGTAGAGGGTGGCGCCCGTGCCGTAGACGATGTGCCGGGAGGCGAACGGGTCGAGCGCGAGCGCTTGAATCCACCAGCCGAACTTGGGCTTGTCCGCGCCCCACTTGAGGTACGGGGTCTCGGAGACGTCGAAGACAGCCGTGTCCTTCAGAGAGGTCCAGGTGCGGCCGCCGTCGGTGGAGCGGAAGACGGTGTCGATCGCGGCCCAGCGGTTGTTGGTGGAGACGACGACGGTGCCGGGGCGGCGGGCGTCGACGGCCACGCCGCCGTAGCCGAAGGTGTCGGCCGAGCCGTCGGGCGCGGTGCCGCCCGGCTTCACGGGGGTGACCTCGGTCCACTTGCCGTTGGCGGTGCAGAGCTTGTGCACGCTGCCGTTGGACTGGCCGTTGGGCCCGGGTGCGTCGGCGTACGTCACGTACAGCTCGCCGGTGTACTGGTCGAAGGCGGCGCGGATCGGCACCTTGGCGGCGGTGCCGGTGGGCCGGCCGGGGACGGCTTCCCAGGTGGTGCCGTCGGCTGTGCGGTAGAGGTTCGGGGAGGTGCCGTCGCCGTCGCCCCACCCGGCGTAGACCGTGCGGCCGACGGCGAGGAGGAAGGTGATGCCCTGGCCGGTGGCGCTGGGAGTCGCCGGGAAGCTCACGGCCTGCCAGGAGGCCCCCCGATCGGTGGACTTGAGCAGCCCGTCGTGCCGGGTGCCCAGCCACAGGGTGTCGCTGCTGCGCGGGTCGACGAGCAGCCGCTCACCCGTGCCCCGGCCGTCCTCGTTCGCTCCGAGCTTGACGGTGAGGTCGGTGCGCTTCCAGGTGGCGCCGCGGTCCTCGGAGCGCAGCACGGCACCGTTGCCCGCCCAGGACTGCGTGTAGGTGCCGAGGGCGAGGTAGAGCCGGTTCGGGTGGGCGGGGTCGACGGCGATCGCCTCGACGCCGAGCAGGTTCCAGTCGTCCCAGCCTAGGTGGTCGGTCAGCGGGGTCCAGCGGCCGAGGCGGTCCTCCCAGCGGTAGGCGCCGCCGATGTCGGTACGGGCGTAGGCGAGGCCCCGCACGGAGGGGTGGAAGAGCACGCCGCTGATGAATCCGGTGCCGCCGATGACGACGTTGCGCCAGCGGTACGCCTGAGCGGCGGCCGTGGGCTCCGCGGCGTGCGCGGGCCCCGCGAGGGACGGGAGGGCGGTGGCCGCGGCGGCGGCCGCGGTCCCGGCGAGAACCGCTCGTCTGCTCGGGCGGGACGCGTGCATGACATACCTCATTTCTGTGCGGCTCAGGGGAGGGGAGAGTGAGGGCCGCCGCGGCGGGCCGCTGTGCAGAGCAGGCCGGCCGCGGCAGCGTCGGGGGGCGGCGCGGGCTCAGCCCTTGATGGCGCCGGTGAGCATGCCCTTCTTGAAGTGCCGCTGGACGAAGGGGGAGGCGACCGCGACGGGGATCAGCGCGAGGACCATGACGGCCATCTGCAGTCCCAGCGCGGAGAGTTGACCGGTGCGGACCGCCTGCTGGAGGCCGCTGGGGGCCTCGGTGTTCTTCTGGACCAGCTGGATGAGCACGTTCTGCAGCGGCATCATCTGCTGGTCGGTGAGGTAGATGGAGGCGTTGAACCAGGCGCTCCAGTACCCGACCGCGTAGAACAGGGAGATGACGGCCAGCACCGCCCGCGACAGCGGCATGATGATGGTCAGCAGGATGCGCAGGTCACTGGCCCCGTCGATGCGGGCGGACTCGGTGAGTTCGGGGGAGATCCCCATGAAGAAGGCCCGCAGCACCAGGATGTTGAAGACGCTGACCGCACTCGGCAGGATCAGGGACAGATAGGTGTCGGTGAGGCCCAGTGACTGCACCAGAAGGTACGTCGGGATGAGGCCGGCCCCGAAGAACATGGTGGCCATCATGGTCATCAGGAAGAACCGGTGGCCCACAGTGCCCGGCCTGGACAGCCCGTAGGCCGCGAGTACGGACACCGTCATGGAGAACAGCGTGCCGAAGAGCGTGACGCCGACCGAGACCATGATCGCCCGGCTGACCTGGCCGCCGCTGAGCAGTTCCGTGTAGTTGACGAAGGTGATGCCCTGGGGAATCACGACCAGGCCGCCGACCCGGTCGATCACCGGTTTGGGCGAGAGGCTGGTGACGATCACGATCCACAGCGGCCCGAGGACCCCCAGACAGCACAGGGCCAGGAACGCGCCCTTGGCGGTGAGTCCCACCTTGCTGGGCGGCTCCTCCCACACGGGGCGGGCGGGAGCCTTCAGGCTGCGGATGAGTGTCGTGTTGAGGCTCATTTCTTGTACACCCCCTGCTCGCCGAGCAGGTGCGCGACCTTGTTCGCACCCAGGACGAGGCAGACTCCGATGACTCCCTTGACGAGGCCGACCGCGGCCGCGTAGCTGAAGTCGCCGTTCTGGATGCCCATGTTCCACACGTAGGTGTCGAGGACCTCGCTGGCTCCCGCACCGACCGCCCACCGCTGGAGCAGGAACTGCTCGAATCCCACGCTCAGCGCGTCGCCCACCCGCAGGACCAGCAGCAGCGCGATCACCGGGCGCAGCGCGGGCAGCGTGACATGCCACATGCGTCGCCAGCGCCCCGCGCCGTCCATGGCGGCGGCCTCGTACAGGTCGGTGCTGACGGCGGACAGGGCGGCGAGGAAGACGATGATCCCCCAGCCGGCGTCCTTCCACACGGCCTGCGCGGTGACCAGGTACTTGAAGAGGTCCGCGTCGGTCATCAGGTCGAAGCCGCTCCACCCGTGCTTCTCCAGGGTCTGGGCGATGATGCCCGCGCCGCCGAGGATCTGCTGGAAGACGGTGACCACGAGGACCCAGGAGAAGAAGTGGGGCAGATACATGATCGCCTGCGCCACGGCCCGCACCCGGGGCCGGATCACGCTGTTGATGACCAGCGCGAGGGCGATGGGGACCGGGAAGAACAGCACCAGTTGCAGCACGAACAGGACGACGGTGTTCTCCGTGGCGCTCCAGAACAGCGGGTCGTCCAGCATCCGCGAGAACTGCTCCACGCCGACCCAGGGGCTGTGGAAGATCGCCGTGATGCCGTTGCCGGCGGCGTACGGGTCGTAGTCCTGGAAGGCGACGACGTTGCCGAGCAGCGGGACGTAGTTGAAGATCACGAGCAGGACGATGACGGGCAGGGTCATCAGGATGAGCGCGCGGTCGCGGCGCCACCGGACCCGGAAGGGAACCTTGCCCGCCTTGCCGGCCCCGCGCGGCACGCTCTCCTTCACGGTGGCTGCCGCGACCGCGGCCGTCGGTTCCTCGACGGCCGCGGGGGGACGTGTCCCGTCGGGCCTGCTCCCGGCCGTGAGGGACATCAGTTGCCACTGCCGTTCTTGTCGAGGAGCTGCTTGTACCAGTCGCGCAGCTTGTCACCGCCGGAGGACTTCCAGGTGGAGATGGCCTGCTGCACGTCGGACAGCTTCTTGTTGCCGCGCACGAAGTCGATCTCCAGCTGCTCGAACTGGCTGGCGAGGGTGGCGTAGCGGCTCGGCTCGACGATGTTCATGCCGTAGGTGGACGTCTTCTTGACGAAGGCACCCTGCCGCTGCTGCCACTCGACCTGCTTGCGGGCGATCTCGGGGAAGTCGGGGTGGGCCAGGTAGGGAGCCGGGGCCGCCAGCAGCACCCAGGCGTTGTTCACCTCCTGGACACCCCGGTCGTTCTTGACGGGGACGCCGTCCGTGACCGTGTAGTGGGTGCCCTCGACGCCGTAGTCGACGAACATCCGCTCCTTGGTTCCGTAGGGCGCCGCCGCGAAGTTGGCGGCGGCCAGCGCGTTCTCGATCGTCTCCTTCGAGGCGCCCTTGCGGATCATCGACCAGATGGTGGCGGGCTGGCCGGCGTACAGCGTCGGGGTGCCGCCGTCGGCGCCGAAGTAGTCCATGCCGTCGATCTCGAAGTCGGGGTTGGACTGGGCCTGTTCGGCGGTCATGCCGTACCAGCCGGACATGTCGCTGTTGCCGACCAGGGTCTGCCCGGAGGTGAACCGCCGGGTGGGATCGCCCGTGTTTGCTTTGTCGTCGGGATGAACCACACCGGCGGCGAACAGCTTGCGGACCCACTCCAGATGTTCGAGGTACTCAGGATGCTCGATGCGATACGTCAGCTTGCCGTCGCCCCCGATGTTCCATCCGAGCGACCCGGCAGGCTGGACACTGAAGAAGCCTGCCGCCGACCACCTCATGTCACCACAGGCCCACACCTTGGCCTTGGCGCTGGTGGCCTCCTTGGCCCAGCTGAGGAACTCGTCGGCCGACTTGGGGACGGTGTACCCCTTCTTGTCGAAGACGTCCTTGCGGTAGAAGGGCACGATGTTGGGTACGGGGGCGGCGGGCATCGGGATGCCGCGCAGCGCGCCGCCGAAGATGCTCATGCGCCAGGCGTCGGAGGGGATCGCGGCCAGGTTCGGGTACTTCTTGACCTTGTCGCCCGCCAGATAGGGGCCGAGGTCCATGAACTTCGCGGTAACCGCGCTCGAGATCTTGCCGACCAGTTCCCAGCTCGGCACGACCACCATGTCGGGTATGGAGCTGGAGGCGAGGACGGCGCCGAGCTTCTCACCGTAGGTGTTGCCGTCCTGGTTCTGCCAGGTGATCTTGGTGCCGGCGACCTCGTCGAGTGTCTTGTAGTAGGGGTTTCCGGGCTTCGGCGGGGTGCCCCAGAGCGGAGACATGATCTTGAGGGGAGCGCCGGTACCGAGCTTGTCCGGGACGGAGGCGGCGAGAGCCGCGAGGTCGATCTTGCTGGTGTAGCCGGCCGCGGAACCGTTCTTCGAGGGGATGTCCGGTTTGGCGATCGTGCTGGCGACATAGGTCGGGATCAGCTTGTCGGCTTCCTTGCCCGATGTGGCTCCTTCACGCTTCCCACTGTCCGATCCGCCGCAGGCAGCGAGCAGTGGCATCCCTCCCGCCACCGCTGCGGTGGCGACCGCCGTGGAGGCGAGGAAGCTTCTCCGGCTCGGTCCGGAGGAGGCGGAGGCGGCGTTCGGCGTCATTGCGTCAACCCTTCGTGGCGCACCTGGACACCCGGCGGTGGGCCGTCGGCTGCGGTGTCGTAAGTGGAACTGGCTGAGCTGAAGCGATTCTTCGACCTCTGCGGCACGACTTTCGTAGTCGAAGCGCTTCGATGTTGCTGCGAGGTTAAGTGAAGCCCAGTGGGCGCACAAGGGTCGTTCCCAAGATTCCTGTGAGGCCCGGGAAGGGACCTTTTCTTATGCACCGCTTGAAGTCATGGCGCCGATCCCTTGACACCCGCCCTTGCGCCGAATGAGCATCGAAGCGCTTCGAAAGCATTGAACCGATCCATCGCAAAGGGATCCCCACGTGACCGCAAACACGCCGCCCACGCCGCCTTTCCGCGATCAGCGACTGCCGTTCGCGAAGCGCATCGACGACCTTCTGTCGCGGCTCACGCTCGACGAGAAGATCGGCTTCCTGCACCAGTTCGTCCCCGCCGTCGAGCGGCTCGGCATCGCGGATTTCCGCACCGGCCAGGAGGCGCTGCACGGCGTGGCCTGGATGGGTCCGGCCACCGTCTTTCCCCAGGCCGTCGGCCTCGGCGCGACCTGGAACACCGATCTCGTACGACGGGTCGGCGAGGCCGTCTCCAAGGAGACCCGCGCGATGCGCGCCCGCGACGACCGGGTGGGCCTGAACGTCTGGTCCCCCACCGTCAACCTGCTGCGCCACCCCCTGTGGGGCCGCAACGAGGAGGGCTACTCGGAGGATCCGAAGCTCACCTCGGCCATCGCCACCGCCTACACCCGCGGCCTGCGCGGCGACCATCCGACGTACTGGCGCACCGCGCCCGTCCTCAAGCACTGGCTCGCGCACAACAACGAGACGAACCGGGACACCACGTCCAGTTCGGTGCGCCCGCGCGTCCTGCACGAGTACGACCTGCGCGCCTTCCGCGAGACGGTCGAGGCGGGCGCGGTGGCCGGGGTGATGCCGGCGTACAACCTGGTCAACGGCCGCCCCAACCACGTCTCCCCGTATCTGCGCGAGCAGTTGCGCACCTGGACCGACGACGACCTGATGGTCTGCTCGGACGCGGGCGCGCCCTCCAACCTGGTCGATTCCGAGCACTACTTCGACACTCATGAGGAGGCCACGGCCGCCGCGCTGCTGGCCGGTGTCGACAGCTTCACCGACCACAACACCGACAACTCGAAGATCACCGCACGGGTGCGCGGGGCCCTGGAGCAGGGCCTGCTGACCGAGTCGGACATCGACACGGCGGTCCGCCGCCAGCTCTCGGTGCGCTTCCGCCTCGGCGAGTTCGACCCGGAGTACGACCCGCACGCGCCCACCAGGGACTTCGACACCCCGGCCCACCGGGCCCTCGCCCAGGAGGCCGCCGAGCAGGCGGTCGTCCTGCTCAAGAACAGCGGCGGCCTGCTGCCGCTCGCGCCCGACACCCGGATCGCCGTGGTGGGCGTGCTCGCCGACGAGTGCAAGCTCGACTGGTACAGCGGCACGCTCATCCACCGCTCGACCCCGCTGGAGGGCCTGTACGAGCGGTTCGGCACGGAGCGGGTGGAGTTCGCGGAGGGCGTGGACCGGGTTCTCCTGAAGACCGCTGCCGGTACGTTTCTTCACGTGCCCCCCGCCCCGGAGGCCGCCGACATGGTGCGTGGCGCCGAGGGCGCCCTCGACCCTGCGCTGCTGACCGGCCGTACGGATCTCCCCCCGCTGACCACCGACTCCACCGGCACCGAACTCGCCCTGGTCGACTGGGGCGAGGACGTGCTGACCCTGCGCGCCCCCGACGGCCGCTACCTCTCGGTCGCCGAGGACGGCTACCTCCGCGCCTCCGCCGACCAGCCCGGAGGCTGGTTCGTCCAGGAGACCTTCCGCCTGGAACCCCACGAGAACGGACACCTCCTGCGGCATCTCGGCACGGGCCGGCATGTCTCCGTCGCCGCGGACGGCGTCAAGGTTGCCGACACGAACCCGGAAATCTTCGAGCTGACCGTCGTCGAGCGCGGCGACGAGGCGGTGACCAGGGTCGCGACCGAGGCCGACGTGGTCCTGGTGGTCGCCGGCAACGACCCGCACATCAACGGCCGTGAGACCGAGGACCGTACGACGCTTGCCCTCCCCGCCCACCAGGAGCGCCTGCTGCGCGCCGCCCGCGCGGCCAACCAGAACACGGTGCTGGCGCTGGTGTCGGCGTACCCGTACGCGGTCGACCCCGCCGCCGCCTCGGCGATCCTCTGGACGGCACACGGCGGCCAGGCGGCCGGCCCCGCCCTGGCCCGGATCCTGGCCGGCGACGTCTCCCCCGCCGGCCGCCTCCCGCAGACCTGGTACGCCGACGACGCCGACCTGCCCGACCTCCTCGACTACGACGTGATCGGCGGCCGCCAGACGTACCTGTACTTCGAGGGAACCCCGCTGTTCCCGTTCGGCCACGGCCTGTCGTACGCGACTTTCTCCTACGCCGACCTGAGGACGACGGTGGACCGCGATGCGGTGGCGGTCTCCTTCACGGTCACGAACACCGGCGACGTGACGGCCGACGAGGTCGCCCAGCTCTACACCCGCGCCGTGAACCCGGCGGTGCCGCGGCCGCGCCGTGAGCTCGTGGCGCACAGCCGGGTGCGCCTGGAACCCGGTGAGCAGCGGGAGCTGGCCTTCGAAGTCCCCCTGTCCTCCTTCGACTTCTGGGATGTGGCCCGCGGCGGATGGCGCCGGGAGCCGGGCCCGTACGAGCTGCTGGCGGGTGCCTCCAGCGAGGACATCCGCCTGCGGACGACCGTGATCCTGGACGGTGAGGCGGCAACGCCGCGTCCCGTCCGGGAACGGGGCCTGGACGCGGCCGACTTCGACGAGCAGAACGGCGTCGCGATCGTCGACCTCACGAAGACGTCGGGCGACGCGGTGACGACGGCGCAGGGCAGGTCGGGCGAACTGGTCTACCGGGACTGCGACTTCGGTGACGGCGTGACGGAGGTGACGGCGACGGTGTCCGGCGAAGGGGCGGTCGACATCTCGCTGGACGGGGGCCCGGTGCTCGCCGTACTGACGTCGCCGGCGCCGGATGCCGGCCCGTACAGCTACACGACCGTGCGGGCCGGGATCATCGCCGAGGGCGTCCGCGACCTCCACATCGGACTGCGCGGCCCGGTGCGGCTCGCGCGCGTCGGCTTCTCCGGTTGAGGGTCCGGACGAGGCCGGCACATGGAAGGGGCCCGGCACCGGAAGGCATCGGTGCCGGGCCTCTTCGAGAATCCTAGCTGAAAATGGTTCCCATTAGCTAGGGGTGGTTCGGGGTCGCTCAGAGCGCGAGGCCGGTGAGGACCATCACCCGCTCGTAGGTGTAGTCGTCCATCGCGAACTTCACGCCCTCGCGCCCGACACCGGACTGCTTGGCGCCGCCGTACGGCATCTGGTCGGCGCGGTAGGAGGGGACGTCGCCGATGACGACACCGCCGACCTCCAGTGCCCGGTGGGCCCGGAAGGCGGTCTGCAGGTCGTGGGTGAACACGCCCGCCTGGAGCCCGTACTTGGAGTCGTTGACGGCGGCGAAGGCGGCGGCCTCCCCGTCGACCTTCTGCACGGTGAGGACGGGTCCGAAGACCTCCTCGCAGGCGAGGGTGACGTCGGACGGTACGTCGGTGAGGACGGTCGGCGCGTAGGAGGCGCCGTCGCGCTTGCCGCCGGTGAGGAGGGCGGCCCCGGCGGCCACGGCCTCGTCCACCCAGGTCTCGACGCGCTTGGCGGCGTCCTCGCTGACCAGCGGCCCGACGTCGGTCGCGGCGTCGCTCGGGTCACCGGTGACCTGGGCCTCGACGGCGGCGACGATACGCGGCAGGAGACGGTCGTACACGGACGCGTCCGCGATCACCCGCTGCACGGAGATGCAGGACTGGCCGCCCTGGTAGTTGGAGAAGGTGGCGATGCGGGTCGCGGCCCAGTCGAGGTCCTCGTCGGAGGCGAAGTCCGCGAGCACGACCGCCGCGCCGTTGCCGCCCAGCTCCAGGGTGCAGTGCTTGCGCGGCACCGAGTCCATGATCGCGTAGCCGACCGTCTCGGAGCCGGTGAAGGAGATCACGGGCAGACGCGGGTCCTGGACGAGCGCGGGCATCCGGTCGTTGGGGACCGGGAGGATGCTCCAGGAGCCGGCGGGCAGCTCGGTCTCGGCGAGCAGGTCACCGATGATCAGCCCGGAGAGCGGGGTGGCCGGGGCGGGCTTGAGGATGATCGGCGCGCCGGCCGCGATGGCCGGGGCGATCTTGTGGGCGCACAGGTTCAGCGGGAAGTTGAACGGCGCGATGCCGAGCACGACACCCTTGGGGAAGCGCCGGGTGAAGGCGAGGCGCCCCTGACCGCCGAGGTCGGTGTCGAGCCGCTGGGCCTCACCGCCGTTGAACCGGCGGGCCTCCTCGGCCGCGAACCGGAACACGGAGACGGCACGGCCGACCTCGCCGCGGGCCCACTTGACGGGCTTGCCGTTCTCGGCGGAGATCAGCTGGGCGATCTCCTCGGTCCGCTCGGCGAGCCGCCGGCTGACGTGGTCGAGGGCGGCGGCGCGCACATGGGCCGGCGTGGCGGCGAACTCGTCCCGTACGGCGTACGCGGCGGCCACGGCCTCCTCGATCTGCGCGTCCGTCGGCACGCTCACCTTGCCGACGACCCGCCCGTCCCACGGGGAGGTGACATCGAAGCTGGGCTCGCCGCTGACCTGGCGGCCGGCGAGCCAGAAGGCGTGGGTGGAAGTCATAGTGGAGTCCCGGCCCTTCCGCGTTGGGGGTGTCCTGGTGTGTCGTGGTCCACGGTAGGGGTGCGGGGGCGGCGGGACGTTTGTCCGGGGTGTAGTGGTGAGGCCCGAGGGTGCACCGATTTGGCGGAGTACCGCGGGGGGACTCGGCGGAGGACCGCTGGAGCTACCGCCGTCGGGCAGGAGTGCCCCGGCTCAGGAACAGCCACAGCAGGGCGAGCAGCACCGCGCAGAGGCACCAGCTGGCCACCACGTCCAGTGGCCAGTGGTAGCCGCGCCGGACCAGTCCGAAGCCGACGCCGAGGTTGAGGGCGGCGCAGATGACGAGGAGGGCTCGGCGGGCGGGCAGGGAGCTGAGCCACGGGAGGAGCAGCATGGTCGCGGCCCCGTAGGCGACGGCGGCGGTGGCCGTGTGGCCGGACGGGTAGTAGCCGGTGCCGGGTGGCACGACCGGGGTGCCGGGGCGGTCCGTCAGTTCCTTGAGGGGGACTATCAGAGCCGGGACCAGAGCCATGAGGACGGCGGCCGCGGCGGCCGGCCACCACCAGTGGTCTGTACCGGCACGGCGTCGGGTCCGCCAGGTGACGTACGCCAGGACGGCGCCCAGCACCGGCACAGCGACCTGCACATTGCCCAGGTCGGCGAGGAGTTCGGAGCGGCGGTCCGGGTGGATCAGGGCCCGGCTGGCCGCCTCGTCGAGGCCGACCAGCGGGCCGTCGGCCACCACCTGCCAGGTGATGAGCGCGAAGAGAAGGGCCGGAAGCCCGAGAAGGAGGGAGAGGGAGGTCGGCCGCCCCGGAACAGGGGGGGTGGTTCCGAGGCGGCCGTCCGGATCGGATGGTCGCGCGCCCCGGGGGGTTTGGGGCGGGCGACTGTCCGATCGGTGAGGAGATCCGGAGCCGGAGGCCCCGGTTGTGTGCGCGAGGGCACGACCAGGTCGAAGCTGGGGAGGCCTCGGCCTGATGTCACCCAGAGTCCCCTCTGGGCGGGGTGTATCTCTCATCTGGTTAGAACCTACGACAGGGCGACGGCGTAAGACAGGCGGAATCGCGTCCTGACATCCACCTCGCACACCTTCTTCACACGCTCTGACGGTAGCCGCCCCAGCCCCGGAACCGCGAGCGGTGTCGGAGCTGGGGCGGATGGGGTTCCCCGTGCGGGGACCCGTCGCTCACCAGTGGTTTTGCTGTGACCTCAGATGCGGGCGAAGGCCTGCTCGATGATGTCGAGGCCCTCGTTCAGCAGGTCGTCGCCGATGACCAGCGGGGGCAGGAAGCGCAGCACGTTGCCGTAGGTGCCACAGGTCAGGACCAGCAGTCCCTCCTGGTGGCAGGCCTTGGCGAGCGCGGCGGTCGCCTCCGGGTTCGGCTCCTTCGTCGCCCGGTCCTTGACCAGCTCGATGGCGATCATGGCGCCGCGGCCACGCACGTCGCCGATGATCTCGAACTTCTCGGCCATTGCGGTGAGGCGGGCCTTCATGGTCGCCTCGATGCTCTTGGCCCTGGCGTTGAGGTCGAGCTCCTTCATCGTCTCGATGGAGCCCAGCGCACCGGCACACGCGACCGGGTTGCCGCCGTAGGTGCCGCCCAGGCCGCCCGCGTGCGCGGCGTCCATGATCTCGGCGCGGCCGGTCACGGCGGCGAGCGGCAGGCCGCCGGCGATGCCCTTCGCGGTCGTGATGAGGTCCGGGACGATGCCCTCGTCCTCGCACGCGAACCACTGGCCGGTACGGCAGAAGCCGGACTGGATCTCGTCCGCGACGAAGACGATGCCGTTGTCGGCGGCGAACTGGTGGATCGCCGGCAGGAAGCCCTTGGCGGGCTCGATGAAGCCGCCCTCGCCGAGCACCGGCTCGATGATGATCGCGGCGACGTTCTCCGGGCCGACCTGCTTGGTGATCTGGTCGATCGCCTGCGCGGCGGCCTCGGGACCGGCGTTCTGCGGACCGGTCGGCCAGCGGTAGCCGTAGGCGACCGGCACGCGGTAGACCTCGGGCGCGAACGGACCGAAGCCGTGCTTGTACGGCATGTTCTTCGCGGTCAGCGCCATCGTGAGGTTGGTGCGGCCGTGGTAGCCGTGGTCGAAGACGACGACGGCCTGGCGCTTGGTGTACGCACGCGCGATCTTGACGGCGTTCTCGACGGCCTCGGCGCCGGAGTTGAACAGCGCCGACTTCTTGGCGTGGTCACCCGGGGTGAGCTCGGCCAGGGCCTCGGCGACGGCGACGTAGCCCTCGTACGGCGTGACCATGAAACAGGTGTGGGTGAAGTCGGCGAGCTGCGCGGTGGCCCGGCGTACGACGGCCTCGGCGGACGCGCCGACGGACGTCACGGCGATGCCCGAGCCGAAGTCGATGAGCCGGTTGCCGTCGACGTCCTCGATGATGCCGCCGCCCGCACGCGCGGTGAACACGGGCAGCACGGAGCCCACGCCCTGCGCGACCGCGGCGGTACGGCGGGCCTGCAGCTCCTGCGACTTCGGGCCGGGGATGGCGGTGACGACGCGGCGCTCCTGAGGAAGTGCGCTCATAAGGGGCTCCTGGGGTGTTACGGACGCTTGTCTTCTCTTTTCTCGCAGGCTAGGGCGGGGAGCGAGGGGTGGGCATGCTCCATGTGGGCGTTGTCAGCGGCGCCGCTTGTCCGTGGTGGACATAGCGACCCGGACCGGCTTGGCGCCACCGGGGACCGAGACGACGCAGGGTCCCTCGGGACCGCCCGCCAGCCACAGGCCGGTCGCCCGCTCGTCGACGTACACCCGGAACGGGCTGGGCGTCAGCGTCCGCCCCTCGGCCTTGATCAGCTGCTGCCTGCCACGGCTGCGGATCTCGCAGCCGACGGGGCGCCAGGGGTGCTCGGCCAGCGTGCGGGCCGTGCGGCGGGTGGCGACGACCAGGTAGATGTGGAACGGCAGGAGCGTCACCTCGAGCAGCGCGCCCATCACGACCAGCCCGATCATGTCGTGGCCCTCGTCGGCGACGATCTCGGCGATCTGGACGGCGAGCACGGCGGGCCAGACGATGAGCAACGCGGCGATCCGGGTGAACAGGCGGCGGCGCAGCACGCGCCGCGTCGCCGGGTGGGAGAGCGCGCTTTCGGAGGGGTCCGGGCGCGGGATGTCCGTCCGGTCGAGGTCGTCCGGCAGCAGGCTGTGCCGGAGATAGCGATGGCGCAGGCGGCGGGGTGCGTCCTCCGTGGTGCGGGAGGCGGCGATGACGACCTGGTCGTCGAGGAGGCCGCAGTACCAGAGCCGGGCGATCTGGGCCCTGCGGTCCGCGGGGGCCTTGCGGTCCATGCGCCGGCTCCACCACAGGGGCGCATGGATGATCAGGGGCAGTCGGCGCCGGGGGTTGTCGGGGTCGGGGACCTCGAACCAGGCGTCGTTCACGTTCCGGGCCCTCGCGTGGCCCGAGAGGCCGTGCCGCGGGTCGTCCACGGTGCGCCACGGGTGGGCGCGCAGAAGACGGCGTACGCGCCAGGCGTTGGGGAGCTCGGCGAGCAGGTGGAGGGGCATGCCTATGAACGAGGCGACGAAGAACAGCACGGTCAGCAAGGCCACCCGCTCGCGCACCGCGACGGTCGTTGCGGAGTACCAGGTCCACCATGCGGCGCACACCCCGACGATCAGCAGGCTCCGCCCCGTCTGGCGCCACCACGCCCGCCGGGTGGCCGCGTCGTCCCAGGCGACGCCCGAAGTTCCGGTCAAGTCGTCTCCTGTGATGGGCAGTTGATCGGTCACCGGGGAGTCTCCGTCTCCTGTTCCGCGCGTCTGGGGCCGGCCACGACGATATCCGGAGCATCTCGGTCCGCTGCGTCGGCCGTGTAAGCGGTGAACTCCCCAGGGCAGGGCGTTAGATTGACTCGCTGATGGTGGATGGCACGGATGGAACGGCTGGTCAGGGGGCAAGGGCGATGGACAGCGACGGGACGCAGGACGCGCGGGGCACGCACGCGACACCCGTGCCACGATCACGCTCCGCTGTGCCGCCGATGCCATCGCTGCCGCCGGGCGTTGACGGGTCGGCGTTTCTGACGTGGCTGCGGGCCCCGCGGCCGGACGCGGCACCGGGCGTGTGGCGGTTCGGGCATGTGCCCCGGCCGGATGAGGAACCTGAAGAGATTCCGACACTGCAGTTGCTGAGCGGGGCGCTGATCGCCTTCTTGGTGGGGTGGTTGATCTGGTCCTTGCTGTACAACGGCTATCTGGGCGGTTGGTGGTTGCTGCCCCTGACTGCGATGACGGCTTCGTGGACGGAGCCCCATTCCTACGCACGTGTGGTGTTCGGCAACGCGTGGACCGCGATTGTGGCACTGGGCATCCTGGTCAGTGTCGGCCGACTCGGCCGCTGGGGTGAGGTGTGGCGCCGCTTCGTCGCCCCCCACCTCCGACGCAGGGAGCCCCAACAGGCACCCCCGACCACCCCCGAGCAGGACCCGGCGTCTTGGCCCGCGCTGCGCGCCGCCGGGGCCTCCGACGCCGCCGAGCGGCTCGCCGCCGACGCCCGTTCCGGGCAGATGCGCGACGTCGACTACGCGCGGATCGCCCGTGCCTGGCAGGGCGTGCGCAGCGGGCGGCACGATCTCGCGACCTTCAGCGGCGCCGTGCTCAGGGACGGCGCCGCCGCCTGTCTGCACCCGTCGGGCGAGCGCGACCTGCCCGCCCGGGTCGCCCGGCACGATCTGGTCAGCGGTCAGGTGCGGCTGGGCACGACCGCCGACGATCCGCGCAATCCGTACGCCTATCGCGGCACCGGCCTCGGCCTCGGCCCCGACCTGCTCGGCACCTCGCTGCTCGCCGTCGGACCGGCCGGGTCCGGCAAGACGGGGACCGTGGTGCGGCCGCTGGCCGAGTCGCTGTGCCTGCACGCGCTGGCCGGGCGGGCCGCCGTGGTCGTGGTCGGCGCGGCGGGCGCGGGGCTCGGACCGGCGGACGCGTACGACGTCGTCGTACGGATCGGGGATCCGGACTCCGTCTACGACCTGGACCTGTACGGCGGCACCAGCGACCCCGACGAGGCCGCGGCCGTGCTCGCCGAGGCGCTCGTCGGTGACCTCGCGGACCCGCATCCGGGCAGCGACAGCCGCCGCTCGACGACCGTGCTGGCCCAGCTCCTCGGACCGTTCCGGGCGGTGCACGACCGTTTCCCGTCCGTGCCGGAGCTGCGGCAGCTGCTGGACGGCTCGCCCGGGGCGCTCGGCGCGCTGCGTACGGCGCTGGAGGGGTCGGGGCAGGAGTCGCTGCTGCGGGAACTGGACGCGCGCGAGCGGCAGTTGGGGCATCCCGGTGATGTGTCGGGCGTGCTCGCGGACCGGGTGGCGCTGCTGGACCGTCCCGCGTTCGCGGGCTTCTTCGACACGTCCGGGCAGTCGCGGCCGTTCTCGCTGAAGGCCCTCGACCACCCGGTCCGGGTCCGCATCGACCTGCCCGCGCGCGGGCACGCCGAGGCCTCGCGGATGCTGGCGCGGCTGGTGCTGGCACAGTTCACCGCGAGTGTGGCGGTACGGGAGGACCGGTCGCTGTTCGCCTGCCTGGTGCTGGACGACGCGACGGGGGTCGTGACGCCCGAGGCCGTACGGGGCATCCAGCGGCTGCGGTCGGGCAATGCGGGCGCCGTGCTCACGCTGCGCACCCTGGACGACGTACCGAGGCCGCTGCGCGGGCCGCTGCTCGGGGCCACCGGGTGCCGGATGGCGCTGGCCGGGGTCACGCCGTGGGACGGGCAGGACTTCGCCGAGGTGTGGGGCAAGGAGTGGACCGAGGCGCGGGACGTCACCGACCGGCAGATCATCGCCGAGACGCCGGCCGGGAAGGCGGTGCACGCGCTGCGGCGGGTGATCACCGGCAAGGCCCCCACGGCGCGGGCGGTGACCGTGCGGCAGGTCGAGCGTGAGCGCTGGTCGGCGTCCGAGCTGGCGCACGGGGTGCCGCCGGGACACGCGGTGCTGTCGCTGACCAGCGTCCAGGGCGAGCACGCGCCGCCGCTGCTGGTGGATCTGCGCGGATGAAGTGACGGGCCGACCGTACGGTGAGGCAGAATCGTTACAGGCCGTTCATACACTGCGGCCAAAGATCACGACGATCACCTCCCGATGAAGGCCTCATGCCCCCCACCCTCGCCTCGCTCGTCCACCACTCCGCGCTCAAGCTGACCGTGCGGGCGGGCGAGGACCGTCTGGACGTTCCCGTCCGCTGGGCGCACGTGAGCGAGCTCGCCGATCCGGTGCCGTACATGGAGGGCGGCGAGCTGCTGCTGATCACCGCGCTCAAGCTGGACGCGGAGGACCCCGAGGCGATGCGCCGCTATGTGCGGCGGCTGGTGGGCGCGGGCGTGGTCGGGCTCGGCTTCGCCGTCGGCGTCAACTACGAGGAGATCCCCAAGGCGCTGGTGGACGCGGCGGAGGAAGAGGATCTGCCGCTGCTGGAGGTACCGCGCCGCACGCCGTTCCTCGCCATCAGCAAAGCCGTGTCGGCGGCGATCGCGGCGGACCAGTACCGGGCGGTGACGGCCGGGTTCGCGGCCCAACGGGAGCTGACGAAGCAGGCCCTGACCGGCGGGCCGGAGGGGCTGCTGACCGCGCTGGCGTCGCAGGTGAACGGCTGGGCGGCGCTGTACGACGCGTCCGGCGCCGTCGTCGCGACGGCGCCCGAGTGGGCGGGGCGGCGGGCGGCGCGGCTCACGGCGGACGTGGAGCGGCTGCGGGAGCGGCCGGCGCCGGCGTCGTCGGTGGTGGGCGGACCCGAGCACGAGGACCGGGTCGAGCTGCACACCCTCGGCACGGGGCGCCGGCCGCGGGCCGCGCTCGCCGTGGGAACGGCGGCGGCGCCGGGCACTGCGGAGCGGTACGCCGTCCACTCGGCGATCGCGCTGCTGACGCTGACGACCGAGCGGTCGCGGTCGCTGCACGCGGCCGAGCAGCGGGTGGGGGCGGCCGTGCTGCGGATGCTGCTCGCCGGGGAGCCGGATCACGCGCGGGCCGTGGCGGGGGACCTGTACGGCGAACTGCTGGACGCGCCCTTCCGGGTGATGGTCGCCGAGGCGGCGCCGGTGTCGGCGGCGCGGGTCGTGGACGCCGGGGCACGGGTGGCGCTCGCCACGGCGTCCACCGCGGTACTGGCCGCCACGTCCGAGTCGGGCGGTGATCCACTGGGTGCGCTCGCCGAGGTCGTGGAGTCCGCGGCGGCGCGGGCCGGGGAGGCGGTGCTCGTGGTGCCGGAGGGCGAGGGTGAGGCGGCTCGGGTCGTGGTGCTCGCCGCGGACGGGGGTGCGGCGGTGGCGGCGTGCGCGGAGTACGCGGCGGCGTTGGAGGCGGCGCGGGCGGGGGCCGCGCCCGAGGCGCCCGGCGCCGCCGAGGACGAGCTGGTGATCGGGCTCTCGGCACCGGCCGGGCCCATCGCCGCGGCGGCCGCGTACAAGCAGGCCGAGCAGGCCGTGTCGGTGGCCCGGCGGCGGGGCCGGGTGTGCGTGGAGCACGAGCAGCTGGCCGCCGGGTCCGTGCTGCCGTTGCTCGCGGACGACGCGGTGAAGGCGTTCGCGGACGGCCTGCTGCGGGCCCTGCACGAACACGACGCGACCGGGCGGGGCGATCTGGTGGCCTCGCTGCGGGCCTGGCTGTCGCGGCACGGGCAGTGGGACGCGGCGGCCGCGGATCTCGGGGTGCACCGGCACACGTTGCGGTACCGGATGCGGCGGGTGGAGGAGATCCTGGGGCGGTCACTGGACGACGCGGACGTGCGCATGGAGCTCTGGCTGGCGTTGAAGGCGACGTCGGCGGAGTAACGCGGCCGCCGGCCGGGCCGGCCGTCAGCCGAAGTAGCCGTCGAACGTCCGCTGGAACTCCCAGCCGCCGTACCGGTCCCAGTTGATCGACCACGTCATCAGGCCGCGCAGCGCGGGCCAGGTGCCGTGGGTGGTGTACGAGCCGCAGTCGACCTTCCTCGTCAGGCAGTCGAGGGTCTTGGTGACCTCGGCCGGGGGGACGTACCCGTTGCCCGCGTTGGTGGAGGCGGGCATGCCGATGGCGACCTGGTCGGGGCGCAGGGGCGGGAAGACGTTGTTCGCGTTGCCGGCGACCGGGAAGCCGGTGAGCAGCATGTCGGTCATCGCGATGTGGAAGTCGGCGCCGCCCATGGAGTGGTACTGGTTGTCGAGGCCCATGACCGGGCCGGAGTTGTAGTCCTGGACGTGCAGGAGTGTCAGGTCGTCACGCAGGGCGTGGATGACCGGGAGGTACGCCCCCGCCCTCGGGTCCTGGCCGCCCCACTGGCCGGTGCCGTAGTACTGGTAGCCGAGCTGGACGAAGAAGGTCTCCGGGGCCATCGTGAGCACGAAGTCGTCGCCGTACCGGGCCCTCAGGGTCTTCAGTGCCGAGATGAGGTTGACGATCACCGGTGTCTTCGGGTTCTTGAAGTCGGTGTCGTCGGCGTTCAGGGAGAGCGAGTGGCCCTCGAAGTCGATGTCCAGGCCGTCGAGGCCGTACTCGTCGATGATCTTCGAGACCGAGGAGACGAAGGTGTCGCGAGCGGCCGTGGTCGTCAGCTGCACCTGGCCGTTCTGGCCGCCTATGGAGATGAGCACCTTCTTGCCCGCCGCCTGCTTGGCCCGGATCGCCGCCTTGAAGTCGGCGTCGCTCTCGACGTTCGGGCACTCGGTGGCCGGGCAGCGGTCGAAGCGGATGTCGCCGGAGGTGACCGAGGTCGGTTCACCGAAGGCCAGGTCGATGATGTCCCAGCTGTCGGGTACGTCGGCCAGGCGGGTGTAGCCGGAGCCGTTGGCGAAGCTCGCGTGGAGGTAGCCGACCAGGGCGTGGGCCGGGAGGTCGACGGGATCACCGCTGCCCGCGGTGGTCGTGGCCGTCACCGTGGCCGACTTCGCGGACTCGCCCGCCTCGTTCACGGCGGCGACCTGGAAGCCGTACGCCGTCGAGGGCGAAAGCCCGCCGACGGTCGCCGAAGTTCCGGTCACCGTCTGGACCTTGGCGCCGTCGCGGTATACCGCGTAGCTCGTCGCGCCGCTGACCGCCGACCAGGACAGCGCGACGCTGGACGAGGTGACGGATCCGGTCTTCAGGCCGGTCGGCGCCGCGGGCGGCTGTCCGGCGTCGACGCCGGGGCCGACGAGGGAGATGTCGTCGGCGTGGTAGGCGCCTGTGCCGTACCAGCCGTGGGTGTAGACGGTGACGCGGGTGGTGGAGGGGCCTGTGCGGAAAGTCGTCGTGAGCTGCTGCCAGGTGGTGGCGGATTGGGTCCAGGTGGAGACGTCGGTGGTGCCGGTGCCGCTCGCGCCGAGGTAGACGTAGGAGCCGCGGACGTATCCGGACAGCGTGTACTGGGAGTCCGGCTTCACGGTCACGGTCTGCGCGCACCGGGCGTTGTCGGACCCTGCGGGAGTCGCCTGCAGCGCGGAACTGCCACTACGCACAGGTGAGTTGACGGTCGTCCCCGCCGTGCAGGTCCAGCCGTCGAGACCCGCCTCGAAGCCGCCGTTGCGGGCGAGGTCCGCGTCGGCCGCACGGGCGGCCGACGAGAGTGCGGTGAGGCCGGGCAGGGTCAGGGCCGCGGCGGTGAGGAGGACGAGAGGTCTGGAGCGGTCCACAAGTGCCTCCAGGCATGGGGGAATTGGAGGGTGGGGCACGTGACGTCGCCCACAATTTGGTCCAGACCAATCCGCCTTGTCAAGGGTTCTCGCAGTTCAGGACTGATCGCAGCTACTCCTCCCTCTCCGCGGCCAGCCCCGCCGCCGCCTCGTGCATGGCCAGTTCGAGGAGTGATGGGTCGGTGAGGGTGCCGGTGCCGTCCGGCGGGATCAGCCAGCGGACGGCTCCGGCGGTGCGGCCCGGGTAGGGGACGACGATCCAGGTGCCCGCTCCGGCCGTACGGATGCCGGTGCCGAGCCAGCGGGCGGCCGTGCCGGGCGGCACGAAGAAGCCCATGCGTGCGTCGCCGAAGTCGACCAGGACCGGGCCGAGTTGGTCGATGATGCGGCTGAGTACGTCGAGGGTCGGGTAGCCGAGTTCTCCCGGCAGGATGAGTACGTCCCAGGCCTTGCCGGCCGGCAGCAGCGCGACCCCGAGGGGATTGCGTTCCCACTCCCAGCGGCAGGCCGCGGGGTCCGGAGCCACGGATGACAGCCACTCGACCGCCGACTTCGCCCCTGTCATGACGGTGACCTCCCTTTCCTTCGTGGACGCCGGTCGCGTCACGTGGAAGAGGGAGGTCACCGGGCAGCATTACGCGGGTTTTCGCCGCCAGTTCAAAGTGAACTGAGTCACATTCAGCTGTCGAAGCCGAGGCCCAGCCGGTCCATCGCCCGCAGCCACAGATTGCGCCGCCCACCGTGCGCGTCGGCGCGGGCCAGCGACCACTTGGTGAGCGCGATGCCGGTCCAGGCGAAGGGCTCCGGCGGGAAGGGCAGCGGCTTCTTGCGGACCATCTCCAGCCGCGTGCGCTCCGTGGGCTCCCCCGCTAGCAGGTCCAGCATGACGTCCGCGCCGAACCGGGTCGCGCCGACGCCCAGACCCGTGAATCCCGCCGCGTACGCCACCTTGCCCTGATGAGCCGTCCCGAAGAACGCCGAGAAGCGCGAGCAGGTGTCGATCGCGCCGCCCCACGCGTGGGTGAAGCGGATGCCCTCCAGCTGCGGGAAGCAGGTGAAGAAGTGCCCGGCGAGCTTGGCGTACGTCTCCGGGCGGTCGTCGTACTCGGCGCGCACCCGCCCGCCGTACGGGTAGACGGCGTCGTAGCCGCCCCACAGGATGCGGTTGTCGGCGGAGAGCCGGAAGTAGTGGAACTGGTTCGCCGAGTCGCCGAGGCCCTGGCGATTCTTCCAGCCGACCGACGCGAGCTGCTCCTCGGTGAGCGGCTCGGTCATCAGGGCGTAGTCGTAGACCGGGACGGTGTAGGCGCGCACGCGCTTGACCAGGCTCGGGAAGATGTTCGTGCCGAGCGCGACCTTGCGGGCGCGGACCTGGCCGTAAGGGGTGCGTACGGCCATGCCGGCGCCGTACGGCTTCAGGGTGAGGGCGGGGGTGTGCTCGTAGAGGCGGACGCCGAGGTCGCGGCACGCCCGCTTCAGGCCCCACACCAGTTTGGCCGGGTTGACCATGGCGACGCCGCGTCGGTCGTGGAGGCCCGCCTGGAATGTCGGTGAGTCGACTTGTGCCCGCACCGCCTCGGCGTCGAGGAACTCGATGCCCTCGGCGAGACCCTTCTCCCGCAATTCCTCGTACCAGTCGCGCAGTTCCCACGCCTGGTACGTCTCGGTGGCCACGTCGATCTCGCCGGTGCGCTCGAAGTCGCAGTCCAGGGAGTAGCGGGCGACCGCCTTCTCGATCTCGTCGAGGTTGCGGGCGCCCAGCTCCTCCAGCTTGTGGATCTCGTCCGGCCAGCGGGCGAGCCCGTTGGGCAGACCGTGGGTGAGGGAGGCGGCGCAGAAGCCGCCGTTGCGGCCGGAGGCGGCCCAGCCCACCTCGCGGCCTTCGAGCAGGACCACGTCCCGCTGCGGGTCGCGCTCCTTGGCGAGGAGCGCGGTCCACAGTCCGCTGTAGCCGCCGCCGACGACCAGCAGGTCGCAGGTCTCGTCGGTGGTGAGGGCGGGTTCGGGGTGGGGCCTGCCGGGGTCGTCCAGCCAGTACGGGACCGGCTGGGCTTCAGAGAGTGCCTTGATCCATCTATTGCCACGACTCATGGCGCTTGGGGCCATGATTTCAACTCCCTACAGGGGTTTACGCCTTTTGTTTGTTGCGGCGATTGCTGACGGCCATGGAGGCCAGGACGAACAGTACGGCGACGACGAACATGGCCGTACCGATGACATTGATCTGAACGGGCGTTCCGCGCTGGGCCGAGCCCCAGACGAACATCGGGAAGGTGACGGTGGAGCCCGCGTTGAAATTGGTGATGATGAAATCGTCGAAGGAGAGCGCGAAGGCGAGCATCGCACCCGCCGCGATTCCGGGAGCGGCGATCGGCAGGGTCACGCGGATGAACGTCTGGAAGGGGCCGGCGTAGAGGTCCTGCGCGGCCTGCTCCAGCCTCGGGTCCATCGACATCACACGCGCCTTCACCGCCGTGACGACGAAGCTCAGGCAGAACATGATGTGGGCGATCAGGACCGTCCAGAAACCCAACTGCGCGCCCATGTTGAGGAACAGGGTGAGCAGCGAGGCCGCCATGACGACCTCGGGCATCGCCATCGGCAGGAAGATCAGCGAGTTCACGGCACCCCGCGCGCGGAAGCGGTAGCGGACCAGCGCGAAGGCGATCATCGTGCCGAGGAGTGTGGCGCCGAGGGTCGCCCAGAAGGCGATCTGGAGGCTGACCGACAGCGAGCCGCACAGGCCGGAGACGCCGCACGGGTCCTGCCAGGCGGCCGTGGAGAACTCCTGCCATTCGTAGTTGAAGCGGCCCTTCGGATTGTTGAAGGAGAACACCGTGACGACGATGTTCGGCAGGAGGAGATAAGCGAGCGTCAGCAGTCCGGCGATGACGACGAGATTGCGCTTGAGCCAGTTGACGAAGGTCATTTAAACCAGATCCTCCGTTCCCGACCTGCGGATGTAGACCGTCACCATGACGAGAATGGCGGCCATGAGGATGAAGGACAGCGCGGCGGCCGTCGGGTAGTCCAGAATTCGCAGGAACTGGGTCTGGATGACGTTGCCGACCATGCGGGTGTCCGTGGAGCCGAGCAGGTCCGCGTTGACGTAGTCACCGGCCGCCGGGATGAAGGTCAGCAGGGTGCCGGAGACGACGCCCGGCATCGACAGCGGGAAGGTGACCTTGCGGAAGGTGGTGACCGGCTTGGCGTACAGGTCGTTCGCCGCCTCGTGCAGCCGAGGATCGATGCGCTCCAGCGAGGTGTAGAGCGGCAGCACCATGAACGGCAGGAAGTTGTACGTCAGACCGCACACCACCGCGAGCGGTGTGGCCAGCACACGGTCCCCCTCGGTCATGCCGAGCCAGCTGGTGACGTCCAGGACGTGCAGCGCGTTGAGGGCGCCGACGACCGGGCCGCCGTCCGCGAGGATCGTCTTCCAGGCGAGGGTGCGGATCAGGAAGCTGGTGAAGAACGGCGCGATCACCAGGATCATGATCAGGTTCCGCCAGCGGCCCGCGCGGAAGGCGATGAGGTAGGCGAGCGGGTAGCCGAGGACCAGGCACAGGATCGTCGCCGAGCCGGCGTAGAGCACCGAGCGCAGGAACTGCGGGTAGTACTCGGACAGCGCGTCCCAGTAGGTCGCGAAGTGCCAGGTGACCTGGTAGCCCTCCTCCAGGGAGCCCGTCTGCACGGAGGTGGAGGCCTGGTAGATCACCGGCAGCGCGAAGAAGACCAGCAGGTACAGGATGCCGGGGAGCAGGAGCCAGTACGGCACGAGGCGGCCGCGCTTGCGGGGCGGCTTCTTCTCGGGTGCCGTCGGGGAGAGAGGCGGTGGCGCCTCGGTGAGGGTCGCCATCAGACCGCCGCCTCTTCCTCGGTGCCCGCGTCGATGTCCTGGGCCGCGTCGAGGCCGAAGGTGTGGGCCGGGTTCCAGTGCAGGACGACGTCCGCGCCGGGCACGAGCCGGGGGTCGCGGTCGATGTTCTGGGCGTAGACCTCGAACTCGGGGCAGACCGGGCTGTCGACGACGTACTGCGTGGAGACGCCGATGAACGAGGAGTCCGCGATCTTCCCGGTGATCCGGTTGCGGCCCTCGGGGATCTCGCCCGCCTCGTCGGCATGCGTGAGGGAGATCTTCTCGGGGCGTACGCCGACCAGCACCTTGCCGCCGGTCGAGGTGGGTGCGCTGCAGCGCGCCTCGGGGAGGACGAGCTTGCCCCCGCCCGCCTTCAGCACGATGTCGTCGCCGCTCCTGGAGTCGACCTCGGCCTCGATGAAGTTGGAGGTGCCGAGGAAGTTGGCGACGAACGTCGTACGCGGGTTCTCGTACAGGTCGGTGGGCGAGCCGAGCTGCTCGACGCGGCCCGCGTTCATCACGGCGACGGTGTCGGCCATGGTCATGGCCTCCTCCTGGTCGTGCGTGACGTGGATGAAGGTGATGCCGACCTCGGTCTGGATGCGCTTGAGCTCCAGCTGCATCTGGCGGCGCAGCTTCAGGTCGAGGGCGCCGAGGGGCTCGTCGAGGAGGAGCACCTTGGGGTGGTTGATGAGGGCCCGGGCCACGGCCACGCGCTGCTGCTGGCCGCCCGACAGCTGGTGCGGCTTCTTGCGGGCCTGCTCGCCGAGCTGCACGAGGTCGAGCATCTCCTCGACCTGCTTCTTCACCGACTTGATGCCGCGGCGGCGCAGGCCGAAGGCGACGTTCTCGAATATGTCGAGGTGCGGGAAGAGGGCGTAGGACTGGAAGACCGTGTTCACCGGCCGCTTGTACGGCGCAAGCGCGGTCACGTCCTGCTCGCCGAGGTGGACGGTGCCGGAGGAAGGTTCCTCCAGACCGGCGATCATGCGCAGGGTGGTGGTCTTGCCGCAGCCGGAGGCGCCGAGCAGGGCGAAGAAGGAGCCCTGCGGGACGGTCAGGTCCAGCGGCTGGACGGCGGTGAAGCCGTTGTCGTACGTCTTGCTGATGCCCGAGAGGCGGACGTCCCCGCCGGTTTCGTTCTTGTTCGTCACGGTGGTCACGCCCCAGTCAGCTTCGCGAACTTCTCTTCGAACTCGGTCTCTTCCTTCGAGCTCAGCGAGCGGAAGGCGTGGGACTTCGCGGCCATGGCCTTGTCCGGGATGATCAGCGGGTTGTTCGCCGCATCCGGGTCGATCTTCTCCAGCTCGGCCTTCACACCGTCGACCGGTGTCACGTAGTTGATGTAGGCGGCGAGCTCGGCGGCCGGCTTCGGCTCGTAGTAGAAGTCGATCAGCCTCTCGGCATTCGTCTTGTGCCGGGCCTTGTTCGGGACGAGGAAGTTGTCGGTCGACGTGATGTAGCCGCTGTCCGGGATCAGGAAGTCGATGTCCGGGCTGTCCGCCTTCAGCTGGACGACGTCACCGGCCCAGGCGATACAGGCGGCGAAGTCGCCGCTGCTCAGGTCGGAGGTGTAGTCGTTGCCGGTGAAGCGGCGGATCTGGCCCTTGTCGACGGCCTTCTGGATACGGGCGATCGCCGCGTCGTAGTCGTCGGCGGTGAACTTCCCCGGGTCCTTGCCCATGTCGAGCAGGGTCATGCCGATGCTGTCGCGCATCTCCGACAGGAAGCCGACGCGCCCCTTGAGCTTGGGGTTGTCGAGCAGGTCGGAGAGGGTCTTCACCTCCACGCCGTCGAGCGCCTTCTTGTTGTAGGCGATGACGGTCGAGATGCCCTGGAAGACGTACGAGTGGGCGCGGCCCGGGTCCCAGTCGGGGTTGCGGAACTGTGCCGACAGGTTGGCGTAGGCGTGCGGCAGGTTGGCCGGGTCCAGTTTCTGGACCCACCCGAGGCGGATGAGGCGGGCGGCGAGCCAGTCGGTGAGGACGATGATGTCCCGGCCGGTGTCCTGGCCCGCGGCGAGCTGCGGCTTGATCTTGCCGAAGAACTCGACGTTGTCGTTGATGTCCTCGGTGTACTTGACCGAGATGCCGGTCCGCTGCTTGAACTGGTCGAGCGTGGGGTGGTGCTTCTCGCTCTCGTCCACGTCCATGTACTCGGTCCAGTTGGAGAAGTTGACCACCTTCTCCTCGGCCGAGTGGTCCTCGGCCGAGACGCCGCCCTCGGTGTTGCCGGCCGCGGGGATGCCGCAGCCGGCCAGCGCCCCGAGGCCGCCGACCGCGAGTGCGCCGCCCGCTGAGGCGCGCAACAGTGACCGCCGGGTCATGGCGGCCCGGCCATTGCGGAAGCTGCGCCGCATGGCGGCCACTTGGGCCGGGCTCAGGCGGTCGGGCTCGTACTGCTCCATGCGCATGGTGCCCTTTCGGAGGGGGAGCGGCCGGACGTGGTCGGGCGGCCGGCCGCTCCCGCTGAGGTGGCTATCGGTCCCCGAAGACGGTGCGGTGCCAGTCCTTGGCGGCGACCGCGGTGTTGTCGAACATGACGTGCTTGATCTGGGTGTACTCCTCGAACGAGTACGCTGACATGTCCTTGCCGAAGCCGGAGGCCTTGTAGCCGCCGTGCGGCATCTCGCTGATGATCGGGATGTGGTCGTTGACCCACACACAGCCCGCCTTGATCTCGCGGGTGGCGCGGTTCGCCCGGTAGACGTCGCGGCTCCAGGCGGAGGCGGCGAGCCCGTACGGGGTGTCGTTGGCGAGGCGGATGCCCTCGTCGTCGCCGTCGAACGGCAGCACGACCAGAACCGGACCGAAGATCTCCGACTGGACGATCTCACTGTCCTGGGGCGCGTCGGCGACGAGGGTGGGACGGTAGTACGCGCCGTCCTTGAGGTCGCCCTGCGGCGCCTCGCCACCGGTCACCACGCGCGCGTAGGCACGCGCACGGTCGACGAACCCGGCGACCCGGTCGCGCTGGACGTGCGAGATCAGCGGGCCGAGGTCGGTTCCGGGGGCGAAGGGGTCGCCGAGCCGGACGCTCTCCATGAGGGCGGCGGTCTGCTCCACGAAGGCGTCGTAGAGCGGCCTCTGCACGTACGCGCGCGTGGCGGCCGTGCAGTCCTGCCCGGTGTTGATGAGCGCGCCCGCGACGGCGCCGTGCACGGCGGCTTCCAGGTCGGCGTCGTCGAAGACGACGAACGGCGCCTTGCCGCCCAGCTCCAGGTGGATCCGCTTCACGGTGCCGGTGGCGATCTCGGCGACGCGCTTGCCGACGGCGGTGGAGCCGGTGAAGGAGGTCATGGCGACGTCGGGATGGCCGACGAGATGCTCGCCGGCCTCCTTCCCGGTCCCGGTGACGATGTTGACGACACCGTCGGGGATCCCGGCGTCGGTGGCGGCCTGCGCGAAGAGGAGCGAGGTGAGCGGGGTGAGCTCGGCGGGCTTGAGCACGATGGTGTTGCCCGCGGCGATCGCCGGGAGGATCTTCCAGGCGGCCATCTGGAGGGGGTAGTTCCAGGGGGCGATGGAGCCGACGACGCCGATGGGTTCGCGGCGGACGTACGACGTGTGGTCCCCGGAGTACTCCCCCGCGGACTGGCCGGCGAGGTGGCGGGCGGCACCCGCGAAGAACGCGGTGTTGTCGATGGTCCCCGGGACGTCGAACTCCCGGGTCAGCTTCAGCGGCTTGCCGCACTGCAGGGACTCCGCGCGGGCGAAGTCCTCGGCGCGCTCGGCGAGGACGGCGGCGAAGCGGTGCAGCGCGTCGGAGCGCTCGCCCGGGGTGGCGGCGGACCAGGCGGGGAAGGCCTCGCGCGCGGCGGCGACCGCGGCGTCGACGTCCTCGGTGCCGGCCAGCTCGTATGTGTACACCTCCCGGCCGGTGGCAGGGTCGACGACGGCGTGCGTACGACCGGAGGTCCCCTTCGCCGGTCGGCCCGCGATGTACTGCGCGCCGTCCGCGAAGCGGTCCTGGGCCGGGAATCGTTCCGAGGTGGCGGTTGCCGGGGTCGTGGTGTCCGGTCGTGCGGTTTCCGGGATGGCGGTGCCCGGGTTCTGCATGTCGCTCTCCTCCGTGTCCCCGTGGTGGGGCCGGCGTGGCTCAGGCTCGATTTGAGTGCCGATCCTGACAGAGGTACAGGGCTCCAACAAGTGATTCCGTTGTTGCCTTTTGGTTACGCGACGGAATCTGTCGACCAGGTGTCGAGTCGCGCGGAAAAACAGGGGACGGACTGTCGGTGGTGCGTGCCATGCTCGGTGGCATGGCGAAGATCGATTCTTGGGACTCCCTGATCAGGGAGGTCCGCGCGGGGGCGAGAGTCAAGTATCTGCACTTCTGGGGGCACCGGCCGCTGCCCGACGGCCGGGTGGGCGCGAGCTGTCTGAGCCAGTGGTGGCCGTCGCCGTTCACGGTGGACGGGGTGGCGTACGCGACCGCCGAGCACTGGATGATGGCCGAGAAGGCGCGGCTGTTCGGGGATGCGGAGGCGCAGCGGCGGGTGCTGGAGGCCGGGCATCCGTCGGTGGCGAAGAACGCCGGGCGGCTGGTGCGGGGGTTCGACGACGGGGTGTGGGAGAGGGAGCGGTTCCGGATCGTCGTCGAGGGGTCGGTCCACAAGTTCGGTGCGCATGCGGAGCTGCGGGGGTTTCTGCTGGGCACGGGGGATCGGGTGCTGGTGGAGGCGAGTCCGGTGGATCGGGTGTGGGGAATCGGGTTGGCGGCGAGGGATGAGGGGGCCGGGGATCCGGAGCGGTGGCGGGGGCCCAACTTGCTGGGGTTCGCGTTGATGGAGGCGCGGGAGCGGTTGCGGGGGTAGGCGGTTTGTTTCGCCCCCGCGCCCCTACCCGTTCCCGTCCCCTGGGGGCTGCCGCCCCCAGACCCCCGCTTCGGCCCCCGACGGGCTGGTTGGTCAGCCCCTCCGCCGCTTCCTACGACGTAGCGATCACGAACGCCAGCATCACCAGACTGAGAACCAGCCCCGCCACCCCGCAGATGACCCCGGCCAGCGCCTGCCCCCGGTTCGTCGCCTCACCCCGCCGCGCCTTGCCCATACCGATCGACCCGAAGATCACCGCGAGCACCCCCACGACGATCGCCACCGGCCACAGGCAGAAGATCACGGCCGAGATGATCCCGAGCACCAGCCCTGCGGTACCCATGCCATTGCTGGGGAGGGCATGCATACCGGGCCACCCGTAGTAACCCGCCGCACCCGGCACCAGCCCCGGCGGGTACCCGTGACCACCGGGATAGCCGTACGGCACCCTCCCCGGCCCATCGGGCCCGATGGGCGGCGGCGGCACGGGCTCACCATGGCCGGCGTAGGGACCGGGCCCCACAGGAGGCGCGAAGGGATTCACCGGCGCCCCGAGCGACGCGGAAGCCATGGGAACCGTGGGAGACGCGCCCCCCGGCGGCGCGAACGGGTTCACCGCCGAGCCGTCCGGCGGCGCGAACGGGTTGGCCGCCGGGCCGTCCCCGGACATCGCGGCACCCGCCCCCGCCGAGGGACCCGCTGCCGACGGGTTCGTCCACGGCGAGGCCGGCGGAACGGCATCCTGCGGCTCGGACGTCACTCCGCCGGGCCGCGCGGACCCAACGGTCTCCCGGTCATGCACGGACGGAGGGGGCCAGGTCGGCGGCTCGTAAGAGGCGGGGGCATGCCCAGCCCCCGCAGGCGCGGACGACTCCGCCCGCACTCCCCCGACAGGAGGCGCCCACGGATCCCGTTCAGGACCCGACCCGGCACCACCGCGCCCCGGCGCCACACCACCCGAACCCGGCGCCACACCACCTGGACCCATCGCCCCCTGCTCCCCCAAGGCCCCGGACGCCCCGTCGCCGCCCTTCCCGAGCGACACCTTCGGACCCGTCTCCGACGAAGCCCCCGATACCTCCGGCGCCCCCGATACCCGCGCCGTCTCCGCCACCCCCGGCGTCTCCGCATCGTCGGACATGCTCGGGCCCCCCTCTTTCGTACGTGCCGTCATGCTAAGGCCCCGTCCCCGCCCTCGCGGGCCCGGCCTACGATGACCCCGAGTCACCGATCAGCCGATCACCCGCGCCCGCCGCCCGACACCCGGCCGCGGACGCCGTTCCGGGGAGGAACCTTGACCGACCGTCTCGTCGACGCCCGCGTCCCGCGCGATCTGCACGCCTTCATCGCCGGACTGCCCAAGGCCGAACTGCACGTCCACCACGTCGGCTCCGCCTCCCCCCGCATCGTCGCGGCACTCGCCGCCCGCCACCCCGACTCCAAGGTCCCCACCGACCCGGAGGCCCTGGCCGACTACTTCACGTTCACGGACTTCGCGCACTTCATCGAGGTGTACCTGTCCGTCGTGGACCTGATCCGCACCCCGGAGGACGTACGGCTGCTGACCTACGAGGTCGCCCGCGACCTGGCCAGGCAGCAGGTGCGTTACGCCGAGCTGACCATCACCCCCTTCTCCTCCACCCGCCGCGGTATCGACGAGGGCTCCTTCATGGACGCGATCGAGGACGCCCGCAAGGCGGCCGAGGCCGAGTTCGGGACCGTGCTGCGCTGGTGCTTCGACATCCCCGGCGAGGCGGGGCTCGAGGCCGCCGAGGAGACCGTGCGGCTCGCCACGGACGACCGGGTGCGCCCGGAGGGACTGGTCTCCTTCGGGCTCGGCGGGCCCGAGATCGGCGTACCGAGGCCGCAGTTCAAGCCCTATTTCGACCGGGCGATCGCGGCCGGACTGCACTCCGTGCCGCACGCCGGCGAGACCACCGGCCCGGAGACGGTCTGGGACGCCCTCACCCACCTGCGCGCGGAGCGCATCGGGCACGGCACGAGCTCGGCACAGGACCCGAAGCTGCTCGCGCACCTCGCCGAGCACCGGATCCCGCTGGAGGTGTGCCCGACGTCCAACATCGCCACGCGGGCGGTCCGCACCATCGACGAGCACCCGATCAAGGAGTTCGAGAAGGCCGGGATCATCGTCACCATCAACTCCGACGACCCGCCGATGTTCGGCACGGACCTCAACAACGAGTACGCGGTCGCCGCCCGCCTCCTCGACCTCGACGAGCGGGGTCTTGCCGACCTGGCCAAGAACGCGGTGGACGCGTCCTTCCTCGACCAGCCCGGCAAGACCCGGATCGCGGCCGAGATCGACACGTACACCGCCGACTGGCTCGCACGCTGAGCCACCACAATGTCCTCATGCAGAACGTGACCGCCGTCGCCCACCGCGGCGACCCCTACCGCGTCCGCGAGAACACCCTCGACTCCCTGCGCTCCGCGCTGGCCCTGGGCGCGGACGCGGTGGAGATCGACGTACGGCTCACCAAGGACGGTGTGCCCCTGCTGCTGCACGACGAGACGCTGAAGCGGCTGTGGGAGCAGGACCGGCCGGTACTCGGGCTGTCGGCGGCCGAGGTGCGGGGGCTCACGGCGGGTGGGGTGCCGACGCTGGAGGAGGCGCTGACCGCGTGCGACGGGAGCCGGGTGATGCTGGACCTTCCGGGCACGCCCGATGTGCGGGCGGCCCGCCGGGTCGTGGACGTCGTGCGCGCCTGCGGCGCCCAGGACCGCGTGTACTACTGCGCGGGCGCCCGGGCCATGCTCGCCGTACGCGCCGCCGACCCGGCCGCCGAGATCGCCCTGACCTGGACGACCCTCGCCCCACCGCGCCCCGTGCTCCTGGACGCGGTGCGCCCGCGCTGGCTCAACTACCGCTTCGGCCTGGTCGGCCGCGCCCTCGCCGAGCGCGTCCACCGCGGCGGCTACCTGCTCTCGGTCTGGACGCCGGACACCCGCCGCTCGATGCGCCGCCTGCTGGACCTCGGCGTCGACTCGATCACAACGAACCGAGTCGACGTCCTCCTGGGGTTGCGCCCGGCATAGCCATGTACCGGCCCAGCCATGTACCCGACTAGGCCCTGTCGTTTGGATCAGGCCGGCTGTGAGGAGCGGCGCCCTTCAGCCGACCCGAGCCGGGGTCGATGGGGGTGCCCCCGCGCGAGCCGGGCGAAGCCGGCTCGAGCGTGGGGGAGTCGGCGAGTGACGACAACGCGGCTGGGGGTACCCCCTGCTCGAAGAGCTTGGGGGAGCGCGTGCCAGGGCCCGCGACGCCGGGATGATCCAAACGACAGGGCCTAGCCCCGGCCCGCGGCGAACGCGAGCGGCGGCGCGATCGCCTGTGCGTCCGCTCCCTCGCCCACCCACAGCCCGATCAGCAGCGCCGCCGTCGCCTCCACGAGCCCGGCCCGGTCCAGTCCCCCGGCGTTCAGGGGTTCGCAGCCCAGGTCGCGCACAAGTCGTCGTACGACGGACAGGGCCGCCTCGTCGTCCCCGCACAGCGGCACCGCCAGCGGGCGGCCGTCGAAGACCGGCGGTGTCATCCGCCAGACGTCGACGTGGCAGAGGTTGAAGGCCTTGACCACGTGCGCGGCGGGCGCGGCGGAGGCGATGCGCTCGGCCGCGGCCGGGCCGCCCGAGGTGAGCAGCCCGAAGCCGGGCCCCACGGGATTCGTGCAGTCGATCAACACCCGCCCGCGCAGGGCCGGTTCGAGCCCGGCGACCACCTCGACCACGGCCGCGTACGGCACCGCCAGCAGCACCGCGTCCGTACCGAACTCAGCGGCCTCGCGCAGCCCGCCCGCCGAGCGGCTCCCGGCGAGCACCTGGTGCCCGGCCCGCCGCCACCGCGAGCCCAGCGCGTCCGACATTTCCCCGGTTCCAAGGATTCCGATTCGCATGTGCAGGACAGTAGGAGACCGCTCGGGCACCATTCGGTATGTGACCACCGACCAGCCCTTCCTAGCCGACTGCCGTGCCCGCCTCGCCTTCGACCTGCTCGCCAACACCTGGAACGCCGTGGTGGTGTGGGCACTGCGGCACGGGCCCGTGCGGCACGGCGAACTGCGGGACCGCATCGGCGGGATCAGCCAGAAAGTGCTGACGGAGACCCTGCGCCGACTGGAGTTCAACGGGCTCGTCGCGCGGCGGGCGTACGGCGGTGCGCCGCCTCGGGTCGAGTACGAACTCACCGAACTGGGCGGGTCGTTGCTCGGCCCCATCGAGGCCTTCGGCTCCTGGGCCTTCGAGCACGGCGACGAGGTGATGGCGGCGCAGGAGCGCGCCGAAAGCCGTCACACGCGGGAGCGTTGAGGCACCGTCGCCGGATCGGCCGGTGTCCCGCGGGTGACGTACTGCGGGACCGGTGCGGTGTCCTTGCCGTTGTCGCGGACCAGGCCGTAGCGGATGGCGCCCTGGTCGGGGCCGGTCAGGACATCCTCGTTCGCCGCCTGCCAGGTCGTCGGGAAGACGGTGATGCCGTAGTCGGCGCCTCGTTCGTTCTGGGTGAGGGTGACCGTGCCGTCGATGTAGAAGTACTCGTTCTGCCACATCTGCTGAGCGCCGTCCGGCAGGACCGTGTAGCCGATGTCCGGGCCGCCCATGCCGGTGACGTAGCCGTTGGAAGCCTCGGACCCGTCCCCGACGACGTCATCCATCCGGCGGCCGCCGCCGGAGGCGACATGGAAGATCTTGCCCTTCAGGCCGGTCCAGGCCGGCATGACGAGCGCGCCGGGCCGTGAGTGCGGCGAGATCTGCCAGCGCACCAGGACATAGCCCTGGCCGCTGAGGGTCACGCTGTCGCCGCGGTGCTGCATCACGGCCTGCCGGCCGCCGGTGCTGGTGATGCCGGATTCGGGGCGGTGCGGGAGGGCCGCGGGCCAGGCGTTCGGGTCCGGGGCCCGGTCGACGGCGTCGACGACCGTGCCGTACAGCTCGACCTTCTTCGTCGCCGACGGGGAGGGCGACGGTGACGACGAGGGGACGGCCGAGGGTGACGCGGACGGGGTGGGCGACGGCGGGCGGGCCGTGCTCGACGTCGTGGGCGCGACCGCGCGCGGCGGGCCGTCCGGCGTCTGGGTGACGACGTACGCGCCGCCCGCGACGAAGGTCGCGCCTGCCGCCACCGTCACGGCTGGCTGGGTGAGGGCCGCCATGACCTTCGCAGACCAGCCGACGGACGTCGCCGTGGCCGTCGCCGCGACCGCCGTCTTGCCGCCGAAGGCCAGGGAGATGGTGAAGCCGACGGGGACCGGGACGAGCGCGATGCCGACGAGGAGGCGTTCGGCCGGTACGACGGACTCGCGGGTGTCGCCGCAGTAGCCGCAGCCCCTGATGTGCCGGGCCAGCCGCTTGCGCCAGACCGAGTCGGGGCGGCCGTTCCAGCGGGCGGTCAGCTCGCGCAGCTCGGGGCAGGCGCCGTCCAGGGCGCGGACGATGCCGCGCGCGGTCTCCAGACGTTCCTTCACCCGCTGGACGCGCACGGCGGCGTGCTGCCGACTGATCCCGGCCGCGGCGGCCAGCTCACGCCGGGTCAGCTCGCCCGCGACCTCCAGCCACCACAGCGACAGCAGTTGCCGGTCCTCGTCGTCCAGCCAGCGCACGGCCTCCGCGACCTCGCGCCGCTGTCCTTCCAACTGCAGCCGCAGCACGGTGAGTTCGGCGAAGTCGGTGGCCTCGTGCGCGGCCGACACGTCGAGCTGGACGGGCTGCCTGCGGCGGGCCCGGTCCCGTATCTGGCGCATGGCGATGGCGACGAGCCAGGAGCGGAAGCTGTCCGGGTCCCGCAGCGAGCCGAGGTTGTCGACGGCACGCATCATGGTCTCCTGGACGACGTCATCGACGTCGGCATGGCCGTTCAGGGCGCGTCCGACCACGTTGTAGACGAGCGGAAGCCAGCCCTCGACGAGCTCGTCCAGCGCATGCCGGTCACCGCCCTGCGCCGCCGCGATGGTGGAGCGCCACTGCCTGCCGGCTGCCTCGTCCACGTACGTCCTCTCCCGGGTCATTTGCTGCCCGCACGCACCATCTCAGCCCGACCTGCACTGTTGGCTATGTCGGAGATCACATTCCGGTTCCGGGACGGGCGAGACATGGGAGGGCTCCGGGGTGTGGGGGATGGGGGGACGCGAGTGGAGACGCGGTGAAGAGGGCGGCGATAACACTTTTTCGGCGGCGGGCGCCCGTAAGGGCGATCCCTGACAACTCCCCTGTCCCGCAGGGCACTTGATCCGGGCTCGCTCAGGGGCCGAGCCCCTCCTCGCCGACGATCCGGCCGGGCCCGTACCGCCCGAAGATGATCAAGCACCACCTTCCACCACCTTCCACGAGCTTCCACCGGATTCCGCCGGCTTCCGCCGACCATCCCGTCGACTTCAGGAGCAGTAGATGCCCGTACGTCCGCTTCCCGCCCTCCTCACCTCCGTGCTGGCGCTCGGCCTCACCGCGCTGCCGCCGGCCGGGACGGCCTCCGCGCGGCCCGCGTCGTCATGGTCGTCGTGCTCCGCGCAGGCCATCGAGGCGGCCCCGAAGGACGGTCCCGACGTCAAGGCTCTGTGCGCCGCGCTCGCCGGGCTGCCCGACAAGGACGCGACGGCCGCGCTGATCCGCGTCGGCGGCAAGGGGAGCTGGCACGGGGCGGCCGGGGTGCGTGACATGAGAACCGGGGCGCCGGCGCTGGAGGGCGCCCGCTTCCGGGCGGGTTCCTCGACGAAGATCGTGACCGCGGCGATCGTGCTGCAACTCGCCGCCGAGGGGCGGATCTCCCTCGACGGCACGGTGCAGCAGTACCTGCCCGGCCTGCTGACGAAGGAGTTCGCGCCCGTCACCGTACGGCACTTGCTGAACTTCACCAGCGGCCTTCAGCCGGGCGCGTCCCTCGGGGAGGACGTCGACGACGGCTACGAGCACCGCTTCGAGACGCTGACCCCCGAGGAGGTGGTGGCCGCGTCGGTCGCCAAGGGTCCCGACCCGGACCACGCACCCGGCGAGCACCAGCGCTACGGCAACATCCACTACACGGTGCTGGGCATGCTGATCGAGAAGGTCACCGGCGACTCCTACGCCCACCAAGCGGCCGTACGGATCTTCCGCCCGCTCGGCATGCGGCACACCTCGTTCCCGGCCGGCCCGGACCCCCGCGTCCACGGGGCACACAACCGCGGCTACGACTGGATCGACGGCAGGCTGGTCGACGTGACCGAGTGGAACATGTCCGACCGGTTCGCGGCCGGTGACATGATCTCGACGACGGCCGATCTGGAGCGGCTGCTGTTCGCCCTGTTCCGCGGCCAGGTCGTGCCCGAGCCGCAACTGAAGGAGATGTTCACGGTCCCGGACGTCGAGGGGGCCACCATGGCCGCCGCGCTGGAGCGTTACGAGCTGAACGGCAAGGTGATCTGGGGCAAGACGGGCGCCCGCCCCGGATATCACACCGTGGTCGCGGCCACCCGCGACCTGTCCCGGACGGTCGTCTACTCCGTCAACTCCACCGACGCGAAGGGCGACGGGCTCGCCATCGCCCAGCGTTTCGCGTTCCCGGCGTTCAACCGCTGACGGCGGCGGCAGCGGCCGGAGGCGCCGACGGTTCGGTCAGCGCCTCCAGCCGCTTGATCCTCTTCCTCACGGCGTACAGCGGGATCATCCCGAAGACACCGAAGGACATGTCGATCACCGACCACCAGAAGGGGATGTCGCGGATCGGCCCGCAGATCAGGGCGAGCGGGACGATGCCGGCGCAGGCGATCATCCCGAACTCGACGACCCAGACGTTGCGGACGGGGTCGCGGTAGGGGCCGTAGAAGGCGACGGCGATGACGAGGTGGGCGAAGGCCAGCCAGTCCGTGCCGTAGAGGAGGAAGGGGTAGTCGGCGTCGGCGGTGTCGAGTCCGTGCCGGACGCGCTCGATCCAGTCCATGAGGCCGGGCAGGTGCTCCGGCACGGACAGGGCGCGCAACAGGTCCTCGGTCCAGCGCAGTTCATGGACGAGGGGGAAGGCCGTGGCGCCGCTGAGGACCAGGCAGACGACGAAGAAGGCCAACCAGACACGGATGCCCTTGAGCAGGGCGGCTCTGTCGCTCATGGGCGTAGCGTACGCCCATGTTGAACACGTTCAAAAGTGTGTCCCGCGCGCTGCTCCGCCCTGACCGCCGCCCTGCGGCAGACGCTGGTCACACACCCGATGCGTCAGCCCTACGATGTCCGCGGCGGACGGAGGATTCATGGGCTGGGACTTCAGCGAGCGGGCCTACCGAGGCCAGCGGTGGGCGGCGCGCACGGCGTTGGCCGCGGCCGGCCTCGCGGTGCTCGTGCCGCTCTTCTACGGCGGCCTCAGCGGCGTGCTGATGCTGGTGGCCGGCGCCGCGGGCCTGGGTCTCAGCGCGGTCGCGGTGTGGTGGACGCTGACCCTGCGCGGCCCGCTGCGCTGGGCGGCGGCCGTCGTGGCCCTGGCCCTGCCGGCCGCCCTCGTCGCGCTGTTCGTGCTGTTCGCGGCCACCCTGTTCTGGGAACTTCTGGCGTCCGTGGCGCTGTGGACGCTGGCCGTGTGGAGCGGCCGGTACGCGCTGCGGGGCACGGGCAGCACGCGGGTGCGGGTCATGCGGGAGCGCAAGGCGGCGCCGCCGCGGCGACCGTACCTGATCATGAACCCGCGCTCGGGCGGCGGCAAGGTGGGCCGCTTCACGCTCAAGGAGAAGGCCGAACGGCTCGGCGCCCACGTCGTTCTCCTCGACCCCGACCAGCACCAGGACGTCACGGCCCTGGCCCGCGAGGCCGTCGCGGAGGGCGCGGACCTGCTGGGCGTCGCGGGCGGTGACGGCACCCAGGCACTGGTCGCGGCCATCGCCGCCGCGTACGACATCCCGTTCCTGGTGATCAGCGCGGGCACCCGCAACCACTTCGCCATGGACCTCGGCCTCGACCGCGACGACCCGTCCAGCTGCCTCGACGCGCTCACCGACGGCGTGGAGCTGCGCGTCGACCTCGGCTACGCGGGCGACCGGCCCTTCGTCAACAACGCGTCCTTCGGGGCGTACGCGGCCATCGTGCAGAGCCCCTCCTACCGCGACGACAAGATCGGCACCAGCCTGGAGCTGCTGCCCGACCTGCTCAGCCGTCAGCAGGGCCCGCGACTGACGGCCCGGGCGGCGGGTACGACGCTCGACGCCCCACACGCCGTGCTGGTCAGCAACAACCCGTACCGCACCGACGACCCCTTCGGGTTCGGCCGCCGTGACCGCCTCGACGCCGGCGTCCTCGGCGTCCTCGGCGTCAGGGTGGACAGCGCGGCCGAGGCCGCCGCACTGATCCTCGACCCCGCGCCGAGCGGCCTCACCATCCTCACCGCGCCCCACGTCGTCATCGAGGCCGACCGCGCGGAGATCGAGGCCGGCATCGACGGCGAGGCCCTCGTGCTGCCCGCCCCGGTCCACTGCCGCATCATCCCCCGCGCCCTGCGCGTGCGCGTCCCCCGCAAGCGCCCCGGCGTCCCGCAGCGCGGCCCCCGCCTGGACTGGCGCCGGTTGCGGAAGCTGGCGGCGACGGTGGGGCGTACGGCGGCGCCCCGGCGGGGGCCGTTCAGCTGACGGTGCCAAACTGCCGGGTGGGGCACGGCATTTGGGCGAGCGCCCCGTCATCGCCGAACTCGCCCGCCTCGACGCCACCGTCGCCGGCACCCACGGCACCCTGAGCCTGCCCGGCCCCTTCTACCAGCCCGGCGACGTCGTCCTCACCCTCGCGGGAAGCGGCACCCGACTGACGTACACCGAACCGCACACCGCCCACGACGCCCTGCACTTCGAGGCCGCGGAGGTGGCCCGCTGCATCACCGCCGGCCGGCTCCAGTCCCCGCTCCGTCCGCTGGACGACTCGCTGACGACGCTCCGAGCTATGGACGAGATCCACCGGCAGTGCGCCATCGCCTTTCCCGGCGAGATGGACGAACGGTTGTGACCCGGCTTTCCCGTGGCCGGCGAAGCAGGCACGGTACCTGTCACTTGGGTACAGCGCCCAGAGTCCGTCTTCTCACCGCAGTTGCTCGGCCAGTCCGACGATGATGCCCTCCGGGCCGCGGAGGTAGCAGAGCAGATGGCTGTCCTCGAACCGGGCGATCTCACCGACGAGTTCGGCGCCGTGAGGGCGCAGGCGGGCAACGGTGTCCTCGATGTCGTCGACGGCGAACATGACGCGGTGCGTGCCCAGAACGTTGTGCGGCCGGTTGCGCGGCCCGGCGCTGATCGCCTCGGGGCTGCGGTACTTCGCCAGCTCGAGCCGGCCGTGACCGTCCGGGGTCCGGACCATCGCGATGTCACAGCGGACGCCGTCCAGTCCGGTGCACTGGTCGGCGAAGAGGCCCTCGACCTCCGTCCTGCCCTCCAGCTCCAAACCGAGTTCCACGAAGAACGCGATGGCGGCATCCAGGTCCTCGACGACGATGCCGACGTTGTCCATCCGCTGAATCGCCATGCCCGTTTCTCCTTCTTCCTCGTACGGCCGGTGATGGCCGCTGCTGTCCCTGATGTCCCTGGGACGGAGTCGGCGGCACGTTCTCGACATCCGCAGACCGCAGGACTCGGAAGGAAAACTGCCAACTGACCGTCCTCGTCACAACTCGACGCGCACGCACCCGCCCTACAACCCCGCCACCGCGTTCCACCGCTTCGCGAACTCCGTCCGCTCCCCGCCCGTGATGTCCCGCGCGATCGCCAGACGCCCCCGCATCGCCGCGTCCGGGAAGATCAGCGGGTCCTCGGCCAGGGCGGCGGTCTCCTCGTCCTTGGCGGAGGCTAGGCCGTGTCCGCAAAGTCCCGCCTGCCCCGCGACGCCTGGCACGCACTCTCGCCGCACCGGGCGAAAGCCCACGTACAACCAGTACGAGGGCTTCCGCCCGGCACGCCGAGAGCACGCACCAGACGCCGCGGGGCCCGCCCTCCGGGCGGACGACGGGACTTTGCGGACACGACCTAGGACGTCCTGGGCGGCCGGGACGGGGCACACGTAGTTGACCCAGGCCGCCAGCTCCGCGGCGACCTCGGGCTCGTAGTAGTAGTCGATCAGGCGCTCGGCGTTGGCCTTGTGGCGGGCCTGGTTGGGGATCATCAGGGACTCCGACCAGAGCTCGGCGCCCTCCTCCGGAACGACGAAGCGGATGTCGGGGTCGTCCGCCTGGAGCTGGATGACGTCACCCGAGTACGCCTGACAGGCCAGTACGTCGCCGCTCGACAGGTCCTTGATGTAGTCGTTGCCGGTGAAGCGGCGGATCTGGCCCTTGCGCACCTGCTCCTCGACCTGGTCGCAGATCGTGTGGAAGTCGTCCGCGGTCCAGCGCGTGATGTCGACGCCGTTGCCCTGCATGAGCAGCGCGAAGGCTTCGTCCAGGCCGGAGAGCAGCGTCACCCGGCCCTTGAGATCGCCGGCCCACAGCTCGGACACGCTGCGTATCTCGCGGCCCAGCCCGCGGCGGTTGTACGCGATACCGGTGATGCCGGACTGCCACGGCACGGTGAACTTCCGGCCCGGGTCGAAGGCCGGTGAACGCAGCTGCGGGTCCAGGTACCGCGTCACGTTCGGCTGCCGCGCGCGGTCCATCTCCTGCACCCAGCCCAGCCGTACGAACCGGGCGCACATCCAGTCGCTGATGACGATGAGATCGCGGCCGGTGCGCTGACGGTTCATCAGGGCGGGGCTGACCTTGCCGAAGAACTCGTCGTTGTCGTTGATCTCCTCGACGTACTCGACGGAGATGCCCGTGCGCTCCTCGAAGGCCTCCAGCGTCGGCCGCCGGGTCTCGTCCGCGTCGTCCGTGTCGATGTACAGCGGCCAGTTGGCCCAGGTCAGCCGCTTGTCGGTGGCGGAGAGATCGGCGGCGGCCCGCTCGCCGGGCGGCACGTGGGCGGCGGGCACTCCACAACTGGCCAGACCGGCCGAGACCGCACCCGCGCCGAGGGTGCGCAGAAGACTCCGGCGGGACAACGAGGAGTTATTCGTCGGCAGGGGCACTGACGCAGCATGCCACCGCGGCAACACCCCCAGGGGCGCGGGGCTGTGCCCGATATGCGACTCCGCCGCGGGTGCGCGACCAGCCCCCACGCACCCGCGGCCGAAGTACTACCCGTCCAGCGACGTCATGACGTGCTTGATCCGCGTGTAGTCATCGAACCCGTACGCCGAAAGGTCCTTGCCGTACCCGGACTTCTTGAACCCACCGTGCGGCATCTCCGCAACCAGCGGAATGTGCGTGTTGATCCACACGCACCCGAAGTCCAGCGCCTTGGACATCCGCATCGCCCGCCCGTGGTCCTTCGTCCACACCGACGACGCGAGCGCGTACTCGACACCGTTCGCCCACTCGACGGCCTGCGCCTCGTCGGAGAAGGACTGCACGGTGATGACCGGCCCGAAGACCTCCTTCTGGATGATCTCGTCGTCCTGCTTGACGCCGGAGACGACGGTCGGCGCGAAGAAGTAGCCCTTCTCACCGACCCGCTTGCCACCGGCCTCCACGCGCGCGTGCGCCGGCAGCCGCTCGATGAAGCCCTCGACCTGCTTGAGCTGGTTGGGGTTGTTGAGCGGGCCGAACAGCACGTCCTCGTCGTCCGGCTGGCCGGTCTTGGTGTCGGTGGCCGCCTTCGCGAGCGCCGCGACGAACTCGTCGTGGATGGCCTCGTGGACGAGGACGCGGCAGGCGGCCGTACAGTCCTGCCCGGCGTTGAAGAAGCCCGCGACCGAGATGTCCTCGACGGCCTTGGCGATGTCGGTGTCCTCGAAGACGACGACCGGTGCCTTGCCGCCCAGCTCCAGGTGGACCCGCTTGAGGTCCTTGGACGCGGACTCGGCGACCGACATACCGGCGCGCACCGAGCCGGTGATGGAGGCCATCGCCGGGATCGGGTGCTCGACCATCAGGCGGCCCGTGTCACGGTCACCGGTGATGACGTTGAAGACGCCCTTGGGCAGGATCGAGCCGATGATGTCGGCGATCAGGACGGTCGACGCCGGGGTCGTGTCCGACGGCTTCAGGACGACCGTGTTGCCCGCCGCGATGGCCGGCGCGAACTTCCATACGGCCATCATCATCGGATAGTTCCAGGGCGCGACCTGCGCGCAGACACCGACCGGCTCACGGCGGATGATCGAGGTCATCCCGTCCATGTACTCGGCGGCCGCACGCCCCTCCAACATCCGCGCCGCGCCCGCGAAGAAGCGGATCTGGTCGACCATCGGCGGGATCTCCTCGGACCGCGTGAGCCCGATCGGCTTGCCCGTGTTCTCCACCTCGGCCGCGATGAGCTCCTCGGCCCGCTCCTCGAACGCGTCCGCGATCTTCAGGAGGGCCTTCTGGCGCTCGGCGGGCGTGGTGTCGCGCCAGCCCGGGAAGGCCCTGGCGGCGGCCTCCATCGCGGCGTCGACGTCCGCCTGCCCGGACAGCGGCGCGGTCGCGTACGCCTCGCCCGTCGCGGGGTTGACCACCTCGGTGGTCCGTCCGTCGGCGGCGTCCCGGAACTCACCGTCGATGTAGTTGCGCAGACGACGCAGCTCGGTGCTCACTGCCGGCCTCCTGTCAGGTGTCTCTTAATGCCTCTGGACTGCTTCTGGCTGTCCATTCTCTGAGACACCCACCCTAATCGGCTGACCCACGTTTTCAACACCCCCACTCCCTCCACTTCTGCGAAATCCGCAGGTCTCAGTCACGTAAACAACGAATTTCATCGCCGCGACCTTGCGGAACTGTCGAGACGTCGTGCACAGTGACGTCGTGGCCAGTCGAAGCGCAGAGCACAGGGACTCCCGCGAGTCCAGGAACGGCGGCGGTCCCCAGCTGGACGCCGTCTCCCTCGCCATCATCGAACAACTTCAGGAGGACGGCCGCCGGCCGTACGCCGCGATCGGCAAGGCCGTGGGCCTGTCCGAGGCGGCCGTGCGCCAGCGCGTCCAGAAGCTGCTCGACCAGGGCGTGATGCAGATCGTCGCCGTCACGGACCCGCTCACCGTGGGCTTCCGGCGCCAGGCGATGGTCGGGGTCAACGTCGAGGGCGACGTGGAGTCCGTGGCCGACGCGCTGACCGCCATGTCCGAGTGCGAGTACGTGGTGATGACCGCGGGGTCCTTCGACCTGATGGTGGAGATCGTCTGCGAGGACGACGACCACCTCCTGGAGGTCATCAACAAACGCATCCGGGCCGTACCCGGAGTGCGCTCCACCGAGAGCTTCGTCTACCTCAAGCTCAAGAAGCAGACCTACATGTGGGGAACCCGATAACCGTGAGGACCCGATAACCGTGAGCACCGACACCCCTCAGGACCTCAGCAGGACCGCGTACGACCACTTGTGGATGCACTTCACCCGCATGTCCTCGTACGAGAAGGCGCCCGTCCCCACCATCGTCCGGGGCGAGGGCACCTACATCTACGACGACAAGGGCAAGCGCTACCTCGACGGTCTCGCCGGCCTGTTCGTGGTCCAGGCCGGGCACGGCCGTGTCGAGCTGGCCGAGACCGCCTTCAAGCAGGCGCAGGAGCTGGCGTTCTTCCCGATCTGGTCCTACGCCCACCCGAAGGCGATCGAGCTCGCCGACCGCCTCGCGGACCATGCTCCGGGCGACCTCAACAAGGTCTTCTTCACCACCGGCGGCGGTGAGGCGGTGGAGACCGCCTGGAAACTCGCCAAGCAGTACTTCAAGCTGGTCGGCAAGCCCACCAAGCACAAGGTCATCTCGCGTGCGGTCGCCTACCACGGCACCCCGCAGGGCGCCCTGTCCATCACGGGCCTGCCCGCGCTGAAGGCTCCCTTCGAGCCGCTGGTGCCCGGCGCACACAAGGTCCCGAACACCAACATCTACCGCGCCCCGATCCACGGCGACGACCCGGAGGCCTTCGGCCGCTGGGCCGCCGACCAGATCGAGCAGCAGATCCTCTTCGAGGGCCCGGACACCGTCGCCGCGGTCTTCCTGGAGCCGGTCCAGAACGCGGGCGGCTGCTTCCCGCCCCCGCCCGGCTACTTCCAGCGGGTCCGCGAGATCTGCGACCAGTACGACGTCCTGCTGGTCTCGGACGAGGTCATCTGCGCCTTCGGCCGCCTCGGCACGATGTTCGCCTGCGACAAGTTCGGCTACGTCCCGGACATGATCACCTGCGCCAAGGGCATGACCTCGGGCTACTCCCCCATCGGCGCGTGCATCGTCTCGGACCGCATCGCCGAGCCGTTCTACAAGGGCGACAACACGTTCCTGCACGGCTACACCTTCGGCGGCCACCCGGTGTCGGCCGCGGTGGGCATCGCCAACCTCGACCTGTTCGAGCGCGAGAACCTCAACCAGCACGTCCTCGACAACGAGGCCGCGTTCCGCGCCACGCTGGAGAAGCTCTACGACCTGCCGATCGTCGGCGACGTCCGCGGCAACGGCTTCTTCTACGGCATCGAGCTGGTGAAGGACAAGACGACCAAGGAGTCCTTCGACGCCGAGGAGACCGAGCGCGTCCTGTACGGCTTCCTCTCCAAGAAGCTGTTCGAGAACGGCCTGTACTGCCGTGCCGACGACAGGGGTGACCCGGTCGTCCAGCTCGCGCCGCCGCTGATCTCCAACCAGGAGACGTTCGACGAGATCGAGCAGATCCTGCGCGCGACGCTGTCGGAGGCGTGGACCAAGCTGTGACGTGAGCCGGGCGCGCGCCCGGCTCACGGGGGTGCCAAACGCCCCAGGCGCCCCCGCCGACCGGCGGAAGTCGATCTTCCGTCTGGATGATCAACACCGGCCCCGGAGCCGCCCGTTCGAGTGAGAAACGGCGGCCCGGGGCCGTGTGCTGTCCGGGGTCCGGGTGACCGCTGCCTAGCGTTCCTGTGACCGATCGGCCGAGCCATCGTTCCCCCGCACGGGGGATCAGGTACGGAAACGGATCAGAAGCGAGGTGTACGTCATGGTGGCCCCGCCGGACAACGACGTGCTCTGGGCGCGCGCCCTGCACTTCACCTACAGCGACGGCTCGCCCGCGCTCAGCGGCGTCTCGCTCGGTGTCCAGGAGGGTGAGGTCCTCGCCGTCATCGGTCCGCGCGGGAGCGGCAAGACGACCCTCCTGCAGTGCCTGTCCGGCATGCTCCCGGTACGCCGGGGCGAGGTCTGGTTCAACAGCGTGCCGGTGCACAAGATGGGCCCGCTGGCCCGCGAACGGCTCCGCCGCGACCGCTTCAGCTGGATCGACCCGGCCCCGTCCCTCGTCCCCGAACTCAACGTCTGGGAGAACGCCGCCCTGCCCCTGATGCTGCGCGGCACCAGCCGGCGGCGTGCCAAGACGGCAGCGCTGGAGTGGCTGGAGCGCCTGGACGTCGGCAAGGTGGCCCGCAAGCGCCCGCACCAGCTGGTCCAGGCCGAACGCCAGCGCGTCTGCATCGCCCGGGCGCTGGCCCCCTCGCCCACGGTCCTGTTCGCCGACGAGCCGGCGGCCTCCCTGCACCGCACCGACCGCACCCAGGTGCTGCGCACCCTGACGACGGCGGCCCGCTCGCACGGCATCACGGTCGTCCTGGCGAGCTACGAGCCGGACGCGGCGCCCCTCGCGGACCGCAGGCTCACCCTCCTGGACGGACGGCGTGTGAGCACGGTGCAACTGCCCCCGGTCGGCGAGGCGGAAGGCCGGGCCGCGTGCTCGCTCTCCGCCTGACCCTCGGCTCCCAACCCGCCGTGCAGCTGCGGCGCCTGCTGGTGGCGACGGCGTCCGCGGGCACGGGCTTCCTGCTCCTGTGCGCCCTGGGCTATGCCCTGTCCCATCCCGGCGATCCCGGCGCGTCGCTGCTCCGCCTGGCCTGGTGCGTGCCCCCGCTGGCCGCGACGATCCACTTCGCGGTGGCCGTGGCCCGCACCGACCCCGGCACCAGGCCCCGCCCCGGCCTCTCGGCGATCGGCCTGGGCCCGGCCCGCCTGATGGCCGTCTCGGCGACGACCACGGCCCTGTCCTGCACCCTCGGCTCGATGGTGGCCCTGCTGTTCTTCCTCCACCTCCGAGGCGACCTGACGGGCATGCCCTTCGACGGCGCGGCCGCGGAATTCCTCGCGGCGGACACCCACCTACCGGTGCCGGCCACCCTGACCCTCCTCACCCCGGCACCGGCGATCGCCTCCCTGACGGTGGCGTTCACCCTCCGCCCCAAGGAACAGCGCACGAACGCACAGGGCGCGGGGAGGCCGTACGGCCGCTTCGGGGCGTACGGCAGGGCGGTGGCACGGGAGACGTTCGGCGCTTATGGGAGGTTCGGGGCTCATTTGAGGCGGGCCGAAAGAGGCGGCCCGGCTGCGGCGGGCACCAGGGAGGTCGGCGAGGGCAACCACACCGCACCGTCCGCGGACATCCACGCCGCACCGTCTGCGCGGGCAAGCGACCCGACCGCCACGCCAGCCCCCACCCCGGGCAACCCGCCGGCAGACTCGACCGAAGCAGCACTCCCGCCGGCCCCCCGCAAACCCCCCACCGGCCTCCCCTGGGGCATCGCGGTGATCGCCGCAGGCCTGGCCGCGGAGGCCTATGCCGCCCACGCCCCGACCCGCACCACGCTCACCCTGCCCGCCGCCCTCCCCACCGGCCCCGCCGGCGTCCTCCTCGGCTGGCTCCTCACCGCCCTCGGCCTCACCCTCGCCGCCCCCGGCCTCACCCACCTCTGCGGGCGCCTCCTCCAGTCCGCCCGCCCCGGCGCCCTCCGCCTGCTGGCAGGCCGGGTCCTCATGGCGGAAGCCGTCCGCATCGGCCGCCCCCTCGGCATCGTCTGCGCCGCGGCCTCCGGGGCGTACGCCATGGCCACCCTCTCCGGCACCGACGCCGCCACCGCCCTCGGCCCACTCGCCCCCGTCGGCGTCGCCCTGGTCACCGGCTGCACCGTGGCCACCCTCCTGACGGCCGCCCTGGAGGCCAAGCAGGCCCGCGCCGACACCACGGCCGCCCTGCTCCGCCTCGGCGCCCCCACCTCGATGCTGCGCAGCGCGGCCGCCCTGCGCGCCGGCGTCCTGGTGGCGTTCTTCGCCCCGCTCACCCTGATCGTGGCCGAGCTGGCCGCACTGCCCCTGGCGCGCTGACGCCGTACGGAGACGGTCGCCGGAAAGCACCAGCGGCGCCGGGCACGGGGACGGCGGGCGGCGGGCGGCGGGCGAAAAACTCGTACGAGAAAAATCTCTCCGCGGCGATGAGTTCCGCACGACCCCCCGGTCTACCCCACCGAACAGCAGCCACCCCGATGGGAGAGACCACGATGACCGCCCCCGCGTACCAGCAGATGATCTTCGTGAACCTGCCCGTGAACGACCTCGACGCCTCGAAGAAGTTCTTCACGGAGCTCGGTTACTCGATCAACCCGCAGTTCAGCGACGAGAACGCCGCTTCCGTCGTGATCAGCGACACCATCGTCGCGATGCTGCTGACCAGGCCGTTCTACGCGACCTTCACCGACAAGGAGATCGCGGACGCCACGAAGACCAGCGAGGTGCTGGTCTGTCTGAGCGCCGAGAGCCGCGACAAGGTCGACGAACTGGTCGAGAAGGCCGTCGCCGCCGGCGGCACCGCCTCGGAGAAGATCCAGGACATGGGTTTCATGTACGGCCGCGCCTTCGACGACCTCGACGGCCACACCTGGGAGGTCGTCTGGATGGACCCGTCGGCCATCGAGGGCTGACACCCACCACCCGTCGGACGGTGCCTAGCATGGGCGCGTGCAGACGATGCCCGCCCATGCGGCCCACCACAACGACCGTGAGATAGAGACGCTCGAGGAGTTCGACGCGACCGTCGCGGCGCGCGGCAGCCTCGCCGGATTCCGGGTGCAGGCCGTCGACCTGACGGACCGTACGCGCGAACTGCTCGGCACGGACACGGCGGGCGCCGTCTTCCTCGGCTGTCCGATGCGTGAGGAGGCGGCCGCGAAGATCCGCGCGGACGGCGCCCTGGTCTTCCCGCCCGTCCCGGGCCTGCCCTTCGACCCGTACCGCGGCCTGGTCTACTCCCCCGACGAGCTCTTCGCGTCCCTGGCGGACGGCTACGAGGCCACGCCCGACGCGCGCGCGTACGCCTGGTTCCAGCAGACCAAGGCGGACGGCGACATCTACGCCTCCATGCTCCGCGCGGTCCACGACGACTCCGTCTCCGACGCCCTGGACGAACTCCTCGCCGGGGCCCGGGTGGTCGGCGTCATGGGCGGGCACGCGATGCGCCGCGGCACGGAGGCGTACGAGGGTGCCGCGCGCCTCGGCCGGGAGCTGACCCGCGCCGGTTTCACGGTCGCCACCGGCGGCGGCCCGGGTGCGATGGAGGCGGCGAACCTCGGGGCGTACGCCGCCCCGTACGACGACGAGATGCTCGGCGAGGCCGTCCAACTCCTCGCCAAGGCCCCCGGTTTCACACCCTCGATCACCGACTGGGCGGCCGTCGCCTTCGACGTGCGCGCCCGCTGGCCCCGGGGCGGCCGCTCCGTGGGCATCCCGACCTGGTTCTACGGCCACGAGCCGCCGAACCCGTTCGCCTCCCACATCGCCAAGTACTTCGCCAACGCCACCCGCGAGGACGGTCTCCTGGCCCGCTCGAACGCGGGCGTCGTCTTCCTGCCGGGCGCCGCCGGCACCGTACAGGAGATCTTCGACAACGCGACGCCGAACTACTACGAGTCGCGCGGTGAGCCCACCCCGATGATCCTGGTCGACCGCACGCACTGGACGCAGAAGCTGCCGACCTGGCCCCTGCTCCAGTCGCTCGCGCGGGAGCGCTCGATGGAGTCCCGTATCGCCCTGGTCGACCGGATCGAGGAGGTTCCGGAGGCGTTGAAACGTCTCGGGGGTTAATAAGAGAGCAAAGCCAAGGCCTGTGGGCCGCCCACACGTTGACAGTCCTTATGTCACGCTTATAAACCAGTGAGACTCCTGGGGACGGCGATGTCAGATCGCCAACCTCTTCAACACCCCCCTCAGTTGCGCAACTCGTAAGGACAAACGTGTCAAACGTGTCCATAAACCGCCGTACTGTCGCACGTTCCGTGCGCGCTCTCGGTGTCGCCTCCGCCTCGGCGGCGCTCATGCTCGGTCTCGCGGGCAACGCGCTCGCGTGCGACATCAGTGAATTCTCCGCCGAAGCCAAGTGCGACGGCCACAAGGGCGTCATCACGGTCACCGACGTGGACCCCAGCGGGATCCCGGCGACCGTCAGCGTGTACCTGCAGAACAACGGCGCCGACCTGAAGAAGGTCGGCGAGCAGGTGGTCAAGGGCTCCCGCGAGGGTGTCACCATCGCCTTCGAGGAGAACTGGAAGCCGGACGCCGAGTACCGCGTCCACGTCAAGGCCGAGGGCTATGTCGACGAGGACATCAAGCCGAACCTGACGACGCCGTCCACGGCCTGCAAGAAGGAAGAGGAGGAGCCGCCGGCTCCGTCCGACACCCCGACCCCGTCGGAGTCCGCCTCGACCCCCGCCGAGGAGACCGACACCCCGACCCCGACGCCGTCTCAGAGCGAGAGCACCGCCCCCGCGGGCACCGAGAGCAATGCTCCGGCCCCGGCGGACGCCGGTGACTCCAACCTCGCCGAGACCGGCGCGAACTCCAACACCGGCCTGATCGCCGGCATCGCGATCGCGCTCGTGGCGATCGGCGGCGGAGCCGTCTTCTTCGGCATGCGCCGCCGGGGTACGAGCGGCGACCGCTGACCCGCCCGCACAGCAACACCGTTGTGGCCCGCCCCTTCCCGGAGTGTTCGAGGGGCGGGCCACACGCCTGTCAGCCGAACGTCGCCCGTTCGAGCCAGAACTCCAGCAACTCCCGCTCGCCGAGGACCTCCAACTCCGGGCTGTCCAGCGGCAGTCGACGGTAGAAGGCGAGAAGCACGGCGGTGAGGGGGCCACGCAGGGCGACGGTCGCCTTCTCGTGGTCGCGCCGCCAGGTGACGACTTCCCCGGTGAGATCGACGTACCACTCGGCGTTCACCTCGGGGGTGTTGTCCGTGGCGTGCAGATGGATACTGGCCCCCGGCCGCCGCAGTTCCCTCGCCGGATCGTCCGGCAGCGTCCGCTGCGCCCACTCGACGATCTCCAGCCACTCGTCGATCGCGTCGGCCGCCACGTCCGGCGCGACCTCGTAGGGGAGCCCGGCGGCAAGGGTCGCGTCCGCGCGGTGAACGGTGATCTCGTGGGTCATACGGCGGGCCCAGAACCCCGCGGTGGGGACCCCGGCCCACCCCCACATCTTGGCGTCCGGCCCGGCGTCCCGCAGCGCGGCGACGACCATCTCGCCGGTCTTGGCGAGCCAGGCGTCCAGGGCGGCGCGGTCACCCTCGGCCTCGGGACCCTCGGCCTCCGGCACCTCCTCCTCCGGGATCTCCTCCTGCGCCCGCGTCCGCACCATCAGCTCCACCCAGCGCAGGGCGCCGCCCATGTGCCGTACGAGCTGTTCCAGTGACCAGTCCGGGCAGGTGGGCACGGTGGCCGAGAGATCGGCGCCGGAGGTGACGACGGCCCTCAACAGGCCGACTTGGTGGGCGATTTCGTCGCAGTAGCGGTCGTGCGCGAGCAGCGTCATGCCCGCACCCTACGGGCCGCGTGATCAACCCAGCACGACAATTTCGGCCGCGTCGAACTCCACCCCGACCACGTCCCCGACCTCCGGCGCGTCCCGCAGCGCACACGCCGCCTCCAGGCGCGGCGCGTCCTCCGGCTGGAGGTGCACGGCGACATGCGTGCCCTTGAACGTGCGTGCCGCGACCTTGCAGCGCAGCCCGGCGTCGGGTGCCACGAGCCGCACCCCGGCCGGCCGTACGAGCAGGGTGCGTGTCCCCTGCCCGGCGCCCTCGCCCACCGGCAGCTTGCCCCAGGGCGTGTCCGCGGCCTCCCCGGCGACCGTGCCCTCGACCACGTTGTCGAAGCCGAGGAAGCGCGCCACGAACTCGTCCACCGGCCGCTGCCACACCTCCAGCGGCGTCCCGGTCTGGGCGATCCGCCCCTCCCGCATGACCACGACCCGGTCGGCGAGCGCGAAGGCCTCACCCTGGTCGTGCGTCACGGCCAGCACGGTGGTGCCCAACCGCCCGAACAGCTCCCGGAGTTCGACCACCAGCCGCTCACGCAGCGAGCGGTCGAGCTGCCCCAGCGGCTCGTCCAGCATCAGCAGCCGCGGCCGGGGCGCGAGCGCACGGGCCAGCGCGACCCGCTGCTGCTCCCCGCCGGAGAGGGCGGCGACGGCGCGCCGGGCGGCCCCCGGCAGTCCGACGAGGTCGAGCAACTCCCGTACCCGCTCGGCCTGTTCACCCTTGGAGGCGCCGTGCATCCGTGCCCCGAAGGCCACATTGCCGCCGACGTCGCGCTGCGGGAACAGCTGATGGTCCTGGAACATCAGCCCGACGCCCCGCTTGTGCGCGGGCACCCCGGCCTGTTCCCGCCCGTCGAGCAGCACCCGCCCGGAGTCGAGGGGTTGCAGCCCCGCCACCGCCCGCAGCAGCGTCGACTTGCCGCTGCCGCTCGGCCCGAGCACGCACACGATCTCGTGCTCGGCGACATCGAGGTCGACGCCGTCCAGCACGGCCCGCCCGCCGAACCGTACGGTCGCACCCGCCAGGCTCAACAGCATCTAGAACTCCCCCGTCCGATCCGTACGAAGCCGCTCCAGGACCAGCAGCGCCACCGCGCACACCACCATCAGTACCGTCGAAAGGGCCATCGCCTGGCCGTAGTTGAGCTCGCCGGCCCGCCCCAGCAGCCGCGCCACGGCCACCGGAAGCGTGGGATTGTCGGGCCGCGCGATGAACACGGTCGCCCCGAACTCACCGAGCGACACGGCGAAGGCGAACCCGGCCGCGATCAGCAGCGCCCGCCGCACCATCGGCAGATCCACCTCACGCCAGACCCGCCAAGGCGAGGCCCCCAGCACCGACGCCGCCTCGCGCAGCCGCTGGTCCACGGCGCGCAGTACGGGCAGCATGGTCCGTACGACGAAGGGCACCCCGACGAGCGCCTGGGCCAGCGGAACCAGGATCCACGAGCTGCGCAGATCGAGCGGCGGCTCGTCCAGGGCGATCAGGAACCCGAACCCGACGGTCACCGCGGACACTCCGAGCGGCAGCATCAGCAGCGCGTCGAAGCCGCGTACGAACCGCCCCGCGTCCCGCCGGGTCAGCGCGGCCGCGGCCAGACCGCCGATCAGCACGGCGATGAGGGTGGCGACGACGGCGTACTCCAGCGAGTTGCCGATGGCCTCGATCGGCGCGACGAGGAAGACCCCGCCGTCGGCGCTGGTCAGCGCCCGGTAGTAGCCGAACTCGGGCGCGTCCAGCGACCGCTGCACCAGGACGGCGAGCGGCAGCAGCAGGAGTACGACGATGACGACCAGGACGCCGGCCAGCAGCGCCCACTGCCCCGCCCCGCGCGGCCGCCGCGCGGTCACGGACGCGTCGACCAGCCGAAGGGTGCTCTCCCGTCGCCGTACCGTCCAGGCGTGCACGGCGAGGATCGCGGCCACCGCCAGGAACTGGATGATCGTCAGGACGGCGGCCGTGGAGAGGTCGAAGATCTCGGACGTCTGCCGGTAGATCTCCACTTCGAGGGTCGAGAAGGTCGGCCCGCCGAGGATCTGGACGACACCGAAGGAGGTGAAGGTGAACAGGAAGACCATGAGCGCGGCGGCCGCCACGGCGGGCGCGAGGGCCGGGAGGGTGACCTGCCGCCACGCCTTCAGCGAAGACGCCCCCAGCATCCGCGCGGCCTCCTCCTGCCGCGGGTCCAGCTGCGACCAGAGCCCGCCGACCGTCCGTACGACGACGGCGTAGTTGAAGAAGACGTGTGCGAGGAGGATGGCCCACACCGTGGTGTCCAGGCGCACGCCCCACAACTCGTCGAGGAGCCCGCCCCGGCCGACGAGTGCGAGGAAGGCCGTACCGACGACGACCGTCGGCAGCACGAAGGGCACGGTCACCACGGCGCGCAGGATCTGCTTGCCGGGGAAGTCGAAGCGGGCGAAGACATAGGCGCCCGGCAGCGCGATCAGCAGGGTCAGCGCGGTGGACGCGAGGGCCTGCCAGGTGGTGAACCACAGGACGTGCCGGATGTCGGACTGCCCGAGCACGTCCCAGAGCCGCCCGAACTGCCAGACCCCGTCGACCTTCAGACCGCGCGCGACAATCGCGGCGACGGGGTAGGCGAAGAAGACCGCGAAGAAGGCCACGGGCACGGCGATGAGGCCGAGCCGCACCGCTGCGCTCCGCGGGTTCCTCCTCCGAATCGGCCGGGGGGCTACTTCAGTACGAGCGAGGTCCACGACTTGACCCAGTCGTCACGGTTGTCGGCGATCTTCGCCGGGTCCATGGTCTCGGGCTCCTCGGCCTGCGGGCCGTACTTCGCGAACTCCTCGGGCACCTGGGCACCGTCGACCACCGGGTAGACGAACATGTTGAGCGGCATGTCCTCCTGGAACGTCTTCGTCAGCAGGAAGTCGATCAACGCCTTGCCGCCCTCGGCGTTCTTGGCGTTGCTGAGCAGACCCGCGTACTCGACCTGGCGGAAGCAGGTGCCGGTCGCGACCCCGGTGGGGGCGGCCGTCGGCTTCGGGTCGGCGTAGATCACCTCGGCGGGCGGCGAGGAGGCGTACGACACGACGAGCGGCCGGTCCGCCTTGGCCTGCTTGCCGCCGGCCGAGCCGGAGAACTCCTCGTTGTAGGCCTGCTCCCAGCCGTCGACGACCTTGACGCCGTTGGCCTTCAGCTTCCCCCAGTAGTCCTGCCAGCCGTCGTCGCCGTACTTGGCGGCGGTGCCGAGCAGGAAGCCCAGGCCCGGCGAGGAGGTGGAGGCGTTCTCGGTGACGAGGAGGTTCTTGTACGCCGGCTTGATCAGGTCGTCGAACGACGTCGGCGGGGCCAGCTTGTGCTCGCTGAAGTACGCCTTGTCGTAGTTGACGCAGATGTCGCCGGTGTCGACGGGAATGACCCGGTGCTCGTCCTGGTCGGCCTGGTACCGGGCGTCGATCTTGTCGGCGCCCTTCGCCTCGTACGGCTGGAACAGCCCGTTGTCGAGCGCCCGCGACAGCAGGGTGTTGTCGACGCCGAAGAAGACGTCGCCCTGCGGGTTGTCCTTGGTGAGGATCGCCTTGTTGACGGCCTGCCCGGCGTCGCCGTCCTCCAGGACCTTGACCTGGTAGCCGGACTGCTTCTCGAACGCGGCGAGGACGTTCTTCGAGACGGCCCACGAGTCGTGGCTGACGAGCGTCACGGTCTTCGACCCGCCGGACCCGGACCCGCCGGAACTCTCGTCGTCGGACGACGATCCGCACGCGGACAACGTGACCAGGCCGAGACCGACGGCCAGGGCCAGGTACTTCTTGGTGGTGCTCACTGAATTCCTCCTGGGATGGACCAGGAAGAGACGCGGCCCCGCCCAGAAGTCCTTTCGGCTCCCGGGCAGGGCGCAACAGCTTGAGTGATGACCGAACTTCCTACCCAGAATGACCTGGGCGAGGTTCAGAGGGTCTGCGGCCTGGTTGCCGCACTCTCAGCGCTGTGGCGCTCCCCTGTCGGAATATGAAGATGTTCGTACGGGTGTACGCGCTCAGATTACCGCTCGGTGGCCGCGAGCTGACCGCAGGCCCCGTCGATCTCCTGACCACGGGTGTCCCGAATCGTCACCGGCACACCATGGGCGGCGATGGCCTCGACGAACGCCTTCTCGTCCTCGGGCCGCGAGGCGGTCCACTTCGACCCGGGAGTCGGGTTCAGCGGAATCAGGTTCACATGCACGGGCTTGCCCTTGAGCAGCCGCCCGAGCCGGTCACCGCGCCACGCCTGGTCGTTGATGTCCCGGATGAGCGCGTACTCGATGGACAGCCGGCGCCCGGACTTCTCGACGTACTCGAACCCGGCGTCGAGCACCTCGCGCACCTTCCACCGCGTGTTCACGGGGACGAGGGTGTCGCGCAGCTCGTCGTCGGGCGCGTGCAGCGAGATCGCGAGCCGGCACTTGAAGCCCTCGTCGGCGAACCGGTGGATGGCCGGGACGAGACCGACGGTCGAGACGGTGATCCCGCGCTGCGACAGCCCCAGCCCGTCCGGCTCGGGATCGGTGAGCCGCCGAATCGCCCCCACGACCCGGTTGTAGTTGGCGAGCGGCTCGCCCATCCCCATGAAGACGATGTTGGACAGCCGAGCGGGCCCGCCGGGCACTTCCCCGTCCCGCAGCGCCCGCATCCCGTCCACGATCTGATGCACGATCTCCGCGGTGGACAGATTGCGATCGAGCCCCGCCTGCCCGGTGGCGCAGAAGGGACAGTTCATCCCGCACCCCGCCTGGGAGCTGATGCACATGGTCACCCGGTCCGGATACCGCATCAGCACCGACTCGACGAGCGTCCCGTCGAACAGCCGCCACAGCGTCTTGCGCGTCGTGCCCTCGTCGGTCGACAGATGCCGTACCACGGTCATCAGCTCCGGGAACAGCTCCTCCCGCAGCTTGGCGCGCGATCCGGCAGGGATGTCGGTCCACTGCTCCGGGTCGTGCGCGTACCGCGCGAAGTAGTGCTGCGAGAGCTGCTTGGCACGAAACGGCTTCTCGCCGATCGCGGCGACAGCGTCCTTGCGCTCACCGGGCGTGAGATCGGCAAGGTGCCGCGGCGGCTTCTTGGCTCCGCGGGGGGCGACGAAAGTGAGTTCTCCGGGCTTAGGCATGGCTGTACCAGTGTCGCAGATCCACTGGTGTGGCCCGCTCCCCTGTGGACAGCCGGGATCACTCCCGCGTGGCGGATGGCCGCGACGGGCTCGTACGTGCCTGCCGAACGCCGGGCTAGTCGGTCCTGCGCTCCAGCCTGTCCTTGAGGAGTTGCTCGTCGCGCGGCAGTTCCTTGCGAACCTGTGGGCGGACGACGAGGGGCACCAGGACCTTGCCGAGGCCGTGCCCTTCGAAGTCGATGTCGATCGTCACGCGGGAGCGGCGTCCGTCGTCGAGCGGCTCGATCTCACCGTGGGTGCGGGGCCTGACGGGACCGTCGATCCCGTGCAGATCCCAGCTGTGCGGAGGGTCGAGCTCGTCGAACTGCACGGTCATCGGAAGCTGTCGGTTGCCGATGCGCCGGGTGACCCGCACCCGGGAGCCGGCGTGGACCGGCCCTTCGTCGAGCGGCTCGGCCGAGACGGCGCTCAGCTGCCATTCGGGCAGGTGGGACGGGTCGGTGATGTACGCGTAGACCTCGTCCGGCGTGCAGTCGACGTCGATGACTTCTCGGATGGCGGTCATGATGACCCCCTTCGAGTCCCCTGTGGGTGCCTGTGAGTGTCTCTGAGTGCCTTCGTTGACGTACACCCGAATCGTCCCACAGACCAAGGAGCCTCCGCTCTGCAAGAACGGAGGCTCCCTGACACTGACCGATCCGTCAGCCCGACCCGACGAAGAGCACCAGCAGCAGCCACACCACAGGAGCCGTGGGCAGCAGCGAGTCCAGCCGGTCCATGATCCCACCGTGACCCGGCAGCAGCGTTCCCATGTCCTTGATGCCCAGGTCCCGCTTGATCATCGACTCGCCGAGGTCGCCCAGTGTGGCGCTGGCCGCGACCGCGAGGCCCAGCAGCAGCCCCTGCCACCAGGTGCCGTCGTCGATCAGGAACTCCATGCACAGCGCGCCCGCCACCATCGCGAAGCTCACCGCGCCGAGCAGGCCCTCACGGGTCTTGCCGGGGCTGATGCGCGGGGCGAGCTTGTGCGTGCCGAAGCGCCAGCCGACGGCGTACGCACCGGTGTCGCTGACGACCGTCAGCAGCAGGAACGTCAGGACGCGGTACGCCCCGTCCTCGGCGGTGAGCATCATCGCGACGAACGTCGCCAGGAACGGCACGTAGAACGCCGCGAAGACGCCCGCGGTGACGTCCTTGAGATAGCCCTCCGGCGGTTCCGTCATGCGCCAGACCAGTACGGCCAGCGCGGTCAGCGCCATCGACACCCAGGCGCCCTCGGCACCCCGGACGTATCCGGCGACGACCATGGCCGCACCGCCGAGGGCGAGCGGGACGAGGGGCGCCTTGATGCCCTTGCGCTCCTCGAGCCGCTTGGTCAGCTCCCACAGCCCCACCACGACCGCGACCGCGACGACACCGACGAACACGGCCTTGACGACGAACAGCGAAGCGACGATCACCACGCCGAGCCCGACACCGACCCCTATGGCCGCACCCAGGTCGCGCCCCGCGCTCTTCTTCTGCGGCTGGGGCGCCGGCTGCGGGGCGTCGGGCATGGGCTCCGGATTCTGCTGCGCCGCCTCGAAGGGCCGCGCCTGCGGCGTGTCGTACGGCCGCGCGTGCGGCGGCTGTTCGCGGAACAAGGGGCCGCTCAGCCGAGCGGCCCCCCGGTCGTCATCCTGGTCTCCGCCATACGCGGGTCCCTCGGGCACGATGGGCATGGGGCGAGTCTGCTGCGCCTCAGGCGCATCGTACGCGGGACCCGCCGGGGCAGCCCCCTGGACAGGTCCACGCTCGGCGGCGGCCCCCCAGTACCCGGCTTGCCCGGCATGCCCGGCTTGTGGCGGTGCCCCCCAGGAAGAGTCGTTCATCAGACCTCGAGCAGCTCCGCTTCCTTGTGCTTCAGAAGCTCGTCCACCTGGGCGACGTACTTGTGCGTGGTGTCGTCGAGCTCCTTCTCCGCACGGCGGCCCTCGTCCTCACCGATCTCGCCGTCCTTGATCAGCTTGTCGATGGCGTCCTTGGCCTTGCGGCGGACGGAACGGATGGACACACGCGCGTCCTCGGCCTTGCCCTTGGCGACCTTGATGTAGTCGCGGCGGCGCTCCTCGGTGAGTTCGGGGAACACCACACGGATGATGTTGCCGTCGTTGCTCGGGTTGACGCCGAGGTCGGAGTCGCGGATCGCCTGCTCGATGTTGCGCAGCGCGCTCTTGTCGAACGGGGTCACGACCGCCATGCGCGGCTCCGGCACGGAGAACGAAGCCAGCTGGTTGATCGGCGTCGGCGCGCCGTAGTAGTCGGCCACGATCTTGTTGAACATCGCCGGGTGCGCACGACCGGTGCGGATCGCGGCGAAGTCCTCCTTGGCGACCACGACGGCCTTCTCCATCTTCTCCTCGGCCTCGAGGAGGGTCTCTTCGATCACCACTTGCTCCTGCGTGTCTTGAGTAAAGGCCCGGCTGCGGTTCCAGGGTGGGGGCGGCGGCCGGCTGCGTCGCGTCTTCTTCCTGCACGGTTCCCGACCGGCAGGACATTGTCCATCCCCCGGCCAGGGTCCGTCCCGTCCGTCCCCCGGACGGGGTTGTTCTCGGGCGTCAGCCCTGACTGCCCTGCTCACCCACAAGCGTGCCGATCTTCTCACCATTGACGGCGCGGGCGATATTGCCCTCCGCCAGCAGCTCGAAGACGAGGATCGGGAGCTTGTTGTCGCGGCACAGGGTGATCGCCGTGGCGTCGGCGACCTTGAGATCGCGGGTGATGACCTCGCCGTAGCCGAGCGAGTCGAACTTGACCGCGTCGGGGTTGGTCTTCGGGTCGGAGTCGTAGACCCCGTCCACGCCGTTCTTGCCCATGAGCAGCGCCTCGGCGTCGATCTCCAGGGCGCGCTGGGCGGCGGTGGTGTCGGTGGAGAAGTACGGCATGCCCATACCGGCGCCGAAGATGACCACGCGGCCCTTCTCCAGGTGCCGTACGGCGCGCAGCGGGATGTACGGCTCGGCGACCTGGCCCATGGTGATGGCGGTCTGGACCCGGCTGTCGATGCCCTCCTTCTCCAGGAAGTCCTGGAGGGCGAGGCAGTTCATCACGGTGCCGAGCATGCCCATGTAGTCCGAGCGGGCCCGGTCCATGCCGCGCTGCTGGAGTTCGGCACCGCGGAAGAAGTTGCCACCGCCGATGACGACCGCGATCTGCGCGCCGTCGCGTACGACGGAGGCGATCTCGCGGGCGATCTTGTGCACCACGTCCGGGTCGACGCCGAGGCCCCCGCCGCCGGAGAAGGCCTCTCCGGACAGCTTCAGCAGAAACCGGCCGCGTACTTTGCCGTCGTCGCTCTTCTGGGCCTTGGTGGTCATCGAGATCCCGCCTTTGTTACGTGGTGCACATACGAAGAAGGCCATTGCCGGTTGGGGCGTGTTTCGCATCCCATGCGCGGCAATGGCCTCCTCGTCAGATCTGCTGTCGTCCGTCACGCGCGCGTGCGTGGTGACGGCGTCCGCGGACGACTGCCCTCGACCCTAGCGGTATTTCGCCGGTGGTCGGGCGCCGATCGCGGTACGGACTCAGATGCCGACCTTGATGCGCGTGAAGCGCTTCAGGGTGACACCGGCCTCGTCCAGGATCTTCTGGACGGACTTCTTGTTGTCGAGCGCGTACGGCTGGCCCAGCAGCGTGGCGTCCTTGAAGAAGCCGTTGAGGCGACCCTCGACGATCTTCGGCAGGGCGGCCTCGGGCTTGCCCTCGGCGCGGGTGGTCTCCTCGGCGACGCGGCGCTCGGACTCGACGACCTCGGCCGGGACGTCCTCCTTGGAGAGGTACTTCGGCGCGAAGGCGGCGATGTGCTGGGCGATGCCCTTGGCGACCTCGGCGTTCGGCTTGTCCAGCTCGACGAGGACACCGATCTGCGGGGGCAGGTCGGGCATCGTGCGGTGCATGTAGGCGAGCACGAAGCCGTCGGCGAACTGCGCGAAGCGGTCCAGGACGATCTTCTCACCGAGGTTGGCGTTGGCCTCGTCCACGAACGCCTGGACGGTCTTGCCGGCCTCGATCTCGGAGGCGAGCAGGGCCTCGATGTCGGCCGGGGAGGTCTTGGCGACGTGCTCGGCGATGGCGGTGGCCACGCCCTGGAACTTCTCGCCCTTGGCGACGAAGTCCGTCTCGCACTTCAGCTCGACGAGGACACCGGAGGAGTTGTCGTCGGCGATGATCGAGACCACGGCGCCGTTCTCGGCGGAGCGGCCCTCGCGCTTGGCGACGCCCTTCTGGCCCTTGATGCGGAGCGCCTCGACGGCCTTCTCGACGTTGCCCTCGGCCTCGTCCAGCGCCTTCTTGCAGTCCATCATGCCGGCGCCGGTGAGCTCACGGAGCTTCTTGACGTCGGCGGCGGTGTAGTTCGCCATGAGTCTGTGAATCTTTCTCGAAGTCTGGAAGATCGAAGATCTACGGAGTCTGCAGCCCCCCGTCTATCCGGGGGCGCTGACCTTCCGTCGACCTACGGGTGAACGGCGGAAGCGGACTTCAACCGCGCCGAGGCGCTGTTGGAGGAGTACCGCTCCCGCCGTCAACGCTGACGGTGTCAGGCCTGCTCGCCCTCGGCGGCCGGAGCCTCGGCAGCGGGGGCCTCGGCAGCAGGCGCCTCGGCGGCGGCCGGGGCCTCCTCGGCCTTCTTCTCGCCCTCGAGCAGGTCGCGCTCCCACTCGGCGAGCGGCTCGCCCGCGGCCTTCTCGCCCTTGCCCTCCGTCGCCACGCCGGAACGGGCGATGAGGCCCTCGGCGACGGCGTCGGCGATCACACGGGTGAGCAGGGTGACGGAGCGGATCGCGTCGTCGTTGCCCGGGATCTTGTAGTCGACCTCGTCGGGGTCGCAGTTGGTGTCGAGGATGGCGACAACCGGAATGTTGAGCTTCCGGGCCTCACCGACCGCGATGTGCTCCTTCTTGGTGTCCACGATCCAGACGGCGCTGGGCACCTTCTGCATCTCGCGGATACCGCCGAGCGTCTTCTCCAGCTTGGCCTTCTCGCGGGAGAGGACCAGCAGCTCCTTCTTGGTCAGACCGGAGGACGCGACGTCCTCGAAGTCGATCTGCTCGAGCTCCTTGAGGCGCTGCAGACGCTTGTAGACGGTCGAGAAGTTGGTGAGCATGCCGCCCAGCCAGCGCTGGTTGACGTAGGGCATGCCGACGCGGGTGGCCTGCTCGGCGATGGCCTCCTGCGCCTGCTTCTTGGTGCCGACGAACATGACCGTGCCGCCGTGGGCGACGGTCTCCTTGACGAACTCGTAGGCGCGGTCGATGTACGACAGCGACTGGAGCAGGTCGATGATGTAGATGCCGTTGCGCTCCGTGAAGATGAAGCGCTTCATCTTCGGGTTCCAACGACGGGTCTGGTGACCGAAGTGGACGCCGCTCTCCAGCAGCTCCCGCATCGTGACGACGGCCATGGCCGTGTTCTCCTTGGTTTCTCGGTTGTGCCGCGGGTGCCGGACGGCTCCCGCGCCTGACGCCCACATGCGCCGTGCCACAAAGGACCGAGGGGCGCTGATACGGACCGTCTCCGGGAGCCGCATCGGGGCGTGCGAAGTCGACCCGGTGACCCGGATCGCCAGAAGAAGTGTACGGGACCCGCGAGGTACCGGGTGACGCCGCCGTCCACAACCCGGGAGTTATCCACAGGTATCGGCCATGATCGGGGAGGTTGCGGGACGGTTCTCGCATGCGAGAGAAGCGATGTGCGAGGACGGCGGCGACCGCGACGGCGGCGAGGACGTGCGGGCGGCTGGTGCTGCGGCTGGTGTCACTGCTGCTCCTGACGGGGACCGTCCTGCTGGCGCCGGCCCCACGACTGATGCCGGCCGCAAGTGACTTTCCTGCCGCGCCGCCCCGGGATCCGACGGTGCCGGCGGTCGGCCGCGCCTGGCCCGTTGGAGTGCGCCCTCCGGTCCTCCGCGGCTGGGAGCCCCCGGCGTCCGCGTACGGCCGCGGCCACCGCGGCGTGGACCTGGCAGCGCCCGTCGGGACACCGGTACGGGCGGTGGCGGCGGGGCGGGTTTCCTTCGCGGGCCGGGTCGCGGGGAAGGCGGTCGTGTCGGTGGAGCTCACCGGGACGGGGGATCCGCCGTTGCGGACGACGTATGAACCGGTGCGGGCGATGCTGAAGAAGGGCGACGAGGTGGAGGCGGGAGAGGTCGTGGGGACAGTCGAGGCGACCGGTTCGCACTGCGCCGGGACGTGCGTCCACTGGGGCTTACGGAGAGGCGACACCTACCTGGACCCGCTGTCGCTCCTCCCGCCGTGGCTACTGCACAGGGGACCGTCGAGGCTGCTGCCGGTGCTGGGGGTGCCGCTGCCGTCCTAGTCGGCGCGGGGCGCGGGCACCGGGCGCGGGCGAATTCACGTAGCTGCGGGCATCAGTGCCATGGAACCCTCCACCCGGAGGGGCGCGCCCAGCCGACGCATGGCTGCGGGCAGTCGTGCCACTGAAGCGCCACGGGTGGGCGCAGCGGCGGCGACTCTGCACCCGCACGCGCGGGCGGGCGTTCCCACCCCGGCGGCACCCGGCGCCGGTCAGCCGGTCAACCCCGCACACCCCGCAGCGCCATGGCCACGGCCGCCTCCGTGATCACCGAGGGATCCTCCGCCGCCCCCAACTCGATCCTCCGCACAGCCGCGTCCACGACCCCCTGCAACAGCATCGCCGCCAGCCGGGGCTCCGCGTGCCCCATCTCCCCCAGCGCCTGGACGATCATCGCGACGAGTCCGCCGTGCGCCGCCCGGATCTTCTCCCGAGCCCCGGCGTCCAGCTCGCTCGCGGAGATCGCCACCACGGCGCGGTGCCGCCGGTCCCCCACCAGCGCGAGCTGCTGCCGCACATAGGCCTCGACCTTGCCCTCGGGCGACGCCTCCCGCTCCATCGCCGCCGAGACCTCCGCGGCCCACACGGGAAAGTCGACCTCGCACAGCTCCTCGACCACGGCGGCCCGGGACCGGAAGTACTCGTACACGGACGACCGCGCGAGCCCTGTCCGCTCGGCGAGGGCCGGGAAGGTCAGCGCGTCCGTCCCGCCCTCGGACAACAGGGACCGAGCCGCGTTCAGCAGGGCGGCTCGCTGCATCGACCGGTGCTCGGCCACGGAGGCCGCTCGAATCCTTGGCACGTCAACCACTTTACGGACGCGCCACCGCCGGCGGGAGTCTCTCCACGGATCCCCCCACCACATCCCGCCAGGTCATCGACCGAAGCCGGCCAGCTTCGCCCGCAGCTGCAGCACCGACTTGGTGTGGATCTGGCTGACCCGGCTCTCGGTAACGCCCAGCACGTTCCCGATCTCGGCGAGCGTGAGGCCCTCGTAGTAGTACAGCGTCACCACGGTCTTCTCCCGCTCGGGCAGGGTGTTGATCGCCCGCGCCAGGAACCTTCGCAGCTCCCGGTCCTCGGCCACCTCCACCGGATTGTCCGCGGCGGTGTCCTCCAACGTGTCCATGACGCTGAGGCCGTCGCCGCCCTCGCCCCCGACATGCAGCAGCTCCTCCAGCGCCACCACGTTGGCCAGCGACAACTGGCTGAAGACCGAGTGGAGTTCGTCCACCGCGATCCCCATTTCGACGGCCACCTCCGCCTCGGTCGGCGTCCGCCGCAGCCGCGCCTCGAGCGTCGCGTACGCCCGCTCCACGTTCCGCGCCTTCTGCCGCACCGACCGCGGGATCCAGTCCAGCGCCCGCAGCTCGTCGATCATCGCGCCCCGGATCCGCGTGATCGCGTACGTCTCGAACTTGATCTCCCGGTCGATGTCGAACTTCTCGATCGCGTCGATCAGCCCGAACACCCCCGACGACACGAAGTCCGCCTGCTCCACGTTGGGCGGCAGACCGACGCTCACCCGGCCCGCCACGTACTTGACGAGCGGCGAGTAGTGCAGGATCAGCTGCTCGCGCAACCGCTCGTCCCCGGTCGCCTTGTACGACCGCCACAGCTCGTCGAGTGTCGAGGGAGCGGGCGGCCGCACGCTGCCACCGTCACGGGCGGCTGGGGGGATCGCCGCACGGTCGGACCCGGAGGTGTGCTGGGGCATTCGTTGCCTTGTGCCGTTCTGCCGTGATGTGGGGGCGCCTGGGGGAGCTGCCGGTCTGATGTCGTTCTGATCTGTTGCGGGGTCGAGGTGCCGGTCTGCGCCGGGATTCTCGTGAGCGTAGCGTGACTGCGGCGTCGCGGTGCGCGAAGAAGAGAGCTCAAGCCGTACGCAGATACGTTCCGCTGGACGCCCCACCGGGGCACGGCGGTCGCTCTACGTGATCACCCGAACACCCCAACTGGGGGAATTCACAAGGGCGTCCGTGTTCCCCCGTACGGCCGAACACGCTCGGTCAGCATCGACTTCGATCTTCACGAGCGGACATAATCGCCTGGCGTGTCAACTTCCAGCCGTCGCCGTGTCGTTCGACGTAACCGAGTGAGCGGAGTTCGTAGAGCCGCGCGATCGCGTCGTCCGCGGTGGTCTGCGCCCCGCGCGCGATCTCGTCCGGCCGTGCCGCGCGGCGACCGGGGAGCGCGGCCAGAACTCTGCGCGCCCTCGGCTCCAGCAGATCGCGCGGGAGGACGGGCCCGCGCCGCTCGGGCGCCAGCTCGCCCATGTCGCCGACGATTTCGACGATCTCCGCGGCGTCGGTGACCAGCACGGCGTCGCCGCGCAGGAGTTCGTGCACGCCCGCGGAGAGGCCGCTGGTGGCCGGGCCGGGCACGCCCATCGTGTGACGCCCCAGCCGCTGGGCCGCCCGAGCGGTGGCGAGTGACCCGCTGCGGTGAGCGGCCTCGACGACGACCGTGCCCCGGGTGAGTGCCGCGATCACCCGGTTGCGCACGATGAATCTGCTGGGCGTCGGGTGGTCGCCGGGGGGCAGTTCTCCGATCACGAGTCCCTGTTCCGCGATCCTGTTGATCAACTGGGTGTGCCCGCGCGGATAGGGCCGGTCGACCCCGCAGGCGAGTACGGCGACGGTGGCCCCGCCGGTTCCCAGGGCACCTCGGTGAGCGGCTCCGTCGACGCCGTAGGCGCCGCCGGACACGACGACCCAGCCCCGCTCGGCGAGGCCGTCGGCGAGGGTGGCGGCCATGTGGGCCCCGTACTCGGTGCAGGCCCGCGCGCCGACGACGGCCACGGACCGCAAGGCCCACATCCGCAGGCTGGCCCGCCCCCGCACCCACAGCCCGATGGGCCCGGCGTCCCCCAGATCATCCAGCTGCTGCGGCCACTCGACGTCCCCGGGCCGCAGGAACCGCACCCCGACCTCCCGGGCCGCGGCAAGGTCCCGCCCGGGCTCGGCCCGCGACGCCCGGGCCCGCAGCCCGTCCCACCGCTTGTAACTCACCCCCGGCAGGGCCTCCGCCCCCTCCCGCAACCGCGCCACCACTTCTCCCACCCCGTACTCCCGCACCCACCGCCCGACGACCTCGTCGCCGGGCTCGACGACCCGGCTGAGAAGCACCCTGCCGAGCAACTCGTCGTCCGGATCCTCGCTCCCGTTCACGTCAGCGCCCCGATGGCCATGGGCACGCCACGCGGCACACCGGTGCGCAGTTGCAGCGCCAGTGCGACATCCGTGGCGTCCGGCCGGTCATGACCGACGAGGTCGGCGACGGTCCAGGCGACGCGCAGGACGCGGTCCAGTCCTCGGGCGGTCAAAACTCCTCGCTCAAGGTTCCGTTCGGCCTCGTCCATGGCGCCGATCGCGGCGTACCAGCGGCTTCGCAGCTCACGGCCGGGGACCTCGCTGTTGGTCCGCCAGGGGGTGCCGGCCAGGCGGGCCGACGCCCGCTCGCGGGCCGCGCGCACCCGGTCGGCGACCGTCGCGGTGGACTCGCCCCGAGCCCCGCGCTCCGCCAGCTGGGCGCGTGTGGCACGGTCCACCTCCACCCGGAGGTCAACGCGGTCGAGCAGCGGCCCGGACAACCGCGCCTGGTAGCGGCGGATGGCCGAGGGCGGGCACTCGCACAGGTCGTCCGTCTGGGAGAAGCGGCCGCAGGGGCAGGGATTTGCCGCCAGCACCATCAGGAACTTCGCCGGGAAGCGGACGACTCCGGCGCTGCGCGCGATCACGACGTGGCCGGCCTCCAGCGGCTGGCGCAGGGCGTCGAGGGCTTGGCTGTTGAACTCCGGCGTCTCGTCGAGGAAGAGGACACCCCGATGCGAGAGTGACACCGCGCCCGGCCGCGCGATGCCGGGCCCCCCGCCGACAAGGGCCTGCATCGTCGCCGAGTGATGCGGTGCGCAGTAGGGAGCCACATCGATCAGAGGCTTGCCCGGGGGCAGCAGACCCGCCACCGAGTGCACCGCCGTGACCTCCAGTGACTCCTCCCTGGCGAGCCGGGGCAGGATGGCCGGCAGCCGCTCCGCGAGCATCGTCTTGCCGGCGCCGGGCGGCCCCTCCAGGAAGAGGTGGTGTCCACCCGCCGCGGCGACCTCCACGGCCGTACGCGCCGACATCTGCCCCACCACGTCGGCGAGATCGTGCCCGTGATCGGGCTGTGCGGCGCCGAGGCTGTGCATGCCCGTGGCCGCCCCCGTACCCGGCATCCGCAAACCCGCGAGCAGCGGATCCGGGCGGCCCTGTTCGTCCGGCTCCTCATCGGGTACGGGTTCGTCCGCGAGAACGGCGATCAGCTGGCGCAGGCTGCGCACTCCCAGCACGGACACGCCCGGCACCAGTGAAGCCTCGGCCGCGGCACACTCCGGAACGACCACCTGCTCGTACCCGGCGTCCGCCGCGGCCAGCACCGCGGGCAGGATGCCCCGGACCGGACGCACACGTCCGTCCAGGCCGAGCTCTCCGATCATCACGATGTCGGCGAGGACTCGCGGATCGATCCGCTCGCAGGCGCCGAGGACGGCACACGCGACGGCCAGGTCGAAGCCGCTGCCCGCCTTCGGTACAGACGCCGGGCTGAGCCCGACGGTGAGCTTTTTCTGCGGCCACTCGCCACCCGAGTTCACGACGGCGGCCCGCACCCGGTCCCGGCTCTCCGAAAGACTCTTGTCCGGCAACCCCACCAACGTGAACGCCGCCACCCCCGGCTCCAGATCCGCCTGGACCTCGACCACGACCCCCTCGACGCCCACCAGGGCCACCGAACACGTACGAGCGAACCCCATCTCAGGCCACCCCCCGTGCGTGCTCGACCACAGGGGCGCCGCGCTGTGGCAGGAGGACGCCCACCAGGTCGATGCGGACGCCTCCCGGTGGTGCCCCGCCGTGGGCGTGGAGCCAGCTCTCCGCGAGGCCCCGCAGGCGCTGGGCCTTCTCCGGGGTCACCGCGGCCATCGGGTGCTCGAAGGCGCCCGTCCGGCGTGTCTTCACCTCGCAGACGACCAGGACGTCGCCGTCCCGCGCCACGATGTCGATCTCGCCCGTCCTGCCGCAGCGCCAGTTGCGCTCCAGGACCGTCATCCCGGCCTCGACCAGCCGCCGTGCGGCCAGCGTCTCGCCGTACCTGCCCAGTGCGCTGCGTGCGTTTCCCTTGCTCGTGCTCATGTCGGCACCACCTCCGGCGCCAACACTGAGGGCAGCTCACCGAGCTATTGGATCTTGGTGGACAAGTACGCGATTGTGGATAACTTCCTCACCCCTGCGGGTGAGCCGGGCCAGCCGGGCGGGCCGGGGTCAGCCGACTGAGCCGGGTCAGCCTCACCCGCCGGGAAGCTCCAGATCACTCTTGTTCAATTCCTCGATGTTCACGTCCTTGAACGTGAGCACGCGGACCTGCTTCACGAACCGAGCCGGCCGGTACATGTCCCACACCCAGGCATCCGCCATGGACACCTCGAAGAACACCTCACCCTGGACCGAATGCACCTGCATCTCGTAGTCATTGGTCAGATAGAAACGCCGCTCGGTCTCGATCACATACTTGAACAGACCGACGACATCGCGGTACTCCCGATAGAGCTTGAGCTCCATCTCGGTCTCGTACTTTTCGAGGTCCTCGGCGCTCATGGCATGTTCCCCTTCAGCCGTGCGATCCCACCATTGTGCGCCAGTCCCGTCAGCACCTAGACAATTTCGGGGTCAAGGGTCACGGGCCCGGCGGGGGGACCTTCGTCGAGCAGTGTGCGCAGCAGCTCGGCGAGTCTGGTCGGATACACCGTCTCATGCGCCCGGTCGAGTTCCTCACACGTCCACCAGCGCGCTCCGGCGACACTGCGCCGCTCCAGCTCGGTGAGGCCCACGGCCCGGATCGCCGTCTGTGTCGTACGGGCCAGGTAGTACCACTCGTCCTGGTCCCAGCGACGGCCCGCGAACGGGAAGGAGCACATCCGCCGCCACAGCACGGGACCGAGTTCCACCTCCGTGATGCCGGTCTCCTCGGCGAGTTCCCGCAGCGCCGCCGCCTCACGGCTCTCGTCGCCCTCGACGCCGCCGCCAGGCGTGAACCACCAGTCGTCCGCCGGATCCTCCGGCTCATGGCCGTGCAGAAGCAGAATGCGGTCCCGTGGGTCGAGCAGAACCACGCGCGCGACCTTGCGCAACCCGCCGTCGTACGAGTCGCCGTACGCGGTCTCCCCCGCGTCCGCCCCGCCGTACTCCTTGATTCCCGGCGCTGTCTCGCCGTACGCCGTCTTCCCCGCCACTGTCTCGCCGTACGGCCCGTCACCCGCGCCCAGCGCCTCAGTGGGCACCCACGGCCTCCGCCCGCGGCGTCGAGCGCTTGGCCAGTCTGTTGGCGATCGGGCCGTACGCCCCTCCGCCCATCACCAGCGCACCGCCCACGACGATCAGCGCGACGATCGTCCGCAGCGGTCCCGGCGAGGACAGTGCGCCGAGGTCCTCGAAGCCGGTGGGGCGCTCCAGCATGCCGTCCATGGGCCATACGACGGCGTCCACCCGGGCCGACACGGCGCTGCGTGCCACCGTGCCGCTGGCGGCGTCCGTGAGGTGGGCCGTGGAGTCCAGGGAGCCGCTCCGTTCGTCACCGAGCAGGAAGAGCCGGTCCTTCGGCACCGTCACCGTCGGGAAGTTGCGGATCTCGGCCGGCGAGGACCCGGCCAGGTACGGCTCGTCGATCTGCTTGCCGTTGACGGTCAGCTTGCCGTCCGTGCAGCAGGCGACCGTGTCGCCGCCGACGGCGACCACCCGCTTGACGACGGGTGCGTTGGTCACCCAGGTCTTGTCGGTGAAGACGACGACGTCACCGCGGCGCACCTCGGAGCCGTCGACGCGCTCGGCCAGCACCCGGTCGCCCGCGCCGATCGTCGGCGCCATCGAGGGGGTGGGCACGGTGTACGGCCGGTAGACCACCGCTCCCCAGGCGAACCCGCCCAGGAACAGCACCAGGCCCAGCGCCACGGCCAGCCCGGACAACCGCTGCCCGGTCCGGCCGCCCGCCGGGCCCCTGCTCGCGCCGCCGTCGCGCGGCGCCGTACGTGTCGTGCTCTCGCCACCCATGGGTCCGCACCCTACCCGGCGGTACCGACACCGGGCAGCCCCTTCCGAGCGCCCTGGGTCACACTCCCGGCAAAGCTTTCCCAGCCACTTGCCGAGGCCCTGTCCGAGCGGCCGCCCAAGCCTTCGCCGAGGCGACCCTGGCAGCCTTCACCGGAGCGGTCCCCGGAGACAGCCTCACGGGAGCGGTCCGGCGCAGAGAGCCTCAGCGGAGCGGTCGCCCGCAGACCCACCGAGACGGTCTCGCACCCAACGGCAGTGCGGCGGCACCCGCCCGCGCGAGGCGACGAGCCTCGCCGCCCCCGACGGGCCCCGGACGGTCGCTCCGAGGCACCTCGCGCGGTCAGCGGCTCTCCGCCGCCTTGATCCGCTGCCGGCGCCACAGCACCAGCGGCACCGCACCGGCCAGGGCGAGCCCCTGGGGTGCGACCGTCAGGGCGGCGGACCGGGCGCTCAGGTTCTGGTCGAAGGTGTCCGGGACCGGCAGGTTGTCCCAGCGGCTGATCGGCCAGGCGATCACGATGGCGCGGCCGACGACCTCGTCGACGGGGACCATGCCGTGGTTCTTGTCGGACCGGTTGTAGCGCGAGTCGCGGGAGTTCTGGCGGTGGTCGCCCATGACCCAGATGTAGCCCTCGGGGACCTTCACCTTGAACTGACCGCCCTGGTCGTCCTGGGTGCACGGAGTGTTGCCCGGGTAGACGTAGGACGCCTCGCTCAGCGCCTTGCCGTTGACCTTCAGCGGGCCGGTGCCCTCGCACTCGATCGTGTCGCCGCCGACACCGATGACGCGCTTGATGAGGTCCTTCTCCTCCGCGGACGGCATCAGGCCGATCCAGCTGAGAAAGGTCTGCAGGGCGTTGGGATCCGGGGTGGGCTCGCCCGCCAGCCAGTTGTCGGGGTCGTGGAAGACGACGACCTCGCCACGCTCGGGCTCGGAGCCGAACCAGGGGGTGAGCTTGTCGACCAGGACGCGGTCACCCTGCTGGAGGGTGTTCTGCATCGAGTCGGAGGGGATCGAGAACGCCTGCACCAGGAACGTCTTGATCAGCAGCGCGAGGACGAGCGCGATGCCGATCAGGATCGGCAGCTCCTTCCAGAAGGAGCGCTGTTTCTTCGGCTTGGGGGAAGCCCCGCCCGGCCCGTCGCCGTCGGCCGGGGGCTGCCCGCCCGCGCCTCCGCCAGCGCCGTCCGCTCCGAGGTCATTCCCTGAAGTCACGGCGTCGTCCGAGGCCGGGTCGGCCGCGTCCACGGGGCGTCCGCGGTGCTCCTCGCCGTCGTGCCCGGATCGTGCACCAACCGCCACATCCCCCACGCCAACTCCTTACCTTGTGCCGCTGCCTGCCCCATGCGCGGCGCAGGCCCACCACTCCCATAACGAGCGGGAGTTCCGCAGGGCTCGGGAGCTGGATCGTTCCGTTCGAATCGTCGGAAGCAACCCTATGCGACAGCTGGGGAGCAGCGGTCGACCCTGTCCCCCAGTCGGACACGGAAGCGTACGTATTCGGCTCCTCCAGGGTGGTCCAGTGGCCCAGGGGCCAGGCGATCCACATCGCCCGTCCGACGACCTCGTCCTCCGAGACCGTGCCGCGGTAGTCCTCGTCCTGGTGGAACCGGGAGTCCGCGGAGTCGGCCCGGTGGTCACCCATCACCCACAGCCGCCCCTGCGGGACGGTGATGTCGAACTGCGACTCGGAGGGGGCGTTGCCCGGATACAGATAGTCCTCGTTCAGGGGAACCCCGTTGACGGTCACCCGTCCTTGCCCGTCACAGCACTTCACCCGGTCGCCACCGACGCCGACGACACGCTTGATGAGGTCCTTCTCGTCGTCGGAGGGCAGCAGGCCGATGAAGGTGAGCGCCTGCTTGACCTGCTTGATGACGACGGGGTCCTCCTTCTTCACCGTCGTCTGCTCGTCCTTGAGCCAGCCGCCGGGGTCCTTGAAGACGACGACGTCCCCGCGCTGCGGCTTGGAGCCGAACCAGGGGGTGAGCTTGTCGACCAGGACGCGGTCGCCGACCTGGATCGTCTGTTCCATCGAGCCGGACGGGATCACGAACGCCTGCACGAGGAAGGTCTTCAGGACGAGCGCTATGAGGACGGCGACGCCGACGAGGAGGGGTATCTCCTTCATCGCGGAGCGCCTGCGGCGCCGTTTGACCTTGCGCTGGAGCTTGCGCCGCTCCGCGCGCGTACGACCGCCGGCGGGGCTGGCGGCGCGCCGGGCACCGGTGGGCAGCAGATTGTCGGCGGGACTGCTCGGGACGCCGCGCGGTTTCCCCCGGTTACCCATGCACGCCCTCCGCAACGGGCACGCGCGCGTAGGCGTCGGGACGGTGCAGGCGGGTCCAGTGGGCGGTCGGCCATACGATCCAGTCGGCACGGCCGATGACGTCGTCGACCGGGATCATGCCGCCGCCGGGCGAGCCCAGCCGGTCGCGGGAGTCGCTGGATTCGCTGCGGTGGTCGCCGAGGAGGAACAGGGTGCCGTCGGGCACGACGACGTCGAAGCGCACCGTGGACGGGCTGTCTCCGGGGTACAGATACGTCGACTCGTCGACCGACCGGCCGTTCACCTGGATCCTCCCCTCCTTGTCACAGCAGACCACGTGGTCTCCCCCCACACCCACAACGCGTTTGATGTAGTCGGCATCCCCGAAATACCCGGTTCCGTCGAACACGACAACATCGCCGCGCTGCGGCTCGGCACCGAAACGGTACGCCAACTTATTTACGAGAACGCGGTCGCCGATCCTCAATCCGGACTCCATGGATCCGCTGGGAATCTCGAACGGCCGCAGGACGAACGTGTTGAGCAGCAGCAGGAACACCAGGAGGACCAGCAGCGTCAGGCTGATCCGCCCGCCCGGCAGCCACTCGGTGATCCGCGAGACCAACGCGAAACGCGACCGTTCCTCCGGCCCCTCTGCGTCCGAGGTCTCCTCGGAGTCGGAAGGGCGGGAGGAGCGGTCGCGCTCCGTCGGCTGTGCTTCGGTGTCCATCGGGGCCAGATGTTATCCGGCCCCGCTTTGGACGCCGCGGGGGCGAGCCCCCGGAAGCGCTCAGTTCTCGCGCTTCTCCTTGATCTTCGCCGCCTTGCCGCGCAGGTCACGCAGGTAGTACAGCTTGGCGCGGCGGACGTCACCCTTGGTGACGAGCTCGATCTTCTCGACGATCGGGGTGTGCACCGGGAAGGTGCGCTCGACGCCGACGGAGAAGGAGACCTTGCGGACCGTGAAGGTCTCGCGCACGCCGGCACCCTGGCGGCGGATCACCACGCCCTTGAACTGCTGCACACGGGAGCGGTTGCCCTCGATGACGCGGACGTGGACGTTGACGGTGTCGCCGGGGCGGAAGGCCGGGACGTCGCTGCGCAGCGACGCGGCGTCGACGGAGTCGAGCAGGTGAGACATTTCGTCTGCTTTCTTCGCTGATGCCACAGGTCATCAACGGGAACTAGATGTTCGATGAGAGTGCCGTGCGGGTCGGGGCGGGCGTCGTGTCCCCCTGTGGCAGGGGCGCACGCCGGACGGCGCACAACAGCGGTCTATTCTTCCACGCCCTCGGTCCTGCGCCAAAATCGGCCGGACCGCTCCCCTTCCGGGTCGGGCATCCAGCCCAGGATGGAGAGCATCTCGCGGTCCTTCTTGTCGAAGGCCTTGGGGTCGCAGCGCTCGATGAGGTCGGGCCGGTTGGCCGTCGTACGCCTGAGCGCCTCGTCGCGGCGCCAGCGGGCGATCTTGCCGTGGTGGCCGCTGAGCAGCACGTCCGGGATGCCCCGGCCACGCCACTCGGGCGGCTTGGTGTAGACGGGCCCCTCCAGGAGGTTGGCCATCGCGCCGGGCGCGAAGGAGTCGTCCTGGTACGATGCGGCGTTCCCCAGCACGCCGGGCAGCAGGCGCGCCACGGCCTCCGTGATGACCAGTACGGCCGCCTCGCCGCCGGCCAGGACGTAGTCGCCGATGGACACCTCGTGGACGGGCACACGGGTCGCGTACTCGTCGACGACCCGGCGGTCGATGCCCTCGTAGCGGGCCGGCGTGAAGATCAGCCAGGGCCGCTCGGAGAGCTCGACGGCGAGTTCCTGGGTGAAGGGGCGGCCGCTCGGGGTGGGGACGATCAGGGTGGGCGCGTGCGAGCCGGTCTCGTAGCCGTCCGCGAGGACGGAGTCCAGCGCGTCCGCCCATGGCTCGGTCTTCATGACCATGCCGGGGCCGCCGCCGTACGGGGTGTCGTCGACGGTGTTGTGGCGGTCGTACGTCCAGTCCCGCAGGTCGTGCACATGGACGTTCAGCTGCCCACGCGCGCGTGCCTTGCCGACGAGGGAGACGTTCAGGGGCTCCAGATACTCGGGGAAGATCGTGACGACGTCGAGCCTCATGCGCTGTCATCCCTGGTGGAAGCGATCTCCGCCCGGTCGTCGATCAGCCCCGGCGGCGGGGTGATGACCGCGCGCTGCTCCTCGAGATCCACCTCGGTGACGATCTCCTCTACGAAGGGGATCATCACCTCGCTCCCGTCGGGCCGCTCCACGATGAAGAGGTCCTGGGACGGCAGGTGCGAGATCTCGGTGATACGGCCGACCTCGACGCCGTCCGCCGTCACGACGTCCAGGTCGATGAGCTGGTGGTCGTAGTACTCGTCCTCTTCCTCGGGCAGCTCGTCCGGGTCGATCTCGGCGATGAGGAGGGTGTTGCGCAGCGCCTCGGCGGCGTTGCGGTCCTTGACCCCCTCGAAGCGCAGGAGGAGACGGCCGCTGTGCACGCGGCCGGACGCGATGGTGAGCGGCCCGGTGGAGGCCGGGTCGGTGGCCAGGACGGCGCCGGGGGCGAGCCGCAGTTCCGGCTCGTCCGTACGAACCTCGACGGTGACCTCGCCCTTGATGCCGTGGGCGCGGCCGATCCGTGCGACTACCAGCTGCACTGTGCTTGCTCTCCTGTCAGACGACTGACCGGTCGGACGACGGGCCGCACGAGACGGCCGTACGTGGCGGCCGTACGAGGCCGTACGAGACGGCCACACGACTACGGGCCGGGGACGGCCCAGTGGCCCTCCCCGGCCCGAGCCGGTGCTGCGTTCGGCGTCAGCGGACGTGGTCCACGTCGACAAGGTCGACGCGGACACCGCGGCCGCCGATGGCGCCCACGACGGTGCGCAGTGCGCGTGCGGTGCGGCCGTTACGGCCGATCACCTTGCCGAGGTCATCGGGGTGGACCCGGACCTCCAGCACACGCCCGCGACGCAGGTTGCGCGAGGCGACCTGCACATCGTCAGGGTTGTCGACGATGCCCTTCACGAGGTGCTCGAGAGCCTCCTCGAGCATGCTCAGGCCTCGGCCGACTCGGACTCGGCGGCAGCCTCGTCCTTCTTCTCCGCCTTCTTCTTCTGGGTGATCGCCTCACCCTTGCCCTCGTCGTCGCCACCAAGGGCCTCGAACGACGGGCGCGCCTTCTTCGGCTCGGCAACCAGCAGCGGAGCCGGGGCCGGCTCGCCCTTGAACTTCTGCCAGTCGCCGGTCTTCTTCAGAATGGCGAGCACGGGCTCGGTCGGCTGCGCGCCGACACCCAGCCAGTACGCCACACGGTCGGCGTCCACCTCGATGACCGACGGGTTGTAGGTCGGGTGGTACTTGCCGATCTCCTCGATCGCACGGCCGTCACGGCGGGTGCGGGAGTCGGCGACGACGATGCGGTAGTGAGGCGAACGGATCTTGCCCAGACGCTTCAGCTTGATCTTGACTGCCACGGGAGTGGGTTCTCCTGGATTTGACGTGGTTGGGCACGGCGAGAATGCCGCGTGGGGTTGCGGTACCCGAGTGCCCGATGGACGCGTCAGCCGGAGGAGAGAGGGGTCCTGTGCGGCTGTCGAGTACAGCTAGCCATTGTGCCATACCCTGCGGGTCGCTATGGGCCGAGGGGGCGGGGAGGCGTGCCCGGGCATGCTGTGGGGGCACCCGGCGTTCCGGGTGCCGTCGGGTTGGTCGCGCAACCCGGCGCTGACGGGGTGCCGCCATGCGGCGACACCCCGGCGATCAACGGTCCACGTCCGTTCCGGCAGCCACGAGATGCCGGTGTCCGACGCGGTGCCGTCACGCCGCGCCCATGACCTCCGGGATCCGGAACGGCTTGCCGCAGCCGCCGCACACGATCGGGGCCTGGGCCAGGACCGAGGGGACGACCCGGACGTTGCGGCCGCAGTCGCAGACCGCCTTGACGCGGACGCCGCCGCCGGAGGATCCGTGGCGGGCGGCCGGGCCCCGGAAGGTCCTGCTCGTGTCGGCGGAGGTCGCCGCCGTGTGGGCCTTGAGGGCTCGCTGGAGGCGTTCGATGGTCGGGCGGTACCGGCGCTTGGCCTCGGCGTTGAGCGTGACCAGGGAGAAGCCGCTGCTCGGGTGCGGCTCCTCGGGGTGGTCCAGGCCCATCTCCTCGGCGATGGCGAGGAATCTGCGGTTGTGGTAGCGGCCGGCCCGGGAGGTATCGCGGACGCCGCGCGCGGCGGCGATGCCATGGACTGCCTCGTGAAGCAGTCGCTCGAAGGAGAGCTCGTGACCGCAGGCGGACGACGACTCCCCGATCAGGGACTCTGGCGCGGCGAGATCCGGCAGCTCGGGGTGGTACCGCTGAATGTCGGCCCACGCCTCTGCCAGCTCTGCGGCGAGAACAGGTGGTGTCTGTGTCGTGCTCACGTAATGACAACGAGCCGGAGTGCCGCTGTGTTCCGATTCCGGGGCATCCCAAATAATTTGCACGTACCCGTCAGTTGCGAATGATGCGCCACGACGAGGGCGGGTGCGCTGATCTGCGGAGAAGCCTCGCAGCTCCTACCAAGCCGGTGCGTAGTCCGACGTACGACCCGGCGTGTAGATCCTGTCCACCCGCAGGTGCTGCTGTGGTCCGCGGATGCGCAAGAGGCGTTTCGGCCTCTCTCGTTCCACACGGGCGTCATCTCAGTAAGCGCGCGCAACGACGGCGACGTTACCCGGTGCGTCGTCGGCGTCCGGCACCGACCCGTCCCCGGCGAGCAGACACCGTACGGTCACGGCGTGCTCGGCCAGCCTGGCCTCGCCTTCTTCGCCGAGCTTCGCCCACGGCAGGCGCGCCCAGCCGCCGGCGACGGCGGCCTCGACGGCCTCCTCGATCGTCGAGACGTCGGCGGTGCGGGACTCGCGCCGTTCGCGGGACTGGGCCAGCAGCAGCGCCTGGTCCTCTTCGAGGACGGCGGGGAGCAGTCGTACGAGCGACTCGACGGCCACCGGCTCCTTGCCGCCCGGGATGCGGCGCGCCAGCATCGCCGTGCCGTTCTCCAGGTCACGGGGGCCGACCTCGACGCGGACCGGCACACCCTTGAGCTCCCAGTCGACGGCGCGGCGGCCGAAGGGAGTGTCGGTGCGGTCGTCGACGTGGACTCGGATGCCGGCCGTCTTCAGCCGGTCGCCGATCTCACGGACCTTGGCCAGAACCGGTTCGTCGCCCTTGATCGCGAGGACGACGACCTGGATCTGCGCCAGGCGCGGCGGCACCCGCAGCCCGTTGTCATCCCCGTGAGTCATCACCAGGGCGCCGATCATGCGGGTGGTCGATCCCCAGGAGGTCTGCCAGACGAGCTCCTGCTCGCCTTCCTTGGACAGGTAGCGCGTGTTGAAGGCCTTGGCGAAGTTCTGGCCCAGCTCATGGCTTGTCGCCAGCTGCAGGGCCTTGCCGTCGCCCATCATGCCTTCGAGCGTGAGGGTGTTGATCGCGCCGGCGAAGCGCTCCTTGACGGTCTTGCGGCCGGGGACCACGTCCATCGCGAGGACGTTCACCATGAAGTCCTCGTAGACCTCTCGGTGGATGTACGCGGCGAAGTCGCGGGCGTCCTCGTACGTGGCGTGCGCGGTGTGCCCCTCCTGCCAGAGGAACTCCGTGGTGCGGAGGAGGAGACGCGGCCTGAGCTCCCAACGGACCACGTTCGCCCACTGGTTGATCAGCAGCGGCAGGTCGCGGTAGCTCTGCACCCACTTCGAGAAGTACTCATTGATGATCATCTCGGAGGTGGGGCGGACGACCGCGGGCTCCTCCAGCTCCTTGCCGCCGCCGTGGGTGACGACCGCGAGCTCCGGCGCGAAACCCTCGACGTGGTCCGCCTCGCGCGCGAGATACGACTGCGGGATCAGGAGCGGGAAGTACGCGTTCTGCGTGCCCGTCTCCTTGATCCGGGCGTCCATCTCGGCCTGCATCCGCTCCCACAGCCCGTACCCGTACGGCCGGATGACCATCGTGCCGCGCACCGGACCGTTGTCCGCAAGCTCCGCCTTGTTGATCAGATCCTGGTACCAGCGTGGGAAGTCATGTGCCCGTGGCGTAAGAACGGGTGCCTTTGCCATGGCCAGATGGTACGGGCCCATGTTGCCGGAATGTGAATTTCGGCCACGGACACGGCGATCCGGCAAGCCGGGCTCCGCGACCTCTGGACGCGACGTCGAGCGCGGAGTTTCCTGGCATACGGGGGGAGCGCGAGCGCATGTCACGGGGGCTACTGAATCGGGCACATCATCAACTCTCGGCGGATTGGGGCGCTTTACATGACACCTACGCTCGTGCGGCAGCACCTGCCTCACGCGGGCACGGCACCCCGCGTGGACCTGTGTGCACGCGCGCGTGACTGGTCCGAGATCCAGGAGCGGATGCTGGTTCCGCTCTACGAGGCCGTCTACGAGCGACTGGAAGTGGGCCCGGGCACCCGGCTGCTGGGCCTGGGCTGCGGCAGCGGGCTCGCCCTTGTGCTGGCGGCGTCCAGAGGCGCGACCGTCACCGGTGTCGAGTCGTCCGCCCCCGAACGACTGGCGCTCGCTCGGCAGCGGTTGCTGCCCGAGGCGTGGGACTCACGCGCGCGTGCCGGCGCCCGGCTCGTCGACGGCTCGCCTCGGGACACGGCCGACACGAGCGGCGCGGCCGATACGAGCGACGGGGCCGATGCGAGCGACAGGGCCGACGCGGGAACGCCCCCCTACGACATGGTCACCGCGTTCGAGCCCATCGGATGCCTCGCGGGCGACTCCGAGGGGCTCGGTGAGGCTCTCGCGGCGGCGGTGCCGCTCGCCGGGCGCGGGGCGCCCGTGGTGCTCGCCGGCTGGGGTCCGCCGGAGCGCTGTGCCACGTCGTCGGTGCTGCGGGTCGCCACGAAGTTGGCCGATCCCCTGCGCAGCACCGGTAGTTGGCGCCCGGCTCTGCGCGACGACCTGGAGGAGGTCGCCCAGCGCGCGGGTCTGCGGCCCGACGGTTCCGGGCGGGTGGCCTGCCCCTTCGGCTACGCGGATGTCGACAGCGCCGTACGGGGACTGCTGTCGACGGGGCTCTTCGACGCGGCGATCTCCGCGACCGACCAGGCCCAGGTGGACAAGGAGGTGACGGAGGCGCTGCATCCGCACCAGCGGCAGGACGGGACGGTGTGGATGCCGAACGTCTTCCGGTACCTGATCGCCCGTGTGCCGTGAGCGGGTCCGCTAAGCGTCCGTTTCCTTGGTCAGCCGGGTGATTCCGGCGATCCGGTACGCGTCGGCCTCCTCCAGGGTCTCGTTCTCCAGCAGCGCCTCGGCCAGGGCGTCCAACTTGCCCCGGTGCTCCCGGAGTTTGCCGCACGCCTCCTCGTAGCACTCGTCGACGATCCGGCGCATCTCGGCGTCGATCACGTCAAGGGTCTGCGGGGCGGCCGCGAGCCCGTACGCCTGCTGGGTGTCGCTCGGCAGGGCGGACAGCCGGCCCACCCGCTCGCTCATGCCCCAGCGGGCGACCATCCCGCGCGCGATGTTGGTGACCTGTTCGAGGTCGTTCTCGGCGCCCGTGGTGACGACTCCGTAGACCACCTGTTCGGCCGCCATGCCGCCCAGGGCGCCGATGATGCGGCCTCGCAGGTAGCCCTCCGAGTGTGCGTACCGCTCCACCTCGGGCGTGGACATCGTCACCCCGAGGGCCCGGCCGCGCGGCACGATGGTGATCTTGCGTACGGGGTCGGCGCCCGGCTGCAGCATGCCGAGGAGGGCGTGTCCGCTCTCGTGGAACGCGGTGCGCCGGCGGTCCTCCTCGGGCATCACGAGGGTGCGTTCGGCGCCCAGCTGCACCTTCTCCAGGGCCTCGGACAGGTCGGAGGCGGTCACCTGCCCCTGCTTGCGCTTGACCGCGAGCAGGGCGGCTTCGTTGGCCAGATTGGCCAGGTCCGCGCCCGTCATGCCCGGGGTCGTACGGGCCAGCTGGGCCAGGTCCACGTCATCGGCGAGCGGGATCTCGCGGGTGTGGATCCGCAGGATCGCCTCGCGCCCCGCGCGGTCCGGCGGGGCGACGCTGACCACCCGGTCGAAGCGGCCGGGCCGGGTCAGCGCCGGGTCCAGGATGTCGGCGCGGTTCGTCGCCGCGATGACGATCACGCCCTCGGAGCCGGAGAAGCCGTCCATCTCGGTGAGGATCTGGTTCAGCGTCTGCTCGCGCTCGTCGTGGCCGCTCACCGAGGCGCCGCCGCCGCGCATTCGTCCGATCGTGTCGATCTCGTCGATGAAGATGATCGACGGCGCCACCTTGCGGGCCTCGCCGAACAGTTCCCTGACCCGGGAGGCGCCGACGCCGACGATCATCTCGATGAACTCGGACGCGGAGGCGGAGAAGAACGGCACGCCCGCCTCGCCCGCGACCGCACGCGCCAGCAGCGTCTTGCCGGTGCCCGGCGAGCCCGCGAGCAGCACGCCGCGCGGCATCTTCGCGCCCATCCTGCGGTAGGCGTCGGGGTGCTCCAGGAAGTCGACGACGTCGTCCAGCTCGCCCTTGACCTCGTCGATGCCGGCCACGTCGGCGAACGTCGTGCGTTCCTTGCCCGGCTGGAGCTCGACCGGCTTGGGCGGTGCCTTTCGGCCGAGCATGCCGCCCGCGCCGCCCAGGCCCCCGCCCATCCGCCGGGCGAGGAAGATCCAGACCGCCACCAGCAGCACGATCGGGATCAGGGAGAACAGCAGGTTGGACAGGACGCCGCGCTCCCGCACGACCGGCTCCGCGGTCACCGTGACGTCGCGGCTGCTCAGTTGCCGCCAGAGGTCGTCGTCCGCGAAGGCCGGGCGCTGTGTCTTGAACCTGGTGTACTCGCCGTCGCCGTCGGGGTTGTCCCGGGCGTTCTTGAGCTCGCCCTGGATCGCGTCGCCCTTGGAGTAGATCTTGTCGACGTTTCCGGCGTCGACCTGCCTGCTGAACTCCGTGTAGGAGATCGTCGGCTCGTTGCCCCGGTCGAGGTACGTCAGCCCGACGTAGGCCAGCAGGAACACGATCACCGCGGTGAGGAACAGCCCCCACCATCGACCGCGGGTCCGTCGGCCGCGGGGCGGCCCCGGCGGCTCGTCGGGCGTGCCCTCGGTGCGCCACGGCTGGTCAGGGGCCTTGCGTGGCGGCGCGGCATTGCTCATATCTGGACGTTACGGCAGATAACCGGCCACGGCATGCGCTGGGGCGCCTCCCCATGAAGAGGGGCGCCCCCAGCCACGTACGCGACGCGACGGTCGTACGAAACGAACCGTCAGCCCATGAACTTCTTGAACTCGTCCGGCAGCTCGAAGTCCTGCCCGGCCTGCTGACCCGGCAGCCCGAAGGCGCCGCCGCCCTGAGCCGCGGCGGCCCGGCGGGCGGCCTCCTCCTGCTCCTGCTGCTTGCGCTTCATCGGGTTGCCGGAGCGCTGCTTGCCCTTGGCCTTCTTCGGCTGCTTCTTGGTGCGGCCGGGGCCGCCGCCCATGCCCGGGATCCCCGGCATACCGGGCATGCCGCCGCCCTGGGCCATCCGGGACATCATCTTGCGGGCCTCGAAGAACCGCTCGACGAGGTTCTTCACCGCGCTGACCTCGACACCCGAACCTCGGGCGATACGGGCGCGGCGCGAGCCGTTGATGATCGTCGGGTCCTGGCGCTCGCCCGGCGTCATCGACTTGATGATGGCGGCCGTACGGTCGACGTCCCGCTCGTCCAGGTTGTTGATCTGGTCCTTGATCTGGCCCATGCCCGGGAGCATGCCGAGCAGCTTGCTGATGGAGCCCATCTTCCTGACCTGCTCCATCTGGGCCAGGAAGTCGTCGAGGGTGAAGTCCTGGCCCTTCTTGGAGGCCAGCTTCTCGGCCATCTTCTGGGCTTCGGCCTGGTCGAAGGTCTTCTCCGCCTGCTCGATCAGGGTGAGCAGGTCACCCATGTCGAGGATGCGGGAGGCCATCCGGTCCGGGTGGAAGGCGTCGAAGTCGTCGAGCTTCTCGCCGTTCGACGCGAACATGATCGGCTTGCCGGTGATCTGCCGGATCGACAGGGCCGCACCACCGCGGGCGTCGCCGTCGAGCTTGGAGAGCACCACGCCGTCGAAGCCGACGCCGTCGCGGAAGGCCTCCGCGGTGTTGACGGCGTCCTGACCGATCATCGCGTCGACGACGAACAGGATCTCGTCCGGCGAGACCGCGTCCCGGATGTCCGCGGCCTGCTGCATCATCTCCTGGTCGATGCCCAGGCGGCCGGCGGTGTCCACGATCACGATGTCGTGGACCTTGGCCCTGGCGTGCTCGATGGAGTCCTTGGCGACCTTGACCGGGTCACCGACGCCGTTGCCCGGCTCCGGCGCGAAGACCGCGACACCGGCCCGTTCGGCGACGACGCTGAGCTGGTTGACGGCGTTCGGGCGCTGGAGGTCGGCTGCGACCAGCAGCGGGGAGTGGCCCTGCTCCTTCAGCCAGCGGCCGAGCTTGCCCGCGAGGGTGGTCTTACCGGCACCCTGCAGACCCGCCAGCATGATCACGGTCGGCGGCTGCTTGGCGAACCGCAGACGACGGGTCTCGCCACCGAGGATCGTGACGAGCTCGTCGTTGACGATCTTCAGGACCTGCTGGGCCGGGTTCAGCGCGCGGGACACCTCGGCGCCGAGGGCGCGCTCCTTGACGTTCTTGATGAACGTCCGGACGACAGGCAGCGCCACGTCCGCTTCGAGGAGCGCGATGCGGATCTCGCGCGCGGTGGCGTCGATGTCCGCCTCGGAGAGCCGTCCCTTGCCGCGCAGGTTCTTGAAAGTCGCTGAGAGGCGATCGGAGAGAGTATCGAACACGGCGCTCGCGGTCCTCGGGGTCGGTGGCAGCTGGGAATCGCCCTCCAGGGTATCCCGGCTGCGCAGGTTGCCGGGATCCCCGGTTCAGGGCCTGTCCTTCGGATCAGGTCGGCGTCGCGGGCCCCGGCACCCGCTCCCCCCGGGGTTCTTCGGGCAGGGCCCTAGCCCCGCAACGTCTCCTCCAGCTTGCGCGCCACGGCGGCCGCCTCCTCGCCGGGCAGCGGGGCGCCCTCGGGCCCTGTGACATAGAACGCGTCGACCGCGTTGGCGCCCAGCGTGCTGACATGCGCACTGCGCACCCGCACGCTCGCGTCCTCCAGCGCCCGGCCGATCCGGAACAGCAGCCCCGGCGCGTCCTGGGCCCGGACCTCGATCACCGTGGCCAGCCGGGAGGCGGCCGGGTGGACCGACACCCTGGGCGGTGGCGGTACGACTCCCCGGCGGCGCGGATACGCCGCGTCCCGCTCGGCGAGGCGGCCGGCGATGTCCAGGGAGCCGTCCAGGGCCCGTACGAGGTCGGCGCGCAGCCGGGCGGCCTGCGGCAGGGAGCCGTACTCGGCGGCGACCCGCCAGTTCAGCAGCAGGACGGAGCCCTCGACGCCGTCGGGCAGGTCCTGGGCGCGCAGTTCGGCGGTGCGGACGGTCAGGCGGTGCATCGCCAGCACGCCGGCCACCGCGGGCAGCACGCCCGGCTGGTCCGGTACGGCGATGAGGAGTTCCACGCCCAGCGGCTCCGGGTCGCCCGAGGGCTGGTCCTCGGCCGGCGGTTCGGTCTGGGCGCGCAGTGACAGTACGGGGCTGCCGGTCGCCATCGCCTCGATGGCGAGCCGTTCCTGCTCGGCGGTGGGCGCGGCCGCCTCGGGCTCGTCCGGGTCGTCCCCGGCGAGCACGGCCGCGACCCGTTTCACCAGGTCGGCGACGAGCGAGCCACGCCAGGACGACCACGCCGCCGGGCCCGTGGCCAGGGCGTCCGCCTCGGTCAGGGCGTGCAGCAGCTCCAGGGTGCCCTGCGAGCCGACCGCCTCGGCGACCGAGCGCACGGTGGCCGGATCCTCCAGGTCACGCCGGGTCGCCGTCTCGACCAGGAGCAGGTGATGGCGTACGAGAGTGGAGAGCACCGTCACCTCGTCGCGGTCGAAGCCGATGCGCGCGGCCACGTCCTTGACGATGATCTCGCCGGCCACCGAGTGGTCGCCGGGCCAGCCCTTGCCGATGTCGTGCAGCAGCGCGGCGACCAGGAGAAGGTCGGGGCGGTGGACGCGCCTGGTGAACTCGGAGGCGCGGACGGCCGTCTCGATGAGGTGCCGGTCGACGGTCCAGACGTGCACGGCGTTGCGCTGCGGGCGGCAGCGCACGCGCTCCCAGTCGGGGAGGAAGCGGGTGATCAGACCCTCGGCCTCCAGCGCCTCCCAGACGTCGACGGTGGGGCGGCCGGAGCCCAGCAAGGTCACGAGCTGCTCGCGGGCCTCGGCGGGCCACGGCGTGGGCAGGGAGCGCCCCGTGGCCGCCATGCGCCGGACGGCGTGCAGGGAGAGCGGGAGTCCGGCCTGTGCGGCGGCGGCCGCGGCGCGCAGTGGGAGTACGGGGTCGCGTTCGGGGCGCGCGGCACGGGCGAGCACCACCTCGCCGTCCTGCTCCACCACTCCCTCCGCCAGCGGAGAGCGCTCGGCGGGCGGCTTCCCGCCGCCCAGCATGGCGCGCAGCCGGGGCCGTACGGCGCGTGATCGCAGCACGCGCCCCACTTCGCGCCAGGTGACGTCGCTTGCGTACGAGATGACGCGCGCCGCCTCGTACACCTGCCGCAGCAGGGTGTCGGCGTCGAGCAGCCCGAGTTCGGCGGCGACCTGGTCCTGCTCCTGCAGGGCCAGCCGGTCGGTCGCGCGCCCGGTGGTGAGGTGCAAGGCGTCACGCACGTCGAGGAGCCGGCGCCGGGCGTCGTCGAGGCCCTCGCGCGGGGCGTCGGCCAGCCAGGACGCGGCGACGGCGCGCAGGATGGTGGCGTCCCGCAGCCCGCCGCGCGCCTCCTTGAGGTCGGGTTCCAGGAGGTACTGCAGCTCGCCCTGGCGCTCGGCGCGTTCGGCGGACAGCTCCTGGAGTTCGGGCAGGCGCTTGGGCGCCTGGTTGCGCCAGTCGGCCAGGACCGCCGTCCGCAGTCCGGCCGTAAGTCCCAGGTCGCCCGCGATGTGCCGGGCGTCCAGCAGGCCCAGCTGGACCTTGAGGTCCTCGCCGGCCGTCTTGCGGGCCTCGGCCGGCGTGCGCACGGAGTGGTCGAGGGCGAGGCCGAGGTCCCAGACCGGGTACCAGATGCGGTCGGCCAGGGCGGCCACCGCCTTGCTGTCGCCCCCGTCGTGCAGCAGGAGCAGGTCGAGGTCGCTGCGCGGGGACAGCTCGCCGCGGCCGTAGCCGCCGACGGCGACCAGGGAGACGCCGCGCAGCCCTTCGGCACCGGCCGCGAACAGGCCGGTCAGCCACTCGTCGGTCAGCTCGGCGAGGGCGGAACGGCGCGGCGGCCCGGACCGCGCCCCCTCGGTGAGGAGGCGCAGCCGGGCCGCCGCGTAGCCGCTGGGTCCCGAGTTCTCTGCTTCGTTGTGCACGTCCGTACTCGACACCCAGCAGCTCCTGTTCTTCTTCTGTCAGAGCGCGTCGGGACCGCGCTCGCCGGTCCGGACCCGTACGGCCGTCTCGACCGGCAGGGACCAGACCTTGCCGTCACCGATCTTGCCGGTGCGGGCGGCCTTGACGATGACGTCGATCAGCTGCTCGGCGTCGTCGTCCTCGGCCAGGACCTCGATACGGATCTTCGGGACCAGGTCGACGGTGTACTCGGCACCGCGGTAGACCTCGGTGTGGCCCCGCTGACGACCGTAGCCGCTCGCCTCGGTGACCGTCAGGCCGTGTACTCCGAAGGCCTGGAGGGCTTCCTTGATCTCGTCGAGCCGGTGGGGCTTGACGACAGCGGTGATGAGCTTCATGCGTCCACCTTCTTGCTCGCGGCCGCGGCGGCCGGGGCCGCGACGGTCTTGGCGGCACCGCCACCGGCGCCACTGAAGTCGTATGCGGTCTCGGCGTGCTCGGCCTGGTCGATGCCGGCCACCTCGTCGTCCTCGGAGACCCGCATACCGATGGTCTTGTCGAGGATGAAGGCGAGGAGCGCGGACACGATCAGGGAGTAGGCGAGGACCACGAAGACACCGGCGCACTGCTTCCAGAACTGGGTCAGGCCGCCGCCGTAGAAGAGGCCCTCGACGTCGGACTGGCCCTTGCCGCTGGCGAAGAAACCGATCAGCAGGGAGCCGACGACACCGCCGACCAGGTGGACGCCGACGACGTCGAGCGAGTCGTCGTAGCCGAGCTTGTACTTGAGGCCGACGGCCATGGCGCACAGCAGACCGGCGACGGCGCCGACGGCGATCGCGCCGAGCGGGGAGACCGCACCACCGGACGGGGTGATGGCAACCAGACCGGCGACGGCACCGGAGGCGGCGCCCAGCGTGGTGAACGCGCCGTGGCGGATCTTCTCGTAGATGAGCCAGGCCAGCATGGCGGCAGCGGTGGCGACCTGCGTGTTGACGAACATCAGCGAGCCGACGCCGTCGTCGTTGCCCAGCCAGGAGCCGGCGTTGAACCCGAACCAGCCGAACCACAGCAGGCCCGCGCCGAGCATGACCAGCGGGAGGCTGTGCGGACGCATCGGGTCCTTCTTGAAGCCGACGCGCTTGCCGATCACGAGGATCACACCGAGCGCCGCGGCACCGGCGTTGATGTGAACCGCCGTACCACCGGCGAAGTCGATCACGCCCAGGTCGAAGGCCCAGCCGCCGTCGGCCCAGACCCAGTGGGCGACGGGGAAGTAGACGACCGTGGCCCACAGCGCGATGAACAGCGCCCAGGCCGAGAACTTCACTCGGTCCGCGAGAGCGCCGCTGATCAGGGCGGGCGTGATGATCGCGAACATCAGCTGGAAGACGAAGAAGACCAGCAGCGGGATGTTGTACGTCGTCTCGCCCAGGACCCACAGGTCGCCCTTGTCGACGCCGCTGAGGCCGACCCAGTCGGAGGTCCAGCCGATGAGGCTGCCGGAGTCCTTACCGAAGGCGAGAGAGAAGCCGAACAACACCCACAGGATGGTGACGATTCCCAGGCTGATGAAGCTCATCATCAGCATGTTCAGGGTGCTCTTGACGCGGACCATGCCTCCGTAGAAGAAGGCCAGGCCCGGGGTCATGAGCATCACCAGGGCGGAACAGATGAGCATGAAACCTGTGTTGGCGGGCGACAGCTCTACCTTGTCTGCCGCCATCATGATGGCTGGAGCCATCGGCGTCTCCTCGTGGTTGGTACGGCCCCGTGCGGGCGAAGCCTGAGCGGATTGAGGGGTGGGCCGGTTATGCGCCACGAGATTGACGCAGCGCGGTTTCGGTGGAAGCCCCTCGTTGTTTCGCGGCCGTGACGAAGGCGCCCTGCGTGTTACGCGTTGATGAACTCCGAGATGTTGCGCTGCCCGATCGTTATCGTGGCGCAACCTTCACTGAGGGAAATGGAACCGGCCGCGGTCGGCCTTCCGATGACCTGGCATGGGGGAGCCGAGTCGGGCAGTTCGGGAGGGCCGGCCGCGGCCGGGGTTCTGGGGTTTCCGGGTTTCGCCCGGGTCGGTCAGACCGCCTCCGCGGTCTCCGGGAGCTCCACGGCGAGCTTGTCGGTGAGGTCCACGACCTCGGCGAGATCCCCGAAGTCGCGGGCGGCGGTGTCGACCGTCTTTCGAATACGAGTGTTGACGCGCTCGGAGCGCACCTTCTTGGCGATGTGCATGGCCTGCTCGGCGTAGACCGCGCTCTGCTCGGGCTCGCGCCGCAGCAGATGGACCGTGGCCATGCCGATGAGGTTCAGTGCGTACGACCGCTGGTGCTCGCCGTCCTTCGCGAACAGGTCCACGGCCCGCCGCATCACCGGCTCGGCCAGCGAGGCGTACGTCGGGCTGCGGCCGGCGACATAGGCGAGGTCGCGGTAGGAGTGGGAGTTCTCGCCGTACAGCTCGGCCTCGGAGAAGAAGCGGATCCAGTCGGGGTCCGGCTCGTCCCACTCGTCGGCCTCGGCGAAGGTGTCCTCGGCCATCCGGACCGCCCGCTTGCACTTGCCGGGCTGGCCCATGTTGGCGTAGGCGCGGGCCTCCATCGCATACAGCATCGACTGGGTGCGCGGGCTCGCGCAGTCCCGGCTGCCGTACTGCGCGAGGTGGATCAGCTCCAGGGCGTCGTCGGGCCGGCCCAGGTGGATCATCTGGCGGCTCATGCTGGAGAGGATGTACGAGCCGAGCGGCCGGTCGCCCGCCTCCTTGGCGGCGTGCAGGGCGAGGACGAAGTACTTCTGTGCCGTCGGCTGGAGCCCGACGTCGTAGGACATCCAGCCGGCCAGCTCCGCCAGCTCGGCGGCGACCTTGAACAGCTTGCGGGTGGTGGCCTCGGGCTGCGGCTCCTGGAGCAGGTCGGTCACCTCGTGCAGCTGGCCGACGACCGCCTTGCGGCGCAGCCCGCCGCCGCACTGGGCGTCCCACTGCCGGAACATCACGGTGGTGGACTCCAGCAGGTCCAGCTCGGGCTTGGACAGCCGGCCACGCGCGCGTGAGGACGGGACGGGCCCCGGCTCCTGGTACGGCGCGGGCGGCGCGGGGACCAGCCAGCGCTGCATCGGCTCGATGAGGGACGGGCCGGCGGACAGGGCCAGCGAGGTCCCGAGGAAGCCGCGCCGCGCCAGCATCAGGTCGCTGCGCGAGAACTCGCTCAGCAGGGCCACCGTCTGCGGGCCCGTCCAGGGCAGGTCGACACCGGACACGGAGGGTGACTGACGGGCGGCGCGCAGGCCGAGGTCCTCGACGGAGACGACGCAGCCGAACCGCTCGGAGAACAGCTCGGACAGGATCCGCGGGATCGGCTCGCGCGGGTTCTCACCGTCCAGCCAGCGCCGTACCCGCGAGGTGTCCGTGGAGATGTGGTTGGCGCCCAACTGACGGGCTCGGCGGTTGACTTGGCGGGCCAGTTCGCCCTTCGACCAGCCGCTGCGCACGAACCAGGACGCGAGCAGCTCGTTGGGGCGCTTGTCAGCGTGCGATGCGCCACCAGCACTCGTACCGCTTCCGCTGTTGCCGCTCACTGGAACGCCCCCATCCCTTGGACCACTTGTCACCGAGTGCGCCAAGCCCTATCAGAATGCCGGTAGATACGGTCACCCGTCCGGCAGTTCTCACCCTTCGAACGGAAAGCCGACTTGCCCCCGGCATACCCACGAGTGCATGTGCCCCGGGGTTCCGTGCACTCACGGTAATCCTACGATCACGCCCCCAGCCATGGCGATCCCGGAATCGCCACCATTCGCCACCCCTTCGAATGAACTAACGGTGGCGTCTACGCGATTCACTTGACATAGGACGGCCGGGAGTGGGCGTAGCGAAGCACCCAGGGGCGTGTATCGCCGAGTCCGCGACCCGAGATGCATCCGAGCGCCACGTGAACCGGGCGGCGTCACCGGGTAACCGGCCGCCAAGGAACACACAGGGTCACGACTCGCATTCGCGCCGTAACCACGGGCGCGCTGGACCCGTTGGAGGGGGCATGGGCTTCACGATCGGCGGCATCCGGGAGATCCGATCCGGCTCGCGACGACGCGGCCGCTCCTCGGAGTGCACCTCCGTCGCCGAGTTCACCGGGCTGTGGGGCTGGGACGTGGTGCCCGGCGCGCGAACCGCGGCGGGCGCCTGTTCGTGCGGCCGCTCGGACTGCGGCACGCCCGGCGCACACCCCCTCGACTTCGCACCGGAGGTCCGTGCCGGGGCCACGCTCGACGAGGTCGCCAAGGCGTGGTCGGAGTTTCCGGGCGCCGCGGTGATGCTGCCGGTCGGGCGGGCGTTCGACGTGATCGAGGTGGCCGAGCCGGCCGGGCGCCGCGCGCTGACCCGGCTGGAGCGGATGGGCCTCCCGCTCGGCCCGGTCACCGCCACCCCCGAAGGCCGCGCCCACTTCTTCGTAGCCCCCGGCGCCGCCGCCGAACTCCCCGAGCTCCTCTACCGCATGGGCTGGGACGACCCCACCCACCTCGACCTGCGCGGCCTCGGCCCCGGTACGCACATCACGGCTCCGCCGTCCGACCGGGGCGGGCTCGGCCCGGTGCGCTGGCTACGACCGCCCGCACTGGACACGGCGACGAAGCCGCCGGCGGCGCGGTTGTTGCTGGGGACGCTGGCGTATGTGGCGCATCGGTCGCGGGCGTAACAAGGAGCGCGGCAGTCACAGTCGTACACAGCGAAGCGCCCGTCCCCCAACTGCACCTTGGGAGGCGGGCGCTTCTTCGAACCACATACCGATGCTGATGGGTGGGTGTCACTCCCCGATAAGGGCGTCAACAAACGCCTCCGGCTCGAACGGCGCCAGATCGTCGGCACCCTCGCCCAGCCCGACCAGCTTCACCGGCACGCCCAGCTCACGCTGCACCGCGACGACGATGCCGCCCTTCGCGGTGCCGTCGAGCTTGGTGAGCACGATGCCGGTGATGTCGACGACCTCGGCGAAGACACGGGCCTGGACCAGGCCGTTCTGGCCCGTGGTGGCGTCCAGCACGAGCAGCACCTCGTCCAGCGGCGCGTGCTTCTCGACGACCCGCTTGACCTTGCCGAGCTCGTCCATGAGGCCGGTCTTGGTGTGCAGGCGCCCGGCGGTGTCGATGAGGACGACGTCCGTCCCCATCTCCTTGCCCTCCTTCACCGCGTCGAAGGCGACGGAAGCGGGGTCGCCGCCCTCCGGCCCGCGCACGGTGTAGGCGCCGACCCGCTCGCCCCAGGTCTGCAGCTGGTCGGCGGCGGCGGCCCGGAAGGTGTCGGCGGCGCCCAGGACCACGCTGCGGCCGTCGGCCACGAGGACGCGGGCGAGCTTGCCGGTGGTGGTGGTCTTGCCGGTGCCGTTGACGCCGACGACCATCACGATGCCGGGCTTGCTGGTCTCCGGCTCGGTCCTGACCGTGCGGTCCATGTCGGTGCCGACCAGCTTGAGCAGCTCCTCGCGCAGCAGGCCGCGCAGCTCCTCGGGGGTGCGGGTGCCGAGGACCTTCACGCGCTCGCGCAGACCCTCGACCAGCTCCTGGGTGGGCTGCACGCCCACGTCGGCGGTGAGGAGGGTGTCCTCGATCTCCTCCCAGGTGTCCTCGTCCAGGTGCTCGCGCGAGAGCAGCGTGAGCAGGCCCTTGCCCAGGGCGGTCTGGGAGCGAGAGAGCCTGGCGCGCAGCCGGATGAGACGGCCGGCGGTGGGCTCGGGGACCTCGATCGCGGTCGGCGGGAGTTCCTCGACGACGGGCGGTTCCTCGACGGCGACCCCGGTCGAGCCGCCTGGCAGATCCACCTCCTCTATCGTCCGGCGCTCTTCGTCGCGCGGTGTCTCGGCCTCGTCGCCGACGTGCGGCTCGGCCGGAGGGGCGGTGATGTCGGGGGCGGCCGGGGGCGGCGGAGGCAGCGGCTTCTTTCGCCGGCTGCCGACGATGAGCCCGCCGAGCGCGCCGAGCACGACCACGGCGATGACTACAGCAAGGATGACGATGTCCATAACCCGTCCAGTATCGGCCATGGAGGCCGGCGACACCCCTCTGGATGTCTGACACACCGTCAGCTAACGTCCGCCTTCACACCCGCCCGGTGAAGGGGGACCCCCATGCCCGTCACGGTCGTACGCTTCAACCTCGTCCAGCCCGACGCGACCCCGGCCTCGCTGAGCGCCCGCTACCGAGCCGCCCTGGAGATGGCGGCGTACGCGGACGAGCACGGCATCACCACCGTGCAGACGGAGGAGCACCACGGCGCCGAGAACAACTGGCTCCCCTCCCCCTTCACCTTCGCGGCGGCGGTCTTCGGCGCGACGCGGCGCATCGCGGTCACCGTCTCGGCGATCATCGGCCCGCTGCACGACCCGCTGCGCCTGGCCGAGGAGATCGCCGTACTGGATCTGCTGAGCGGCGGCCGGCTGGTCACGGTCGCCGGGATCGGGTACCGGCCCGAGGAGTACGCCCTCTTCGACATCGACTGGAAGCGGCGCGGCGAGCTCCAGGACGAGTTGCTGGACACGCTGCTGAAGGCGTGGACCGGTGAGGAGTTCGAGTACCGCGGCCGTACGGTACGGATCACCCCGCGTCCGTTCACCGACCCGCACCCCCTGCTCCTGGTCGGCGGGTCCTCGAAGGCCGCCGCGCGCCGGGCCGCCCGGCTGGGCCTGCCGTTCTTCCCCAGCGCGCATCTGCCGGAGCTGGAGGCGTACTACAAGGAGCGGCTCGTCGAGTACGGCACCGAGGGCTGGACGATGATGCCGGCCGCCGAGACGCCGCTGCTGCACATCGCCGAGGACCCCGACCGGGTGTGGGCCGAGTACGGCGGCCACTTCCTGCACGAGGCCCGGACGTACGCGTCCTGGCAGTCCGGGGACATCCGCTCGGCGGTGAAGTCGGGGGCCACGACGGTGGAGGAGCTGCGCGCCGAGGGCGTGTACCGGATCGTGACGCCTGAGGAGTGTGTGGCGCTGGGGTTCGACAACTACGTACTGCATCCGTTGTCGGGCGGGATGCCGGTGGAAGAGGGGTGGCGGAGTCTGCGGTTGTTCGGGGAGGCGGTGCTGCCTCGGCTCGGGGACTGACCCGGTGGTCCGATGGACGCGCGCGGTCGCTCACCGTCCGCCGGGTTTCCTTCCGTGCCGTTCGAAGAACCGCCGCCCCGGCTCGGGCAGTGGCCGAGCCGGGGCGGCGGCGGGTTACGGGGAGAGGGGCAGCGGGGACTTGGCCCTTCTCCCCGAGTTCGGGAAGCCCTTTTCTGAGGCTCAGCCCATCTCCTCCAGCTTCTTGCCCTTGGTCTCGGGCACGAACTTGAGGATGAAGGGGATGGAGAGGAAGGCGAACACCGCATACATGACGTAGGTGAGCGACAGGTTCCAGTCCGAGAGATCCGGGAAGGTGATCGTGATCAGCCAGTTGGCGATCCACTGGGCCGAGGCGGCCACGCCCAGGGCGGCGGCGCGGATCTTGTTCGGGAAGACCTCGCCGAGCATGACCCAGACGACCACACCCCAGGACAGGGCGAAGAAGAGGACGAAGGCGTTGGCGGCGATCAGCGCCACATAGCCCTGCGCGGTCGGCAGCGGGTCGTTGCCGTTCTGGAAGGAGAAGGACCAGGCGGCCGCCGCCAGCGAGATGCCCATGCCGACGGAGCCGATCAGGGCGAGCGGCTTGCGTCCGATGCGGTCGACGAAGATCATCGCGATCACGGTGCCGATGATGTTGATGATCGAGGTCTCGAACGAGTAGAAGAACGAGCTCGACGGGTCCACGCCCACCGACTGCCACAGCAGGTTCGAGTAGTAGAAGATGACGTTGATGCCGACCAGCTGCTGGAAGACGGAGAGGCCGATGCCGATCCACACGATCGGCAGCAGACCGAACCGGCCGCCCAGCAGGTCCTTGAACGTCGACTTGTGGTCGCTGCGCATGGCCCGGTCGATCTCGGCGACCCGGCTGTCCAGGTCCACGTCGCCCTCGACGTCGGCGAGGACCTTCTTCGCGTCGTCGATACGGCCGACGCTGATGAGGAAGCGCGGGGACTCGGGGATGGCGAAGGACAGCAGCCCGTAGACGATGGCGGGCAGGACCATCACGCCGAGCATCCACTGCCAGGCCTCGAGGCCCGCGATGACGCCGCGCTCCTCGCCGTCGGCCATGTTCAGGATGGCCCAGTTGACCAGCTGCGACACGGCGATGCCGATGACGATGGCCGCCTGCTGGAACGAGGCGAGCCGGCCGCGGTAGGCGGGCGGGGCGACCTCGGCGATGTAGGCGGGGCCGATGACGGAGGCCATGCCGATGGCGATGCCGCCGAGGACACGCCAGGCGGCGAGGTCCCACGCGGCGAACGGGAGCCCGGAACCGACGGCGCTCACGGCGAACAGCACCGCCGCGATCTGCATGACACGGATGCGGCCGATGCGGTCGGCTATGCGGCCGGCGATCGCGGCGCCCAGTGCGCTGCCGAGCAGGGCACTGGCGGCGACGGTTCCGGTGACACCGGAGCTGAGGTCGAACCGGCCCTGGATGCCGCCGTTGGCTCCGTTGATGACAGAGCTGTCATAACCGAACAGGAAGCCGCCCATGGCGGCCGCCGCGGTGATGAAGACGACGTGCCCGAGATGTTCGGGGTGAGCCGTCCTGGCTCCTGTGGGTGCCTGCGCTGTGCTGGTCACGTGTACTCCTCGGGCACCGGCAACGCTGCCGGGTGAAGGCAAAAGCAACGTCGATGACCCTATGCCTTCAAGTTTCGAAGTCAAGAGATGGGAGTGTGACCTTAAAGGCTCAAGGTGAGGGGAATGTGTTCAACTCTTGAATGAAGAGACGCCTCAGCGAAGCCGTTGGCTGATGACCTTCGACACACCGTCACCCTGCATGGAGACGCCGTACAGCGCGTCGGCGACCTCCATCGTGCGCTTCTGGTGCGTGATCACGATCAGCTGCGACGCCTCCTGCAGCTCCTGCATGATGCGGATCAGCCGCTGCAGGTTCGTGTCGTCGAGGGCGGCCTCGACCTCGTCCATGACGTAGAACGGGCTCGGCCGGGCCTTGAAGATCGACACCAGCATCGCCACCGCGGTGAGTGAGCGCTCACCACCCGAGAGCAGCGACAGCCGCTTGACCTTCTTGCCGGGCGGACGCGCCTCGACGTCGACACCGGTGGTGAGCATGTTGTCGGGATCGGTCAGGATCAGCCGGCCCTCACCACCGGGGAACAGCCGGCTGAACACGCCCTCGAACTCCCGGGCCGTGTCCCGGTACGCCTCGGTGAAGACCTGCTCGACACGCTCGTCGACCTCCTTGACGACCTGCAGCAGATCGGCGCGGGTCTTCTTCAGGTCCTCGAGCTGCTCGCTGAGGAACTTGTGCCGTTCCTCCAGTGCCGCGAACTCCTCCAGCGCGAGCGGGTTGACCTTGCCGAGCTGCTGGTAGGCCCGCTCGGCGGCCTTGAGCCGCTTCTCCTGCTCGGCCCGGACGAACGGCCTGGGCTGATTGCGCGGGTGCTCGGGGTCCTCGGGGAGCTGCTCGCCCTCGGCGGCCAGGGAGGGCGGCACGAGCTGATGGGGGCCGTACTCGGAGACGAGCCCCGCCGGCTCCACGCCCAGCTCCTCCAGCGCCTTGGTCTCCAGCTGCTCGATCCGCATCCGCTTCTCGGCGCCGAGGACCTCGCCGCGGTGGACGGAGTCGGTCAGCTTGTCGAGTTCGGCCTTGAGGTCGCGGCCCTGGTTGCGGGCGGCGGTGAGTTCCTGCTCGCGGCGGGCCTTGGCGGCCTCGGCGGCGGCACGCTCCTCGTCGGCGCGGGCGAGCGAGACCTCGACGTGCGCGAGGAGTTGGCGGGCACCGGAGGCGACGGCCTCCGCGACGGCCGCCTCGTGGCGCAGCCGCGCCCGCCGCTGCTCGGCACGCGCGCGTGCGTCGCGCTCCGCTCGAGCGGCGCGGTCGAGGGAGTCGGCGCGGCCGGCGAGTCCCTTGACGCGTTCTTCGTGCGTACGGACCTGGAGGCGGGCCTCCATCTCGGTCTGGCGGGCGTTCGCCCCGTCGGCCGCCAGACGGTCCCGTACCGATGTGTCCGGCTCCTCCTCGATCGGCATCTCCTCGGCCACGGCGAGCCGCTCGGCCAGCTCCTCGACCTCCTGGAGGGCCTTGTCCAGCGCCTCCTGCGCGCGTGCGGCGGCGGCGACGGAGCGCTCCGCTTCACCCGCAGCGCCTCGTGCCTGGCCGGCGAGGCGGCCGAGCTGCTGGGCTACGGCCGACTTCTCTCGGTCGGCCGCGCGGCGACGCTCTCCGAGCTCCTCGACGAGCGCGGCGGATGCCTTGCGGCGCTCGGTCGCCGCGTGCTGGGCCTCGGTGAGCTCTTCGCAGCGGACGGCCAGCTCTTCCAGCTCGGCGGCGGCCTCGTCCACGGAGGCCTGCACTTCGAGGAGGCTGGGGGCGCCTGCGGAGCCGCCGTGCGCGAAGTGGGCGCCGAGGAGGTCGCCTTCGGCGGTGACGGCGGTGAGGTCGGGGTGGGCGTAGACGAGGTCTTCGGCTTCTTCGAGGGTGGGGACGACGACGATGCCGTGGAGGAGGCGGCGGATCGCGGGCATGAGGTCGGCGGGGGCGCGAACGAGATCAGCGGCGTAGGTTTGTCGGGCGTCCGCGGGTTCGTCGTGGCTGGTCGCGCAGTTCCCCGCGTCCCTTTGGGGCGCTGCATCCTCCGGCGTTCCCGCCAGCAGCAGCGACGCCCGTCCCCCGTCCTGCTTCCGCAGCAGCCTGATCGCATCGGCCGCCGCCGAAGCTGACGTCACCGCGATCGCGTCCGCCGCCGCCCCGAAAGCCGCCGCCAGCGGTACCTCGTAGCCCGGCGTCACCGTGAGCAGCTCCGCGGCCGGGCCCAGTAGTCCCGTGAGGCGGTCCTTCGCGCCGAGCAGCGCTCCGGTCCCGTCCTTGCGGCGCAGGCCCAGCGCCAGCGCCTCGTGGCGGGCCTGGGTCGCGGCGCGACCCCGTTCCGCGGCCGTGGCCGCCTCGCGGGCTGCGGACAGGGCGGCCTCCGCCTCCGCGAGCTGCCGCTTCGCCGCCTCGTGCTGCTCGCCCAGTTCCGCGTCACCGGCGTCCAGGCCGTCGACCTCGGCCTTCAGCGCCTCGTACTCCTCCTGGGCGGCGAAGGCCCGCTCCTGGGCCTCGTCGCGCGCGGCGGCCAGGCGGTCGATCTCGGCCTGTGCCGAGGCGGCCCGTGAGCGCGCCGCGTTGACCTGCCCGTTCAGCCGGGCGAGCCCCTCGCGGCGGTCGGCGATGGCACGGGCGACGTCCTTCAGGCGCCGCTCCTCGAGGGCGAGCTCGCGTTCGAGTTCGGCACGGTGGGCGACCGTGTCCTCCAGGGCCCGCTCGGCCGCCTCCAGGGCCGCTTCGAGCTCGGCCTCCTGCTCCCGGATCCGGGCGGCCTCGCGCTCCATGTCCTCGGGGTCGCGGCCCCGGCGTTCCTCCGGCGGCGCGGACGTCGCGCTCTTCACGCGCGCGTCGGCCAGCGAGATCGTGCCGCGCACCCGCTCGGCCAGCTGCGACAGCTCGTACCAGGTCTGCTGGGCCCGCTGGAGGCGCGGCGTGAGCTGCCGTACCTCGTCCTCCAGGAGTGCCTCGCGCTGCAGCGCCTTCTTCAGCTCCTGCTCGGCGGCCTCCTTGCGCTCCTTCAGCGCGGCCTCGTCGGCGACCTCGGCCTGGAGCGCCTCGCGCAGCCGTACGAGATCGTCGGCGAGGAGACGGAGGCGGGCGTCGCGCAGGTCGGCCTGGATCACGGCGGCCCGCCGGGCGACCGCCGCCTGGCGGCCGAGCGGCTTGAGCTGCCTTCGGAGCTCGTCCGTCAGGTCCTGCACGCGCGCGAGGTTGGCCTGCATCGCGTCCAGCTTGCGAAGGGCCTTCTCCTTGCGCTTGCGGTGCTTGAGGACACCGGCCGCCTCCTCGATGAAGGCGCGACGACCCATGGGGTCGGCGTGCAGGACGGAGTCGAGCTGGCCCTGGCCGACGATGACGTGCATCTCGCGGCCGATGCCGGAGTCGGAGAGGAGTTCCTGGATGTCCAGGAGGCGGCAGGTGTCGCCGTTGATCTGGTACTCGCTGCCGCCATTGCGGAACATGATCCGCGTGATGGTGACCTCGGAGTACTCGATGGGCAGCGCCCCGTCGGAGTTGTCGATGGTCAGCGACACCTCGGCGCGGCCAAGCGGCGGGCGGCCGGTGGTGCCGGCGAAGATGACGTCCTCCATCTTGCCGCCGCGCAGCGACTTGGCACCCTGCTCACCCATGACCCAGCTGAGCGCGTCCACGACATTGGACTTGCCCGAGCCGTTCGGTCCGACGACACACGTGATCCCCGGCTCGAACCGGAGCGTGGTCGCCGAGGCGAACGACTTGAACCCGCGGAGGGTCAGGGCCTTGAGGTGCACGCCGCTGGACTCTACCTTCCGGGGATGTCTCGCTCCATGAACCCACGGTTTCACCGGTGAACGTGCAGGGCACACCAGACGTTAAAGAGAGTGAAAGAATGCGTGGGGCATTAAGACGGGGGCAAGAAAGAAGGGACGCCGAAGCGTCCCTTGCAACTTCTTTCGGCTGACTGGCCAGCCGTTTGACAACTTAGCGGTTGAACTTTGCGGTTGATACGGGCGGCCCAACCACTGCTGGTGCTGTCGTGGAGCGATGCAGTGATCAGGTGAGCGCAGGCTCCGCCTGGTGTGCGTCGATGCTCTCCATGATCCTGTCGTGAGAAGCGGCAGCCGTCAGCGCGTCGTTCTCCGCCTGGATCCGTACGAGCTCGGATTCCAGGTCCTGGACACGCTGCTGGAGCCGTCGCATCTCGGCGAGGAGTCGAGGGTCGGAGCCGCCGACGTAACCGAGAAGCGCCTTTGCCATGATGGATGGTCCTCCACACTGAGTGACCGACCGAAGCGGTGTGGGTCGTGAGGGATTCGCACCCGCGGTTGCTTGGCAGGCCTGGAGTTGTGCTGCCGTTCAGCCATGCCAAACAGCTAAGGTGCGCGGGGCTTTCAGCGTCTCACCAAAAAGTTTGACGGTCAACACGATCACGCCCCGTATCGGTGGGAAACCCGGGGGCGCACGGCCGGAAAGCGGCGGTGCTGCGACTCCTGCGGGCCCCTCAGGGCGTGCCGATCATCCTTGCCTGCGGAGCCTGCCACTGCAAGGGGGTTCTTGGCAACCACCTGCTCATTTCTGCTCGGGGCAGTTGCCGGTGGCAGATCCCTCCGCTTGTGCCAGGCCCGCTTTACAGAACCGGCTCAGCGGATGGCGAAGCCGTCGTAACCCCCGCGAGGTGTGTCCCAGATCTCGGTGACACCGTCCACCCGCCCGGGCGTGTCGGCGCCCTGAAGCCAGTCCAGAAGTCCCTCACAGCCCTCCCGCGGGCCCTCCGCGACCACCTGGACCCTGCCGTCGCCCAAATTGAGAGCAAAACCACTCAGGCCGCCGATCTCGAGCGCCTTGGCCCGCGTGAACCAGCGAAAACCCACACCTTGGACGCGTCCACGCACCCAGGCGACCAGCCGTACATCCTCGCTCATGAGTGCAACCTAACGGGCCAATGTCTCTCCGGGCACTTCCTCCCCGGGCGCCATGCGGTACCGTCCCCACCCAATGAATCCCATATGAAACTCACACGATCGAGTGAGTTCTGTGGGGATCTTGAGACCGCACGGACGAGGAAGGCCAGAACATGGGACGCCACCGACGCTCCGCCGCCGGCCGCGCCGCCAGGGGCCGCGCCACGGGGGTCACCCATACGGACGGCTCCTATACGGAGAGCCATGACTCCCGGGACTCGTACGCGAGCGACCGCCCCACGATGGGCATCGCGCCCTATCTGAACCCCGAGGCGTACGCCGAGGCCTACGCGAAGAGTGACGCCTATCTCTTCGCTACGGACGACGACTACGACCGGTTCACCGACCCGACAACGTTCCCGAGCGACGACGCGACAGCCACGGTCGCCTTCCGGAGCGACGGTTTCACGCCCGACGCCGGCTCCCGCCGCCCCGGGAACGCCTCGCACCGCCGCCGCAAGAAGAAGGCCGCCGCGCCGGTGAAGACCGGACTGCTCGGCGTCTCCGCTGCGGTCGCCATCGGCACGGTCGCGGTCGCCGCCGGCGTCGTGCCCGGCATCGAGAACTACCAGCTCGGCGGGGGCAGCGGCACGGACAAGGTGCAGGCCGCGGACACCCCGACCAACCTCCCCAGCGAGCAGGGCGGCACCTCCGGCAGCGCCGAGGGTCACGAGGACGGCGGCTCGACGAGCCGCGACGTCGAGCGGCCCGCCTCCCCGGCCCCGTCGAAGACGTCGTCCGCGCCGACGAAGACCCCGTCGAAGAAGCCGTCCGCGACGCCCAGCGCGAAGCCGAAGGAAACTCCCTCCCGTACGGCCACGAAGGCGCCGGAGAGGAAGCCCGAGAAGGAGACGCAAAAGCCCGGCGACTCCGTGGCGGTGTCCGCCGAGGCCGTCGCCGCGGCCGAGGTGCTGAAGCTCGTCAACGAGGAGCGCGCGCAGGTGGGCTGCAGCGCCCTCTCCGCCAACAGCGCGCTGACGGACCTGGCCCAGGACTTCAGCGAGGCGATGGCCGAGCGGGGCTTCTTCGACCACACCGACCCGGACGGGGCGTCCCCGTGGGACCGGGCCGCCAAGGCCGGCATAACCGACCTGGGCGGCGAGAACATAGCCCGCGGCCAGTCCGACGCCGCCGCCGTGATGGAGGCCTGGATGAACAGCCCGGGCCACAAGGCCAACATCCTGAACTGCGACTTCAAGACGCTGGGGGTCGGGGTGCACTTCGGCTCCGGCGGGCCTTGGTGGACGCAGGACTTCGGCTACTAGGTCCCGAAGTCAACCGGTCCCTACAGCCCGGGGCGCTAACTTCCGGTTAGCGCGCCCTGCAAGTTAGCGCTGCCTGAGAGTACGCTTTCAGATATGGACACCACGCAGGAGCGCGCGCAGGCGCAGGACTTCCCGTACGACGTGTTCGCCAAGGCCTGCCCCTCGCGCGGCACGCTGGAGCACGTCACGGGTCGCTGGGGCGGGCTCACGCTCAGCGCCCTGTACGAGGGCTCGCTGCGTTTCAACGAGCTGCGCCGCCGGGTCGACGGCGTCAGCGAGAAGATGCTGTCCCAGACGCTGCACGCGCTGGAGCGGGACGGCCTGGTGCACCGCGAGGCCCAGCCGACCAATCCGCCGCGGGTCGACTACGAGCTGACACCGCTGGGACGAGGAGTCGCCGAGCGGCTGATGGGCCTCATCCACTTCGTGGAGGGCCGGATGGACGACGTGCTCGCGGCACGTCGGCGTTACGACGAGACGCGCGGCGCCCGCTGACACTTCGGGCAGAAGTAGCTGGACCGGTTCATCCAGGGCCGCCTGCGCATCGGCGTACCGCACCGTTTGCAGGGCAGCCCTTCACGGCCGTACGCGTCGAGGGACCGGTCGAAGTAGCCCGACTCGCCGTTGACGTTGACGTACAGGCTGTCGAAGCTGGTGCCGCCGACGGCGAGCGCGGCGTTCATCACGTCCCTTACGTGGCCCAGGAGTTCGAGGCTGCGCGGGCGGGTGAAGGTCGCGGTCGGGCGGTCGTAGTGGAGGCGGCTGCGCCAAAGCGCCTCGTCCGCGTAGATGTTGCCGACGCCGCTGATCAACGACTGGTCGAGCAGGGCCCGTTTGATGGTGGTGCGCTTGCGGCGCAGGGCCTGGCGGAAGGCCTCGTCGTCGAAGAGCGGGTCGAGCGGGTCGCGGGCGATGTGCGCGATGACGTCGGGCAGGCCGTCGGGGGTGTTGTCGTGCAACGACAGGCCGCCGAAGGTGCGTTGGTCGACGAAGCGCAGCTCGGTGTCGAGGGCGTCGGCGAACCGCACCCGGATCCTGAGGTGCTTCTCGTCGGGCGCGGTGTGCGGCTGGACCAGCAGCTGGCCGCTCATGCCGAGGTGGGCCAGGACCGACTGGTCCGTGTCCTCCAGGGGCAGCCACAGGTACTTTCCGCGACGGCTGGGGACACCGACGCGGTGGCCCTTGAGGCGGTGCGCGAAGTCGTCCGCGCCGCCGAGGTGACGGCGTACGGCACGCGGGTGCAGCACCTCGGCGTCGGCGACCGTGCGGTGGGCGACCCACCGCTCCAGGCCACGTCGTACGACCTCGACCTCGGGCAACTCGGGCATGGGATCCCCCGTGGACCTGCGTGGGCCGCCGGTGGGGCTGGCGCCCCTCGGTGGCCCGTAGTGCCTGCTCAATGGGCCGAGCGCCCGCCCCGCGGCGGGGTGCGGGCGCTCGGGTCGCGCTGTTCGGTCAGGCGGAGGCCGACGACGCGTCGGCGTCGGGCTCGGCGGCATCCGCTGCCGCCTTCGCCTTCTTGGCGCGCTCGTCCGCGGCGGCCCGGATGGACCGCCACGCGGATTCCGCGGCCTGCTGCTCCGCCTCCTTCTTGCTGCGGCCGGTGCCGGTGCCGTACGAGACGCCTCCGACGCGGGCGGCAGCAGTGAAGGTCTTCTCGTGGTCGGGGCCGGTCTCCGTGACCAGGTACTCGGGCACACCGAGCCCCTCGGTCGCGGTGAGCTCCTGGAGACTGGTCTTCCAGTCCAGGCCGGCTCCGAGGTTCGAGGACTTCTCGATCAGGGGGTCGAACAGGCGGTGCACCAGCTCCGCCGCCGAGTCCAGGCCCTGGTCGAGATAGACCGCGCCGATCACCGCTTCCAGGGTGTCGGCGAGGATGGACGCCTTGTCCCGGCCGCCCGTGCCCTCTTCACCGCGGCCGAGCCGGATGAAGGAGCCCAGGTCGAGCCCGCGGCCGACCTCCGCCAGCGCACGCGAGTTGACCACCGCGGCCCGCAGCTTGGCCAGCTGGCCCTCGGGCAGATCGGGGTGGGCGCGGTACAGCGTGTCCGTGACCACGAGGCCGAGGACGGAGTCCCCGAGGAACTCCAGGCGCTCGTTGGTCGGCAGACCGCCGTTCTCGTATGCGTACGACCGGTGGGTCAGTGCACGCACCAGAAGGGCGGACTCGAGCTTGTACCCGAGCCGCCCTTCCAACAGCGTGTGGGACGAGGCTGTGTTGTCCGCAGCGTTCTTCTTGGGCGTGGACACAGTGCCTCTCACCAGCCGCTCAGACCTCGAGGACCTGGCGCTTGTTGTAGGTGCCGCACGACGGGCACGCGATGTGCTGCTGCTTGGGCTCGTGGCAGCGCTCGCACGCAACCAGAGTGGGGACCGCAGCCTTCCACTGCGACCGGCGGTGGCGCGTGTTGCTGCGCGACATCTTCCGCTTCGGAACAGCCACGGCTACTTCTCCTGCTTCTCGTCGACGCCCGCTTCGGCGCCGCTCATCTCGTCCTTCTCGCCGTCTCCGAGTGAACCGGCGAGTCCCTGCAGTGCCGCCCAACGGATGTCGACGGCGTCATGGTGGTGGTCCGGGTCGTCCGCGAGGCGCGCGCCGCACTCGGCGCACAGTCCTGGGCAGTCTTCCTGGCACACCGGCTGCATCGGCAGTGCGAGCACCACCGCATCGCGCAGCACGGGTTCGAGGTCGAACAGGCCGTCCTCGAGAAAGAGCCTGTCCTCGTCGTCCTCGGCGTCGTCGCCGGGTTCCGCACCGTGGTGGTGACGGCCCCGATCGTCGGCGTCAGGGTACGAGAACATCTCCTGGAAGTCCGCTTCGACGTCGAGCTGAAGCGGCTCCAGACACCTTACGCACTCCCCCTCGGCCTGTGCACGGGCGGTGCCCGTGACGAGCACCCCTTCCATGACCGACTCGAGCCGGAGTTCGAGCTCCACCGGGGCGCCTTCCGGCACTCCGACGACTCCCTGGATACCGAGGTCCTTGGGAGCGTCGACCTCGCGGGTCAGGCGCTGCAGCGCACCAGGCCGCCGACCCAGCTCGTGCGTGTCGAACACGAGAGGGTTGCGGTGGTCGAGGCGGGCTGTCACGCCATTCCTGCTTTCGATCTGCTGAGCTCAGAGGGTCACTGCCCTGCGGTGTTCCCGGGCAGCGTTGATCGCGGACGTACGCGCGACCGAAGAGCCAGGATACTGGACCTTTCGCTCACGGCCCAATCCGGTGGTGGATCCGGTGCTGGATCCGGTGGCGGCCTACTGGCCACGCCCCTGCTCGTAGGCCCTCAACTGCTCCGGAGTGATCATGCTGGTGTCGAAGAGGCTGGTCTCGTCGAGGGCGTACGACTGGTGCGCCTGCTGGGGCTGGTGGGCCGCCTGCTGGGCCTGTTGCGGGTCGTACGCCGCCTGCTGACCGTCGTAGCCCTGGTAGGCGTAGGGATCGGCCTGCTGGTAGCCGTAGGGGTCCTGCTGCTGGGCGTAGGCCTGCTGTGGGTAGCCGCCGTAGGTGTCCGACTGCTGGTAGCCGTACGCCGGCTGCACGGGCTGCGGGTCGTACTGGGGCTGTGCGGGTACGGCTGCCGCCGCCGGCTCGGCAGGGGCCGCCGCCGGGGTGTCACGCTCCGCGAGGGCCGCCAGGTCGGCGAGGTAGTCGGCGTCGCTGGAGTGCTGGACGGTGCCGGTGTCGTCGGCGAGGGCGCCGAGGTCGTCGGTGGCGATACGGCCGTGCAGCTTCTGCCGGCCGCGGCCGACCGCCTCCAGGGTCTTGGCCAGGACCGCCTCGAAGGCGCCGAGCTTGGCGTCGACGTACTGGTCGGCGTTGTGGCGCAGGGTCTGCGGGTCGTGGCTGCGCTCGGGGGCGTCCTCGTCCTCGTAGCCGTTCTCGTCGGTGCCGGGCCCGGTGCCGAGGAGCTTCTCGCGGCCGCGGCCGACGGAGCCGAGGGTCTTGGTGAGGACGACCTCGAAGTTGGCGAGCTTGGAGTCGACGTAGTCGTCCGCCTCCGCGCGGATCTCCTCGGCCTCCTTGCGGGCCTCGGCGAGGATACGGTCCGCCTCGGCCTGGGAGCGCCGGGCGACCTCGGTGTCGGAGATCAGGGAGCCCCGCTCGGCGTGCGCGCCCTGGATGATCCGCTCCGCCTCCTGGCGGGCCTGCTCGACCATCTGCTCGCGGCCGCCGATCAGCTCCTGGGCCTGGGCGAGGGAGCCGGGCAGGGCCTCGCGGACCTCTTCGAGCATCGAGAGCAGTTCGGCGCGGTTGACCACGCACGAGGCCGACATGGGCATCGACCGGGCGCCGGAGATCGCGGCCACGATCTCGTCGAGCTTCTTCTGCACGTCCACCTGTGCTCGCCACTCTCTACAGCTGTGTTGGAGACGGACGGGACGACTGTAGCCCCATCAGTCCTTGCGCAGGCGCTTGTTCAGGGCCTCCAGCACCACGGGGGGTACCAGGTGGGAGACGTCGCCGCCCCAGGTCGCGACTTCCTTGACCAGGGAGGAGGACAGGAAGCTGTAAGTGGGGTTGGTCGGCACGAAGAGCGTCTCGACGCCCGACAGGCCGTTGTTCATCTGGGCCATCTGCAGCTCGTAGTCGAAGTCGCTGACCGCGCGCAGGCCCTTGACGATGGCCGGGATGTCGCGCTGCTTGCAGAAGTCGACGAGGAGGCCGTGGAATGCCTCGACCCGGACGTTGCCGTACTCGGCGGTGACCTGGCGGATCAGATCGAGCCGCTCGTCCACCTCGAACAGGCCCTTCTTGGCCTTGTTGATCATGACGGCGACGTAGACCTCGTCGTACAGCCTGGAGGCGCGGGAAATGATGTCGAGGTGTCCGTTGGTGATCGGGTCGAACGACCCGGGACAGACGGCGCGGCGCACTTGTGATCCCTCGCTCTCCGGTCCGGTCATCGTGCGTCTTCGCACGTAGAGGCGGCGCGACCGTACCAAAACGTTCCCTCGCCGTAGCGACGGGCCCGGATCGCCTCGAAGCCGTCCGGCCACCTGAATTCGCCGCCTCTGGTGCTGCGCTCAACGGTGACGAGCGCTTCCGGCGCTAGCCAGCCCTCTGAGCGGAGTGTGAGCAGGATCTCGCGAAGATCGTGATCTGTGACTCGGTACGGCGGGTCGAGGAAGACGATGTCGTACGGCTCGGTCGGCGCCGGTGACTTGATGATCTGTTCGGCCTTGCCGGCGATGACCTGGGCGCCGGGGAGGCCGAGATTCTTGACGTTCTCCCGGACGGTGCGGGCGGCACGGGCATCGGCCTCGACGAGCAGGGTGTGACTCGCGCCACGCGAGAGTGCTTCGAGGCCTACGGCGCCTGAGCCTGCGTACAGGTCGAGGACTCGTTCGCCGCGCAGAGGGCCGCCAAGGAGGGACTGCCAAGTGGAGAAGAGTCCCTCGCGTGCGCGGTCAGAGGTCGGGCGGGTGCCGGTTCCCGGCGGAACGGCCAGGCGGCGTCCGCCGGCTGCGCCGGCGATCACGCGGGTCATCTTCGGTCCTTGGTCGTGGGCGGCTTCAGGTATCAGTGTGGCTGGTCGCGCCCGCGCGGCGGTAGCCGCATATGGATTACCGCCCGCGCCCCTGAAGGTCGGCGTCCTGAAGGTCGGCATCCTCACCCCTTTTCCAAGTACTGCTCCCTTTCCTCGTCCAAGAGGGCGTCCAGGGCCGTCCGCAGGCCGGGAAGTCCCGTCAGCTCCGGGTCCGCCGCCACCAGGGCCGCTGCCTCGTCCCGCGCGTCGGCGATGATCTCCTCGTCTTCGATGACGGCGAGGACTCGCAGGCTGGAGCGGGCCCCCGACTGGGCCTGCCCCAGGACGTCGCCCTCCCGGCGCTGTTCCAGATCGATACGGGACAGCTCGAAGCCGTCGAGGGTGGACGCGACCGCGTTCAGGCGCTGGCGGGCGGCGCTGGCCTCCGGCATCTCGGTGACCAGGAGGCAGAGGCCCGGTGCCGAGCCACGGCCCACTCGGCCGCGCAGCTGGTGGAGCTGGGAGACCCCGAAGCGGTCGGCGTCCATGATCACCATGGCGGTGGCGTTCGGGACGTTGACGCCGACTTCGATGACCGTCGTGGCGACGAGGACGTCGGCCTCGCCGGCAGCGAACCGGCGCATCACCGCGTCCTTGTCGTCGGGGTGCATCCGGCCGTGCAGGACCTCGACCTTGAGGCCACTCAGCGGGCCCTTGGAGAGCTGGTCGGCCACGTCGAGGACGGCAAGCGGCGGGCGCTTCTCGGCCTCGTCCTCCGGGGACTTCTTCTTGCCGGCCTTCTTCGGGTCGTCCTCCTCGTCCCCGATGCGCGGGCAGACGACGTACGCCTGATGGCCGTTGCCGACCTCCTCGCGCACCCGCTCCCAGGCGCGGGCCAGGAAGTGGGGCTTGTCGGCGGCCGGGACGACGTGGGAGGCGATGGGTGAGCGGCCGGCCGGGAGCTGGTCCAGGACCGACGTCTCCAGGTCGCCGAAGACGGTCATGGCGACCGTGCGGGGGATGGGCGTGGCCGTCATGACGAGGAGGTGGGGCGGCTGTTTGCCCTTGCCTCGCAGGGCGTCGCGCTGCTCTACGCCGAAGCGGTGCTGTTCGTCGACCACGACCAGGCCGAGGTCGTGGAACTGGACCTTGTCCTCGATCAACGCGTGCGTGCCGATCACGATGCCGGCCTCGCCGGTGACCAGGTCGAGCAGGGCCTGGCGGCGGGCGGCCGCTCCCATGGAGCCGGTCAGCAGCACGACCTTCGTGGCCTGCTCGGCCCCGCCCAGCATTCCGCCCTCGGCCAGTTCGCCCATCATCTCGACGATGGAGCGGTGGTGCTGCTGGGCGAGCACCTCGGTGGGCGCGAGCATGGCGGCCTGGCCGCCCGCGTCGACGACGGCGAGCATCGCGCGCAGCGCCACCATGGTCTTTCCGCTTCCGACCTCCCCCTGCAGCAGCCGGTGCATCGGATGCTCGGTCGCCAGGTCGTCGAAGATCTCCTGCGAGACCTTCCGCTGGCCCTCGGTGAGGGTGAAGGGCAGGCGGTCGTCGAAGGCCGTGAGGAGGCCGTCCGGGCTGGGTCTGCGGGCGACCGCCGGGAGTTGGGCGTCGGCGTGGCGGCGGCGGGCGAGAGCCACCTGGAGGACGAAGGCCTCGTCCCACTTCAGGCGGGAGCGGGCGTCCTCGATGTCGGCCTTGGTGTGCGGGCGGTGGATCTTGAGGAGCGCCTCGGGGAGGGAGACCATGCCCCGGCCCTCCCGAAGCGTGTCGGGGAGCGGGTCGACCGCCTCCTGGGCGCTGGGCAGGACCGTCTGGACGGCCTTGCCGATCTTCCAGGACTCCAGTTTGGCGGTGGCGGGGTAGATGGGGATGAGGGCGCCCGCCCAGGCTTCCACGGCCTCCTCGCCGTCTCCGCGCAGCAACTCGTACGCCGGATGCGCCAGTTGCAGGCGGCGGTTGAAGACGGAGACCTTGCCCGCGAACAACGCGCGTGTGCCCGGCAGGAGCTCCTTGTGGGGCTTGTGAACGCCGTTGCCGAAGAAGACCAGTTGGAGGCGGCCGCTGCCGTCGGTGATCGTGACTTCGAGGCGCTGGCCCTTGCCGCGCGGGGCCTTGGTGGAGGCGAAGGTGTGCAGGCGGGCGTCGGCGACCATGGCGACCACCGTCACGTGCTCGTCCATGGGGAGGTCGGCGAGGTGGGTGAGCTGGCCCCGCTCCTCGTATCTGCGCGGGTAGTGGTGCAGCAGGTCGCCGACGGTGTGCAGGCCGAGGTGCTCGGCCATCACCTTCGCGGTGGGAGGGCCGAGCACGTTCTTCAGTGGTTCTTCCAGTGCGGGCACGAGATCCATTCCACACCACACCACTGACAATGCCGCAGAGGTCACGGCGACCGTCAAGGTAAACGTCCCGGAAACCCCTGGTCAGACGGCTGGTTCCGGCTCTAGGATGGCGCGCTCCGGCCATCCTTTCCGCGGTCACCGCCTCACGGGGCCGCCCGACCCCGCGCCGTCGCCAAGTCCCCCCAACGGCGCAGCGACGATGGACTCCCAGACCTCACAGGCATCCCAGGCACCTCAACCGCCCCAGCCACCTCATACGTTCCAGGTCGACCTGCGCGGTCTGGTGGACCTGCTCTCCCACCATCTCTACTCCAGTCCCAAGGTCTACCTGCGCGAGCTGCTGCAGAACGCGGTCGACGCCATCACGGCCAGACGCGCCGAGGAGCCGGACGCGCCGGCCAGGGTGCGGCTGTACGCCGACGGCGGGGCCCTGCGGGTCGAGGACTCCGGGGTCGGGCTCACCGAGGCGGATGTGCACGACCTCCTCGCGACGATCGGCCGCAGCTCCAAGCGTGCCGAGGGGCTGCAGGAGGCCCGGTCCGACTTCCTGGGGCAGTTCGGCATCGGTCTGCTGGCCTGTTTCGTGGTCGCCGAGCGCATCCGGGTGGTCAGCCGCAGCGCCCGTACGCCGGACGCGCCGCCCGTGGAGTGGACGGCCACGGACGACGGTTCGTACACCGTGCGGACGCTGCCGGACGACGCCCGCGCCGAACCGGGCACCACCGTGCACCTGGTGGCGCGGGCCGGGGCGGCCGAGTGGCTGGCCGAGGACCGGGTGCTGGCGCTGGCGCGGGACTTCGGCTCGCTGCTGCCGTACGACGTCCGGGTCGGCAGCGAGGCGGTCACCGACCTGCCCGCGCCCTGGGACCGGCCGTACCCCTCCCCCGCCAACCGGCGGGTGGCGCTGGCCCGGCACTGTCACGACCTGTTCGGGTTCACGCCGCTGGACTCCATCGAGCTGAGCGTGCCGCTCGCGGGGATCCGTGGCGTGGCCTACGTCCTTCCCTCGGCCGTCAGCCCGGCCCAGCGGGCCGGTCACCGCGTCCACCTCAAGGGCATGCTGCTGACCGAGCGGGCCGAACAGCTGCTGCCGGAGTGGGCGTTCTTCGTGCGGTGCGTGCTCGACACGGACAGCCTGCGGCCCACGGCCTCGCGCGAGTCGCTGTACGAGGACGAGACGCTGGCGGCCGTACGGGAGGCGCTGGGCGAAAGGATTCGGTCCTGGCTGACGGGCCTGGCGGCCGGTGATCCGGAGCGGCTGGCGGCCTTCCTGTCCGTGCACCACCTGGGCGTGAAGTCGCTCGCGCGGCACGACAAGGAGATGCTGCGCACGATGCTGCCGTGGCTGCCCTTCGAGACGACCGACGGACGACTGTCCCTGGAGGAGTTCGCGCAGCGCCACCCGGTGGTGCACTTCACCCGGACCGTCGAGGAGTACCGCCAGGTCGCGCCCATCGCGTCCGCACAGGGCGTCGGGGTGATCAACGGCGGCTACACGTACGACAGCGAGCTGGTCGAGTCGCTGCCGTCGGTGCGGCCGGGGACGGTCGTGGCCGAGCTGGACGCGGACACGGTGACCGCCCATCTGGACGCGATCGACCCTGCCGAGGAACTGGCCCTGTCGGGCTTCCTGGCGGCCGCGCGGGCCAAGCTCGACCCCCTGGGCTGCGACGTCGTCCTGCGCGCCTTCCATCCGCTCTCCGTGCCCGCGCTGCACCTCGACGACCGGGCAGCCCGGCACGAGCAGGCCCGCGCGGAGGCCGAGGAGCAGGCCGACGACCTGTGGGCGGGCATCCTCGGCTCGCTGCGCGGCAGCGCCCCACGCGCGCGTCTCGTGCTGAACAACCTCAACCCGCTGGTCCGGCGGATCAGTTCACTCGGCGATCCGGAGCTGATCGGCACCGCCACCGAGTCCCTCTACGGGCAGGCCCTGCTGATGGCGCAGCGCCCGCTCAGGCCCGCCGACTCGGCGCTGCTGAACCGGGCCTTCATCGGTCTGCTGGAGTGGGCCACGAACGGCGAGGGAGGCCGCTGATGAGTGGGATCACCGACTTCGACTCGCTGCGCCGGGCCATGGCCGAGAACTCCGAGGAGCCGGAGGGCCCGGCCCGCAACGCGCGCGCGGAGCAGCTGCTCGCGGAGGCCGAGCAGCTGAACATCCCGCTCGCCGTGATCGAGGCGCTCGGACACCAGCTGAAGGTCTACAACTACAGCTCCGAGAAGGACAAGATGTTCGTCCCCTTCGCGCGTCTGCTGCGCATGTGGGACGAGCGGCCCGAGGACTTCGACGAGTACGAGACCCACTCCCTGCACTGGGTCTTCAAGTGGATGTCGTCCGGCATGCTCGACCAGCCGCACGTCCCGCTCGCCTCGATCGAGAAGTGGCTCGGCGAGATGGAGCACCGCTACCGGCTCGCCGGGCACTCCGAACGGGCCGTGCGCAGCGCCGAGTTCAGCGTGGCCGCGCACGTCGGTGACGTCCCGCGAGCGGAGCGTGCCTACGCGGCCTGGCTGGCCGCCGACCGGGATGCCATGGCCGACTGCCACGCGTGCGAGCTGCACGGGCAGGGGTGGTGGCAGGTGGCGCGGGACCGGGACGCCGAGGCGCTGCGGCTGTGGCGGCCGGTCCTGGAGGGCGAGTTCACCTGCGCCCACGAGCCGCACACCGTCCTCGCGTCCTCCCTGGTGCCGCTGCTGCGTCTGGGCCGCCTGGACGAGGCCCGCGCCAACCATCTGCGGGGTTTCCGGCTCGTACGGGCCATGGAGAGCATGCGCGGGGCGTACGCGGACCACGTGGAGTTCTGTGCGCTGACCGGCAACGAGGCACGTGGCCTGGAGCTGCTCGCGCAGCGGCCGGCGTACTTCACGGACGACGGGCATCCGCGCAGCAAGCTGGAGTTCATGAGCGTGGTGGCCCTCCTCATGGACCGGCTGACCGCGCTGGGGCTGGGCGACCGGCGGGTGTCCGGTCCGGCGGGCCGCGCCTGGACGGCCCGCGAACTCGCCGCCCACGCGCGCGAGGAGGCCCTCGCGCTGGCCGCGCGCTTCGACGAGCGCAACGGCACGGGGCACATCAGCGAGCGGGCACGCGCGCGCATGGACCAGGGGCCCCTGGTGGACCGGCTGCCGTTGGGCGTGCGTACGGCGACCCGAGCGGCTTCGGTGTCCGTGCCCGTGGCCGTCGCTGATGTGCCGCGGGACACCGAGCCCGACCTGCCCGCGCTGATCGCCGAGGCACGGCGGCTGTCGGACACCCTGCAGCCGAACGCCATCGAGGCCTGGGCGGCCGTCTCCCGGGCCGCCGAGGGCGTCGAACTGGACGCCCTCGACCGCGCAGAGATCGCCGACCACCGGGCGATGGACCTGGGCCCCGAGGGCATCGGCGTCTTCGAGGAGGCGGCCGAGCTGTACGCGGAGGCGGGCGACCCCGGGGAGGCCCTGGCGGCACGCGCGCGTGGAGCGTATGTACGCGCTCTCACGGGCGACGTGACGCAGGCCCTCACCTCGGTCGCCGACCTGTACGAGCAGGTGCTCGCGCTGTACGCCGAGGACGGCACGGGCGTACGTCAGACGGCGGCCGTCCTGATGAGCCGGGCGCGGATCCTGATGCGGGCCGTGCACGAGGCGGAGGAGGCGGTGTCGCAGGCCGTCGCGGCCGACGCAGAGACCGCCGCCCGTGAGGTGCTCGCGCTCGTCGACGGGCGGGCCGGGGACGACGTACGGCTGGCCTCGCGGGCCGCCGAGGCGCAGGCGATGCTCGCGGAGCTCGCCGCGCTCTCCGGGGAGGTGGAGCGGGCCGCGGAGCTGTTCGCGCGGGCCTCGGAGGCATTCGTGGGCGCCGGGCTGCCGTGGTTCGCGGTGGAGTACGAGGCGCGGCTGGCCGGGCTCGCGCACCATCTCGGCGACACCGCGGAGGCGGAGCGGGCGCTGCGGGCGGCCCTGGAACACGGCGGGCCGCAGCTCGAGGCTCCGGGGCGGGCGCAGCTGCACCTTCAGCTGGCCGAGGTGCTGGGCGGCCGGGGGCTGTCCGAGGAGGCCGCCGAGCACGCCCTGGAGGCGGCGCACTGGGCCGACGAGGCGGGCGAGAGCCGCACGCTGGGCGCCTGGGCGCGGCAGCAGCTCGGCGGGTTCCTGCTGCGGCAGGGGCGGTTCGCGGAGGCCGCCGAGGTGCTGGAGTCCGCGCTGCCCGACCTGAGCGCCGAGACGCACGGCGACGGGGCGGTCGTCCAGACCCAGTGGTGGCTCGGCGACTGCCTGAGCGAGCTCGGCGAGCACCACGCCGCGGCCGAACGCCGGTTGCAGGCCGCCGAGATCGCCCGGCACTGGCCCGAGCAGCACGACCATGCCACGCTCGCGCACCTCGCCGCCGAGTCGCTCGGCCACGCGGGGCGGCTCGCCGAGGCGGACCGGGCCTACGCGCGCGCGGGCGCGCTGTGGCGCGACCTCGGCAACGTGCACGGCCTCGTCCGCTCGCTGCGCGCACGCGCGTGGCTGGCGCTGCGCGTGGACGACGTGGAGGGCGGAGCCGACACGGCCTGCGAGCTGATGGCGAGCGCCGTCGAGGAGTGCGCGGCGGCGCTGGACGCGGCCGCGGACGAGGAGGCGCGCGGGCGGCTCACCGCCGAACTCGGCCACACCCACCGTCAGTTCGGCGATCTCCTCGCCCGGTCCGCCGCGGAGGACGCCGAGGACGAGTCGATCCGGGCCTCCCTGGAGGAGGCCCTGTCCCAGGTGACACGGGCCGCCGCGGTGTTCGCCGCTCTCGGCGACGACGCCCTGCACAGCCGTACGGGCGCCGAACTCGCCGCGGGCTGGCTGGAGGCCGACCTGAGCCGCCCGGCCGAGGCGGCGGCACGCGCGCGTGCGGTGCTGGCGGCGTACGACGGCGCCGAGGCGGGCGACGAGGCGGCGCGGGAGCGGCGCGCGGAGGCGGAACAGATGCTTCAGGTGGTGGAGGAGCAGGGCGGCGGGGAGTAGGGCCCGCTCGGGGTTGATCCGGCGCCGCTGTTGTCCCGCTGTGGTGTCTCGCCGCGGTGTCTCGCTGTGGAGCGGCCGCTCACCCCGTCCGGCGTTCCGCTCACTCCACGCCGATGAGCAGCAACGCCCCTTGCCGACCTCCCCGGTACACGACCGTGTCGACGGCGAGGTACGACTCACGCACGCGTGCCTCGAGGTGCTCGGCGATCGTCTCCGGCGCGTCGTCACCGAGGACCAGCGTGACGAGTTCGCCGCCGGCCGAGAGCATGCGGTCGAGCACGGCCTCGGCGGTGGCCGTGACGTCGGAGCCGATGACGGCCACGTCGCCGTCGACCAGGCCGAGGACGTCGCCGGCCTGGCAGATGCCGGCCATGGTCCAGGACTGGCGCTCGGCGACGGCGACCTCGGCGTAGCGGGTCGCACCGGCCGCCGAGGTCATCGACACGACGTCCTCGTCGAAGCGGCGCTCGGGCTCGTGCACGGCGAGCGCCGCGATGCCCTGGACCGCCGAGCGGGTCGGGATCAGCGCCACGCGGATGCCCTCCGCGCGGGCCTGCTCGGCCGCCGCGGCGGCGGTGTGACGCAGTTCGGCGTCGTTGGGCAGCAGTACGACCTCGCGCGCGTGGGCGCGCCGTACGGCCTGCACCAGCTCCCCGCTCGCGGGCGGCTCCCCGGGGCGCGCGAGGACGGTGGTCGCCCCGGCCTCGGTGTAGAGCCCGGCCAGTCCCTCACCCGGCACGACGGCGACGACGGCCCGCTGCACCCGCTCCCGCGGCAGGCGCTCGCCACCGGTGGTGTGCGCGTCCCCGGCCCCGAAGTGGGTGATCCTGATCCGGTACGGCCGCCCCGCCTCGACACCCGCCTCCACGGCGGCCCCGGCGTCGTCGACGTGCACATGAACGTTCCACAGCCCGTCACCGCCCACGATCACGAGCGAGTCGCCGAGGCCGTCGAGCCGTTCCCGCAGCCGCGCCACGGCCGTGTCCTCGGCCTCCAGCAGGTAGATCACCTCGAAGGCGGGGCCGCCCGCCGCCGCCCCGTCGGCGCACTCCTCGACACCGGCGACGCGGGCGCTGCCGTCGCCGGCCGGGGCGAGAGGTGAACCGCCCTCCACGCGCGCGCGGACCCCGGCGACCGCCTCCCCCGTGAACGTCTCCACCAGCGCCCCCAGCACCGCCACCAGCCCCCGTCCCCCGGCGTCGACCACTCCGGCCCGCTCCAGGACCGCAAGCTGCCCCGGCGTCGCGGCCAGTGCCGTACGCGCTCCCTCGTAGGCCGCCCGGGCCACCGCCCCGCAGTCGTCGCCCTCGGCCCCACCGGCGGCGTCGGCGGCGGCGGAGGCGACCGTGAGGACCGTGCCCTCGACGGGGTGGGCCACGGCCTGGCGGGCGGAGTCGGCTGCGTGCCGCAGGGCGAGACGCAGACCGGAGCCGTCGGTGTGAGGCGTCTCACCGTCGGTGGCGAGTACCTGGGCCATGCCCCGCAGCAGCTGGGCGAGAATCGTTCCGGAGTTCCCGCGGGCGCCTATGAGGGCCCCGTGGGCCATCGCGCGGGCGGCGTCCGCCAGAGTGGGCCTGCCGACGTCGTACGCGGTGAACACGGCCTCCACCGCCGCGACCGCCGACTCCACGGTCAGGTACAGATTCGTCCCGGTGTCCCCGTCCGCCACCGGATAGACGTTGATCGCGTCGATCTCCTCACGCGCGCGACCGAGTGACTCCAACGCGAGGCCGCACCAGGTGCGCACCGCGAGAGCATCGAAGAATGTCTGCGGCACCTGCGCCACCTGCGCCTCCCTGAGCTGCCGGACGTGGCACGCAGCGTAGACCCAGGGCCGGTACCGACCGGAAGAGGGCTGGGAGCGGGCTCCTGAGCAGCCATGGTAGTTTCGTTCTGCTGGCGCAGTCGTTGTATGCTGCTCCGGTTGCCCGATCCACATCGGGCCATTCCCCTGGCAATGCCACTCAGATCTCTGATCCTAGATCTCGATCCCGGCAAGCCGGGATTAACCGTAAGTGCATCTGAAGTCTTTGGAGTGACCCGTGGCTGCCAACTGCGACGTCTGCGGCAAGGGGCCGGGCTTCGGCAACAACATCTCGCACTCGCACCGCCGTACGTCCCGTCGCTGGAACCCGAACATCCAGCGTGTGCGTACCGTGGTCGGCGGGACGCCGAAGCGCGTGAACGCCTGCACCTCGTGCATCAAGGCCGGCAAGGTCTCGCGCTGACGCACCGCTAAGCGCGCGGCCACCGCTGGTTCGCTGCACTGAGCCGGTCCACCAAGGGTGGGCCGGCTCTTTGCTGTGCCTCCAGGAGCAACGGCTCAACGGATCCACGGATCCACGGATCCACGAAAGCCAAGGTCAGAACGCTCTGAACCGCCACCCGTGATCCACCGGCCCGATGCCCCCACCGAGCGCGAACCCGGCCTTGATCGCCCCGGTGACGTACTCCTTGGCCGCCGCCACCGCCTCCGGTACAGGCAGCCCCTTCGCGAGCCCCGAGGCGATCGCGGAGGCGAGGGTGCAGCCCGTGCCGTGCGTGTGCCGGTTGTCGTACCTCGGCGCCCGCAGCCAGTGCTCCCGCGAGCCGTCCGTCAGCAGATCCACGGCGTCCCCGGACAGATGACCGCCCTTGATCAGCACCCACCGCGGCCCGTACGCCAGAACGGCCGCAGCGGCCTCCCGCAGTTGCTCCTCGGCTTCGACGCGCACGCCCGTCAGTTGCGCCACCTCGTCGAGATTCGGCGTCGCCACGGTCGCGGCCGGCAGCAGCTTCGTACGCACCGAGTCGAGCGCGGAGGCGGCCAGCAGCGGGTCGCCGTGCTTGGAGACTCCCACCGGGTCCACCACGGCGGGCGCGTCCGTACCGCCGATCAACTCGGCCACCGTCTCGACGAGTTCGGCAGACGCCAGCATGCCCGTCTTGATCGCCTGTACGCCGATGTCGTCGACGACACTGCGGAACTGCGCCCGCACCGCCTCCACCGGAAGCTCCCAAGCCCCCTGCACACCGAGCGAGTTCTGGGCCGTGACCGCGGTGATCACGCTCATGCCGTGCACGCCCAGCGCGAGCATCGTCTTCAGGTCGGCCTGAATGCCGGCGCCCCCGCCGGAGTCGGAGCCCGCCACCGTAAGGACGTTAGGGATCATGACTCGATGTCCCCGCCGAAGTGGTCCCAGCCGCCCTTCTTGGTCCACGGCGCCCCGTCCACCGTCACCTGGGGCAGCGCCGAGGGGTTGAGGACCTCGCCGATGACCTTCCAGCGGGCCGGCAGCTTCACGTCCGGCGGGAAGGTCGCCACGATCGCGTGGTCCTCTCCCCCGGTCAGCACCCACTGCATGGGGTCGACGCCGACGGCCTGCCCGATGTCGTTCATCTGGGTCGGGATGTCGATCGCCCCCGAGCGGATGTCGATACGGACCTTGCTGGCCTCGGCGATGTGCCCGAGGTCGGCGATCAGCCCGTCGCTGACATCGCACATCGCCGTCGCGCCGAGCCCGGCGGCCGCCGGACCCGCGTGATACGGCGGTTCGGGGCGCCGGTGCGCCTCCACGAAGGCGCGCGGTGAGCGGAAACCCCGGGCGAGCACGGCGTATCCGGCGGCGGACCAGCCCAGCCAGCCGGTCACCGCGACGAGGTCGCCGGGCTGGGCGCCCGCGCGCGTGACGGGCTCCTGGTTGCGCAGATCGCCGAGCGCGGTGATCGACACCATGATCGTGTCGCCGCGTACGACGTCCCCGCCGACCACCGACGCGCCCGCGACCTGGCACTCGTCGCGCAGGCCGTCCATCAGCTCACTCGGCCAGGTCACCGGGAGTTCGGCCGGAACGACCAGGCCGAGCAGCAGCGCGGTCGGTACGGCGCCCATGGCGGCGATGTCCGCGAGGTTCTGCGCGGCGGCCTTGCGGCCGACGTCGTAGGCCGTGGACCAGTCGCGGCGGAAGTGCCGTCCCTCCAGCAGGATGTCGGTGCTGGCGACCACCCTGCGGTCGGGCGCGGCCACCACCGCGGCGTCGTCGCCGGGGCCGACCCGGACCGCCGGGGTGGTGGTGAGACGGGAGGTGAGCTCCCTGATGAGCCCGAACTCACCGAGCTCACCAACAGTGCCCTTCATTGCCCTTACGCCCCTTCTGTCCCTGTCCGCACCCGGTCGCGCGTCACTGCTGTCCTCGCTACGGTCGACGTGTACGTCAACTTCTGTCGTGCCCGCACCCCGGCGCGCAAGCCCCGGTCCCCGCAGGTCTCCCCGCGGCGAGCGGCGACGCGATACCGTGGCGTTCCTTTTCCCCACATGATCCTCGTGGCCGCCCTGGAGGTTCCGTGGTACAGGCGTACATCCTGATCCAGACGGAGGTCGGCAAGGCGTCGACCGTCGCAGAGACGATCAGCAAGATCCCTGGAGTCATCCAGGCCGAGGACGTGACGGGACCGTACGACGTCATCGTGCGCGCCCAGGCCGACACAGTCGACGACCTGGGTCGGATGGTGGTCGCGAAGGTCCAGCAAGTGGACGGCATCACCCGCACCCTGACCTGCCCGGTCGTCCATCTGTAGCCCCCGTCTACCCTTGGCCGGTGAACCTTTTCCGTCACCGGCACTTTTCTGTCCTCGGGCTGCCCGCGCTCGTCCTGCTGATCACCGCCGCGGGCTGCTCATCAGCAGACGACAGCCCGGCATCCGCGGTTCCCAGCCCCGACGCGACGGTGGCCGGACTGTGCCGGAAGCTGGACGAAGTGCTGCCGGCCAAGGTGGACGGAGTGCGCCGTGAGGACCCCTCGCCCGCATCCGCGCTGACCGCGGGCTGGGGGGACCCGGCGATCATACTGCGGTGCGGTGTCGCACAACCGCCGAAGATGGTCGACCCGGACGTGGCCAACGGTCACGACACCGACGCGGTCCCCGGTGGCGTCGAGGGCGTCGACTGGCTGATGGAGAAGCAGGACGGCGGGGCGTTCCGCTTCACCACCGCCAATCGCAAGGCGTATGTCGAGGTGACGGTACCTGCCGGGCACGACAGCTCGGGTGTGCTGATCGACCTGGCGTCGGCGATCAGGAAGACGATTCCGGAGCGGAAGACCCTCTGACCACCGTGGGGTTCAGCGCAGGCCCGTCGACCTGCGCAGCGCCGCCTGGATCAGCTGGTCCACCAGATCCGGGTAGCTGATCCCGCTCGCCTGCCACATCTGCGGGTACATCGAGATCGGCGTGAAGCCGGGCATCGTGTTGATCTCGTTGATCACGAACTCCCCGTCCTCCGTGAGGAAGAAGTCCGCCCGCACCAGGCCCTCGCACGAGGCCGCCTCGAAGGCGTCCACGGCCAGGCGCTGCACCTCGGCCGTCTCCTCCGCCGTGAGCGGTGCCGGCACGATGCCGGGCGTCGAGTCGATGTACTTGGCCTCGAAGTCGTAGTACGCGTGCGCGTCCGGCGGCGGGATCTCGGCCGGTACGGAGGCGCGCGGGCCGTCCTCGAACTCCAGCACCCCGCACTCGATCTCACGGCCGCGCAGCGCCGCCTCGACGAGGATCTTCGGGTCGTGCCGCCGGGCCTCGGCGATCGCCTCGTCCAGCCCCGACAGGTCGTCGACCTTGGTGATGCCGATCGACGAACCCGCGCGCGCGGGCTTCACGAAGAGCGGCCAGCCGTGGTCGCCGGCGAGGTCGATGATCTTCTTGCGGGCCGCGGACTCGTCCCGCTCCCACTCGCGCGGCCGGATCACCACGTACGGGCCCACCTTGAGCCCGAACGACGTGAACACCCGCTTCATGTACTCCTTGTCCTGGCCGACGGCCGAGGCGAGCACGCCCGAACCCACGTACGGCACCCCGGAGAGCTCCAGCAGGCCCTGGAGGGTGCCGTCCTCGCCGTAGGGGCCGTGCAGCACCGGGAAGACGACGTCGATCTCGCCGAGCGCCTTGGGCATGGATCCGGGCTCGGTGTAGACGACTTCGCGGTTCGCCGGGTCGACGGGGAGCACCACGCCGCCCTCGCCGGAGTCGGTGAGGTCCTCGACTTCGGGTGTACGGCGATCGGTGATCGCCATCCGTTCCGGTTCGTCCGCGGTGAGCACCCAGCGGCCTTCCCGCGTGATGCCGATCGGCAGGACGTCGTACTTCGTCCGGTCGATCGCGCGCAGTACGGCGCCGGCGGTGACCGCGGAGATCCCGTGCTCGGAGCTGCGACCGCCGAACACGACGGCCACCCGCGGCTTGCGGGGCGGCTGGTCAGGGCTCTGGGGGAGGTTCTCGGTGCTCATATCGCGTTGAGAGTACCCGGTGGTAGAGCCCGGAGTCAGCGTCCGTTGACGGTGGCGGTCCGCGCAGCGCCCCCAAAGGGGCGCGGGGCTGTACCGATGTGCGGCTCCGCCGCGCGGGCGCGAGCAACCACCACGACCCAGCAGCCGCCCGACGACACTCCTTGGCGTCGGCGGTCGGCTCGGTCACCGGCTCCAGGTGCTCCAGTTCCCCCGAAATCGGCCCGGCGGGGCAGGAACAGCCCGCTGTCGGACAGACCCAGCAGGGTGAGCGCGTCGGAGGTGTCACGCGCCTCCTGGGCGGCCCGGAAGGCTCGCGCCTCGGCGAGTTCCCGCTCGCGTTCCTCGGCGAGGGCCTCGGCGACCGCGGCGGCGTATCTCATCGGCGTCGGCGGCCGGGCGGGCCTGCACCCCCGGCACCCAGCGGAGCGCCTAGCGTCGCTCCGGCTTCGCGCTGCGCGACATCAGCTCCTTGAGCGCGACCACCGGCGGCTTGCCCTCGTGCACGATGCCGACGACCGTCTCCGTGATCGGCATGTCGACGCCGTGCCTGCGGGCCAGATCCAGCACGGACTCACAGGACTTGACGCCCTCGGCGGTCTGCTTGGTGACCGCGATGGTCTCCTGGAGGGTCATGCCCTTGCCGAGGTTGGTGCCGAAGGTGTGGTTGCGGGACAGCGGCGAGGAGCAGGTCGCCACCAGGTCGCCGAGGCCCGCGAGTCCGGAGAACGTCAGCGGGTCGGCACCCATCACCAGGCCCAGGCGGGTCGTCTCGGCGAGGCCGCGCGTGATCAGCGAGCCCTTGGCGTTGTCGCCGAGGCCCATGCCGTCCGCGATGCCGACGGCGAGGCCGATCACGTTCTTCACGGCACCGCCCAGTTCGCAACCCACCACGTCCGTATTGGTGTACGGGCGGAAGTACGGCGTGTGGCAGGCGGCCTGGAGTCGCTGGGCGACGGACTCGTCGGTGCAGGCGACCACGGCGGCGGCGGGCATGCGCGCGGCGATCTCGCGGGCGAGGTTGGGGCCGGTGACCACGGCGATGCGGTCCGAACCGACCTTGGCGACGTCCTCGATGACCTCGCTCATCCGCATCGCGGAGCCGAGTTCGACGCCCTTCATCAGCGAGACGAGGACCGTGCCGGGCGCGAGCAGCGGGGCCCACTCGGCGAGGTTGCCGCGCAGCGTCTGGGAGGGGATGGCGAGGACGGTGAAGTCGGCGCCGTGCGTGGCCTCGGCGGCGTCCGGCGTCGCCCGCAGGTTCTCCGGGAGTTCGACTCCGGGGAGGTAGTCGGGGTTCGTACGGCCGGAGTTGACCGCTTCCGCGAGTTCGGCGCGACGGGCCCAGAGGGTCACGTCGCAACCGGCGTCGGCGAGAACCATGCCGAAGGCGGTGCCCCACGATCCCGTGCCCATGACAGCCGCCTTGACGGGCTTGCTCACGTGCCCTGCCCCTCTTCCTGCTCGGCCTTCGCCTGCTGCACCTGCTGGGTCTGCGCGGCCGTCCTGCGCCGCTGCTCGATGCGCTCCTGGCGCGGGTCGTACGGCCTGTCGGGCGCCTTCTCGCCGCGGATCTCCTCCAGCTGGCGGGTGATGGCGGCCATGATGACCTCGGTCGCCTCCTTGAGCAGCTCCGGGGTCATCTCCTTGTCGTAGAAGCGGGAGAGGTCCACGGGCGGGCCCGCGAGCACGCGGTGGGTCTTGCGCGGAAGGACGTTGGCCTTCTTGGCATACGGCGGCAGCAGTTCGTTGGCCCCCCACTGCGCGACCGGGATCACCGGGCACTTGGTCTGCAGGGCTACGCGCGCGGCGCCGGTCTTGCCGGTCATGGGCCACTGGTTCGGGTCCCGGGTGATGGTGCCCTCCGGGTAGAAGGCGACGCACTCGCCGCGCTCCACCGCGTCGATCGCGGCCCGGAAGGCGCTCAGCGCGTCCGTGGTCTCCCGGTAGACGGGGATCTGCCCGGTGCCGCGCATCGCGGCTCCGATGAATCCCTTCTTGAAAAGCCCGCTCTTCGCCAGGAATCGCGGAACCCTGCCGGTGTTGTACTGAAAGTGCGCGTACGCGAAGGGGTCGATGTGCGAATTGTGGTTCACCGCGGTGATAAATCCACCCTCGGCCGGAATGTGCTCCATTCCACGCCAGTCCCGCTTGATCAGAACGACCAGCGGCGGTTTGCAGAGCACCGCGGCGAAGCGGTACCAGAAGCCGATTCTGCGGCGGGGCACGCGCGCACCTTCCTCTAGGGATCAAGGACATGGGGCCGGGGTGGCCGGGGGCCGCACAAGTGTCGCCCCAGGCCGCCGGTCTGTCGAGAACACCGTACGCCCGCCCGTCTCCCACCCCCACCCTCGCAAGGAGCTTCGCACCTCTCCCCATGCCCCCACCGCCGGCTGCCCCTCGTGGCGGCTGAGTGACAATGGCCGCGACTAGAGAGGGACGGAACGCTGGTGCAGTGGACCTTGGTGGTACCCCTGAAGCCCTTGGCGCGGGCGAAGAGCAGGCTCGCGGACACCGCGGCGGACGGTCTGCGCCCGGGCCTGGCCCTCGCCTTCGCCCAGGACACCGTGGCCGCGGCGCTGGCCTGCCCGGCAGTGAAGGATGTGGCAGTCGTCACGAACGACGCCGTGGCGGGCCGCGAGCTGGGCGCACTTGGCGCGCACATCGTCCCGGACGAGCCGGGCGGCGGCCTGAACGCGGCGCTGGCGCACGCGGCGGCGGTCGTACGCTCCTCCCGCCCCGAAACCGCCGTGGCGGCCCTCAACGCCGATCTGCCGGCGCTGCGCCCCCTGGAACTGGCCCGCGTCCTGGACTCGGCGGCGGAATTCCCCCGCGCATTTCTCCCGGACGCGGCGGCAATAGGAACGACTCTGCTGACCGCGACCCCTGGCAATGAATTGCTGCCCGCATTCGGCGAGCATTCCCGGGCCCGCCACCGCGCGTCGGGCGCGATGGAACTCCGCCTCGACGACGTGGACTCCGTACGCCAGGACGTGGACACCGGCGATGATCTCCGAGCCGCACTGGCCCTGGGAGTGGGCCCGCGAACGACGGCGGCGGCCGCACGTCTACCGATCAAGGAACCGCCCACGGCGCCGCACCCGGACCACAACCCGTCGTAGGCTGACGTTCATGCAGGCCACCGCTTACACATACGACGCCGAAACCCGCTCCGGCAGCGTCCTCCTGGACGACGGCACCCCAGTCCCCTTCGACGCACCGGCCTTCGACGCGGGCGGCCTGCGACTGCTCCGCCCCGGACAGCGGGTTCGTATCGAAACGGAAGGCGAGGGCGAGTCCCTGCGGATCACGCTGGTGACGCTGCAGACCCTCTGAGACCGACGAAACCCGAAGACGCCGCGGGCCGGGCTCCCAACGGAGTCCGGCCCGGCGCGTGAGTGCCCTCGGCGGTTCTACCTGCTGCGCGTGGTCCTCTTGGCGGTGGCCTTCCGCGCCGTCGACTTCTTGGCCGGGGCCTTCTTGGCGGTCGCCTTCTTGGCCGGGGCCTTCTTGGCCGTCGCCTTCTTGGCGGTGGTCTTCTTCGCCGCGGTGGTCTTCTTGGCGGCGGCCGTGGTCTTCTTGGCCGGCGCCTTCTTCGCGGTGGTCTTCTTGGCGGCGGCCGTCGTCTTCTTGGCCGGCGCCTTCTTCGCGGTCGTCTTCTTCGCCGCGGCCGCCTTGGTGGTCTTCTTCGCGGCGGCCTTCTTGACCGTCGCCGCGGCACCACCGGTCAGGCTGCCCTTGGGCGCCTTCTTGACGGCGACCTCGCCGCCCCGCGGGAGCTTCTTCGAGCCGCTCACCAGGTCCTTGAAGCCCTGACCCGCGCGGAAGCGCGGAACGGAGGTCTTCTTGACCCGAACCCGCTCGCCGGTCTGAGGGTTGCGGGCGTAACGGGCCGGACGGTCGACCTTCTCGAACGAACCGAAGCCGGTGACGGAGACCCGCTCACCAGCGACGACCGCGCGGACGATGGCGTCCAGTACGTGGTCGACAGCATCGGCGGCCTGCTGGCGGCCGCCCATCTTGTCGGCAATCGCTTCTACGAGCTGCGCCTTGTTCACGTCTTCCCCTTCGGAGACATCGCCAGAACGAAAGTGTTCAAGCTTTTTCGCACGTTAGGCAGATATATACCGCAAATCAAACACGAAACGGGCTAATCACCCTTGTGCCGCAACAGACTCGGCGGTCCCGAAGGTGTTCTCAGCGTTCCTCTTCGGGGAATCGCCCCGCGTCGAGGTCCGCGATGAACCGCTCCAGACGCCTTGTCGCTTCGGCGACGTCGTGCTTGGCCGCGGCCGTAATGACCAGCAGCTTCCGGGTCAGCGCCATCCGTACGCCCTCCGGGACTTGCAGTGCGCGCACCCTTGCGTGCGCTTCCTTGAGTTGGTCCGCGACTGCCGCATAGAGCTCGAGTTGGCCGTCGTGTTCCATGCACAGATTGTGCCATCTGGGGCGAGTTGTCGCCTGCCAGGGGTGCAACTCCGGCCTCAAATGGCCTTCCGGGCACTTGCGGAAGCCGCGTTCATAGGATTCGCGTACCCCGGCAACACCCCTCGTAACGTGGGAAGTTGAGTTCGCCGCCGAACGGCGCAGGGCCGTTCGGGTGCAGACATGGCGGTACCCCCGATCGGGGCCGATCGGGGGTACCGAGGGGGTGTTGCGGTGTCCGAAAGTCGCCTTGCGCGGCGGCCTGGGATCAGGCCTGGAGCGTGCGCGGCTTGAACGACGGCCGCTTCGCCTCGTAGGCGGCGATGTCGGCCTCGTTCTGCAGGGTGATCGAGATGTCGTCGAGGCCGTTCAGCAGCCGCCAGCGGGAGTTCTCGTCCAGCTCGAAGGAGGCGGTGATGCCCTCGGCCCGCACCTCACGAGCCTCAAGGTCCACAGTGACCTCGGCAGTCGCGTCCTTCTCGGTGAGCTCCCACAGCGCATCCACGATCTTCTGCTCCAGAACCACCGTGAGCAGGCCGTTCTTGAGCGAGTTGCCGCGGAAGATGTCCGCGAAGCGCGAGGAGATGACGGCCTTGAAGCCGTAGTTCTGCAGCGCCCACACGGCGTGCTCACGGGAGGAACCGGTGCCGAAGTCGGGACCGGCGACCAGGACCGTGGCGCCCTGCCGCTCGGGCTGGTTGAGGATGAAGCTCTCGTCCTTGCGCCAGGCCTCGAACAACCCGTCCTCGAACCCGTCCCGGGTCACCTTCTTGAGCCAGTGAGCAGGGATGATCTGGTCGGTGTCGACGTTGGAGCGGCGCAGCGGGACGGCCCGGCCGGTGTGCTTGGTGAATGCTTCCATGACTGATCAGACTCCAGCGGGCGTACGGGTCTCGGCGTCGGACAGGTCGGCCGGGGAGGCCAGGTGGCCCAGCACGGCGGTGGCAGCCGCGACCTGCGGCGACACCAGGTGCGTACGACCGCCCTTGCCCTGCCGACCCTCGAAGTTGCGGTTGGAGGTGGACGCGGAGCGCTCACCCGGGGCCAGCTGGTCGGGGTTCATGCCCAGGCACATCGAGCAGCCCGCGTGCCGCCACTCGGCGCCGGCCTCCTTGAAGACGACGTCCAGGCCCTCGGAGACGGCCTGCAGACCGACCCGCGCGGAGCCGGGGACGACCAGCATGCGTACGCCGTCGGCGACTTTGCGGCCCTTCAGCAGCTCGGCGGCGGCGCGCAGGTCCTCGATGCGGCCGTTGGTGCAGGAGCCTACGAAGACGGTGTCCACCTTGATGGAGCGCAGCGGCTGTCCGGCCTCCAACCCCATGTATTCCAGGGCCTTTTCGGCGGCGAGGCGCTCCGAAGCGTCTTCGTACGAAGCCGGGTCGGGGACGGACGCCGAAAGCGGGGCGCCCTGGCCCGGGTTGGTGCCCCAGGTGACGAACGGCGACAGCTCGGCGGCCTCGATGACGACCTCGGCGTCGAACTCGGCGTCGTCGTCGGTCTTCAGCGTCTTCCAGTACGCGACCGCGGCGTCCCAGTCCTCGCCCTTGGGGGCGTGCGGACGGCCCTCGAGGTAGTCGAAGGTGGTCTGGTCGGGGGCGATCATGCCCGCGCGGGCGCCGGCCTCGATCGACATGTTGCAGATGGTCATCCGGGCCTCCATCGAGAGCTTCTCGATGGCGGAGCCGCGGTATTCCAGGACATAGCCCTGGCCGCCGCCCGTACCGATCTTGGCGATGATCGCCAGGATCAGGTCCTTGGCGGTGACGCCCTCGGGCAGCTCGCCGTTGACCGTGATGGCCATGGTCTTCGGGCGGGCCATGGGCAGCGTCTGGGTGGCCAGCACGTGCTCGACCTGGGAGGTGCCGATGCCGAACGCCAGACCGCCGAAGGCGCCGTGCGTGGAGGTGTGCGAGTCACCGCAGACGACGGTCATGCCCGGCTGGGTCAGGCCCAGCTGCGGGCCGACGACGTGCACGACGCCCTGCTCGACGTCGCCCAGCGGGTGCAGGCGCACACCGAACTCGGCGGCGTTCTTGCGCAGCGTCTCCAGCTGGACCCGGGAGACCGGGTCGGCGATGGGCTTGTCGATGTCGAGGGTGGGGGTGTTGTGGTCCTCGGTGGCGATGGTCAGGTCGAGCCGGCGCACCTTGCGACCGCTCTTGCGGAGGCCGTCGAAGGCCTGCGGGCTGGTCACCTCGTGCAGCAGGTGCAGATCGATGAAGAGGAGGTCGGGCTCGCCCTCGGCGCGCCGGACGACATGGTCGTCCCAGACCTTCTCCGCGAGTGTCCTACCCATCGCTTTCCCTCCGGCCGGCATACGGTCCACCGGCCCAACTAGAGATCTTGAGAAGGCGGCCACCGCCCACGCCCCTGTGTACGGGCGCCCGCCGCCAGGCCCGTTTCGTTTCGCGGGCCGCTCTGCCTTCGTGTCTTCCAGAGTGGCGTGTTCCACCGAAAATTGAACTTGCGTTTCACAGAGTGAGACGCGAGTATCGTTTCATGGACAACAGTAGCGGCGTCGGCGTTCTGGACAAGGCAGCCCTTGTCCTGAGCGCCCTGGAGTCCGGTCCGGCCACCCTCGCGGGGCTCGTCTCGGCCACCGGACTGGCACGACCCACGGCCCATCGGCTGGCCGTGGCTCTGGAACACCACCGCATGGTGGCGCGTGACATGCAGGGCCGTTTCATTCTCGGCCCTCGCCTGGCGGAACTGGCCGCGGCGGCCGGTGAGGACCGTCTCCTCGCCACGGCGGGCCCGGTCCTCACCCACCTCCGTGACGTCACCGGCGAGAGTGCGCAGCTCTACCGCCGCCAGGGCGACATGCGCATCTGCGTCGCCGCGGCGGAACGCCTGTCCGGCCTCCGGGACACGGTCCCGGTCGGCTCGACGCTCACGATGAAGGCGGGCTCCTCGGCGCAGATCCTCATGGCCTGGGAGGAGCCGGAGCGCCTGCACCGCGGTCTGCAGGGCGCCCGCTTCACGGCCACGGCCCTGTCGGGCGTACGACGCCGTGGCTGGGCCCAGTCGATCGGCGAGCGCGAGCCTGGCGTCGCGTCCGTCTCCGCGCCCGTACGAGGCCCGTCGAACCGCGTGGTGGCCGCCGTGTCGGTCTCCGGCCCGATCGAGCGCCTCACGCGCCACCCGGGCCGTATGCACGCCCAGGCGGTCATCGACGCCGCGGCTCGCCTCTCGGAGGCGCTGCGCCGTACGGGCTGAGGGCGCGACATCGCCGTACCGGGAAGGGGCAGCCTCAACGCCGCGGCGGCCCTTTCCCGACGGTCAGGTGACGCGCGCCCCAGGGGCGCGGGGCTGTATCGATTTGCGGCTCCGCCGCGTGGGCGCGACCAGTCACATACGGCCTGCACCATTCCGCATGCGGAGCCCCAACGGTGCAGAACCTGCAACCACCGGCCGTCCGCCGCGCCGTCGTGGCCGGTGCGCAGTTCCCCGCGCCGCCAGGGAGTTGCACTCATGCCACAGCCCTACATGCCCCCGCACCTTCCCCGCCCGCTCCTCGCTGCCCCTCGCAGCCCCCGGTCGCCGTCCCGCGCATACTCCCTCGTCGGATAGCAGCACTATCCTCCTGGTGGAAGCTTGGATAGTGGCACTCCCCAACGAGAGGCGCAAGACATGCGGCTGGCCGAACTCAGTGAGCACAGCGGGGTGCCCATCGCGACGATCAAGTACTACCTGCGCGAAGGCCTGTTGGCGCCCGGTCGCCAGATCAACGCCCGCACCGCCGAGTACGACGAGGACCATCTGCGCCGGCTGCGCCTGGTGCGCGCGATGATCCAGGTCGGCCGGATCCCGGTGGCGACCGTCCGTGAGGTGCTCGGGCACGTCGACGACGACTCGCTGCCCCGCACCATCCGGATGGGTGCGGCACTGTGGGCCCTGCCACAGGCCCCCGAGCCGGACGAGGAGGACGAGCACGTCCGTGCCGCGCACGAGGCGGCCGACGAACTGCTGGAGTCCCTGGGCTGGTCGAACGCCCAGGCTCTGGTCACGATCTCGCCGTCCTACCGCTCGCTGGTGGTGGCGATGGCCGCGCTGCGCCGGACCGGTTACGACTGGGACCCTCAACTACTGCTGGCGTACGCGCGGTTGATGCACGGCGCGGCCGTCCTCGACCTGAACTTCGTGGAGAGCCACGGGTCGGAGGCGGAGAGGGTCGAGACGGCGGTCCTGGGCACCGTCCTCGTCGAGCCGATGCTCCAGGCGCTGCACCGGCTGGCTCAGGAGGAGGAGTCGGCGCGGCGGTACGGCTTCGAGTAGCCGGCACCGGACATGGCGAAGGCCCTCCGCCGAAGCGGAGGGCCTTCATTCTGTACCCCCGACCGGATTCGAACCGGCGCTACCGCCTTGAGAGGGCGGCGTGCTAGGCCGCTACACAACGGGGGCGTGGACTCTGCGTTTCCGCAGGCCCGAGCTGGTCTACCTGGACTCGAACCAAGACTAACTGAACCAGAATCAGTCGTGCTGCCAATTACACCATAGACCAATGTGGTTTAGACCAGTCAGTACCCCCGACCGGATTCGAACCGGCGCTACCGCCTTGAGAGGGCGGCGTGCTAGGCCGCTACACAACGGGGGCCTTGATCCCGAAGGATCCGTACCCCCGACCGGATTCGAACCGGCGCTACTGCCTTGAGAGGGCAGCGTGCTAGGCCGCTACACAACGGGGGCTTTGCAGATGAGCTCTGCGAGCTGGCCTACCTGGACTCGAACCAAGACTAACTGAACCAGAATCAGTCGTGCTGCCAATTACACCATAGGCCACTGGAACGCAAGCCCCTGAGGGGGATCTTGTTCTAGTTTGCTCCTCCGGGTTTCCGGCCTTTCGGCCCGCTCCCCGGCGGCGCAGGAAGAACATTACCTGAAGGTGGACGGGGCTCCAAAACGAGTATCCGCGCCGAGCAGCGCGGGGAGTTCGGCGAGAGAGGCGATCCGGTGCCGTCCTCCGAGGGCGTCATCGCTGGTGTACACGCCGTCACGGTCGATCCACACCGACAGCAGCCCGGCCTCCGCGGCACCCCGCCCGTCGATCTCGGGGTGATCGCCGACATAGGCGACCTGGTGCGGGGCGAGCTCCAGCGCGGCGCAGGCGGCGTGGAAGGCGCCGGCCTCCGGCTTGGAGACACCGAGCTCGGCCGCGCACAGGATCGCCTCGAAACGGTCGTGCACGCCGAGCACGCGCAGCTTGCGGTCCTGGACGTGGATGCTGGAGTTGGACAGCACCGCGTGCCGGTGGCTGGCGGCGAGGGCGTCCAGGACGGGCAGGACGTCCGGGAAGAGGGCCCAGACGGTCTCGTAGTGCGCGATGTACCGCTGGAACCACGCGTCGGCTTCGGCGTCGCTCAGCTCCTCGCCCAGGAAGACCCGCACCCGGTCCCGGCGCTGCGCCTCGAAGGACACCTCACCGGCTGAGAACCGCGCCCACTGCCGGTCGGTGATCTCCCGCCAGCGCACGAGGGCCTGCTCGACGCCGTCGTACCCGTCGAGCAGGCCCTCGGCCGCGAGATGCAGGCGCATTCCGGCACGGTCGGCACCGGTGTAGTCGAACAGGGTGTCGTCGACGTCCCAGACCACGGCCCGAATGCTCATGATCCGACGGTAACGCGGTCATGGGCGCCGCGTCCGTGGAACGGTGCTTGTCACCCGGCTGCCTCGGCTCCCTCGGCTACGTCGGCGGGATCCGGCGCGACGAAGAAGTCCGTGACGAAGCAGGTGACGTCGCCGGCGGAGGTACGGCCGATCCATGTGGGGTAGCAGCCGTCGCCCCAGCCGGAGGTGAAGGCGGCCAGGGTGGCGCCACTGCTCGGAGAGGTGACCAGGTGGGGGCCGGGGGCCCAGTCCTCGTCGTCGAAGGAGTCCCAGAGCGGGCCCTCGTCCTCCACGCACTCGGGGAAGGAGCCGTCGGCCGAGGCGTCGTAGAAGCAGCCGGTGCCCGCGTCGACGCCGTAGCCGTAGAACTCGTCCTCGCCGAGCTGGTCGGGGTCCTGGCCGGGCAGGAGGGCGAGTTCCCAGATGGCGGTCGGTTCGTCACGTATGACGAGGCGGGCGGCGGCCACGCGGTGGTGGGGCCGGTCGGACGCGGGCTGATCAGGGCGGGTGAGGGTGACGACGGCCGCCTCGACGCGGTAGCGGCCGGGCTCGACGGTGGCCGTGAAGGGCTCGATGTCGCCCTCGCCCAGGTAGACGAAGGGGTCGCAGGCGACGACGCGGCCGGTCGGCAGGGACAGTTCGCCGCCGTCCCGGACGTGGATCACACCGATGGTGCCGGACTCCTCCGTGAACGTGGCTCCGGGTGTGAACATCCAGGTGTAGTCGCGAGCGGACATCGGCATGACGGCGCCTTTCCGGGGTGGATTGCCTTGAGCGGCAGGGGACTTCGGCGCCGCTGCGCGGGGCGGCAGGGCGCGATGTCGGAACAGTAGAGCCCGGCACTGACAACGCCCTGAACTGGCACACTGGGGGCATGAGCGAGTATCGAGTCCAGTTCACCGTCGAGGCACGCGAGGCCTACGACGGTCTGCCCGGCGAGCGTCGAGCCCAGCTGGACACGGCTGTGCGGATACTGGCGCGTGACCCCTTCCGCAAGAACGCGACCGCGCCGCTCGGCCCTGACGAACACCTTCGGAAGGCGTACGTGGCTCCCGGCGTATTGCTGGAGTACATGGTCGCGGGGGCCATCATGGTCATCGTCGTACTGGAGATCTTCGACGAGTTCGCGTACCTGATCGACGAGAGCGACGCCGTCTGACAGGAACGCCCGAGGGGCGGCACCCGGACAACCGGGTGCCGCCCCTCATGCGTGCGTGCGTCACGCCGCCAGCTTCGCCAGCGCCGCGTCGATCCGGGCCAGGGTCTTCTCCTTGCCCAGGACCTCCAGGGACTCGAAGAGCGGCAGGCCGACGGTGCGGCCGGTGACGGCGACACGGACCGGGGCCTGGGCCTTGCCGAGCTTGAGGCCGTGGGCCTCGCCGGCCGCCAGGACGGCCTCCTTCAGGGACTCCGGGGAGGTCCAGTCGGCCGCGTCCAGCTTCTCGCGGGCCGTGCGCAGGAGGGCGTCCGAGCCCTCCTTCATCGCCTTCGTCCAGGACGGCTCGTCGAAGACCGGCTCGGCGAGGAAGAGGAAGTCGACGTTGTCCGTGATCTCCGACAGGACCTTCAGCCGGGTCTGGGCGTGCGGGGCGATCGCCTGCCACTTCACCTCGTCGAAGGCCTCGGGGGCCCAGGGGGCGAACGGGGCCTGGAGCCACGGGCGGCAGCGCTCGGTGAAGTCCTTCACATCCAGCAGGCGGATGTGGTCGCCGTTGATCGACTCGCACTTCTTCAGGTCGAAGCGGGCCGGGTTGGGGTTCACGTCCGCGATGTCGAAGGCCGCGACCATCTCGTCCGTCGTGAAGATGTCCTGGTCGGCGGAGAGCGACCAGCCGAGGAGGGAGAGGTAGTTGAGCAGGCCCTCGGGCAGGAAGCCGCGCTCGCGGTAGAGGTTGAGCGAGGACTGCGGGTCGCGCTTGGAGAGCTTCTTGTTGCCCTCGCCCATCACGTACGGCAGGTGCCCGAAGGCCGGGATCCGCTTGGCGATGCCCAGCTCCATCAGCGCCTTGTAGAGGGCGATCTGACGGGGCGTCGAGGAGAGCAGATCCTCGCCGCGCAGGACGTGGGTGATCTCCATCAGGGCGTCGTCGACGGGGTTCACGAGCGTGTACAGGGGCGCCCCGTTGGCTCGTACGATCCCGTAGTCCGGGACGTTCTCCGGGGTGAAGGTCAGCTCGCCGCGGACCAGGTCCGTGAAGGTGATCGTCTCGTCGGGCATGCGGAAGCGGACGATCGGCGCGCGGCCCTGGGCCCGGTACTCCTCGACCTGCGCCTCGGTCAGCTCGCGGCAGTGGCCGTCGTAGCCGGACGGCTTGCCGGCGGCGCGGGCCGCCTCCCGGCGGGTGTCCAGCTCCTCCTGCGAGCAGTAGCAGCGGTAGGCGTAGCCGCCGTCGAGCAGCTTCTGCGCGACCTCCTTGTAGAGGTCCATGCGCTGCGACTGGCGGTACGGCGCGTGCGGGCCGCCGATCTCGGGGCCCTCGTCCCAGTCGAAGCCGAGCCAGCGCATCGAGTCGAGCAGCTGGTTGTACGACTCCTCCGAGTCGCGGGCCGCGTCGGTGTCCTCGATGCGGAAGACCAGGGTGCCCTGGTGGTGCCGGGCGAACGCCCAGTTGAACAGGGCGGTGCGGACCAGGCCCACGTGGGGGTTACCGGTGGGCGAGGGGCAGAAACGGACGCGAACGGGGGAGCCGGGTGCGCTAGCCACGCTTGACAACCTTGTTGGTGAGAGTGCCGATGCCTTCGATGGTGACGGCGACCTCGTCGCCGACGTTGAGGGGGCCGACCCCTGCGGGGGTGCCCGTGAGGATCACGTCGCCGGGGAGCAGCGTCATGGCCTCGGAGATGTTGACGATCAGGTCCTCGATGGAGTGGATCATCTCGCTGGTCCGGCCGAGCTGGCGCTGTTCGCCGTTGACCGTGAGCTGGATCGTCAGGTCGGACGCCGTTTCGAGGTCCAGGTCCGTCTCCACCCAGGGGCCGAGCGGGCAGGAGGTGTCGAAGCCCTTGGCCCGCGCCCACTGCTTCTCGCGCTTCTGGACGTCCCGCGCGGTGATGTCGTTGGCGCAGGTGAAGCCGAAGATCACGTCCTTGACGCGCTCGCGCGGGACCTCGCGGCACATGCGGCCGATGACGACGGCCAGTTCGGCCTCGTGATGGAGGTCCTCGGTGAAGGACGGGTACTGGATCTCGTCGCCGGGTCCGATGACCGCGGTGGACGGCTTGAAGAAGGCGAACGGGGCGTCGGGCACCTCGTTGCCGAGTTCGCGGGCGTGCTCGGCGTAGTTGCGGCCGAAGGCCACGACCTTGTTGGGGAGCACCGGCGGCAGCAGCCTGACCTTGCTCAGTGGCACCTTCGTGCCGGAGAGCTCGAAGTCCGCGAACGGGATGCCCTTGATGATGTCGAGGACGAGCTCGTCCGGCTTGTCGCCCTCGACCGCGCCGAAGGCGACGTTCCCGTCGATGGAGAATCTGGCGATGCGCACGGGATCCTTGCGCCCCTCACTGAGCTGGCTGGAGTCTGACGCTCCAGGCTAACGCGGGGAGGGGTGGGCGCCTCGCGTATTACCGCGGGCGCCCTGACCGTCGTACGGAGCCGTCCGGAATCCTCCGGCACCGTCGAGACCTTCGCGGGTACGTGACCCACCGCCAAACGTTCGTACGCGTTTGAACAATCGGCGGCCCGCGCGCGTACTACTGGGCGGCGGCGGTGACGGGGATCTCCTGGAGGATGGTGCGCTTGGGGTTGGCGGTCTGCGTGGGAAGATCGACGGAGTGCTCCGGCTGCTGCGGGGTCTGCAGTTCGTCGGCGTCGTCGAGGTGCGCCAGCGTCGTGCGCCGCGGGTTGGCTATGGTGCGGAACATCGTCGTCGTCTTCACGGTTGTTCTGAGTCCTGTCGTGACGGAGCGCCGGGGGCGGCCGCAGAGCGGCCTGTGACCGGGCGCGGGTTGGCAGAAGCTTCCCTCTTGTAAAGCGTCAGGCTAAACATCCAATTCCCCGGGGAACTCATCGAGACCCCTTGATCCGCGTGTGAGTTTCCTCACGGATCGGCGGACAAAACGGTCAATCCGGGCCTGCAATTCACCCCAACGAAACGGACATTGGGCACCTGAACCCATCATTCCGCTCCTGATCATGGCGACTGGGACACCTCCCGCGCGTGAGAGGATCGCGGGCATAGGTCCGTTTTGGGTGGGATAAGTTTCTACGGCAGGTAATCTCGCCCTCACGTGGTGTCACGTATGTCACGGCTCGACCTACGGGCCTTGTTGGAGATCCTGCACTGTGCTGGAATTCCACGGACCGCCGCAGGATCGAGCCGGCGCACAGGGGGCGCCTCGAGCGCCGAGTGGCGGCGAGAAGGGGGAGCCAGCGCCGGTCCATCACGACCATCAGGGAGCGTGTTCAGGACGCTCCCTACTACGCCGACACCGTGTCCGTCCGCTCACGCGGAAGGGCGCCTGGTCCAGAGGTTGCGACGCTAGTGCAGGGACGTTTCAAGAGGGATGGCAGCGCTTCGGCGGAGCCGGAGCACGGCGGGACCGACCGAGGTCCCTCGCCCCAGCACGCCCAGAACCCGGGCCCGGCGCCGTCGGTCGACGGCGGTGACCGCTCCGGGCGTCCGGCCGTGTCGGCGTCCTCGGGCTCGGCGACTCCCCCCACGCCACCGACGAAGAAGCCGCCGAAGGGCCCCGTCGGCCCCGGCTCACGAATAGCCCTGCGCAACTGGCGTATCTCCACGCGCCTCGTGGCGCTGCTGACACTCCCCGTGGTCGCGGCCACCTCGCTGGGCGCGCTGCGCATCAGCGACAACATGGACGACATCCAGCAGCTCGAGAACATGAAGCTGCTGACGGACATGACCAAGCGCGCCACCGAGCTCGCCACCGCGCTCCAGGAGGAGCGCGACCAGTCCGCGGGTCCGCTCGCGCACGGCGGCAAGGCGACCGACTACACGGTCAAGGGCTTCCGGGACAAGACGGACCGGGCCGCGCAGAGCTTCCGGGACGCCTCGGAGGAGATCGACAACAACAGCAAGGACGGCAACCTCCGCGGCGTCCGCGACAACATCGTCCAGCTCGTCCGCGAACTGGGCACGCTCTCCGAGATCCGCAACGTCGCCTACGACGCCGAGGGCAACTCCACGCAGACCGTGGAGGCCTACCACCGGGTCATCACGCACCTGCTCGAGCTCTCGCAGGACATGGCCGAGGCGACGAGCAACCCGGAGATGATCCAGAGCACGCGTGCCCTGGCCGCCTTCTCCTCGGCCAAGGAGTACGCGTCCATCCAGCGCGCCGTCCTCGCGGCGGCGCTGCCGGCGAACAGCACCTCCGAGGGCGACCTGTCGGAGAACGACCGGCTGTACGCCGACTCGGCGCTGGAGAGCCAGAACTCCGAGCTCCGCAGCTTCAAGAGCATCTACGGCACGGAGGCCGCCGAGGAGCTCCTGAAGCCGATCGGCGAGAACAACCCGACGATCAAGGCCAGCGACACCTACGCCAGCCGGGCCCTGACCTCCGCGAACGGTCTGGCGTCGCTGGACAAGCGGTCCTACCGCGACTGGGTCGACGACAGCACCACCAAGCTCCAGCAGATGCGCGCCATCGAGACGACGCTGCTGGAGGACATGGAGCAGAAGGCCCGCGAGCTGCGCAACGAGTCGGAGCGCGAGGCGATCATCTCCGGTGCGCTGATCCTGCTCGTGCTCGGTGTCTCGCTGGTCGGCGCCTTCGTCGTGGCCCGGTCCATGATCCGCTCGCTGCGCCGCCTGGAGGAGACCGCCACCAAGGTCGCCCAGGACCGCCTGCCCGAGCTGGTCAAGCAGCTGTCCGAGTCCGACCCGCAGGACGTCGACACCTCCGTCGAGTCGGTCGGTGTGCACTCCCGGGACGAGATCGGCCAGGTGGCCGCGGCCTTCGACGACGTGCACCGCGAGGCGGTCCGCCTCGCCGCCGAGCAGGCCCTGCTGCGGGGCAACGTCAACGCGATGTTCACCAACCTCTCGCGCCGCTCCCAGGGCCTCATCCAGCGTCAGCTGTCGCTCATCTCCGAACTGGAGTCCCGCGAGGCCGACCCGGACCAGCTGTCCTCGCTGTTCAAGCTCGACCACCTCGCGACGCGTATGCGCCGTAACGGTGAGAACCTCCTCGTCCTCGCCGGTGAGGAGCCCGGCCGACGCTGGACCCGCCCGGTCCCGCTGGTCGACGTGCTCCGTGCCGCCGCGTCCGAGGTGGAGCAGTACGAGCGCATCGAGCTGGCCTCCGTGCCGACCACCGAAGTGGCCGGCCGCGTGGTCAACGACCTCGTGCACCTGCTCGCCGAGCTCCTCGAGAACGCGACCTCGTTCTCCTCCCCGCAGACCAAGGTCAAGGTCACCGGTCACGCGCTGCCCGACGGCCGTGTCCTGATCGAGATCCACGACACCGGTATCGGCCTCTCCCCCGAGGACCTCGCGGCGATCAACGAGCGGCTCGCCTCGCCGCCCACCGTGGACGTCTCGGTGTCCCGCCGCATGGGTCTGTTCGTGGTCGGTCGTCTGTCGCAGCGCCACGGCATCCGCATCCAGCTGCGTCCGTCCGACTCCGGTGGTACGACCGCGCTGGTCATGCTGCCCGTCGACGTCGCCCAGGGCGGCAAGAAGCCCGCTCCGGGCAAGCCCGGCCAGGGCGGTCCCGGTGGCTCCGGTGGTCCGGCCGCCGCGCAGGCCGCCGCCGGTGCGGCAGCCGCCCGTCGCCAGGCCCAGGCCGGTGGCGGCTCCCTCGGCGCGGGCGCGCCGGGCGGTGCGCTCGGCGGCGGGGCCGGTGCGTCCGGCGGGGGCCGGCTCGGCGCCGGTCAGGGACCGCGGGCCGCGCTCCCCGGGCGTGACGGTGGCGGGGTCCCGGGTGGACCGGGCGCGCCGCGCGGGCCCCAGGGTCCGGGCGCTCCCTCGCAGGGCCGGCCTCCGGCCGGTGCGGGCGCCGGGTTCGGCGGCCAGGCCCCGGGTGCTCCGCAGGGGCTCCAGGCGGCGGGCGCCGGTCAGGACCCGTTCGGCCAGGACGCCTTCGGGGCCGGCCAGGACACGTTCGGTTCCCGTCAGGACGCCTTCGGTGCGCGTCAGGACGCCTTCGGCGGCTCCGCCGGACGCGACCAGTCCCGGCCGCAGGGTCCCGCGTCGCCGCCGTCCGCTTCCCCGTCCGCCGGTAGCGAGAAGGGTCGTCGTGGCCGTCGGCCGCAGCTTCCGCCGCGCGGTGGTGCGCGGGCCGAGCTGCCGGGCGGCAACCAGCCGCGCACGCCCAGCTGGAGCGACGAGAACGCCCAGCCGCCGGTGCCGCGCGCCTCGCTCGACGCCCCGCGCGGGCACGACGAGGACCCCGCGCAGACGTCCCGGATGCCGCGGATCGACGACCGTCAGGGCCCTGGCGCGACGGCGGAGATACCGGCGATCCCGCGCTTCGACAGCCACCAGGGCCCGGGCTCGGCCCCCGAGTTCCCCCAGTCCGGTGGGACCGGTCAGCAGAACACGGGTCAGTTCGTCCGCCCCGACGTCTTCGGCGCCCCGGGCGGGCAGAACACCTCGTCGCAGACCGGCCAGTTCGCCGCACCGCAGGCGTACGACGGCAGCTCGACGGGCCAGCACGCCCTGCCCGGCCGCCAGAACCCCGAGTCCACCGGACAGTTCGAGCGGCCCCAGGCCAATGGCACGTACGGCGGCGGCTCCGGCTACGGCGCCCCGCAGCCCCCGGCCCCGGCGCGCCCGCAGCAGCGGCCCGCCCGCCAGGAGCCCGAGGCGCTGCCTCCCGCGAGCGGTCCCGGCGACGGTCGTACCCCGCTGTACGACACGCTCGAGACCAACTGGTTCCACGGCAGCCAGCAGGGTCAGGGACGCCACCCCGGCGCCAACGGCTCCGCTCCTGCCTCCGCTCCGCAGCAGCCGCAGGCCCCTGCGGCGCCTTCCCAGCCTCCCGCGTCCACCGCCGCGTGGCGAAGCTCGCCGAACGACGACCTCGTCCGGCAGGCGGAGCGCGTCCGGCAGCCGGCCGCGGGCGGTGTCACCACCTCCGGCCTGCCGCGCCGGGTGCCCAGGGCGAACCTCGTCCCGGGTACGGCTCAGCAGCAACAGCACCAACCCGGTCCGCAGGTCTCGCGTTCGCCTGACGACGTACGTGGCCGGCTGACCAATCTCCGTCGGGGCATCGCGCAGGGTCGTCAGGCCGGCACCGGCCAGACGGGCAGTTTCCCGAGCCCCACTCACCAGCAGGAGCGTTAGTTGAGCCAGATGAGCCAGGCGGCACAGAACCTCAACTGGTTGATCACCAACTTCGTGGACAACACCCCCGGGGTGTCCCACACCGTCGTCGTGTCCGCCGACGGCCTCCTGTTGGCGATGTCCGAGGGCTTCCCGCGCGACCGTGCCGACCAGTTGGCGGCCGTCGCGTCGGGTCTTACCTCGCTCACGGCAGGAGCGTCCCGGATCTTCGAGGGCGGCAACGTGGCACAGACGGTCGTTGAGATGGAGCGGGGATTCCTCTTCCTGATGTCCGTCTCGGACGGGTCGTCACTCGCCGTCCTGGCACACCCCGAATGCGACATCGGCCTCGTCGGCTACGAGATGGCGCTGCTGGTCGACCGCGCGGGCGCGGTGCTCACGCCGGACCTGCGCGCCGAGCTCCAAGGCAGTCTGCTCCACTGATCACCCGCGGATCCACCCGTCTCACCAAATCACCGTCCGGCCGCCACAATCCCCCCACCGGCCACCACCAGGACGGCTTGACTGACCGACTTGCTGTCCCCGCCCGGAGGATTCATGACCCCGCCCACCGCCTCTCATGATCCGTACGCGGAGCCGTACGAGGATGAGGGCGACCAGCCGCTGGTACGTCCTTACGCGATGACCGGCGGCCGGACCCGGCCGCGCTACCAGCTGGCCATCGAGGCCCTGATCAGCACGACGGCCGACCCGGCAGCGCTCATGGGGCTCCTGCCCGAGCACCAGCGCATCTGCCACCTGTGCCGTGAGGTGAAGTCGGTCGCCGAGGTCTCCGCGCTGCTGTCCATGCCGCTGGGCGTGGCCAGGATCCTCGTCGCCGACCTCGCTGAGGCCGGCCTGGTCGCCATCCACCAGCCGGGTGGCGACGAGAACAACGGCGGCGCTCCGGACGTGACGCTGCTCGAAAGGGTGCTCAGTGGACTTCGCAAGCTCTGAACCGGGCCGGGCGACCACCTCCGCCAAGATCGTGGTGGCGGGTGGCTTCGGCGTGGGCAAGACCACGTTCGTCGGCGCCGTCTCGGAGATCAACCCGCTGCGCACCGAGGCCGTCATGACGTCCGCGAGCGCGGGCATCGACGACCTCACGCACACCGGGGACAAGACCACCACCACGGTGGCCATGGACTTCGGCCGTATCACCCTGGACCAGGACCTGATCCTGTACCTCTTCGGTACGCCTGGCCAGGACCGCTTCTGGTTCATGTGGGACGACCTCGTACGCGGCGCCATCGGCGCGGTGGTGCTCGTGGACACCCGGCGCCTGGCGGATTGCTTCCCGGCGGTCGACTACTTCGAGAACAGCGGGCTGCCGTTCGTCGTGGCCCTCAACGGCTTCGACGGGCATCAGCCCTACCAGCCCGAGGAAGTGCGGGAAGCGCTGCAGATCGGTCCGGACACCCCGATCATCACGACGGACGCCCGGCACCGCTCCGATGCCAAGAGTGCGCTGATCACGCTGGTCGAGCACGCGCTGATGGCCCGACTGCGGTAGATCAAGTAAGCAGCGTCGTACGGCAGTTGTCGTAGATGTGGCGGAGCCGGCTGTGGCCTTTGACACGGCCGGCTCCCTTGTTCATAACGTTTCGGCAGAGGAATCGGGTGGTACGGCCACTCGTCGCGGTCAAGCGGTCTCGCTACGCGCACAAATGCCCCGTCTTTTGACGGGGCTCGCTCTTTATGACCGTTTTATCTGGGGCTTACATCACTCCGAATCCGCCGCTTCCACTGTTTGGAAGAGCGCAGGCCGACGTGCTGGAATGCCTGAACTGCCCAATAGTCAAAGACGTACTCAGCAGTACTGCGTACTCCTAGGCGAACCGGGCTCTGAGACACTGCGGCACAACGTAGGTGCCGACCCCGCCGGAAGGTTGTTGGTCGAGTGAGGCGAAGCAAGAACAGTCCCGAGCCGTCGGCCCGGGGCAACTTCACCCCGCCGCCGCGCGGAGCGGCGCCTGTCCCTGTGCCCGGATCGGAACCAGCGGCCACACCGGCGCCCAGCGGCGGCCGCCTCTCCCCGCGCAACTGGCGCGTGCCGACCCGGCTGAACGCGATCCTGCTCATACCCGTGATCGTCGGCCTCGTCATGGGCGGCTTCCAGGTGAAGAGCTCGATCGACACCTGGCAGGAGGCCGAGGACGCGGAGAACACCGCGCGTCTGGTGCGGGCCTCCCTGAACTACGCCGACGCCCTCTACAACGAGCGTGACATCACCGCCGCCCCGCTGCTGCAGGGCAAGGGCGAGGACGACACGACGGTCAAGGAAGCCCGTGACCTCACGGACAAGGCCGCCGACGAGTTCGACGCGGCCACGCAGAACATGCCGCAGAAGGCTGGTCTGGAACGCCGCCTGAGCGAGTTCCGGGAAGTCGAGCCCGAGCTCACCGGCCTGCGCTCCCAGGCGTACGGCAAACAGCTGACCGGCGTGCAGACCGAAGAGGGCTACGTCAAGGTCGCGCACCCCCTGACGGAGTTCGCCAACGAGCTCGGTCTGGGCACCGGCAACATCACCTCCTACGGCCGCACGGTCTACGCCATCGAGCTCACCAAGGCGGCCCTGTCGCTGCAGCGCTCCATCGGCATGCACCTGCTGGTCAAGCCCGGCCCGACCGCGGAGAGTTTCGCCAGCCAGCGGGTCGCCCTCACCTCGTACGCGTATCTGGAAGGCATCGCCGTCCAGGAGTACATCGGCGGTGGCACCGAGGCCGACGAGCAGAAGCTCAAGGACGCCGAGGCCCAGATCAGGACCGAGGGCGCGGCCCTGGCCAAGGAGGCCAAGGCCAAGAACCCGGACTATGTGCCGCCGCCGGCCAAGACGGCCGACATGATCAAGCTCATCGCGGGCCTGCAGTCCACGGACGCCGCCGAGCGTGCCGCGCTCGCCCAGAAGGGCGTCACCGCCGAGAACTGGTGGGCGGTCAACACCCTCAAGTTCAACGCCTACCGCCAGATCGAGTCCGACCTGGCCGACACGGCGGTGAACGAGGCCTCCGACATCGCCGACGACGCCAAGCGCGACGCCCTCATCACCGGTGCCGCCGTCGTGGTCGCCCTGCTCGCCGCGTTCATCCTGGCCGGCATGGTGGCCCGCCAGATGTCCCGCTCGATGCGCCAGCTGCGCAACGCCGCCTTCGGCATCGCCGAGCAGCGCCTGCCGATGCTGGTCGACCAGCTCTCGCGCACCGACCCCGGCCGCGTGGACACCCGGGTCGCGCCCATCCCGATCAACACCCGGGACGAGATCGGCGAGGTCGCCCGCGCCTTCGACCAGGTCCACCGCGAGGCCGTCCGGCTCGCCGCCGAGCAGGCCCTGCTGCGGGGCAACATCAACGCGATCTTCACCAACCTGTCGCGCCGCAACCAGTCGCTGATCGAGGGCCAGCTGACCCTGATCACCGACCTGGAGAACAACGAGGCCGACCCGGACCAGCTGGAGAACCTCTTCCGGCTGGACCACCTCGCGACTCGTATGCGCCGCAACGGCGAGAACCTCCTGGTCCTCGCCGGCGAGGAGCCCGGCCGTCGCTGGGACCAGCCGGTCCCGCTGGTCGACGTCCTGCGCGCCGCCTCCTCCGAGGTGGAGCAGTACGAGCGCATCGAGCTCTCCGGCGTCCCGGAGGCCGAGATCCACGGCCGCGCCGTGACCGACCTCGTGCACCTGCTCGCCGAGCTCCTTGAGAACGCGACGACGTTCTCCTCCCCGCAGACCAAGGTTCGTGTGACCGCCACCCGTCTCCCCGACGGTCGGGTCATGATCGAGATCCACGACAAGGGCATCGGCCTCACCGCCGAGGACTTCGCCGACATCAACCACAAGCTGGCCAACCCGCCGACGGTGGACGCCGCGATCTCGCAGCGCATGGGCCTGTTCGTGGTCGGCCGGCTGTCCGACCGGCACGGCATCCGCGTCCAGCTCCGCCCCTCCGGCGAGCAGGCCGGCACCACCTCGCTGGTCATGCTGCCGGACGCGATCACGCACGGCGGTGGCGGCGAGCAGCAGCCGGCCCAGGACGAGTTCACCGTCTCCCAGATCATCCCGGAGCAGAACTTCCAGGGTGAGAACTTCAACCAGCAGCCGATGCGTACGGCCGCGGAGCTCGGCTTCGACGACAGCCGCTACACCGAGGTCCCGGACGACATCCGCGAGCTGGACCCCGTCGGCCGCTCCCTGATGCGCGAGGAGCGCCGTGCGGCCCTGGAGGCCCAGGCGCACGGCCAGCAGCCCGGCCAGGAGGCCCCGGAGAGGCCCGGGTACGACGAGTTCACCGGTCAGCCCGGCTACGACGGCCAGAACGGCTTCCCCGAGCAGCCCGGCGGGTACGCCCAGCAGCCGGCGTACGAGGAGCAGCGGCAGACGTCGTACGAGGAGCAGCAGGCGGCGTACGAGGAGCCTCAGCGGGCCGCATACGACGAGCCGCAGCAGCAGTCGTACGACGACCAGTACTTCGCGCCGAACGGCGGCCTGCCGCGGAACGACACCTTCTCGTCCGGCGGTGGCTACCCCGAGCCCGCGTATCCGGAGCCTGCCCGCGAGGAGCCGGCGGCCGCGAGTGCCTCCGCGCCGGAGAGCTTCCCGGCCTTCGAACAGCGGCGTCAGCAGGACGACTGGCCGCAGTCGAACGGCTACCGCAACGGTTATCCGGACAGTTACGCTCCGGAAACGGAATCCGCTCAGGCCGATGACGCGAACGAGCGTGACCGCGTAGGCTTCGACCGTCCGGGACCGGCTCCCGCCGCCGGCCACGCGCTGACCGACGCCGGGCTTCCGCGCCGCGGGTCCGTCGCGAACGGCACCAACGGCGCGCGGCCCGCGCGGCAGGAAGCGCCGGCCCCCACCCCGGAGAGCAACGGCGACAGCAGCTGGCGTTCGCAGAACGACGACCGCTGGCAGCAGGCCGCGCAGCTCCGGAAGCCCAAGGCAGGCGGGGTCACCTCCTCCGGTCTGCCGCGGCGGGTACCCAAGGCCAACCTGGTCGAGGGAGCCGCCGCAGCCACCCCACAGGGCGGCCCACAGGTCTCCCGCGCTCCCGAGGACGTCAGGGGCAGGCTGAGCAACCTGCGCCGGGGTGTCCAGCGGGGTCGCAGTGCGGGAAGTGAAACGAACGGCCAGGGCTTCGGTCCTGACAGCACCTACAACCAGGAGCGTTAGTGTGAGCCCGATGAGCCAGGCGGCACAGAACCTGAACTGGTTGATCACCAATTTCGTGGACAACACCCCCGGGGTGTCGCACACGGTGGTGGTCTCCGCCGACGGACTCCTTCTGGCGATGTCCGAAGGCTTTCCCCGCGACCGCGCCGACCAGCTCGCGGCCGTCGCCTCCGGTCTGACGTCTCTGACGGCAGGCGCCTCCCGCATCTTCGAGGGCGGCAGCGTGAACCAGACGGTTGTGGAGATGGAGCGGGGATTCCTCTTCATCATGTCCATCTCCGACGGTTCGTCACTCGCGGTCCTCGCTCACCCGGAGGCGGACATCGGCCTCATCGGGTACGAGATGGCGCTTCTCGTCGACCGTGCCGGTACGGTCCTGACGCCGGATCTTCGTGCGGAGCTCCAAGGCAGCCTGCTCAACTAACAGACAGTCGGTGCGTTTTGGCGTCCCGGGGCCGTAAGGTTTCGGGACGCGGCTCCACATGATGGGTGCCAGGCACAGTCGGAGGAGGAGAGAAAGTGGCAACACCCCCAGACGGTTCGTCATCGGGCAACTGGTCGTACGGCCCTGCCCAGGGGCACGGCGACGGTTCCCAGAACCGGTACAACTTCCCCTCCCAGCCCAGCCAGCGGCAGCCGTACGCCCCTCAGGGCCCCGGGCCCTCCCCGTACGACCAGCCGTCGGCGCCGCGCATCCAGCCGGTGCAGCCGCAGCGACGCGCCCCTGAGCCGGCGCCCGCCGGGGCGTCGAACAACCCCCTGGTGCGCCCGTACGCCATGACCGGCGGCCGGACGCGCCCGCGCTACCAGCTCGCCATCGAGGCGCTGGTGCACACCACCGCGCAGCCGCACCAGATGCAGGGCCAGTTGCCCGAGCATCAGCGGATCTGCAACCTCTGCCGGGAGATCAAGTCGGTGGCGGAAGTCTCCGCTCTCCTCACGATCCCTCTCGGCGTGGCCAGGATCCTCGTCGCCGACTTGGCGGAGGCGGGACTGGTCGCCATCCATCAGCCCGGCGGCGACGAGAACGCCGGCGGCCAGCCAGACGTGACACTGCTCGAAAGGGTGCTCAGTGGACTTCGCAAGCTCTAGCGGCGGTCCTTCCCGCTCCACCACCTCCGCGAAGATCGTGGTGGCGGGCGGCTTCGGCGTGGGCAAGACCACGTTCGTCGGCGCCGTCTCGGAGATCAACCCGCTGCGCACAGAGGCCGTCATGACGTCTGCTTCGGCGGGCATCGACGACCTCACCCACACCGGGGACAAGACCACCACCACGGTGGCCATGGACTTCGGCCGTATCACCCTGGACCAGGACCTGATCCTGTACCTCTTCGGTACGCCGGGCCAGGACCGCTTCTGGTTCATGTGGGACGACCTGGTGCGCGGCGCCATCGGCGCGATCGTCCTGGTGGACACCCGCCGCCTCGCCGACTGCTTCCCCGCGGTCGACTACTTCGAGAACAGCGGCCTGCCCTTCGTCATCGCCCTCAACGGCTTCGACGGCAACCAGCCGTACAACCCGGACGAGGTCCGTGAGGCCCTCCAGATCGGCCCCGACACCCCGATCATCACGACCGACGCCCGCCACCGCGCGGACGCGAAGTCGGCGCTGATCACGCTGGTCGAGCACGCGCTGATGGCCCGACTGCGGTAGGTAGTCGCTGGTGCGGCCACTGGGCTGCCACGGACGGTTGTCTGCCGTCCGCGGCAGCCCAGTGGCCGTTCGCGCAGTTCCCCGCGCCCCTGAAGGCCGGACCACTGGTCCCACCTCAGGGGCGCGGGGAACTGTGCGAACGGCCCCCGACTACCCGCAGCCGCCCCCGAGACCGCCCCCCCCCGAGCTCTCGGGCGCAAAAACCGACGGCCCCGCCCTCCCACGGGGAGAACGGGGCCGTACGAGCGCCGCGGGCATCAGCGCCAGCTGTGCGGGGCCCGGAAGCCCGGCTCGCGCTCCAGGCGGCGCCAGCCCGCCTTCGCGCGGCCGCGGTGGGTCGGGGTCGTGGCGGGCTGGGCGGCGGCACGGGCCAGGAGGATCGCGGTGATGGCCGCGACTTCCTCGGGCTCGGCGTGGCCCTTCTCGACGCGAATATCAGGGAGGTTCATGGGTGTCAGTCTCCGTGAGAGAGGTTTCCGCAGCGGTACCGGTGGGTTACTGCGGGGGGTTGCCGTGCTTGCGGGACGGCAGGTCGGCGTGCTTGGTCTGGAGCATCGCCAGGGAGCGGACGAGGACCTCGCGGGTCTCCGCGGGGTCGATGACGTCGTCGACCAGGCCACGCTCGGCCGCGTAGTAGGGGTGCATGAGCTCGGACTTGTACTCCTTGACCATGCGGGCCCGCATGGCCTCGGGGTCCTCGGCCTCGGCGATCTGCCGGCGGAAGATGACGTTGGCCGCACCCTCCGCGCCCATCACGGCGATCTCGTTCGTCGGCCAGGCATAGGTGAGGTCCGCGCCGATGGACTGGCTGTCCATCACGATGTAGGCACCTCCGTACGCCTTGCGCAGGATCAGCGAGATCCTCGGCACGGTCGCGTTGCAGTAGGCGTAGAGGAGCTTCGCGCCGTGCCGGATGATTCCGCCGTGCTCCTGGTCGACACCCGGGAGGAAGCCGGGGACGTCCAGGAAGGTGACGATCGGGATGTTAAAAGCGTCACACATCTGGACAAAGCGCGCAGCTTTTTCCGACGCCTCGATGTCCAGCACACCGGCCAGCACCTGCGGTTGGTTGGCGATGATGCCGACCACCTGGCCGTCCAGGCGGGCCAGCGCGCAGATGATGTTCCGCGCCCAGCGCTCGTGGACCTCGAGGTACTCGCCGTCGTCGACGATCTCCTCGATGACCTTCGCCATGTCGTACGGCCGGTTGCCGTCCGCCGGTACCAGGTCCAGCAGCACCTCGCTGCGGCGGTCCGGCGCGTCCGTGGACTCCACGCGGGGCGGGTTCTCGCGGTTGTTCTGCGGGAGCAGGGACAGGAGGTAGCGCACCTCGGCGATGCAGGTCTCCTCGTCGTCGTACGCGAAGTGGCACACGCCGGAGGTCTCCGCGTGCACGTCCGCGCCGCCGAGTCCGTTCTGGGTGATCTCCTCGCCGGTCACCGCCTTGACCACGTCCGGGCCGGTGATGAACATCTGCGAGGTCTCACGGACCATGAAGACGAAGTCCGTCAGGGCGGGGCTGTACGCCGCGCCGCCCGCGCACGGGCCCAGCATGACGCTGATCTGCGGGATGACGCCCGACGCCTTGGTGTTGCGCTGGAAGATGCCGCCGTAGCCGGCGAGGGCGGAGACGCCCTCCTGGATACGGGCGCCCGCGCCGTCGTTCAGGGAGACCAGCGGCGCGCCCGCCGCGATGGCCATGTCCATGATCTTGTGGATCTTGGTGGCGTGGGCCTCGCCCAGCGCGCCGCCGAAGATACGGAAGTCATGGGCGTACACGAAGACCGTACGGCCCTCCACCGTGCCCCAGCCGGTGATGACACCGTCGGTGTACGGCTTCTTGGCCTCCAGGCCGAACCCGACCGCGCGGTGCCGGCGCAGCTGCTCGACCTCCCGGAAGGAACCCGGGTCCAGCAGCAGCTCGATCCGCTCCCGGGCGGTCAGCTTGCCCTTGGCGTGCTGCGCCGCGGTCGCCTTCTCGCTCGGGCCGGCCAGCGCCTGCGCACGGATCTCGTGCAGCTCGGCGGTCCGCCCGCGGGCGTCGATCGGCTCACCCGGTGCCTCATCCAAAACGGTCATGTAGCGACCTTACGAAGGACACCGCGGAAAGCGAGCCGTTGACTCCGTACAGTCCTCCGACCGATTTCCTGGTACCCCTGAACAGAACCATGGCGGCGTGCAGCCCTTCCGACTGCTCAGAGGGCCTGCGCGTTGTGGGGGTCGCACAAAGTCGTCCTCAGAGAGCCACCTCACAACGGTGGCTTTCGCATACCACCCCCGGAGTGACACGGAGGTGCAGTCGGCGGTCCGTGGACAGAACCTCGACCGAGTCGTCGGCGCGTACGACGCCTCGTACGGGGCGGTCCCAGATGATCTCCAGCGGCTCGCCCGTGCGCGGCGGCTCGCTCACACAGAGGGTAGCGGTACGGCCCACTCGCCGGAGCAGCACACTCGCCGCGGCGGAGGCGGTGAGCGGACCCGCCGTGGCCGGCTGCCAGAAGTTGGCCGCGGTCGTGCCCAGGCAGGGCACGCGGACGGCCTGGCATGCGGTGTCGTTGGCGAGGACCGACAGCCACCCCGGGTCGGCGGCACGGGCGGCCACCTCGTCGCGGCGGGCGCCGGGCAGGAGCAGGTAGACGTAGGTCGTCGTACCGCCCGTGTTGATGTCGGACCAGGCGCCGGTGCGGTCCTCGCGCAGGGTGCGCAGATCGCCGTACGGCACCACCCAGCCGCCGTGGCCCTCCAGGTGCGCCCAGCCCCGGCCGCGTGCGAAGGCCTGGTCGCCGCCCTCCCCGAGGTTGCGGTTGTCGACGACGGTCTCGACGGGGACCCCGTCGGCGCAGCTGATCCCGGCCCCGAGGCAGATCACGGCGTCCGCGACACAGAACCACGACTTACGCGCTTCGAGCGTCGATCCCAGCCCCTTCAGGTGCTGCCCGACAGCCGCGTACTCGCCGTCGGTCGCACCGCCGACCCACCGCACGTCCGGCTTGGGGGCGCCCCACTCGCCCCCGGCCCGGTCGGGGAGCCGGAGGGACGAGACCGTCGTGCCCGGGAGCCGGTACCAGTCCACGGTCGGCCAGTACCAGTCGGTGTACTGGTCGCCGAGCCCCTCCGCCCACCACGAGACCATCCCGGCGCCGGTGTGCCAGCCGCGCGGGTTCTCGCCGTTGCCGCACTCGTAGTGGGCGATGCGGTCACTGGCCATGGCGATGTTCGCGACGAATCGCGGGCGGCGGTGGACGGCGCGGTCCATGGCGGCGAAGAGGTGGTGGCCGGTGGGTTCGGGAGCGGCGGTGGCCGGTGATGCGGCGACGGCGTGCAGGCGGGCGAGGTCGGCGACGTCGAACTGGCGGGAGGTCAGGATCGGGGTGACCGTGTCCCGTTCGATCCATCCCTTGATACGGCCGTACCAGCGCTCGCGTTCCGCCGCGCCCGCGCCGACCGCGAGGAGGGCGATCGCGGCGATGATCGCCTGCCCGTGGTAGTGGTCGCCACGCATGACCTGCCGGTCGTCGCTCTTGAGGTAACCCCTGCTGATGGCACGGCCGTTGACGCTGTCCATCACCAATCCGTCGTGGATGAGGGGCGCGTAGGCACGCTCGACGCTGTCGAGGACGATCCGCTTGTTCGGGTCGGTCACCTCCCACTCGGATCCGGCGAGCAGGGCGAAGAGCCGGCCGAGGCCGTCGAGGAGGACCTGGCCGTAGGTGCCGGAGTAGGCGACCCAGGTGTGCTGGACGAAGGAGCCGTCGGCGTGGAGGCCGTCGCCCTTCGTGACGTACGGGAAGACCGGGGAGAGCGCGTCACGGGCGAGGGCGATCTTCGCCGGGGACCGGCCGAGGATGCCGCGCAGGGCGACGCTTCGGCAGAGGTCGACGCGGTTGGCGCCGGTGGAGGTGCCGGAGTAGTCGGTGAGCATCGCGTCCGGGACGAAGTGGTCCACGGCCGCGCAGGCGGCGGCTCGCTGGGCCTCGCTCAGGTGGTCGCAGAGGGCGGCCGTGATGTCCATGAGCAGGCGGGGGCTGCCGATCTGCCATTCCCACCAGTTGCCGTAGCGGGTGGTGGAGGGGTTGTAGACGGTGGCGGAGAGGTGGTCGAGGCCGCGCAGGACGTCGGCGAGCAGGGCCGGGTCGGCGGTGGAGCCGGTGCCGGGCTGGACGTAGGCCCGGGTCATGGTCCACAGGCGGCTGTAGCTGCGGGTGATGCCGGCCGGCGGGTCGTAGGGGGTGCCGGGCCAGAGGGAGGTGGGGGTGGGGGCCATGGTGGCCCGGAAGCCGCGGGCGAGGGTGCCGGTTTCGGCGAGGCGGGAGGCGTACGGCTGTGCCGTCGGGTCGTAGCCGGTGCCGAGGGCGATGTCGAGCCAGCGGCGGCGGAGGGTGTCGTAGGGGTCTGCAGCAACGGCGCGGGCGGCGGCAGCGGGGGCGGCAGCGGACATGAGCGCCAGCGCGAGTAAGGCGGCTCGGCGGGTGGGTCCCATGGAGTCTCTTCGCTGTGGGTTCATGCACTGGGCATCTACCACCTCAGCGTAATCACGCCAACACCTTGCGACACTTCGCCAATGATGTTGAATCTCGAACGGAATAGGTCTACGGTCGGTCGCGTTGATGTAGTTCAAGATTCAACATCATCCGTTCGGCCTTACTCCGAGGGAGCACGTCATGACGAACACCGACCTCACCGCACTGACCGGCAGCTACACGATCGACACGGCCCACTCCACGATCGGCTTCACCGTCCGCCACGCCATGGTCACCAACGTCAAGGGCAAGTTCCTCGACTTCAGCGGCTCGCTGCAGTTGGACGGCAACGACCCGTCCGCGTCCAAGGCGTCCATCGACGTCAAGATGGACAGCATCGACACCGGCTCCGCGGACCGCGACGGTCACCTCAAGAGCGCGGACTTCTTCAAGATCGAGGAGTTCCCGACGATGACCTTCCGCTCCACCTCGGCGGAGGCTCTCGGCGGGGACGACTACCGCATCACCGGCGACCTGACGATCCTCGGCACCACCAAGCCGATCACGATCGAGCTGGAGTTCAACGGCGCCGCGAAGGACCCGTTCGGCAACGAGCGCGTCGGCTTCGAGGGCAAGGCGGAGCTGCTGCGCTCGGAGTGGGGGCTGACCTGGAACGCGGCCCTGGAGACGGGTGGCGTACTGGTCTCCGACAAGATCAAGCTCAACTTCGACATCTCGGCGATTCGCAACGCGTGACGCCTCCGCGCCCCTGCCACGACGGTGCCGGTGAGCCTTCCGCTCACCGGCGCTTCGTCAATTCCCGGAGGATCACGGCGACTTGGGCTGCCCTGCGGTGCGGGGTCCGGGCGCGCAGAAGCCCGAGCATGATCTGGTAACGCTCGGTCCTGCCCAGCTTCTCGAACACGTCCCGGGCGCGGGGATCACCCTCCAGCGCCACGGTCAGCTCGTCCGGGACCCGGGCGTTGCGCTGCGACTCGTAGGCCGCCGCCCACCGCCCGTCCGCCTTCGCGGCGGCCACCTCCGCGATGCCGCCGGGCCGCATCCGTCCGGCGGCCGTCAGCTCCTCGACCCGCCGGACATTGACCATGGACCAGAGGCTGCCCGGCCGTCGCGGAGTGATCCTCTGGAGGAAGTGCGCGGCGTCGAGACCCTTGCGCTGACCGGTGATCCAGCCGTGGCAGAGGGCCACGTCGTTGACTTCGGCCGCGGTGACGGACGGGATGCCGGAGCCCTTTTTGGCGACCTTGATCCACAGGCCGGGGTGCTCGGGGGTGGCGGGGTGGGTGGTCAGCCAGGAGTCGAGGTCAGCGGCCGATTCGAAGGGGAGAGGCGCGGTGCCGTCGGGGGTGGTCATGGGAAGACCATAGGAGGGGTACAGGTCGGGATCTGTCCTATAAGAACGCGTCCTCACTCACCCTCGTACAGGCGCCTCAAGTCCACCAGCACCACTTCACCCCGCTCCTCCTTGGCCCGCAGTTCGTCGGTGAATCCAGCCCCGCTGTAGCAGGCCAGCCGCACTGCCGACGTGTCGACCCCGCGCCTGGTGAGCAGCGCCTGCGCGTGACGCAGCCGTTCCAGATGCCCCACGCCCATGACCTGATCCCACTTGGCCTCGCCCAGCGAGAGCAACACCCCGTTGTCCTGGCCCACCGCGGCGTCCGACGCGCCGACGCTGGGCGGTGGTTTCGCGACGGCCGCGTTCAATGTGGGCGCGGCTGCGGGACCGTGGCTCGGCGGTACGGCCATCGGGGCCGGGCTCGGGTACCGGTCGCCGCTTTGGGTCAGTGCCGTGTTGGTCGCGCTGTCTTTGGGGGTGGCGGCGGGCGTGGCGGTCCTGGGTGCCCGCCGAAATCGGGAAGCGCGTCAGGGTCGTACCTCGGCATCATGGTCTGCATGACCGCCACCTTCCGACCGGGTTCCGCATGGGTCGTCATCGCCTCGTACGAAGTGGAGAAGGGGTGTCCCCGGCCGCCCGCCGCCGTACGCGCTTGACTGCGTGAGCGTGGCATCGACTGGATGCCCTTCCGCGGGAACGAGGTCCGCCTGGATCGGGTGTGCGGTCCAGGAGCCGAGGGGGTCTGGCGGTCGTGGATCATCGTCCACGTCGACGCCAGTGCCTTGTGGTCGCTCGGATTGCACCCCGAACAGCCGACCTCAGTCGTCAACGGACCTTCACCGCCCGGCTGGTGGCATGCCGCTGGGGAGCGGTACGCCCAACAGCACTCGGCCGGGCGTACCGCTCCCCCAGGACATCGCGTGTGATCTGCGGGTCTTCGCTCCGCAGGAAGAATCACCGCTCGTCCGCACCCACCAACGCCCGCACCTCGAACTCCTCGAACACCCGCGGCTCCTGGCGTGCGCTCAGCGCCGAGCCGATCCAGCCCAGCAGGAAGCCCGCCGGGATCGACACGATGCCGGGGTTCTGCAGCGGGAACCAGGCGAAGTCGGCGTTCGGGTAGAGCGAGGTGGGGGTGGAGGAGACGGTCGGGGAGAGCACGACGAGGAGCACCGAGCAGGCCAGACCGCCGTACAGACTCAGCAGCGCTCCGCGTGCGGTGAAGCCTCGCCAGAACAGGCTGTAGACGATCGTCGGCAGAATGGCGGACGCCGCGATCGCGAAGGCCAGGAACGCCAGCGTCGCGGTGCTCGTGCCCCAGGACAGCAGGGCCAGCAGCATGCCCATGACGCCGATGGCGGCCGCGGAGAGCCGGGCGACGGCCACCTCCTGGGTCTCGGTCGCCCTGCCCTTGCGGATCACCGCGCCGTAGAGGTCGTGGGCGATCGACGAGGCCGCGGCGAGAGTGAGTCCGCCGGCCACGCCCAGCAGCGTGATGAAGGCCAGGCTGGACAGGAGCGCCACGAGTACGCCGCCGCCGAGCTCGTAGCCGAGCAGGAGCACCGCCGCGTCGCCCCTGGGGTCGACGTCCGCGATCTGCTCCCGGCCCACGATCGCGGTGGCGCCCAGGCCCAGCACGCCCGCCATCAGGCACACGAACCCGATCAGCCCCACCGCCCATACGACCGAGCCGCGCAGGACACGAGTGGTGCGTGGGGCCAGCAGCCGCATCATGATGTGCGGGAGAGCGGCCAGTCCGAGCACGATGGCCAACTGCAGGCTGAAGAAGTCCAGTTTGTTGGTGGTGCTGCCGCCGTAGCGCAGGCCGGGGCCGAGGTAGCGGTCGCCGAGGTCACTGTTGGCGGCGGCGGTCGACAGGAGTCTGTCGATGTTCCAGCTGAAGTGGTGCAGCACCATCACGGCGGTGATGCCCACCCCGGCGACCAGCATCACGGCCTTGACCACCTGGATGACCGTGGCACCCGGCATGCCGCCGATCGCCGCGTACACCACGACGATGGTGCCGATGACCACCACGCACATCGCCCGGGCCGTCCCGCTCGGGGCGCCGATGAACTGCGCCAGGAGCGCGATGCTGCCCACGAGTTGGGCGACCAGGTACAGCAGGCACACGGCGAGCGTGCACAGGGCCAGCGCCAGCCGGACCGACCGCTGCCCCTGCGGCAGCCGCAGCGCCAGGGTGTCGCCCAGCGTGAACTTGCCGGAGTTGCGCAGGGGTTCGGCGATCATCAGCAGCGCCATCATCCAGGCGACCACCGTGCCGCCCAGGTAGAGCAGACCGTCGTAGCCGGTCACCGCGACGATTCCGGTACTGCCGAGCAGCGTGGCGGCCGACAGGTAGTCACCGCACATGGCGAGCCCGTTGCGCAACGGCGACATGTCGCGGTCGCCGAGATAGAACTCGCTGATCTCGTCCCGCTGCGGGGCCGTCAGCAGCACCGTGAACAGGGTGACGACGACCACGGTGATGAAGAGGACGAGCGTCAGCTGAAGAGTGGCCCGGTCGGTGACGCTCGCGGCGTGATCCACCAGTTGGCCTGCGGCTTGCGTCACCACGTGCCGAACCGCCTTTCCGCGGCGGTGCGGCCCTGCTGTGCCTGCGCCTGCGCGAGTGACTGTGCCCGCGCCCGGGTCTCGTGCAGTTGGGCTCGCAGGCGGTCGGCGACCGGGTCGACCCGTCGGCGCATGTACCGGACGTAGAGCCAGATCGTCACGGCCATGAGGAGGAACTGGCACAGGCCCAGAGCCAGCCCGATCGTCAGGTGGCCGGCCAGCGGCTGGTTCATCATGCCGGGGGCGAAACCGGACAGCAGGACGTACGTGAGGAACCCACCCACCGATACCAGCGTCGCCGCCGTACCGAAGGAGCGCTGGGCGCCGCGCATCGAGCGGAATTCGGGAGAGTTGCGTATCGACTGCGGGCTGGTGGGTTCAGGCCCCGGTGGAGAGGGCGGGTAGTAACTCTCGTGCGGGGGCGGATACAGGGACATAATGCACCTTCTTCGCTGCCTTATGTCGCGCACGTGACCGGCCTGAGCTGCGGAGACATGGCCACAGGGATGGCCGTGGGGAGTGAGTCACGCTGCGGTCGCGGACCGTGAGGACGGGGGGAACGGAGTATGTCAGCGTGACGCTTGAAGTATCAACCAGCTTGCGAAACAGAAAGATCGGACTTTCGGGTTCCGCTTGGCGTCGGGCTTCTGGGCGTTGCGGATTCGCCGCTCCCGTGGCCGGAATTGACCCCTTGTGGTGACGCTCACAGGATTCCCATAATCCAGCAACACAATTGACCGGCGCATGTCAGCGGAAGCTCACTCCCCCTGCTTGGCATGCTCCCGACATTCCAGCGCTCTCCACGTTCGCATGTCCAACCCCCCACGGAAGGCATCACGTTGAAGAAGCTCATCACCGCGCTCAAGAGATGCGCGGCCATCGGCGCCACCGCTCTCGCGATCGTCAGCCTTCAGCCCGTCTCGGCCGCACACGCCGCCGACCAGCGCGTAGTCGGCGGAACCCGCGCCACGCAGGGCGAGTTCCCGTTCATGGTCCGGCTCTCCATGGGCTGTGGCGGCGCGCTCTACACCCAGCAGATCGTGCTCACCGCCGCCCACTGTGTGGGCTCGACCGGCCCCAACACCGGCATCACCGCGACCGCCGGCGTCGTGGACCTGCAGTCCACCAGCGGCCGGGTCCAGGTCCGTTCCACGTACGTGTACCGGGCGCCCGGCTACAACGGCACCGGCAAGGACTGGGCGCTCATCAAGCTCGCCCAGCCGATCAACCTGCCGACGCTGAAGATCGCCACGACGACGCAGTACAACACCGGCACCTTCACCGTGGCCGGCTGGGGCGCGGCCACCGAGGGCGGTGGCCAGCAGCGCTACATGCTCAAGGCCAACGTGCCGTTCGTCAGCGACGCCACCTGCCGTTCCTACAGCGGCTACAGCGGCCTCGTCGCGAACGAGGAGATCTGCGCCGGCTACGCCGCGGGCGGCGTCGACACCTGCCAGGGCGACTCCGGCGGCCCGATGTTCCGCCGCGACGCCAACAACGCCTGGATCCAGGTCGGCATCGTCAGCTGGGGCATAGGCTGCGCCCGGCCGAATGCGCCGGGCGTCTACACCGAGGTCTCGACGTTCGCGTCGGCGATCGCCTCGGCGGCGTCCTCCCTCTGATCCGACAGCAGCGCGGGTCTCCGATCCGACAGCAGCGCGGGTCTCCGATCCGACAGCAGCACGGGTCTCCGATCCGACAGCACCACGGGTCTCCGATCCGACAGCAGCACGGGCCCGGTGTCCTCGGACGCCGGGCCCTCGGCATGCCGCACGCGTCGCACTCACGCACGCTCGCGCTCACGCACGCGTCGCACTCACGCCGTTTCGGGCGCCTCCCGGACCGGGGCGGCGCGGAACCTCGCCCGGTACTCGCTCGGCGTCGCGCCAAGACGCCGCCGGAACGCCCGTATCAGCGTGTCGACCGTGCCGAACCCGCAGACGGAGGCGACCCGTTCGAGGGTGTCGTCGGTGGTCTCCAGCAGGTTGCCCGCCAACTCGACCCGGGCCGCCTCGATGTAGGCGTGCGGCGTCGTACCGAGTTCGGTCTTGAAGATCCGGGTCAGCTGCCGGTCGCTGACGTGCGCGAACGCGGCCAGGTCCGGGACGGTGAGGCGCCGGCCGATGTTGTTCAGGATGTGATGGCGGAGGTCCTCGATGCGCCGCGTCGGTGACACCCGCTCCAGCGGCACGCTGAACTGGGACTGACCGCCGGGCCGCTTCAGGTACATCACGAGCTGGCGGGCGACGCGCAGCGCGACCTGCTCGCCGAAGTCCTCGGCGACCAGCGCCAGCGACAGGTCCAGGCAGGCGCTGATCCCAGCGCCGGTCCACACCTCGCCCTCCTCGCGGATGAAGATGGGATCCGGGTCGACCCGCACCGCCGGATGGTCGGCGGCGAGCCGCTGCGCGGTCGACCAGTGCGTGGTGGCGCGCTTGCCGTCGAGGAGCCCCGCCGCGGCGAGGACATGGGCGCCGACGCACACCGACGTGACCCGCCGGGTGCGTGTGGCCAGCTGTTTCACCCACGCCACCGTGCCGGGCTCGACGATGGGGTGGATACGGCGGTCGTCGTCCACCTCCACCGAGCCGGGCACCAGCAGTGTGTCGATGGCCCGTTCGGCGACCTCGCGGAACGTCGCGTCGGGCATGATCCGCACGCCGGCCGCGGTGGTCACCGGCGCCGTGGTCTCGGCGGCCAGCACGACCTCGTAGCCGACCCGCCCCGCCGTTTCGCGCGGGACGAGGGAGAACACCTCCGGCGGGCCGGTGACGTCGAGGAGGTCGACGCCCTCGAACAGCACGATCACGGTCAACCGGTTCACGGCTCTCACCCTGCATCCCCCTGTTTCACGCTGTAACCCCCTGTTTGCCGCACTGACGCGGGCGTCGGTTTCTGCAAATAGCACGTCATTGCCGACACCCCGGTGCGAGCCATAGCGTCGCATACATGTTCAACAAACTGTTGAACAACTCGAAGAACTCGCTCGAGTCCCCGGACCCTTGGAGAAGACCTGTGGCCAGCAAGACGCTGCGCGAACTCGGCGGTGCCGACCCCACACCCGCGGCCCTCGCGTCCTCGACGCTGATCCTCGTCGACTACCAGAACACCTACACCCGCGGCGCGATGGAGCTCGACGGCTGGCAGCCGGCCCTGCAGGCGGCGTCGGAGCTGCTGACCCGCGCCCGCGCGGCCGGAGCCGCGGTCATCCACGTCCAGCACGACGGCGGCGAGGGTTCGCCGTACGACATCCGTGCGGAGATCGGCCGGATCCACCCGGATGTGGCGCCCGTCGACGGCGAGCCGGTGGTCGTCAAGCAGGCACCGGACGCCTTCCACGGCACCGACCTCGGCAAGCTCGTGGACGAGGCCGGGAACGAGTCCGTGATCGTCGCCGGGTTCATGACGCACATGTGCATCGCGTACACGTCGGCGTCCGCGGCCCTGCGCGGCAACAGGCCCACGGTGCCGGCGGACACCTGCGCCACCCGGTCGATCGTGAACGTGTCCGCCGACGAACTGCACCGCAGCGCGCTCGCGGCCATCGCCGACGCGTACGGCGTCGTCGTCGCGTCCGGAAAGGAGCTGGCCTGACATGGCGGAACAGGCGCAGGGCGGTGATTCCCGCCGCGGGTTCCTGAAGGTCGGCGGTGCGGCCCTCGTGGGCGGCGTCGCGGTGTTCGGCGCCACCCGCCTGGGCGACTCCCCCGCGCAGGCGGCGGTCGCCGACACGTCGGGCACGACGACACTGCGCAAGCTGAGCGGCCTTCCCGGCAAGCCGGCTTCGCTCGCCTCCGCCACCTTGATCATGGTGGACTACCAGAACACCTACACCCGCGGTGTGATGGAACTCGACGGCTGGCGGCCCGCCCTGGCCGCCGCGGCCGAGCTGCTGAGCGCGGCCCGGAAGGCGGGCGCGACCGTCATCCACATCGTCAACGACGGCGGACCCGACACCCCGTACGACGTCCGCCGGCCGATCGGGCGGATCCACGACAAGGTCAGGCCCGCGAAGGGTGAGCGCACCGTCGTGAAGAAGGCCCCCAACGCCTTCGTCGACACGGACCTCGGCAGGCTGGTCGACCGGGCGGGCCACGAGAACCTGGTCATCGCCGGGTTCATGACGCACATGTGCGTGACCTTCACGGCGGAGGGCGCCTTCCTGCGCGGGAACAGGCCCACCGTGGTCGCGGACGCCTGCGCCACCCGGCCGCTGCCGTCGGTGGGCGGCGGGCTGTCCGCCGACCAGATCCACCACAGCGCGCTGGCGACGATCGCCGACCTCTACGGCGTCGTCGTCCCCTCCCACACCGCGCTGAAGTAGCCCTCCCCCCCTTCGCGGTTCTCCCTCTCCGGCGGCCCCCGCGGCACCACGCCTTCGGAGAGGGACCCGCCCTCGCACCGCTCCCCGCGTCCCGGCCCTTCGTGGCTCCCGGCGGGTCAGTTCCCCCCACACCACCGCTTCCCCCACGGCGGGAACACCTGACGACCGATTCGTTACGGAGAGCAAGTCATGGCAACACGCCGGACATTCATTGGTGGCGCGGGCGGCATCGGCGCCGCGGCCTTCCTGGGTCACACCGCCGCCCAGCCGCAGACGGCAGCCGTCCTCGACGCCGCCCCGGCCGCGGAGGCGCTGAGCGCCCAGACCGCCGCCCGGGACTCGATCCGCGCGGTGAACGCGGCGATGCGCACCAACTACGCGGCTCTGAAGGCCGACCTGGTCAAGAACCTCGGGCCCGTCATCGTGGTGCAGAACGACGCGAAGGGCGGCACGTTCACCCTCGTCCACGAGGGCAGGCGGTACGTCGAGCAGCCGGTGGCGGAGGAGTTCGAGCTGGCGAAGTCCATCGCCCATGTGCCGCTGGGGATCTTCTCCACGATCGCGGAGTATCTGTCGGACAAGGTCCCCAACGTCTCCAACGCCGACCGCATCGACGCCCACGACCTCGACATGGTGGCGATGATCGGCCCCGGCACTGACGCCTGGACGGCACCGCTGCAGGCCTTCGCGGACAAGCTGACCACCGCGAAGAACAACCTCGCCGCGGCGAAGCTGCCGCAGGCGCTGCACAACTCCTGCGCGAAGATCCTCGACGAGGCGTTGACCTTCATCGCCGACTCCATCCGGGCCCGCGCCTTCGACATCGCCTCGTTCCAGGTCTTCGCGGGGCGCGTGTACCCGGCGATCCGGGTGAACATGCAGTACGCCGCCGACGCGCAGATCTCCGCAGTGCAGGGCCTGTGCCGGAAATGGCGGGCGCAGATCGGTGAGGCCGCCTGGGCCGACCTCTACACGGTGGTGCTGTCGATCTGGACGACATCGGTGCTGAACCAGGCGGAGATCATCATCAGGCCGATGATGAACCAGAAGAAGGTCGGCACCCATCTGATCGACATCCCCACGGCTCAGTTGCCGTCGGACCCGATCGGGGTGGCGCTGGACAACCTGGCGCGGATCGTTCAGGACAACATCGCCGCGGAGCTGGTGTTCGTCTCCGACACCAAGGTCGCCGACGCCCTGAAGGGCAAGGAGGACCTGCTGTCCGACGAGATCCTCAAGCAGCTCGGCACGTCCGCCACCGCCGGGGCCACCGGCGTGGCGTTCCGGACCGCCGGCAGAGCGCATTGTCCGGTCGACCACGGCATGCGCGTCTGAACGGAACACACCACATGCCCGGCGGCCCCCTCCTGGACGGAGGAGGGGGCCGCCGTCGCGTCCACGGGGGAAACACACATGACCACCAGACTGTGGCTCATCGCCGGTCTGATATTGCTGGCCGTCAATCTGCGCGCGGCGATCACCGCGACACCACCGCTCATCGGGAACGTCCAGCAGGCGCTCGCCCTGTCCGGCACCCAGGTCAGCGTGCTGGCGACATTGCCGGTGCTGTGCCTGGGCGCCTTCGCCTGGCTCGCGCCCCGGCTGGCCCGCCGGTTCGGCACGCAGGCCGCCGTGTGCGCCGCCCTGTGGGTCCTCGCGCTCGGCACCGCCGTTCGGGCCGTTCCGTGGCCGACGGCGCTCTTCGCGGGGACGGTGCTCTCCGGGGCCGGGATCGCCGTCGGCAACGTGCTGCTGCCCGCGCTGATCAAGGACCGCTTCGCCCAGCGGATCGGCCTGTTCACCGGCCTCACCATGACCCTCATGGCCGGCTCAGGAGCCCTCGCCGCCGCAGCCGCGGTGCCGCTGTCCGAGGCGACCGGTTGGCAGTTCGCCCTGGCGCTGTGGGCGGTGCCCGCGGTGCTGGCCGCGGCGGTGTGGGGGCTGCCGGCGGCTCCCGGAGCGGGCGGCAGGCATCGCAGGACGCCGCCCGCGGCGCCGAGGGGCGCAGGCGGATCCGGATCCTTACTGGGCTGCGCGCTCGCCTGGTGGGTGTCGGCGTTCCTCGGCCTGGTGTCGCTGATGTTCTACGCGCTGGTCGCGTGGCTGCCGCAGATCATGCGGGCGAGCGGCTACCCACCCAGCGAGGCCGGGCTGATGATGTCGGTGATGCTGGCCGTCGGCATCCCGCTGGGGTTCCTCGTCCCCCTCGCCGCCGCCCGTATGCGCGGCCAGCGACGCCTGGTGATCGCCGTGACGGCGGCGAAGCTGCTCTCCCTCGCGGGCCTGCTGCTGGCCCCCGGCTTCGGCTGGGCGTGGGTGTGCCTGCTGGGTGTGGCGACCGGCGGCGCCTTTCCCCTGGCGATGACGCTGCTGGGGCTGCGCGCGGACGGCCCGCGCACCGCCGCCGATCTGTCGGGGATGGCCCAGACGACCGGCTATCTGCTGGCCGGCCTCGGCCCGCTGGCCATGGGGCTCCTCCACGACGTCACCGACGGCTGGCGCATACCGCTCGCCGTGCTGATCGCCCTGGTGGTGCCGGAGGCGATCGCCGGGCTCCTGGCCGGCCGGCCCGGACAGGTACGCCCCAGGGGCCGCGAGGAGGACCCGCCGAAGCACACCGCTGCGCGCGCCGACGGTCGGCTGGCGCGGCTGTAACCGCAGCTGCGCAACCCTCGGCCCTCAGCCCTCGGCCCTCAGCCCTCAGCCCTCAGCCCTCAGCCCTCAGCCCTCAGCCCTCAGCCCTCAGCCCTCAGAAGCCTCCCCCGTCGAACCCACCCCCGCCGAAGTCCCCGCCGCCGAATCCGCCCCCGAAGTCCCCGGCGTCGAAGTCCGCCCCGGACACGTCGCCGCCCTCGTAGCCGCCACCGCCGTATCCGTAACCCGCCCCGTAGTCGGCTGCGTAGGCCGGCGCGGCCATCATGCTGCCCAGCATCGTGCCGATGAGGAGGCCGGGGAGGATGCCGCCGCCGAAGTAGCCGCCGGCCCAGGGGCCGTAGGCGGGTCCGGCGTCCCAGTACGGCCGACGGCCGTACTCGGTGTCGACCTCGCGGATCACGGGGTCGCGGCCCTCGGCCAGGCGGGTGCGGTCGGCCGCGCAGACGGGGACCTCGCGGGCCGTGCCGCCCGGTGGGGTCCAGGTCTCGTCGGCGACCGCGGTTCCGTGCCGTGGATCGAAGAAGCACGGCGGCCGGCGTTGCGGAAGCGGCCGGTGCTCCCGGCGGGCGGCCAGTTGGGTGAGGGAGAAACGGCCGTCCGCCAGGGCCTGGGTGACCGCCTTGACGTCCTCCGGCTTGCGGGCCCCGTCCATGAGCCGCTTCGCCTGCTCGTAGGCGTCCAGGGCGCGTTCGTAGTCCGCGCGCGTCGCGTCGTCGGCGCCGGGCTCGGCCGGGTGGAAGTCCAGGCGGTCCAGTTCCTCACCGAAAGCGGTGATGTCCTCGTCGACCACGACCCGCAGCTTCTCCAGCGCCGCCCGCTGCTCCTCCTCGTGGCGCCGCCGGTTGCGCCGGACCAGGGCGTACGCGCCCGCGCCGCCCGCGGCCAGCACCGTGGCGACGGCGATCAGACCGCCGACGTCCACGCCCGCGCCGTCCCCGCCGTCGCTCCAACTGGCGGGTGCCGTGCCGCCGATGTTGCGCAGCGCGGCGTCGACGAAGTCGTTCAGCTGGGCCTTGGGGTCACCGGCGGACCGCACCGAGGTGACCAGGTTGTTCACCGCCTGCTCGGACATCACGGCGGAGTCGGCCGCCGCGTCGAAGCGATCAGCGACCCGGACGCCGTACAGGCCCGTGACACCGGTCTCGGTGCGGAGGTTCAGCAGGAGGTTCTCGGTCGGCTGGTCGGCCGGGAGGACGGCGACGAAGACCGGCTTGTCGGCGTCCTCGATCTTGTCGGCGAGCGCCTCGGCGTCCGCCGACGACAGCTGGTCCGAGGCGGCGGGGTCCACATAGACGGGACCGTCGCGCCACGCCTCGGCGACCTGGGAAAGGTCCGTGGCCGCATGTGCGCCGGGCGCGCCGGCCGTGAGCACCGCGACCGTCGCGGCGACCGGCACGATCAGCAAGCGCATGAGGCCCCGGAAGAACGGAGTCCTCATACCTTCGACGCTACCTGATGGGACGCGCGAAGGCGCCGGTCACGGTGGCCCGATTCCCACCAGGACCGGCGCCCTGCGGACGGCCCGCCGCCGTACGGCGGATCAGGACGCCCGGTAGGCCGCGCTCAGCTTCTCCACCGCGGCGCCGTACCGGCCCGTGAGCAGCAGATGGTCCGCCTCCGCGAAAGGCTCGGCCACCGCCTCGGCCATCTCCGCGCCGGCCCGCTGCTGGACGATCAGCCGCGCCTTGGTCACCAGCGCCCGGCCGACCGCCTCAGCCCCGGCCTTCTCGGCGGCCGCGGCCGCGATGCCGAGCGCCTTGAGGGTCGCGGCGCCGCCCCCGGGCACCTTGGTCAGCGTGGTCAGGCCCCAGCCGTACGGGAACCTCGGGTCGTACGACGCGTCCCCGACGTTGATCGGCAGCTGGGCCTCCGACTTCGGCCAGGTGACGGGGAGCTGCCCGGTGAAGGGCCGCCTGCCGTAGAGGACGTCCGCCACGCCGTCGCCCTCCGTGCCGGGCAGCCAGGAGGCGACCAGCGCGTCGATCCCGGCCAGCGTCTCGTCGTCGACGATCTGCGGCCGCCCGGAGACGATCAGCACCGCGCACGTCATGGCGCCGCACACCTTGTCGACGGCGGCCTGGTCGGCTGCGCTCAGCCGCAGGTCGTGGCCGTTGCCGACGTCGCCGGCACCCTCGGCGTACGGTGTCTCGCCGACGACGACCACGCCGACGTCGTAGCCGGTCAGGGGCGCGGAGGCGTCCTTGGAGTAGGTCAGCCGCGCGGAGTTCTTCCGCATCGCCTCCAGGATCGTCGTACCGGGGGTGATGTCCCCGGACGAGCCCTGCCAGGTGATCGTCCAGCCGCCGCTCTGATTGCCGATGTCGTCGGCGTTGGATCCGGCGACGTAGACGTTCTGCGACTTCTTCAGCGGCAGGGCGCCGCCGGCGTTCTTCAGCAGCACCTGGGACTCGGCCACCGCCCGCCGCGCCACGGCCCGGTGTTCGGCCGAGCCGATCTTCGAGGCGCCGCTGGTGTCGGCGTACGGCTTCTCGAAGAGCCCGAGGCGGAACTTCTGCGTGAGGATGCGCGATACGGCGTCGTCGATCCGCCGCTCGCTGATCCGGCCGGCCTCGACCTCCTTCACGAGCGTGGTGTGGAAGTCCCGGAAGGCGTACGGGGCCATGATCATGTCGAGGCCGGCGTTGACCGACGTACGGATGTCGGAGGCGTAGTCGCCGGGGATCTGGTCGATGCCGTTCCAGTCGCTGATGACGAAGCCGTCGAAGCCCATGCGGTCCTTGAGCACGCCGTTGATCATGTCGGCGCGGGCGTGCATCTTGACCGGTCCCTGGCCGTCGCCGACGAGGTCGAGCGAGGAGTACGAGGGCATGACCGTGCCGACGCCGCGGTCGACGGCCGTCTCGTACGGCGCCAGGTGGACGGCCTCCAGTTGCTGCCGGGTGACCTTGGTGACGCCCTGGTCGATGGTGTACGTGCCGGTGGTGGAGGAGCCGTACTCGGTGCCGCCGTCGCCGACGAAGTGCTTGGCGGTGGCGAGGACCTTGTCGGCGTCCTTCAGGTCCTTGCCGTTCGCGGCGCCCTGCAGTCCCTGGATGACCGTCGCCATGGAGTCGACGAGGGCGGGGTCCTCGCCGAAGGACTCGTACGCCCGTCCCCAGCGGTCGTCCCGCGTCACGCACAGACAGGGCGCGAAGTCCCAGGGGATGCCGGTGGCCCGGGTCTCGGCGGCCGTCACCGCGCCGGCCCGCCGGGCCAGCGCCGGATCGCGGGTCGCGCCCAGTCCGATGTTGTGCGGCATGATCGTGGCGCCGACCAGGTTGTTGTGGCCGTGCACCGCGTCGACGCCGTAGATGAGGGGGATCTGGAAGCGGGTCGCCTGCGCCCGCAGCTGGAACCCGTCGATCATCCTGGCCCAGGCCTCGGCGGTGTTGGGCGTCGGGGTGGAGCCGCCGCCGGACAGGACCGAGCCGAGGTCGTACGCGGCGATGTCACCCGGGTTCGACAGGGCGCCGCGCTCGGCCTGGGTCATCTGGCCGGCCTTCTCCGCCAGGGACATGCGCGACAGGAGGTCGGCGACGCGCTTCTTCACCGGCAACCCGCTGTCGAGGTACGGCAGTCCGTGCGCGTCCACGACGATCTGCGGGGTCTCGGCAGGGGCCTTGGCGCCGGTGACGGTCAGCTTCAGCGGGATCGTCTCGGCGGGCTCGGCGGACCTGTCCCCGAGGGTGGGGACGCGGATCTCGCGGGTGGTGCCGGAGGCCGTGCCCGCGGGGAAGGTGACGGTGCCCGTGACCGGGGTGTAGTCCGTGCCGGGGTCGGCGGTGCCGCCCGTGGTCTCGTAGGTGACGGTGACGGGTTCGGCGATGGGGGCGGAGCCGGTCGTGGCCACGGTGAGCCGTGCGGTCGCCGTGCCGCCCTCGTCGGTGGGGATGACGGCGGAGTCGGTGAGGACGGAGGCCGTCCGCGACTGGTCGGCCTTGCCGTACAACTCGACGCCGTCCATGGCGAACTCGCCCTTGGTACCCACCGGGAGGGTGACGGCGTATCCCCAGGTCTCGGTCAGGCCGAGGATGTGGTCGATGCCGCCGACGGGCTGGTAGTCCGTGCGGTAGGTGAAGTCGGTGAATGGCAGTTCGATCTGTTTCCAGCCGCTGAAGTCGTCGGTGAAGGAGGTCGTCCACAGCTCGGAGGCCTCGCCGTTGGTGCCGCCGTCCTTGAGTTCGAAGGCGATCTTCTTGCCGTTGTTCCGACCGTCCCACCAGAAGCGGACGCCCTTGTGGGCGGACCAGTCGTGGGCGGGTTCGGCGTGGGCGTAGGTGTGGCTGAAGCCGCCGTAGCCGCTGATGTCGTATGTGCCGGAGAGGACCCGCTCGCCCTCGGGGGCGTCGTCGCGAGCGGCCAGCCGGAGGGCGGGCGGGTCGTCGTTGTCACTGCCCCAGGTGAAGACGCCCTCGGCGGGCGGGTTCGCGAAGGGGACCTCGCCCTCGAAGCGGTCGACCGGGACCGGGGCGGGGTCGTCGGCGCCGGACGCGGGGGCGGCGGTGGTGAGCGGGAGCAGGGCGGTGAGGAGTACGGCGGAGGCGAGCAGGGCGGTTCTTCGCATGGAACGTCCCTCGAGTCTCAGAGTCCACTGACGACTTAGCTCACGCCGTGAGTTAACTGGGAGCGTCGGTTGGCGTCAAGACTTCACGTCAGAACCGGTGTGCACTCAACACCTGTCCGGATCAGGGAAGTTGTCGCTTCAGTTTCTGAACACGTGACCCCTTGACGCGTAGACGAAGCCGTCATTTACTCACGTCGCGCCTCGCACGCCTCTCGGCAGTTGTACGACTGCAACGGGACCGGTGCACAACGGTGGTCGTGCAACGCGTCCGCCGGTGATGTCGTGAACACGACGGCCAACAAGGGCGGTGGGGCGGGGCATGAGACGTATGGGGCTCGCGGCGGCCGGTGTGACCTTCGGGGGGCTGCTGCTCGGCGGTTGCAGTCCGGCGCACCTGTCACTGGCGGCCGCCTGGCTCGACGAGGACGGTCGCCCGATGGCCCGGGTCCGTCCGTGCGACGACGACCAGTCGGCCGACGTGCGCCTCCGCGCCTACCCGAGCGAACGGCGGGACGGCCGCAGGAAACGAGGCCACCCGACCGCGAACGGCTGGGAGACTCAGCCTCTGAAAGCACTCGGCGACACCACGTTCCCCCTCTTCGCCCCGCCCGCCTCCTGGCACCCGGAGACGGTCGGCCCCCGGAGACTGCTGTCCGGGGGCTCGTACCACCTGGAGTTCACGACGTACGAGAGCGAGGACTTGGTGGACTACGTCGGCGAGGTCACCTTCACCGCCGAAGAGCTGGCCGCCCTGCGCCCCGGCCAGGTCCGGGCCGACGGCCGGGCCATGAGTCCCGGCGAGTTCGAGGAGCTCGCCGAGGACTCGTGCTGAGGACGGCTATTCGGCGGGCGTCACACCCGCCCGCAGCAGCCCGTACGTGTACGCGTCCTCCAGCGCCTGCCACGACGCGGCGATGACGTTGTCGGCGACGCCGACCGTGGACCACTCCCCCGTCCCGTCGGACGTGGAGATCAGGACACGGGTCGTGGACTGGGTGCCGTGCACGCCCTCCAGGATGCGGACCTTGTAGTCGACCAGGTCCAGCTTGGCGAGCTGGGGGTAGATCTTCTCCAGCGCGACGCGCAGGGCGCGGTCGAGGGCGTTGACCGGGCCGTTGCCCTCCGCCGTGGCGACGATGCGCTCGCTCTTGGCCCACAGCTTGACCGTGGCCTCGTTGGCGTGGGTGCCGTCGGGGCGGTCCTCGACGATCGCGCGCCAGGACTCGACCTGGAAGTAGCTGAGGGGCTTGCCCTCGACCTCCGCCCTCAGCAGCAGCTCGAACGACGCGTCCGCCGCCTCGTAGGTGTAGCCCTTGAGCTCGCGTTCCTTGACCCGCTCCACGACCCGGCCGACCAACTCGCGGTCGCCGCCCAGGTCGATGCCGAGCTCCTTGCCCTTGAGCTCGACGGAGGCGCGGCCCGCCATGTCGGAGACCAGCATGCGCATGGTGTTGCCGACCAGCTCGGGGTCGATGTGCTGGTACAGGTCCGGGTCGACCTTGATCGCGGAGGCGTGCAGGCCGGCCTTGTGCGCGAAGGCGGAGACGCCGACGTACGGCTGGTGGGTGGAGGGGGTGAGGTTGACGACCTCGGCGATGGCGTGCGAGATGCGGGTCATCTCGCGCAGGTGGCCCTCGGGCAGCACCTTCTTGCCGTACTTCAACTCCAGGGCCGCGACGACCGGGAAGAGGTTGGCGTTGCCGACCCGCTCGCCGTAGCCGTTGGCCGTGCACTGGACGTGGGTCGCGCCCGCGTCCACGGCGGCCAGCGTGTTCGCCACCGCGCAGCCCGTGTCGTCCTGGGCGTGGATGCCGAGCCGGGCGCCGGTGTCCGCGAGGACGGTCGATACGACCGCCTGGACCTGGGCGGGGAGCATGCCGCCGTTGGTGTCGCAGAGGATGACCACGTCGGCGCCGGCCTCCGACGCCGCACGGACGACGGACTTCGCGTACTCGGGGTTGGCGCGGTAGCCGTCGAAGAAGTGCTCGCAGTCGACGAAGACGCGGCGGCCCTGCGAGCGCAGGTAGGAGACGGTGTCCTGGACCATGGCCAGGTTCTCGTCGAGGGTGGTGCGCAGGGCCAGTTCGACATGGCGGTCGTGGGACTTCGCGACCAGGGTGATCACCGGGGCGCCGGAGTCCAGGAGGGCCTTGACCTGCGGGTCCTCGGACGCGTTGCCGCCCGCCCGGCGGGTGGAGCCGAACGCGACCAGCTGGGCGTGCCGGAAGTCGATCTCCTGCTGGGCGCGGGCGAAGAACTCGGTGTCGCGCGGGTTGGCGCCGGGCCAGCCGCCCTCGATGAAGCCCACGCCGAACTCGTCCAGGTGACGGGCGATGGCCAGCTTGTCGGCGACGGTGAGGTTGATGCCCTCCCGCTGGGCGCCGTCGCGCAGGGTGGTGTCGAAGACGTGGAACGAATCGTCGAGCTCGCTGGTTACCGTCATGGTCGTAAGGCTCCTGATGTATGGATCTCGGTCTACCGGAATGACCGGTTCCACCGCCCCCACCTATGGTCCCTCACGCTCTCTGCCCGGCTGCGGGTGGGCCGGGAAACAGAAAAACCTCTCGCGGGTGCGAGAGGTCTGCGCGCGGGTCGAGGACGACGGTGTCCGCCCGTACCTGGTCGTACGTGGCGGTCACTGCGGACCGGCGCGCCTGCTGCCAATAATCATGGCGAACGAGAGCACGGGGGCAGTCTGGCACAAGTCGCCCCCGTGCTCACCGTCCGTCTCAGGATGCGAGCACTGTGCTGATCACCGCAGGCGGCGGACGAAGCCGTCGCTCACGCCGTTCGTGTCGCCGGAGACCAACTGGGCGGAGGCGGAGCCGAGACCGAGGAGCTTGCCGCCGCCGAACGAGGTGGCGTAGACGTCCTCGTCGGTGACGGGGCCCCCGGTGACGGACTCGCTCGCCAGGGTGGAGGTGCCGGTGCGCAGGTCCCGTACGTAGATGTTGTCGTGGCCCTGCGCAGCCCGGAACCCGTAGGCGACGTAGCGGCCGTCGCGGCTGATCTCCGGACCGGAGATGACCGCGGGGCCGCCCGTGCCGTCGTGGACGATGCCGCGGGTGGTGTCGGTGCGCAGATCGCGTACATAGGTGCCGGTGTTGACCGCGGCGCCGTCCGCCACCAGATCCTCGCCCCGGTAGGTGAAGGCGATGTGGCGGCCGTCCGCCGAGAGCGAGGGGTCCAGGGCGTAGTACTGGCCGGGCGTGCCCTGCGGTGTGACGTTGACCTGTTCCTCGGCGCCGGTGCGGCGGTCGTGGACCAGCAGCGCGCCGCCCCCGCCGCGCGGTTCGTTCTGCGTGTACGCCACGAAGCGGCCGTCCGCGCTCATGTCCAGGTGGTAGGAGCCGCGGCTCGGGTGGTCGCCGTTGGTTACGCGCTCGACAGTGCCGGTGCGGCGGTCGGTGACGTACACAGCCGGGTAGACGACCGTCCGGCCGGCCTCCATCCGGTTCGGCCTGGCGTTGAAGGCGACGTGCCGGCCGTCGTCGGAGATCTCCGCGGCGCCGTGCGCGTAGGCGGAGCCGCCGTCCGGTGTCGTGCTGACCCAGTGGGTGCGGCCGGTGACGCGGTCGTGGACGTAGACGTCCTGGGCCCAGTACTCCTTCGGCGCGGGCCACTCCCTGAGGTTGTCGGCGGTCGAGACCAGGACGACGTACCGGCCGTTGGCGCTGATGGCCGCGGGCCTGGTGCCGCTGTCGGCCTGGGTGCCGTCGGAGGCCACACTGATCCGCTCCACCCGGCCGGTGCGCAGGTCGCGTACGAAGGTGTCCTCCACGCCGTTGGTGTCGCCGGGCACGAGGTCGGGTGCCTCGGACTGGAACGCGGCGTAGCGGCCGTTCGCGCTGAGGATGGGGCCTCCTGCGCCACCTGTTCCCTGTTCGCCCGTGGCCGAGAGCGTGATCCGCTCGGTGGACGGGCCCTGCGGTGCGGCGCCCGCCGAGGTTCCGGTCAGCGCCACCGCGATCGCGACGGCGGTGGCGGTGAGTGCGGCACGCCGCTTGGTCCTGTGCATGGTTGTTCCCCCGTGGTCGGTCGTTGTCATTGAGCTGTCCTCAGGAAGACGTCCGACACCTCGTTGGTGTCTCCCTCCACCAGATCGGGTGACGCCGACTCGAAGGCGACGACGGTGCCGTCGGCGTTGACGGACGGGTGCCGGGCCGGCAGGTCGTTGCGGCCGCCCCAGCGGTCGACGCTGATCAACTGCCGTTCTCCGGTGGCGAGTTCGAGCAGGTGTACGGCACCTCGCGAGGTGTGGGCGAGGTGCGTGCCGCTCGCGGAGAGCGAGGGCTGGGCGCCCTTGACCCGGGTCGTGGTCCCGGCGTCGAGGTCACGGACAAGGATGTCCGGGCCCTGCTGGAAGGCGACCTTGCGGCCGTCCGCGCTGAGGGAGGGTGCCGACGCGTGCGCCGCGGCCTCCTGCGAGGCACCGGTGTCCAGGTCGCGGACGTGGATGCCGCCACCCTGTTCGAAGGCGATGTACCGCCCGTCGTGGCTGATGGACGGGTTGCCCGCCGCCTCGCCCGTGGGCACGCTGACCACGTCGGTGGTTCCGCCGTTGAACTTGAAGCGGTAGACGCGGGGGTGCGGATCCGGGTCGGTGTCGGTGGCGGGGAGTGTGGCGGCGTAGGTGACCCAGGAGCAGCTGGGGTCCACGACCGGCTGTCCCATCCAGGTGAAGCGGACGCCCTGGTAGGAGCCGAGGCCGGTCAGCCTGCCGACCGCGCGGTTGCGGAGGTGGACCTGCGGGGCACCGTCGGATTCCCGCGGGGCCACGTAGCCGACCATGCGCCCGCTGTGGCAGGGCGTGGCCTCGTGCGAGGGGCCCTGGGCGGTGGAGTCGACCTGGGAGACGCCGCCGGACGCGGTGACGAACACGTCGGTGTCCCTCGGATCGCCGGTGCCCTCGGAGGTGAAGGCGACGACCTTGTCCTCCCCCATCACCGGGTCGTACGACGCCCCTGACCGCTCCAGCCCGTCCCTCGTCATGCTGATCCGCTCGGTGGCGGACGGCATGGGCCGCGGGTTCGCCCGGAGCTCGCCCGAGAAGACGAACACGTCCGCCTCACCATTGGTGTCGCCCGGCACCAGATGGGACTCCCTCGCGCTGAAGGCCAACGCACGCCCCTGGGCGGCCAGCGCGTCCGGCGTCACCTGGGCGGTCGGCGGGAGGGCGGCTCCCCTCGCCCCCGTCCTCAGGTCGCGCACCCTGTTGCCCTCCGCAGCTGAGACGACGGCGTACCGGCCGTCCGCCGTGGCCGAGGAGGTGCTCCCGTCGGCCACCCGCCGCGCGGCGCCGGTACGGACGTCGTACACGTACAGGCCGCCCTGGGCGGTGAACAGGACACGGCGGCCGTCCGCCGTGATGCGGACCAGGTTGCCCTGGCCGAGGCCCGCGTCGACCTGGGTCCGCTCCCCCGTCACCCGGTCCTTGACGAAGACGTCGTACGCGTCGTCCTCGGTCCCCTCGACCTGGTACGCGACCCGCCGGCCGTCGCCGCTCACCGAGGCCCCGCGTTTCGGCCCCTCCTCGGCCGGCGAGATCAGCTCGTCGTTGCCGGTGGCGGTGTCGCGGACGTACAGCAACCGGGTGCCCTGCGGTCCGTTGCGGTTGCCGATGGTGTACGCGACGTGCGTGCCGTCCGGGCTCAGGGACTGAACGGCGCCCAACTCGTTGGAGCCGGGCGGATTGTCGGGCCACAGCCGCTCCGAACGGCCCGTGGCGCGGTCGTACAGGTACGGGGCCTTGAAGCGGGTGCCGGCGGAGTAGGCGACCCGGCTGCCGTCGGCACTCAGCACCGGCGAGCTGTAGGCGTAGCCGCTGCCGAGTTCTATCGCGGTGACCTCGCCGGTGCCGACGTCCTTCACCCGCAGGCAGTCGAAGAAGTGCGCGCAGCCGAAGCTCGCCGCGGTGGAGGTGAACGCCACGTATCTGCCGTCGGCACTGATGGCGGCGCTGTCCGACGGCCCGTCCGCCTGGGTGCCGTCGGCGGCGGTGCTGACCCGCTCGACGCGGGGTGTGGGCGGCGCGGCGGCCGCGGTCGGTGCGGTGAGCGCGAGCAGCAGCGCCGCCGCCGAGGAGACGCCGGACACCCGTGCGGCTGTGGACATGTTCCCCCCTGTGGCCCCCGTGGACGCTTGCCCCCCGGCCCGCGCCGAGGGCCTCCCCAGAGACAAACGCACCGTGCGCTATAGGGTCAATCCATCGTATTGCGTACAACCTGGACGTGCGCTCAGTTGTCCGCGAGGAGGCTGTCGTCGAGGAACTCCCGTACGTGGCGCAGGATCCCCGTCCGGTCCGTGCCGCGCAGCCCGATCGCGACATGGATGGAGAAGCCGTCCAGCAGCGCCCGCAGCCGGGCGGCGAAACGGTCCGGGTCGACGGTCCGGAACTCGCCCCTCGACACCCCCTCCGCCAGCAGCGCCACCAGGTCCCGGTGCCAGGCGCCCTCGATGGCCGCCTGCCGTTCCCGGGCACCGTCGTCGGCGTTCTGCGAGCGGTTCCAGACCTCCAGCCACAGCGTCCAGTGCGGATCGCGGTGGCCGTCGGGGACGTACAGGTCGACGTAGGCGTCGAGCCGTTCGCGCGCGGGTGCGCTCCGGGTCAGCAGCCTGCCGCGCTCGGCGCCCAGCCTGCCCTCGCTCCACTCCAGGGTCCGCAGCAGCAGTTCGTCCTTGGAGTGGAAGTAGTAGAGGAGGTGGCCGCTGCTCATGCCGACCTCACGGCCGAGCGCCGCCATGGTGAGCTTCTCCAGACCGCGCTCGGCGATCATCTCCATGGCGGCGGCGAGGACGTCCTCGCGGGGCGGGGCGGGGGTGCGGCGGCGGGCGGGGGTCACGCGACGGCCTCCAGGCGGACGGCGTCCGGGACCAGCCGGGTCTCGTAACCGCTGGTGCAGTCGGCGGCGACGATCGCCACCTCGGCCCCGCAGGCACAGACGTGGTTGACCCCGGCCCGGCCGTCCGGACCGCAGCAGCCGATGAGGCGGTGGGTGTCGCCGTGCGGGGCGATGTCCACGACGTCGTCCGGGTGCAGGACGTACGTGCCGCGCGGGCCGGCGGAGACCAGGAAGCCCCGCTCGTCGGACATCCACATGCCGCCGGGCACGATCCCGTCGTACTCCTCGTCGGGACCGACCGGCTCGAACGGCGCCCCGAAGGGATGCGGGTCGACGACGTACCTTCCGCGCGGCACGCTCGGCGGGCCGTGCCGTCGACCGTCCGGGCCCGGGAGCCCGTCCCAGCCGGGGTACTCGGGCAGCTCGTCGAGCTGCCGGACCGGCTCGGTCAGCCGGGTTCCGCAGGTGGCGCAGAGCAGTACGTTCACCCGTACGTTCTACCTGACCACTGCCTTCGGCTGCTGCTGGGTGATGCAGTGGATGCCGCCCCCGCCGGCGAAGACGGTCCGCGCGTCGACCAGTGTCACCGTCCGCTCCGGGAACAGCCGCCGGAAGATCCCGGCCGCGATCTCGTCGCGCGGGTCGTCGAAGCCGCACAGCACGACGCCGCCGTTGCAGAGGTAGTGGTTGATGTAGGAGTAGTCGGCCCAGTGCCCGTCGGCCTCCAGGACGGTCGGCGCGGGCACCTCGACGACCTCCAGGCGGCGGCCGCGCGCGTCCGTCTGCGACTTCAGCAGGCCTACGACCTCCTTGGTCACCTCGTGGTCGGGGTGCGCGGGGTCCGGCTGCACATGGGCCACGACCACACCGGGCCGGGCGAAGGCGGCCACGATGTCGACATGGCCGAGGGTGCCGAAGCCGTACGGGGGGTAGTCGCCGGTGAGGCCGCGCGGCAGCCAGATCGCCTTGCGGGTGCCGAGCATGGCGTGGATCTCGGCCTCCACCTCCTCCCGGGTCCAGTGCGGGTTGCGCTCCGGGCCGAGCTGCACGGTCTCGGTGAGCAGGACCGTGCCCTCGCCGTCGACATGGATCGCCCCGCCCTCGTTGACGAGGTCCGAGGCGTACGTCCTGGTCGAGCCCGCCAGGTCGGAGACGTACGCGGCGATCTTCGCGTCGTGCTCCCAGCGGGCCCAGTCCTGGGCGCCCCAGCCGTTGAACGTCCAGTCGACGGCGGCGAGTTCACCCCTGCCGTTGGTCAGGAAGGTGGGTCCGATGTCCCGCATCCACGCGTCGTCGAGCTCTCGTTCGACGGTCTCCACACCCGGTCCGAGCAGCGTCCGGGCCTCCTCGGACTGTCCCGGGCCGCACACCACCGTCACGGGTTCGAAGCGGCGGACGGCACGGGCGACCGACGCCCAGGCCACGCGGGAGGCAGTGAGGTCCTCGGGGTCCTCGAAGGTCACGTTCGGCCCCGGCCACGCCATCCAGGTGCGCTCGTGCGGGGTCCATTCGGCGGGCATGCGGAAGCCGTCGGCGGCTGCGGACATGAGTGATCCTCACAGGCTGTGACATTTAAAGGAAATACAGGCGGTTGAGGGAGACCGACTCGGCGGGCTCGGAGCGCAGGGGCTCGCCGTCGAGCGTGACGAGTCCGGTGCGCTGGTCGACGTCGACGGCTCCCGTACGGGAGTTGAGCCGCAGGTCGGCCGGTCCGATGCCGCGCGTGCCGCGCACGGCGACCCTGCGGCGCCGGGTCGGCATCGTGTCGCCCCCCTGATCGGCGGCGGCCTGCGCGACGAAGGCGACCGAGATGTCGGCGGGCGTGGCACCGTACGCCCCGAACTGCGGGCCCAGGACGAGGGGTTCGCAGGTGTCGGTCGCGGCGTTCGGGTCGCCCACCACGCCGTACGCCGGGAACCCGGCCTTGAGCACCAGCTGCGGCTTGGCCCCGAAGTACTCCGGCCGCCACAGCACGATGTCGGCGAGCTTGCCGACCTCCAGCGACCCGACCTCGTGCGAGAGTCCGTGGGCGATGGCGGGGTTGATGGTCAGCTTGGCCATGTAGCGCAGGACGCGCTCGTTGTCGTGGTCGCCGTCCGGGGCCCCGAACGCGGCCTTCATCTTCCCGGCCATCGCGAACGTACGGCGGACCGTCTCGCCGGCCCGCCCCATGCCCTGCGCGTCGGACGAGGTGATGCCGATCGCGCCCAGGTCGTGCAGCACGTCCTCGGCGCCCATCGTCCCGGCGCGGATGCGGTCGCGGGCCATGGCGGCGTCGCCGGGCAGGTCGGTCTTGAGGTCATGGACGGAGACGATCATGCCGTAGTGCTCGGCGACGGCGTCCCGGCCGAAGGGCAGGGTGGGGTTGGTGGAGGAGCCGATGACGTTCGGGACGCCGGCCATCTTCAGCACGTTCGGGACGTGTCCGCCACCGCAGCCCTCGATGTGGAAGGCGTGGATGGTGCGGCCCTCCAGGACGCGGAGGGTGTCCTCGACGGACAGGCACTCGTTCAACCCGTCGCTGTGCAGGGCGACTTGGACGTCGTGTTCCTCGGCGACGCGAAGTGCCGTGTCCAGGGCCCGGGTGTGGGCGCCCATGTCCTCGTGCACCTTGAAGCCTGACGCGCCGCCCTCGGCGAGCGCCTCGATCAAGGGTGCTTCATGCGAGGACGACCCCCGGCCGAGGAAGCCGATGTTGACCGGCCAGGCGTCGAACGCGTTGAACGCGTGCCGCAGCGCCCACGGCGAGTTGACGCCGACGCCCCACACCGGCCCGAACTCCTGCCCGATGATCGTGGTCACGCCCGAGGCCAGTGACGCCTCCATGACGCGCGGCGACAGCAGATGGACATGCGTGTCGACGGCCCCGGCGGTGGCGATGAGCCCCTCGCCGGACACGATGGACGTGCCCGTGCCGACCACGACGTCGACCCCGTCGAGGGTGTCGGGATTCCCGGCCCGCCCGATCGAGCAGATCCGCCCCTCCCGGATCCCGATGGAGACCTTCCGGATCCCCAGCGCCGCGTCGATCACCACCACATTGCTGACGACGACGTCGCAGGTCTCCCGGACGGCGGCGGCCTTGAGGTGCAGCCCGTCCCGGGCGGTCTTGCCGAACCCGGCGAGGAACTCGTCGCCGTGGCGCTGGGAGTCGGACTCGACGCGGATCGTCAGCCCGGAGTCGCCGAGCCGGACGCGGTCCCCGGCGCGGGGGCCGTGGGTGGCGGCGTACTCGTACGGGGTGAGGCGGCGGGCCTCGGCGGGGTGGCCTCCTGGGCGGCTCATCGGTGGACCTCCTGATCAGGTGCTTGCGATACGCCACCAGGTGCTTCCGATACGCCGAGGTAGCCGCAGGCGGCGGCGCGGCGCAGTGCCTCCTCGCGGGCGCCGGGCGCGTCCAGCGGCCCGTCGACGAGCCCCGCGAACCCGATCGCGATCCGCTCGCCCCCGATCGGGACCAGCCCGACCCCGACGCTCTCTCCCGGCCCGAACCGCACGGAGGATCCGGCGGGGACGGCGAGCCGCATGCCGTAGGCCGCCCCTCGGTCGAAGTCGAGGCGCGGGTTGGCCTCGAAGAAGTGGAAGTGGGAGGTGACGGATACGGGCACGGTCGCGGTGTTCGTCACCGTGAGCCGTACGACCGCCTCGGGCTCGGCGTGCTCCGGCCCCGGCAGCAGCGCGCCGGGAGCCCGCGCGCCCTGCCCGCCGCCCCCGATGGGGTCGGAAACGACCGCGAGCCGTGAGCCGTCGTCGAAGACCGCCTCGACATGCACCTCGGTGACGATGTCCGCCACCCCCGGAAGCACGTCGTCCGGTCCGAGCACACGTCGGGCGCGCTCGATCGCCTCGGCGAGCCGGGCCCCGTCCCGGGCGGCCTCGCACACGGTGTCCGCGACGATCGCGGTCGCCTCCGGGACGTTCAGCCGCAGCCCGCGGGCTCTGCGCGCCCGGGCCAGTTCGGCGGCTCCGAAGAGCAGCAGCCGGTCACGTTCCGTGGGAGTCAGTCTCACTACTCGGCACCTCCTTGTCCGACCCGACTTTAGAGCATCACTCTAAACCTGAGATTCCGCTGACCGAAAGGTTGACAGCAGACCTCAAGCATCTCAGATTGAACGTCACTCAAACCGAGGTAGTCGAGGGAGACACCTATGCCGATGGAACAGCGCGGAGTCGACACCATCCCCGAGGAGGAACGCACGAGCGGCCCACGGGATCTCGTCTCGATCCTCCTGGGCTCGAACCTCTGTCTGGGCGTGATCATCTTCGGCTGGCTGCCCCCGTCCTTCGGCCTGGACTGGTGGGCGTCGGTGAGCTCGATCGTGGTGGGCACGGTGGCCGGCACGGCCCTCACCGCCCCGCTGGCCCTGATCTCCCTGCGCACGGCGACGAACCTGTCCACGTCCTCGGGCGCCCAGTTCGGCGTGCGCGGCCGCCTGGTCGGCTCGGTCGTCGGCCTGCTGCTCGCCCTCGGCTACACGGCCCTGACCGTGTGGATCGGCGGCGATGTGATGGTGGGTGTGCTGGGCCGGCTGTTCGGACTGCCGGCGAGCGGGGTGTCGTACGGCGTCGTGTACGCACTGCTGGCCGCGGCGACCGTCGCGGGCGCGGTGTACGGCTACCGGGTGCTGCTCGCCATGTCCCGCGTCCTCGCGATCGGCATGACGGCCCTGCTGGTCCTCGGCGTGATCGCCTACGCCCCGCACTTCACGACGACCGCACTGCCGGAGACGGGCGGCTATCTGCTGGGCGGCTTCTGGCCGACGTGGCTGCTGGCGACGGTCGCGGCGGGCCTGTCAGGCCCGATCGCCTTCATCACCCTGCTCGGCGACTACACCCGCTACATCTCCCCGGCCCGCCACTCCTCACGCCGGGTGCTGCACGCGACCTGGCTCGGCCTGCTGCTGGGACTGCTGGTCCCGCAGCTGTTCGGCACCTTCACCTCGTACGCGGCCCGGGCCGCCCTCGACTACGCCGGGCCGCTCGTCACCGCGTCCCCGGCCTGGTACCTGGTCCCGCTCCTGCTGGCCGCCTCGGCGGGTTCGGTCGGCAACGCCGGCCTGATGCTCTACTCCATGGGCCTCGACCTGGACGCCATCGTGCCGCGCGCGTCCCGGGCGACGGCCACGTACACGGTCGCGGTGATCGCCACGGCCTGCGTGTTCATCGGCCACTACTACTCGTCCGCGCAGGACGCGATGACGTCCTTCGTACTGCTGCTGACGGCGATCGGCACGCCGTGGGCCGTCATCACCCTGATCGGCTTCGCACGGTGCCGCGGGGTGTACGACGCGGATGCCCTCCAGGTGTTCAACCGACGGGCGCGGGGCGGGATCTACTGGTACCGGGGCGGCTGGAACGTCCCGGCGACGGTCGCCTGGGCGCTGGGGGCGACGGTGGGCGTGCTCGCGGTCGCGCTGCCGTCGTACGAGGGTCCGCTGCTGAGCCTGACCGGTGGGGTGGACTGCAGCTTCCTGCTGTCGGGGCTGGTGGGCGGACTGGCGTACGTGCTGCTGACGGTCGGTGACTCCGCACCGGCAAGCGAAAGGGCCGCCACGGACGCGGAGTCCGCGGCGGCCCTGTCGGTCCCGGCCGACCATTAGCCCAGCTTGTGCATCCAGCCGTGCTTGTCCTCGGACTTGCCCCGCTGGACGTCCAGGAGAGCCTGGCGGAGGTTCATCGTGACCTCGCCGGGCTCCCCGTCGCCCTGCCGCCACTCGGCGCCCGTGCGCTTCACGGTGCCGACCGGCGTGATGACGGCGGCCGTACCGCAGGCGAAGACCTCCGTCAGGGTGCCGTTCTCGGAGTCGCGCTGCCACTGGTCGACGGAGACACGGCCCTCCTCGGCCTCGTAGCCGAGGTCACGGGCGACGGTGAGGAGCGAGTCCCGGGTGACGCCCTCCAGGATGGAGCCGGTGAGGGAGGGCGTGATGATCTTGTCGCCGTACACGAAGTACAGGTTCATCCCGCCGAGTTCCTCGACCCACTTGCGCTCGACCGCGTCGAGGTAGCACACCTGGGCACAGCCCTCGGCCGCGGCCTCGGCCTGGGCCAGCAGGGAGGCGGCGTAGTTGCCGCCCGTCTTCGCGTCGCCCATGCCGCCCGGCACGGCGCGGACGTGGTCCTCGGAGACCCAGATGGACACCGGCTTTACGCCGCCGGGGAAGTAGGCGCCGGCCGGGGAGGCGATGACCATGAAGAGGTACTCACTGGCGGGCTTCACGCCCAGGCCGACCTCGGTCGCGAACATGAACGGACGCAGGTAGAGGGACTCCTCGCCGCCGTGCGCCGGGACCCAGGCCTCGTCCTGCTTGACCAGCACGTCGCACGCCTCGATGAACGTCTCGACCGGCAGCTCCGGCATGCCGAGCCGGCGGGCGGAGGCCTGGAAGCGCAGGGCGTTCTTCTCGGGGCGGAAGGTGGCGACGGTGCCGTCGGGCTGGCGGTAGGCCTTCAGGCCCTCGAAGATCTCCTGCGCGTAGTGCAGGACCATCGTGGCCGGGTCGAGGGAGATCGGCGCGTACGGCACGAGCTCGCCGTCGTGCCAGCCCCGGCCCTCGGTCCACTTGATCGTCACCATGTGGTCGGTGAAGTGGCGGCCGAACCCCGGGTTGGCCAGTATCGCCTCGCGCTCGGCGGCGGCGAGCGGGCTGGCGGAGGGCTTGAGCTCGATCGTGGGCGTCGTCATGAGTGGATGTCCTTCACCGGTTCTGATTGTGGCGGGCCGCGCTCACGCCAGTACGGCCAGTGGCCAGTGCTAGGACGTCCGAGCATTCCTTCATTCCGCGGCTCCGCGTTCGATTATCGCAAGCGGGTGCCGCGGAAGAAATCGGCCGGTACGGCGTGATCGGCGTGAATCGCGACCCAGGGGCTGATGGTGTCACCCGGCGGCGGACATGGGGAAGCCGCCGGGTGCGATGTGACCCGACGGCTTCGAAAGGAGTTCGAGTAGCGCGGCAGGTCAGCCGGCTACTCGTACGGCCAGCGCGTCGCCGATCTCCGACGTGCTGCGGGCGGGCTTGCCGGCGCGCTCGCCGAGGTCGGCCGAGACCGCGTCCTCGATACGGGCGGCCTCCGCCTCGTAGCCGAGGTGGCGCAGGAGCAGGGCGACGGACAGGACCGTGGCGGTGGGGTCGGCCTTGCCCTGGCCGGCGATGTCGGGCGCGGAACCGTGGACCGGCTCGAACATCGACGGGAACTCGCCGGACGGGTTGATGTTGCCGCTCGCGGCGACGCCGATGCCGCCGGAGACGGCCGCGGCGAGGTCGGTGATGATGTCGCCGAAGAGGTTGTCGGTGACGATGACGTCGAAGCGCTCCGGCTGGGTGACCAGGTAGATGGTCGCCGCGTCGACGTGCATGTACTCGGTGGTGACCTCGGGGAACTCCTCGGCCACCTTGTTGAAGATGTTGGTCCACAGGTGACCCGCGAAGGTCAGCACGTTGTTCTTGTGGATCAGCGCCAGCTTCTTGCGCGGGCGGGCCTGCGCACGGGCGAAGGCGTCGCGGACCACGCGCTCGACACCGAAGGCGGTGTTGACGGAGACCTCGGTGGCGACCTCGTGCTCGGTGCCCTTGCGGATGGTGCCGCCGTTGCCGGTGTACGGGCCCTCGGTGCCCTCGCGGACGACGACGAAGTCGATGCTCGGCTCACCGGCGAGCGGCGTGGCGACACCCGGAAGGAGCTTCGACGGACGCAGGTTGACGTGGTGGTCGAACGCGAAGCGGAGCTTGAGCAGGAAGCCGCGCTCCAGGACGCCTGAGGGGACGCCCGGGTCGCCGATCGCGCCGAGCAGGATGGCGTCGTGCTGCTTGAGGGCGTCGAGGTCGGCGTCGGTGAGGGTCTCACCGGTGGCGTGGTAGCGCCGGGCGCCGAAGTCGTACTCCTTGGTCTCCAGCTTCACATCCTGCGGGAGGACGGCGGAGAGGACCTTCAGGCCTTCGGCCACGACCTCCTGGCCGATGCCGTCACCGGGAATCACTGCGAGATTGAGGCTGCGAGACATGTCGGCACCCTACTCCTCGTCCCATGGGATGACATGCCGTGTCCGGGATGCGGACAGCCGGATGGGGGACGGCGTTTGCGCTTCGACTGGCGTTCACCCGTATGTATGGCGGGTGTTGGTCGCCGCTGGGAACTTTCCCACCATGGACATCCCGGACTTCGGCATCCCCCCGCAGCTCGCCCGCCGTATGAGCATGGCGGAACAGCATGAGTACCTGCGCACGAAGCTGACCCGGCGCCGCACACTGGTGACCGCGGGCGCCGTGGCGGCGGGTGGGCTGTTGACGGGTTGCGCGGGTTCGGAGTCGGGGCCCGGCTCGGGCACGTCCGGTGCGACGGCCTCCGCTTCGGCGTCCCCGTCCGGCCTCGCGAAGGTGCCGGGCTCGGCCGTCGCCCCCTTCGGCCGCCATCTCGCCTTCGGCGCCGACCCGAAGACACAGATGCGGGTCTCCTGGCAGGTCCCGGTCGCGGTGCGGAAGCCGTACGTCCGGATCGGGACCCGGCCCGACGACCTGGGCCGCAGGATCGAGGCCGAGGTGCGCGATCTGCACACGCCGGGGGTCACGGGCGTCCGCGCGGCCCTGGACCAGTACTACGTGCACGCGGCTGTGGACGGCCTCCTGCCCGGCACCACGTACTACTACGGCGTCGGCCACGACGGCTTCGACCCCGCCTCGGCGGCGCACCGCGCGACGATCGCGTCGTTCCGCACGGCGCCGTCGCGGCCGGAGAAGTTCGTCTTCACCGCCTTCGGCGACCAGGGCGTCAGCAAGGCCGCGGCCGCCAACGACCACATCCTGCTGCGCCAGGAGCCCGCCTTCCATCTCCACGCGGGCGACATCTGCTACGCCAACGTGAAGGGCCGGGGTGAGGAGTCGGACGGTTACGACCCCGCCTTCTGGGACCTGTTCCTCAAGCAGAACGAGGAGGTCGCGCGGTCGGTGCCGTGGATGGTGACGACCGGCAACCACGACATGGAGGCGTGGTACTCCCCCGAGGGCTACGGCGGCCAGCTCGCCCGCTGGTCCCTGCCGGACAGCGGCTTCGACCCGCGCAGGGCACCGGGCGTGTACGCGTTCACGTACGGCAACGTCGGCTTCGTGGCGCTGGACGCCAACGACGTGTCGTACGAGATCCCCGCCAACTTCGGCTACACGGGCGGCAAGCAGACGGCATGGCTGGACGACAGGCTGGCCGCGCTGAGGGCGGACTCGTCGGTGGACTTCGTCGTCGTCTTCTTCCACCACTGCGCGTACTCGACCTCGTCGCACGCCTCCGACGGCGGGGTGCGCGACGAGTGGCTGCCGCTGTTCGCCAAGCACCAGGTGGACCTGGTGATCAACGGGCACAACCACGTCTACGAGCGCACCGACGCCATCAAGGACGGCGCGGTGGGACGGCGGGTGCCGATCGGCGCGTCGACCGACCCGACGCGGGACGGGACCGTGTACGTCACCGCGGGCGGCGGCGGCAAGGAGCTGTACGGCTTCCCGGCGGGCGTGAAGGAGAGCTACGAGGGCCATGTGCGCGATCACGACTCCGTCGACACCTTCGAGTGGGCGAAGTCGCGGGCCTCGAAGGCGGAGACCGTGGAGTGGTCGCGGGTGCGCTACCGGGGCTTCTCCTTCCTCAAGGTGGAGGCGGAGAGCGGTACGGCACCGAGGCTCAAGGTGTCGGCGCTGGCGCAGAGCGGGGAGCGCATCGACCATTTCGAGGTGCGGCGCGGAGCGTGAGTCCGCGCCGCACCCCGGCGGGTGCGGCTCCCGGCTCCTGGGGGTGACGCGTGGGGTGACGCGCGGCGGCTCAGTGGCCGGTCGAGCCGCCGTTGTCACGGCGGTCGAGGGCGCGCTGGAGGGCGGCCGCGGCGTTCTTGCGGTCGGACTCGGTCGTCCGGGAGATGTGACGGACTCGACGGCGGGCGGTCGTCTCGGCCATGAGGAATCGACTCCTTCTGAATCCTGGAGTGCACAACACTGAAATCCCTGAGTGCACAAAGGGGTTACGAGACGCCGGATGGGGCGGGGAGCGGTGCCGCAGGGGTTGCCTGCACGGGGCCCGGCTCACGACCGCCATTCGCTTGATCGAGCGAGACGTTCGGCTTCTACAAAGCTAAGCCAGGACGGGGCATCTGTCTCCACAATTACTCGGACTTCCTACTATCTGAGACGGTGGAGTGGGTCACACGCCACTGACCTGCGCTTATACCCTCACCCCGTTCCCTCGCCCCGTCAGAGCACATCCCCGTCCCGCCAGTCGAAGACCAGCTCGAAGGCCGGGTCGAGCGGACCGGCGAGAGCGGGCCGCACGAACGTGCTCCCCTCCTCGTCCGGCAGCCGCACCACACCCTCGGGGCCCAGTGCGCAGACCCGCCCGCTCCACACCTCCCAGCCCCGGGCGGCGTACAGGGCGGCCCCCTCGTCGCTCGCGGACAGCATCCCCGCGTCGTAGGCCCGGTCGATCACCCGCTCCAGCTCCGCCATCACGCGACCGCCCAGCCCGGTGCGGCGCGCGTCCGGGCGTACGGCGACCGCCTCCACGTACCCGACCCGCAGCCACCGGTCCCGGTGCCGCACGCGCCGCATGACCACCGACCCGTGCGCGAGGAGCCGCCCCGCGTCGTCGTGGACGAGGGCGTGCATGCCGCCGAGGCCGTGGTCCCAGTCCTCGTCGGAGAAGTCGCCGTCGAAGGCCTCGTCCAACAGGGCGCGGATCGCGCGCAGTTCGGCGGGGGTGAGGTCGGCGGTGTGGGAGGTGCGCGGCGTTCGGGCGGATGCGGTCGTGGTCATCCGCCCAGTATCGGCGCCGCCGCCGGGCGGCCGTCGGGAATCGCCCACTCGGCTGATCCTGCGCGCGGCACGGGACGGACGCCTACGACAAGGGGAACGGTGTGGTCATGAACGACACGGCGAAGGTGTTCCTCGAAGGCGGCCCGGACGATCTGCCCGAACGGATCGTCCCGACCCCGTCCCCCGGCCCGGATGTGAAGATCAAGCTCCGCGGCGGGTACGAGCACTTCCGGCCGACCTCGCGGCAGGAGGAGACGCCCGAGGGCACGCTGCCCGTGTACGAGTGGTGGGAGCGGACGGAGATCGCCGAGTAGCACGAAGGGCCGGGTCGAGCGCGAAGCTCAGGACCCGGCCCTTTGCCGTGAGTTGACCGAAATCAGCCCAGTCGGCCGGTCAGCCCATGTGCGGGTAGGTGTAGTCGGTCGGCGGAACCAGCGTCTCCTTGATGGCGCGGGTCAGCGTCCAGCGCATCAGGTTCTGCGGGGCGCCGGCCTTGTCGTTGGTGCCGGAGGCGCGGCCGCCGCCGAAGGGCTGCTGGCCGACGACGGCGCCGGTCGACTTGTCGTTGATGTAGAAGTTGCCGGCCGCGTAGCGCAGCTTCTCCATCGTGTACGCCGCCGCCGCGCGGTCGGCCGAGATGACCGAGCCGGTCAGCGCGTACGCGGACACCGACTCCATCTGCTCCAGCATCTCCTCGTACTTGTCGTCCTCGTAGACGTGCACGGCGAGGATCGGGCCGAAGTACTCGGTCGTGAAGACCTCGTTCTCCGGGTCGCTGCACTCGATGACGGTCGGGCGGACGAAGTAGCCGACCGAGTCGTCGTAGGAGCCGCCCGCGACGATCGTGCAGGAGGAGTCGGACTTGGCGCGGTCGATCGCGGCCTTGCTCTTGGCGAAGGCGCGCTCGTCGATGACGGCGCCGATGAAGTTGGACAGGTCGGTGACGTCACCCATGGTGATGTAGTCGACCTCGGCCGCGAACTCCTCCTTGAATCCGGAGTTCCAGATCGACGCCGGGATGTACGCCCGGGAGGTCGCCGAGCACTTCTGGCCCTGGTACTCGAAGGCACCGCGGGTGAGGGCCGTCTTCAGCACCGCCGCGTCGGCGCTCGGGTGGGCGACGACGAAGTCCTTGCCGCCGGTCTCGCCGACGATGCGCGGGTAGGAGCGGTACTTCTCGATGTTGTTGCCGACCGTCTTCCACAGGTACTGGAAGGTCTTGGTCGAGCCGGTGAAGTGGATGCCGGCGAGGTCGCGGTGCTCCAGGGCGACCTTGGAGACCTCGATGCCGTCGCCGGTGACGAGGTTGATGACGCCCTTGGGGAGCCCCGCCTCCTCCAGCAGCTGCATGAGCAGCACGGCGGCGTGGGTCTGGGTCGGGGACGGCTTCCAGACGACGACGTTGCCCATCAGCGCGGGCGCGGTGGGCAGGTTGCCCGCGATCGCCGTGAAGTTGAAGGGCGTGATCGCGTAGACGAAGCCCTCCAGCGGGCGGTGGTCGAGGCGGTTCCAGACGCCCGGGGAGTTCGCCGGGGGCTGCTCGGCGAGCAGGTCACGGGCGTACTTGACGTTGAAGCGCCAGAAGTCGACCAACTCGCAAGGGGTGTCGATCTCGGCCTGCTGGGCGGTCTTGGACTGGCCGAGCATGGTGGAGGCGGCCAGCGTCTCGCGCCACGGGCCGGCCAGCAGCTCGGCCGCGCGCAGGATGATCGCGGCACGGTCGTCGAAGGACATCGCACGCCAGGCCGGCGCGGCGGCGAGGGCCGCGTCGATGGCGTCCTGGGCGTCCTGCTGGGTGGCGTTGCCGTAGGTGCCGAGGCGGGCCTTGTGGTTGTGCGGCTGCACGACGTCGAACCGCTCACCGCCGCCCATCCGCTTCTCGCCGCCGATGGTGCAGGGCAGGTCGATCGGGTTCTCGGCGAGCTCCTTGAGCTTGACCTCGAGGCGGGCGCGCTCGGGAGAGCCGGGGGCGTAGCCGTGCACCGGCTCGTTGACGGGGGTGGGGACCTGGGTCACAGCGTCCATGAGATCCGTAACTCCTTGAACTTGAGCGGGTGTTTCGAGCCGTTGTGTCGGGACTCAGCCCTTGCTGATCATGCTCCGCAGGAAGAAGCGCAGGTTCGCCGGCTTCTCCGCGAGCCGCCTCATGAAGTAGCCGTACCAGTCGGTGCCGTAGGCCGTGTAGACGCGCATGCGGTGGCCCTCGGCGGCCAGCCGCAGGTGCTCGTCGCTCCTGATCCCGTACAGCATCTGGAACTCGTACTCGTCCGGCTTGCGCCCGGCGCGCCGCGCGAGTTCCTGGGCGATGGAGATCAGGCGTGGGTCGTGGGACCCGATCATCGGATACCCGGTGCCCTCCATCAGAACCCTCAGGATCCGCACGTACGCCTTGTCGATCTCGTGTTTCTGCTGGTAGGCGACCTCGGCGGGCTCCTTGTAGGCGCCCTTGACCAGCCGTACGCGGCTGCCGCTCTGCGCGAGGCGGCGGGCGTCGCCCTCCGTGCGGAAGAGGTAGGCCTGGATGACACAGCCGGTCTGCGGGAAGTCCCGGCGCAGCTCCTCGTGGATGGCGAACATCGAGTCGAGGGTGGTGTGGTCCTCGGCGTCGAGCGTGACCGTCGTACCGATGGCGGCGGCGGCCTCGACGACCGGGCGGACGTTCGCCAGGGCCAGCTCGTGTCCGCCGTCCAGCGCTTGCCCGAACATGGACAGCTTGACGGACATCTCGACGCGCTCGCCGAGCTCGAGGTCCTTGATCCGGTCGATCAGCGCCAGGTACGCGTCCCGGGCGGCTTCGGCCTGCTCAGGACGGGTGATGTCCTCGCCGACGACGTCCATCGTCAGCTCCAGGCCCTTGCCGGTGAGGTCGTCGATGATCGGCACGATCTCGTCGACGGTCTCGCCCGGGATGAACCGGTCGACGACCTGCTTGGTCACCGGGGCCGCCGAGATCAGGCGTCGCATCCGGTCGCTGCGCGACGCGGCAAGAATCACGGGACCCAGCACGGGGCACCTCCACAAACCAGCAGATAGAACCACCGTGAAACCTAAGGATCCCTCCGATCGTCGGCCATCGACAGCTGTCACGCATCCGTGCCACAGATCTCAGACAGTTGTATGACGCCCCTGCGGTTATGCGGGAGAATGCCCGAGTGACAGCCGATTACAAAGGCGACTACCAGGAGCTGGTCGATGAGATCTCGGAGCTCCTGGGAGCCCCCGCGACCCTGGAGAACCGGGACTTCGAACTGATCGCCTTCGGCGCGTACGACAGTGAGGGCGAGCTCGACGCGTCGGCCCTGGACCCCGTGCGCACCCGCTCGATCCTGACCCGGCGCTCGACGACGACGGTCCGGACCTGGTTCGAGGGGTTCGGCATCACCCAGGCGACCGGACCCGTGCGGATTCCGCCGACCCCGGAGGCGGGGGTGTATCGCGGACGGATCTGCCTCCCCGTACGCCACAGGGGTGTCGTCCTCGGTTATGTCTGGCTCCTGGACGACGATCCGGGTCCGACCGAGCAGCAGCTCGCCGCCGCCATGGAGGTGACCGCCCGCATCGGCGCCCTGCTCGCGGACGAGGCGCAGCACGGGGCCGACCTCAGCCGGGAACTGCGGGCCGTGCTGACCGCCGAGCGCGGCTGGCAGGGCGACGCGGCCGTCGCCGAGCTGCGCGCGGCCCTGGGCTCGCGCGCGGACGGCGTCCATACGGTGGTCTGCGTGGCCCCCTGGCCGTCGGCCGACCCGGACGACGCCCCGTCTGTGCGGACGGTGCCGCACGCGACCGCGCTGTGCGCGGTGCCGTGGGGGGCGGCGGGACAGAGCCTGGCCGTGCTCGTACGGCTGCGCTCGTCCGAGGTGCGGACGGCGGCGCTGGCGGCGGCGTCCCGGCTGCTGAAGCAAGCCCCGGCCCAGCCGCTCGCGCGGGGCCCGGCGCGGGTGGCGGCGGGCCTCGGCGAACCGCGCACCGGTCTCGCCGAGCTGGGCACCGTCTGGCAGGAGGCGTCGGCCGCGGCCCGTGCGGCGCTGGCGGAACCACGGCTCGGACCGGTGGCCGAGTGGGGGCGCATCGGGCCGTACCGCCTGCTGACCTCCCTCTCCCCGCAGACGGTCCACGACCCCGCGGTCGCCCCCCTCCTCTCCCCCGCCCATCACGAACTCGCCCGCACCGCCGAGGTCTACCTCGATTGCGCCGGCCAGGCCGGCCGCACGGCCGCCGAACTCGGCATCCACCGCCAGACCCTGTACTACCGCCTCTCCCGCGTCGAGCAGCTCACGGGTTTGGACCTGGACGACGGCGAGGACCGGCTGCTGCTGCACATGGCGTTGAAGGGGGCAAGGCTTGCGGGCAGTTGAGGGCGGCTGCCTGCGTGGCAGGCCATACGGATGCAGGCTTCTGAAAATGATTGTCATCATGCTACGGTCGGTGCAACGTTCAACCTTTGACCATGCCTTTATCCGGAGTGTCCCGTGCGCGTCCCCGCCCGTCTTCTCCCGCTCACCGCGGTCACCGCGGCCTCCGCCCTGCTCACCGGCTGCTTCTCGTCAGCGGCGTCCGATGAGGCGTCCGCCGAAGGCAAGCGCATCCGTGTCGCGCACATGCTGCCGCCCCGCTCCGGCCTGTCTCCCCTGAGCGACGACGCGTTCAAGCTCTCGCGCTGGTCGACGGCCGAGACCCTGGTGAAGCTCGACGAGGACGGCGACGCCCTGCCCGCACTCGCCACCAAGTGGCAGCAGTCCGGCCGCACCTGGACCTTCGAGATACGCGACGGCGTCACCTTCCACGACGGCACGAAGCTCGACGCACAGGCCGTCGTCCGATCGCTCACCAAGGCCGCCGGCGCCTCCCCCAAGCCCCGCATCCTCGACGGCGTGGACCTGACCGCGAAGGCCGAGGACACCGACACGGTCACGGTCACCACCGGCACCGAGGACCCCCTCGTCCCGCAGCGGCTGAGCTCGCCCCAGCTGTCGATCCTGGCCGCCAAGGCCTACCAGGGGAAGACGGTGAACCCCATCGGCGCCGGCACCGGCCCCTTCGAGCTGGTCGAGGTCAACGGCACCGCCTCCGCCGCCCTCGACCGCTACGACAAGTACTGGGGCGGCAAGGCCAAGGCCCCGGGAATCGACGTCAAGTTCGTGCCGGACGGGACCGCCCGCGCCGCCGCCCTGCGCACCGGCGAGGCCGACATCGTCGAGGCGATCCCGGTCTCCCAGGCCGCCGTCCTCGACCAGGACCTGATCACCGAGGTCCCGATGCCGCGCACCAACACCCTCTACCTGAACACCGAGAAGGGCGTCTTCAAGGACGCCTCGCTGCGCGCCGCCGCCCGGGAGGCGATCGACGCCAAGTCGATCGTCGAGGGCGTGTACGAGGGGCGGGCGGATGTCGCCGGAGGACTGCTCGGGCCCGCGCTGCCGTGGGCGGCCGACCTGCGCACGCCCGTCGAGCACACGAAGGCCGGCAAGCCTGACGGCACGACGATCACCATCGGCACCTTCACCGACCGGGCCGAACTGCCCGAGGTGGCCGCCACGCTGCAGCAGCAGCTGCAGAAGGCCGGGTTCAAGGTGAAGCTCGACGTCCGCGAGTACGCGAACATCGAGTCCGACGCCCTGGCGGGCAAGTTCGACGCGTTCATCCTCTCCCGCGCCACCGTCCTGGACTCCGGCGACCCGGTCGCCTACCTGTACAGCGACTTCGCCTCCGACGGCTCCTTCAACCTCTCCCAGCTCGCCGACTCCGCCGTGGACGCCGAGCTGAAGAAGGCCGGCGGGACGAAGGCCGGCGACGCCCGCCGAAAGGCGGTCATCGAGGCCGAGGCCGCCGTGCTCGCCACCGACGCCGCCGTCCCGATGCTCCACGAGCGGGTGATCCAGGGCGACGCCGCCGGTGTCGTCGACGCCGCCCACGACCCCCGCGAGCGCGAGCTCGTCACGATCGACACGTACGTCAAGTGAAGCCTGCCCTGGGGAAATTCATCGGTCCGGCCGGGCTGACCCGCCTCCTCTGCCTGGTCGCCGTCCTGGCCGCCGTCGGTCTGCTGCCCTGGCTCTCCCGGCGGGACCCGGCCCTCACCGTGCTGCGCGCGCGGTCGGCCGAGCAGGAGCCGACGGAGGAGGCGCTGTCCGCGATCCGCCAGGACCTCGGCCTGGACGCCGGTCCCCTCTCCCTGCTGGGGAAGTGGGCCTCGGGCCTGCTGCGCGGCGACTTCGGCACCTCCTGGGTGTCGGGGTACGACGTACTGCCGTCCGTCGTCGCCGGCCTCCAGGTGTCGCTGGCCCTGATGGGCGCCGCGCTCGGCGTGGCGGTCGTACTGGCCGCCGTGCTGGTGGCTCCGGTGCTGGTGCGGGGGCGCGGGTCGGCCGGGGCCTTCGCCGCGATGCTGGCCGCCGTGCCCGAGTTCCTGCTGGCCACCGTCGCGCTGCTGGTGTGCGGGGTGTGGCTGGGGTGGCTGCCGACGGCCGGGTGGGCGGGCCCCGAGTACCTGGTGCTGCCCGCGATCGCCCTCGGCGTCCCGGCGGGCGGTCTGCTCGGCCGGCTGGTCGCGGACGCGCTGCCCGCCGTGCTCGACGAGCGGTGGGTGGAGCTGTGGCGGGGCGCCGGGGTGAGCCGGGCGCGGATCGCGGGGGCCGCCCTGCGCCGCGTACTGCCGCCGCTGGTACCGCAGTTCGGCATGGCGGCCGTCGGGCTGACCGGGGGCGCGGTCGCGGTGGAGACCGTGTTCGCGGTGCCCGGCATCGGCCGTACGGCGCTCGGCGCGGCCAAGTCGCAGGATCTGCCGCTGCTGCAGGGGTCGGTGCTGGCCCTGCTGCTGCTCGGCCTGCTCGCCGGCGCGGCGGCGGCGCTCACCCGGCGCCGCCTGCTGGGCCCCGCGCTGCGTGACGCCGGTCTGACACTGCCCCCGGCACGCCCGGTCCGTACCCACCCGGCGGTCCCGTTGACCCTGTTCACCCTCCTCGCCGTGTCCATCGGCTGGGGCCTGCTGCGCGACCCGTACACGGTGAACACGGCCGCCCGCCTCACGGCCCCCTCCTGGGCGCACCCGCTCGGCACCGACGCTCTCGGCCGCGACGTCCTCGCCCGGCTCGGCCACGGCGCCGCCTCGACGGTCGGCACGGCCGCCGCCATCTGTGCGCTGAGCCTGCTGGTCGCGCTCGCGCTGGGCTTCCTGCCCGGCGTCGCGGCGGGCGCGGCGGACATCGCCAATGCCCTTCCCCCCGTGATCGTCGGCATCCTGGTCGCGGCGGCGGCCGGTCCCGGCACCGGCGGCGCGGCCCTCGCCGTCGCCCTGATCTCCTGGCCCGCGCTGTCCGCGCACGCCGCGGCGCTGGTGCAGGAGGTAAGGGCGTCGGCCTTCCTGACCGCCCAACGGGCCATGGGCGCCACCCCGTTCTGGATCCTCACCCGGCACGTCCTGCCGTCCGTCGCCGCCCCCGTCGCCCGCCACGCCCTGCTCCGCCTGCCCGGCATAGCCCTCGCCCTGGCCTCCCTCGGCTTCCTGGGCCTGGGCGCCCAGCCGCCCGCGCCCGAGTGGGGCCTGCTCCTCGACGAGTCCCGCGCGTATGTCGAACGCGCCCCCTGGGCGGCCCTCGCCCCGGCGGTCGCACTGGCCCTGCTGGCGGGACTGGCCGTGTCGGGGGCGGCGGCCGTGCAGGGCCGCGGAGCCCGGCGAGTCGCGCCGACGGAGAAGAAGGCCGTGCAGAAGGCGGAGCAGGCAGCCGCGAAGAAGGCGGAGAAGGAAAAGGAGGCCTCCGTTGCCGTCTGATGTGCTCCTCTCGGTGCGCGACCTGCGGATCGCCTTCGACGGCGTCGAGGCCGTGCGCGGACTGTCCTTCGACGTCCGAGCGCGCGAGACCCTCGCCCTCGTCGGCGAGTCGGGCGCGGGCAAGTCCCTCACGGCCCGGGCGCTGCTGGGCATGCTGCCGCGCGGCGCGACGACGAGCGGGACGATCCTGCCGGACCTCGCCGCCCACCGCGGCCGCCGTATCTCCCTCGTCCCGCAGGACGCCCTGTCGGCCCTCTCCCCCGTGCACCCGGTCGGCGACCAACTCGCGGCCGCCGTACGGTCGGTGACCGGCGTCTCCCGCAAGGAGGCCCGGGCCCGGGCGGTCGCCGCGCTCGACCGGGTCGGCATCCCGGACGCCGCCCGCAGGGCACGGGCGTATCCGCACGAGTACTCCGGCGGCATGCGGCAGCGCGCCGTCATCGCCATGGCGACGGTCAACGAACCGGACATCGTCGTCGCCGACGAACCCACCACCGCCCTGGACGAGGAGCGCCGCGACCAAGTGCTGCGGGTGCTCGCCGAACAGCGGGAGGCCGTCGGCGCCGCGCTGGTCCTCGTCACCCACGACATGGACGTCGTACGGGACCACGCCGACCGCGTGCTGGTCATGTACGCCGGCCGCCTCACCGAACTCGGCCCGGCGGACGAGGTGCTGGCCCGCCCCCGCGCCCCCTACACGGCAGGCCTGCTGGCCTCCCTCCCCCAGCACGCGCCCCCCGGCCGCCGCCTCCCCGCACTGCGCGGCACCCCACCCGCCCCGGCCGCCCTCCCGCCGGGCTGCGCCTTCGCCCCGCGCTGCCCGCTCGCGGCCGACGTCTGCCACACGACGGAACCGGAGCCGCGGCAGGTGGCGGAGCGCCTGGTGGCCTGCCACCGCTGGCAGGAACTCCCGCATCCGGCGACCGAGTTGTTCCAGGAGAAGGAAGAGGAGCAGCAGCCCGCATGAGCGACGACGCCCTGCTCGACGTCCGCGACCTCGTGATGCGCTACGGCGACACGACCGCCGTCGACCATGTCTCCTTCACCCTGGCCCCCGGCGAGACCCTCGCGCTCAACGGCCCCTCCGGCTGCGGCAAGTCCTCCACGGCCCTGGCGGTCCTCCAGTTGCGCCGTCCCCACTCCGGTGACGTCCGCTTCGAAGGGCGGGAGTTGACGACCCTCACCGAACGGGAGCTGCGCCCGATCCGCCCGCGCATGCAGCCGGTGTTCCAGGACCCGTACGGCTCACTGAGCCCCCGCCACCGCATCCGCGACGCGGTGGCGGAACCGCTGCGGATACAGGGCCGCCGGCCCACCCCCGATCAGGTGGCCGAGCTCCTGGACCGGGTGGGCCTGGACCCGTCGTACGGCGACCGCCGCCCGCACGAACTCTCCGGTGGCCAGTGCCAACGCGCCGGAATCGCCCGCGCGCTGGCCTCCGAGCCACGTCTGCTGGTCCTCGACGAACCGGTCTCGTCCCTCGACCCTTCCATACGCGCCGGAGTACTGAACCTGCTCGCCGACCTCCAGGACGACCTCGGCCTCGGCTACCTGTTCATCTGCCACGACCGGGCGGTCGTACGGCATTTCGCGGACCGGGTGATCGAGATGCGCGAGGGGCGGGTCATTTCCGGCTAGCGGCCTCCATGAGCTGACACAGCCCCTCGGTGAGCGCGTCCGCGTCGGGTGCGCGCTCCGGGTCGAAGTTCCACTGCGCGATGAGTCCCGTCATCAGGGTCGTGTAGAACCTGCCGAGGGTGTCCAGCGTGCTGTCGGGAATCTCGTCCTCCGGCACCCCTGTGAACAGCGCGACGAGAGCACGCTCGGCGTCCCGCTGCTGCCGCGCCAAGTGATCGCGTACCACGGGCAACTGGTCACCCATGGCCACGATCTCGATGCTGAGGCGCCACATCGACCCCGGCCCCCTCATGGTGCCGATGATGTTCGACCACACCTCCCGGAAGCGCTCGACGGAGCCGGGGGCGGTGGCGCTGTCGGCGGCCCCGTCGCCGTCGAAGGCCTCGGAGAGCTCCGCGACCAACGCCAGGTACGCCTCCGCCAGCAAGGCGTCCTTCGAGCCGTAGTGGTAGCCGATCGAGGCCAGGTTGGTCCCCGACTCCTTGACGATGTCGCGCGCCGTCGTGCGCACGAACCCCTTCGCCAGCAGGCAGCGCTTGGCCCCCTCCAGCAAATCCTCACGGTGTCCCATGGCACGCCACTCTACTCCGGATCCATACAGCCGTCCTATACGGCCGTCCTAGACAAGCGTTTAATACGTGCGTACATTCACCGGCATGACAACGAACCCGACGAGCCCCACCACGCCCACACCCCCGCCCACCCGCGCCGGCCGCCGCGAATGGACCGCCCTCGGCGTGCTGATGCTGCCGCTGCTGCTGGTCTCGATGGACGTCTCGGTGCTCTACTTCGCGATCCCGGCGATCAGCGCCGACCTGCAACCGAGCGGCACCCAGCAGCTGTGGATCTTCGACATCTACGCCTTCGTCCTGGCCGGTCTGCTGATGACGATGGGCTCGCTGGGCGACCGCATCGGCCACCGCCGCCTGCTGCTGATCGGCGCCGCCGCCTTCGGTACGGCGTCCCTGGTGGCGGCGTACGCCAACAGCGCCGAGACGCTGATCGCGGCCCGCGCGGTCCTCGGTATCGGCGGCGCGACCCTGATGCCGGCGACGATGGCCATGACCCGCACGATGTTCACCGACCCCACCCAGCGCGCGAAGGCGATCGGCCTGTGGTCCGGCGTGATGACGGCCGGGATCGCGCTCGGCTCGGTGATGAGCGGGGTGCTGGTCGAGTACTTCTGGTGGGGCTCGGTCTTCCTGGTCAACCTGCCCGCGATGGCTCTGCTGCTGGTCGCGGGCCCGGTGCTGCTGCCCGAGTCGAGGAACCCCGCGCCCGGCCGCTTCGACTGGCTGAGCGTGCCGCTGTCGATGGCTGCGGTGCTTCCCGTGATCTACGGCCTGAAGGAGATCCCGTCCAAGGGCTGGAACGCGCTCTACGTCGTCTCGATCACCGTCGGCCTGCTGTTCGCGGCGCTCTTCGTCCACCGCCAGCGCACGGCCGCGGCGCCGATGATCTCTCCGGCCCTGTTCCGGGGGCGGCGCTTCGCGCCCTCGGTCTGCCTGAACCTCGTCTGCGCGTTCGGGGTGTTCGGCTCGGCCTACTTCACCACGCAGTACCTGCAGTCGGTGCTCGGCAAGAGCGCCCTGGAGGCGGCCCTGTGGGCACTGCTGCCGTCCGTGCCGATCGGGGCGGCGGGGCCGATCGCGACCCAGGTGGTACAGAAGGGCGTCAACCGCGCCTACGTCGTCACCGCGGGCTTCGCGATCGCAGCGACCGGTTTCGCACTGCTGGCCCTCGCCGGGACGGACTCGATGTGGCTGGTGCTGACCTCATGCGCGGTCCTCGCCGTCGGAGGTGTGACGGTGATGTCCCAGATCATGGACCTCGCGCTGGGCGCCGCCCCGGTGGAGCGGGCGGGCGCCGCGTCTTCCCTGATGGAGACCGGCGCGGAGTTCGGCGGCGCGCTGGGCATGGCGGTGCTCGGAGCGATCGGCACGGCGATCTACCGGCACGAGATCCCGGCGTCGGCGCCGGACGTGGCGCAGGAGACGCTGGGCGGTGCGCTTGCTGTCGCCGATCAGGTGCCGGGACTGGCGGCGGTGGCGCGGGAGGCGTTCACCAGCGGGATGCAGGGGGCGGCGATCTCGGGGGCGGTGGTGCTCGCGGGGGCGGCGGTGCTGGCGGCGGTCATGCTGCGGCGGGTCGAGGTGGGGGAGCGCACATGCGAAACGCCGGACGGACAATTCAGCCCGTCCGGCGTTTGAGCAGGAGGCCCGTTCAGGGTCTGAGCGGGGTCTGGGGGCCGCAGGCCCCCGGGACGGCAACCTCAGGCGAGGTTCACCGCACGAGCGGACGTCGCCCCGATCTCCGCCGCGACCTCGGTCAGCACCCCGGAGGGCACCGTGTCGTCGACGGTGAGGACGGCGAGCGCCTCGCCACCGGCCACCGACCGCGACACCTGCATACCGGCGATGTTGATGCCGGCCTCGCCGAAGATACGGCCGACCGTGCCGACGACACCGGGACGGTCCTCGTACTTCAGGACGACCATGTGGTCGGCGAGCGCGAGGTCCACGTCGTAGTCGCCGACCGCGACGATCTTCTGCAGGTGCTTGGGGCCGGCCAGCGTGCCGGAGACCGACACCTCCTCGCCGTTGCCGAGCGTGCCGCGCACGGTGACGACGTTGCGGTGGTCGGTGGCCTCCGAGCTGGTGGTCAGCCGCACCTCGACACCGCGCTCCTGGGCGAACAGCGGGGCGTTGACGTACGACACCGTCTCGTCGACGACGTCCTCGAAGACACCCTTGAGGGCGCTGAGCTCCAGCACCTTCACATCGTGCTGGGTGATCTCGCCGTACACCTCGACGTCGAGGCGGACCGCGACCTCACCGGCGAGCGCCGTGAAGATACGGCCGAGGCGCTCGGCGAGCGGCAGACCCGGCTTGACGTCCTCGGCGATGACACCGCCCTGCACGTTCACCGCGTCCGGGACCAGCTCACCGGCGAGGGCGAGACGCACCGAGCGGGCGACGGCGATACCGGCCTTCTCCTGCGCCTCGTCGGTGGAGGCACCGAGGTGCGGGGTGGCGACGACCTGGTCGAACTCGAAGAGCGGCGAGTCGGTGCACGGCTCCTTGGCGTACACGTCCAGACCGGCGCCGGCGACGCGGCCCTCCTTCAGCGCCGAGTACAGCGCCTCCTCGTCGACGATGCCACCGCGCGCGGCGTTGACGATGCGCACGCTCGGCTTGACCTTGCGCAGCGCCTCGTCGCCGATGAGGCCGAGGGTCTCGGGGGTCTTGGGCAGGTGGACGGTGATGAAGTCGGAGACCTCGAGAAGCTCGTCCAGCGACAGCACCTTGACGCCCATCTGCGCGGCGCGCGCGGGCTGCACATAGGGGTCGTACGCGACGACCTTCATACCGAAGGCGGACATGCGCTGCGCGACGAGCGCACCGATGCGCCCGAGGCCCACGACGCCCAGCGTCTTCTCGGCCAGCTCGACGCCCGTGTACTTGCTGCGCTTCCACTCGCCGTTCTTCAGCGCGGCGTTGGCCTGCGGGATGTTGCGGGCGGTGGCGAGGAGGAGACCGCAGGCGAGCTCGGCGGCGGTCACGATGTTCGAGGTCGGGGCGTTGACGACCATCACGCCGGCCTTGGTGGCGGCGGAGACGTCGACGTTGTCCAGGCCGACGCCGGCTCGCGCCACGACCTTGAGCTTGTTCGCGGCGGCGATCGCCTCGGCGTCGACCTTGGTGGCGGAACGGATCAGGATCGCGTCCACGTCGGCGATGGCCGGGAGCAGCTCGGCTCGGTCCGCTCCGTTGCAGTGCCGGATCTCGAAGTCGGGGCCGAGCGCGTCCACGGTCGCGGGCGACAGCTCTTCGGCGATGAGTACGACGGGTTTCGAGCTCACGTGAGTCCTCACATGTCCATTGCGGACGGCCGTCCCGACGGCCGCTGGCGGTGGAGGGAAGGTGGCCGCGGAAGACGCACGACGCTGTGGGCCTGACGCGTATGTAGTACGGCAGTGTAGTGCCGTGACAGAGGTCGTCCTGCGCCTCTGCGGAAGGATCACCCGTCCGTGATGTGACGGGTTGGACAACGGGGCCGGAGCGAGCTGCTCCGGCCCCGTTGTCTGAGGCTTACGCCTCCTCGTTCACCCAGCTCATGAGCTTGCGCAGCTCCTTGCCGGTGGTCTCGAGCAGGTGCTCGGAGTCGGCCGTCTTGTACTCGTTGTACTTCTTCAGACCGCCGTGGTACTCGTCCATCCAGGCCTGGGCGAAGGTGCCGTCCTGGATCTCGGCGAGGACCTTCTTCATCTCGGCCTTGGTGGCGTCGGTGATGATCCGCGGGCCGGTGACGTAGTCGCCCCACTCGGCGGTCTCGGAGATCGACCAGCGCATCTTCTCCAGGCCGCCCTCGTACATGAGGTCCACGATCAGCTTGAGCTCGTGCAGGCACTCGAAGTACGCGATCTCGGGCTGGTAGCCGGCCTCGGTCAGCGTCTCGAAGCCGGCCTTGACCAGGGCGGCGGTGCCACCGCAGAGGACGGCCTGCTCGCCGAACAGGTCGGTCTCGGTCTCCTCGGTGAAGGTCGTCTTGATGACGCCGGCGCGGGTGCCGCCGATGCCCTTGGCGTACGACAGGGCGAGCGCGAAGGCGTTGCCGGTGGCGTCCTGCTCGACGGCGGCGATGCAGGGAACGCCGCGGCCCTCCTCGTACTGACGGCGCACCAGGTGGCCCGGGCCCTTCGGGGCGACCATGCAGACGTCGACGCCGGCCGGGGGCTTGATGAAGCCGTAGCGGATGTTCAGGCCGTGACCGAAGAACAGGGCGTCGCCGTCCTTCAGGTTCGGGGCGATGTGCTCCTCGTAGACCTGGGCCTGGATCGGGTCCGGGACGAGGATCATGATGACGTCGGCCTCGGCGGCGGCCTCCGACGGCGTCACCACGCGCAGGCCCTGCTCCTCGGCCTTCGCCTTGGACTTGGAGCCCTCGTGCAGACCGACGCGGACGTCGACACCCGAGTCACGGAGCGACAGCGCGTGGGCGTGGCCCTGGCTGCCGTAACCGATGACCGCGACCTTGCGGCCCTGGATGATGGACAGGTCGGCGTCGGCGTCGTAGAACAGCTCGGCCACTTTGGGTTCTCTCCTTGTGTGCAGGTGTTGCGTCCCACCGTATGACGGCGGGGGGAAGGGAAGTTTCGGGGTCTCGCTATACGGGCGGAATCCGGACGGCCGGTGTCACCCGGCCGTCCGAACGCGTCCCTATGCCGAGCGGTCGAGCGCGCGCAGCGACCGGTCGGTGATCGAACGCGCTCCGCGTCCGATCGCGATCGTGCCGGACTGGACGAGCTCCTTGATGCCGAACGGCTCCAGCATCTTCAGCATGGCCTCCAGCTTGTCGCTGGAGCCGGTGGCCTCGATGGTGACGGCCTCCGGGGAGACGTCGACCGTCTTGGCGCGGAAGAGCTGGACGATCTCGATGATCTGGGAGCGGGTCTCGTTGTCGGCGCGCACCTTCACCAGAACGAGTTCGCGCTGAACGGCCGAACCGGGCTCCAGCTCGACGATCTTCAGTACGTTGACCAGCTTGTTGAGCTGCTTGGTCACCTGCTCCAGCGGCAGGTCCTCGACGTTCACCACGATGGTGATGCGGGAGATGTCGGGGTGCTCGGTGACACCGACCGCGAGCGAGTCGATGTTGAAGCCGCGGCGGGAGAAGAGGGCGGCGATCCGGGCGAGGATGCCCGGCGTGTTCTCCACCAGGACGGAGAGCGTGTGCTTGGACATGGGGTCTCGTTCCTCTGCTTGATAAGTCCTGACGGCTCTCAGTCGTCTTCGTTGTCGCCGAAGTCGGGGCGGACGTCCCGGGCGGCCATGATCTCGTCGTTGGAGGTTCCGGCGGCGACCATCGGCCACACCATCGCGTCCTCGTGGACGATGAAGTCGACGACGACCGGGCGGTCGTTGATGGAGTTCGCCTCTTCGATGACCTTGTCGAGATCGGCCGGGTTCTCGCAGCGGATCGCGTAGCAGCCCATGGCCTCCGACAGCTTCACGAAGTCGGGGACGCGCGTGCCTGCGCTGGGCTGCTTGCCGTCCGCCTCCGGGCCCGAGTGCAGCACCGTGTTGGAGTAGCGCTGGTTGTAGAACAGGGTCTGCCACTGGCGGACCATCCCGAGGGCGCCGTTGTTGATGATGGCGACCTTGATCGGGATGTTGTTCAGGGCGCAGGTGGTGAGTTCCTGATTGGTCATCTGGAAGCAACCGTCACCGTCGATCGCCCAGACGGTCTGCTCCGGCGCGCCTGCCTTGGCGCCCATCGCGGCCGGGACCGCGTAGCCCATGGTTCCGGCACCGCCGGAGTTCAGCCAGGTGGCGGGCTTGTCGTACTGGATGAAGTGCGCGGCCCACATCTGGTGCTGGCCGACGCCCGCCGCGAAGATCGTGCCCTCGGGGGCGAGTTGGCCGATCCGCTCGATGACCTGCTGCGGGGACAGCGAGCCGTCCTCGGGCTGGTCGTAGCCGAGCGGGTAGGTCTCACGCCAGCGGGAGAGGTCCTTCCACCAGGCGCTGTAGTCGCCCTGGTGGCCGTCGGCGTGCTCCTTCTGGACGGCCTGGACGAGGTCGGCGATGACCTCGCGGGCGTCGCCGACGATCGGCACGTCGGCGGCGCGGTTCTTGCCGATCTCGGCCGGGTCGATGTCGGCGTGGACGATCTTGGCGTACGGGGCGAAGCTGTCCAGCTTGCCGGTGACGCGGTCGTCGAAGCGGGCTCCGAGGGCGACGATCAGGTCGGCCTTCTGCAGCGCGGTGACGGCGGTGACCGCACCGTGCATGCCCGGCATCCCCACGTGCAGCGGGTGGCTGTCGGGGAATGCGCCGAGCGCCATCAGGGTGGTGGTGACGGGCGCTCCGGTGAGTTCGGCGAGGACCTTCAGCTCGGCGGTGGCGCCGGCCTTGATGACACCGCCGCCGACGTAGAGGACGGGCCGCTTGGCGTTGGTGATCAGCTTGGCGGCCTCGCGGATCTGCTTGGCGTGCGGCTTGGTGACGGGCCGGTAGCCGGGCAGGTCCATGGTGGGCGGCCAGGAGAAGGTGGTCTTCGCCTGGAGGGCGTCCTTGGAGATGTCGACCAGGACCGGGCCGGGGCGGCCGGTGGCGGCGATGTGGAACGCCTGCGCGATCACCCGCGGGATGTCCTCCGCCTTGGTGACGAGGAAGTTGTGCTTGGTGATCGGCATGGTGATGCCGACGATGTCCGCCTCCTGGAAGGCGTCCGTGCCGATCGCCTTGGAGGAGACCTGCCCGGTGATCGCCACGAGCGGCACCGAGTCCATGTGCGCGTCGGCGATCGGCGTGACCAGGTTGGTGGCGCCGGGGCCGGAGGTCGCCATGCAGACGCCGACCTTGCCGGTGGCCTGCGCGTAGCCGGTGGCGGCGTGGCCGGCGCCCTGCTCGTGGCGGACCAGGACGTGGCGGACCTTGGTGGAGTCCATCAGCGGGTCGTACGCCGGCAGGATCGCACCGCCCGGAATGCCGAATACCGTGTCGGCGCCGACCTCCTCGAGCGAACGGATGAGGGACTGCGCACCCGTGACGTGCTCGGGGGCGGACTGCTGTCCTCCGGATCGGGGCCGCGGCTGCGGATTATGGGCCCCGGTGGCCTGCTCGGTCATCGGCATTCTCTTCTCGATGCTGAGGGTTTTTGCGAAGTTTGAGCGGAGTTTCGATGCTGCACGACTGGTGCCTGTGCAACAAAAAACCCCTCGTGCCAAAAGGCAAGCGAGGGGAGCGCGCCGGTGTGGTCGCTGGGAGTTCCGGGTCCATCCGGACGTCACCAGCCTTAGCCGACGCGCTTTCCAAGTACGAGAATTCGGGTGCGCATGGCACTGACCCTCCCCCCGGCACACACCCACTGTCAAGTGGGTGGGACGGGAGTCTCATTATGTGAGCGAAGGGCACTTCCGCCTCCGAGAACAGCGGTCACACCACTGGTGTACACCCCTGCCCCACCGCCCGCGAACGCCGGCTCCACCGGTCCGTGCGGCACCGGATAGTGGCCGGAACTGAGCGCCCGGCGCAGCCGGTACTCGTCCAGCGGCCCGGCGAACGCCATGCCCTGCCCGTGTGTGCACCCCATCGCGCGCAGGGCGACGACCTGCTCCGGCAGGTCCACACCGTCGGCCACGGACTGCAGCCCGAGGTCGCCGGCGATCCGCAGCAGCCCACTGGTGATCTTGTGCAGCCGCGCGGACTCGACGACCCCCTCGACCAGACCGCGGTCGAGCTTGAGGATGTCGACGGGGAGCCTGCGCAGGGCCGTGATCGCGCCGTATCCGCTGCCGAAGCCGTCCAGGGCGACCCGGACACCGACTCTGCGCAGGCCGCTCAGGCGGCGCTCCAGTTCGTCCAGCGGGATGCGGGGGTCGAGGTCGGACATCTCGATGATCAGCGACCCGGACGGCAGCCCGTGCCGGGTCAGCAGCGCCTCGATGGAGCCGAGCGGCATCGACCGGTCCAGCAGCCGGCGCGCGCTCATCCGCACGGCGACGGGGACCGCGAGCCCGGTCGCGGTGCGCTCCGCGGCCTGCTCGACGGCCTCCCGGAGCATCCAACGGCCCAGCTCGGCGGTCTTGTCGCTGTCCTCGGCCACCCGCAGGAACTCGGCGGGCGTGAACAGCACCCCTTGCGAGGACCGCCAGCGCGCCTGGGCGGCGACCGATGTGATCCGGCCGTCCGCGAGGCACACCACCGGCTGGTGCAGCAGGGCGAACTCGCCGTCGTGCAGCGCGGCGCGCAGACGCGTGGCCAGCTCCGCCTTGCGTACGACGTCCTGCTGCATCTGCGGCTTGTACAGCTCGACGCGGCCCTTGCCGCCCGCCTTGGCGCGGTACATGGCCAGGTCGGCGTTGCGCAGCAGCTCGCCCGCTCCGAGGCCGGGCTCGGCGAAGGCCACGCCGATGGATGCGTTGACCCGGACATCGTTGCCGTCGATGAGGTACGGCTGTGACAGCGTCGCCCTGAGGCGATCGGCGAGCTCCACGATGTGGCGTTCACGGGCGGCGCGGTCCCGGGTGTTGTCCCCGGCGATCAGGGCCGCGAACTCGTCGCCGCCCAGCCGGGACGCGGTGTCCCCGTGCCGGACCGCCTCCTGGAGTCTGCGGGCGGCCTGGACGAGCAGTTCGTCCCCGGCCTGGTGTCCGATCGTGTCGTTGACGCCCTTGAAGCCGTCGAGGTCGATGAAGAGGACGGCCGTGTTGCGCAGGGCGAGGCCCCGGTCGGTGGCTCGGCGGCCGGACAGGGCCTGCTGGACGCGCTTGGTGAACAGCGCGCGGTTGGGCAGGTCGGTGAGCGGGTCGTGCTCGGCGTTGTGCTGGAGCTGCGCCTGCAGGCGCACTCTTTCGGTCACGTCCCGGCTGTTGAAGATGAGGCCGCCGTGGTGCCGGTTGACGGTCGACTCGACATTGAGCCAGCCGCCCTCGCCGGACCGGAAGCGGCATTCGATGCGCGTAGTGGGTTCCTCGAGTGGGCTGGCGGCGAGGAAGCGGCGCACCTCGTGCACCACGCAGCCCAGGTCCTCCGGGTGGATGAGATTGGCCAGTTCCGTACCCACCAGCTCCTCGGCGGTACGGCCGTAGACCCCGGCGGCGGCCGGGGAGACGTACCGGAGGATGCCGTTGGTCGCGGCGATCATGATGACGTCGCTGGAGCCCTGCACCAGGGAGCGGAAGTGGTTCTCCTTCTGCGCCAGTTCCTGGGTGAGGGTGATGTTGTCGAGCAGCATGATGCCCTGGCGCACCACGAGGGCGAGCACGACGGTGCCGCCGGTGATGAGCACGACACGGTCGACGCTGCGGCCGTTGAGGACGTTGTAGAGGATCCCCAGCGTGCAGACGGCGGCGGCCAGATAGGGCGTGAGCGCGGCCAGGGAGCCGGCGATCGGCCGGGTGACCGGGTACCGGGTGTGATCACCCGCCTGCGCGGGCGTGTGGTGGTGGTGGATTCCGGCGCGCTGGCCGGGCACGTGCTCGTGCACCACACGCGTGTGCCCCGTGTGCTGCCGCTCGGCCTCGCCGCGCCCGTGCCGGGGCGCGGCCCAGGGGGCGTACGCCAGGAGCAGCGAGCCGGCGAACCAGCCGGCGTCGAGCAGCTGGCCCGAGCGGTAGCTGTTGTGCAGCAGCGGCGAGGTGAACAGGGCGTCGCACATCACGGTCAGGGCGAGCGCGCCGATCGCGGTGTTGATCGCGGTGCGGTTCGCCGACGAGCGGCGGAAGTGCAGCGCGAGCACCATGCTGACCAGGGCGATGTCGAGCAGCGGGTAGGCGAGCGAGAGCGCGGTGTGCGCCACGCTGGCGTCCGAGTCGATCTTGGCCGCCTGGGCCAGGGCGAGGCTCCACGCCAGCGTCAGCAGCGAGCCGCCGATCAGCCAGGCGTCCAGCCCGAGGCAGATCCAGCCGGCCTTGGTCACCGGACGCTTGGCGAGCACCAGGAGCCCCACGATGGCGGGCGGCGCGAAGCACAGGAAGAACCCGTCGGCGTAGGACGGGGTGGGCACGGGCCGCCCCAGGACGACCTCGTACCACCCCCAGACCAGGTTGCCGAGGGCCGCCATCGCCGAGGAGAGGGCGAACAGCAACCAGGCGGGTCGAAAGCGGATACGGCCGCTACGGGCGTAGCGGAAGCAGGACACGGCGGCGGCGCCGGCCGCGGCGGCCAGCCCGAAGTCGCCCATGATCAGCGCGAGTTGGTCCGAACCCCAGCCGAGCGCGGAACCGACGGCGTATCCCGCGCACACCAGGGCCAGAACGAGTTGCGGCATCAGCCCCGAGCCGCGACCGCAGGACGACAGACGGGGCAGCATCGCGGACGGCGAGGGCCGTACCCGCAGCGCCGAGTCGAGGGTGGTCGTGGGGGGCGGCGGGCTCACCGGGCCCTCCCGGTCCGCGCCGCTCCCGGGTCCCGAGTGTCCCGGGGCGCCGGCTGCTCATGCCGCCTGCGGCCGCTGTGCCTGCGCTGGTGATGGCTGTGACGGCAGCCGTGGCTGTCGTGGTGGCCGCGTCTGCGCGCGGCCGTACCCCAGGGTCGCCGTCGGCGGCCCCGCCGCGTCGGTTCGCTCGTCCATTGGCCGTGCATCGCCCGTCGCCCCCCTCACAAATCTGAAATGTCCATCCCCGGCGCCGACGGTGCGCGGCGCAACCCCTGTCCGGACGATACACCAGTCTCGTCACTCAGGGACATAGCGCCTCTACGCTCCGTGACGACCAGCGCATATGCGAGTACGGACCGCTTCCGTAGGGTTGCGGAGGGTACTCGAACCGGATGTAGAGGCTGTTACGCGCGGCGTGCGCGGCACCCGCGCGATGCTCGGCCCGTGAGCGTCACGCGTGCGTCGCGCCCGTCGTAAGGATCACGTTGCGCAGGGGCTCCCGGTTCACGTAACGACTCAACTGGTCCACCAGCAGCCGCTTGGCGCGCGGCAGGAACGCGGATGTCGGCCCGCCCACGTGCGGGCTGATCAGCACGCCCGGCGCACGCCACAGGGGGTGTTCGCGCGGGAGCGGTTCGGGATCGGTGACGTCCAGGGCGGCGGTGATGCGTCCGGTCTCCAGCTCGGCGAGCAGCGCCTTGGTGTCGACCACGGCTCCGCGGGCGACGTTGACCAGCAGAGCGCCGTCCTTCATGCGGGCCAGGAAGTCGGCGTTCACCAGGTGGCGGGTGGTGTCCGTCAGGGGCGTGCACAGGATGACGACGTCCGCTTCGGGGAGCAGAGCGGGCAGTTCGGTGAGCGGATGCACGGGTCCGCGCGCCGTGGTGCGCTCAGAGCGCGCGATGCGCGCCACCCGCGCCAGTTCAAAAGGTGCGAGCCGGTCCTCGATCGCGGCCCCGATCGCGCCGTATCCCACGATGAGGACGTTCTTGTCGGCCAGCGCGGGCCGGAACCCGCCGAGCCACTCCCCCTTGTCCTGCGCCCGCACGAAGTCGGGGACACCGCGCAGTGAGGCGAGGATCAGGGTGAGCGTGAGTTCACCGGTGCTCGCCTCGTGCACCCCGCGCGCGTTGCACAGCCGCACGCCCGGGCGCAGGTACCTGAGACCCGGTTCCACGTGGTCGGTGCCCGCGGAGAGGGTCTGCACGACCTCCACGGAGCTCATCTCCGGCAGGGGGCGCTGTCCGAGCGCGGGCGGCTTCATGTACGGGACGACGTAGAAAACGCACGCGGCCGGGTCGGCGGGAAACTCCTCGGCGCCGTCCCAGAAGCGGTAGTTCGGGCCCTCCGGGAGGCCCTCGATCTCTTCCGGCGGGATGGGGAGCCATACGTCAGCAGTCATGGTCAGGAGGCTAGGGCCTCCCCGGCGGACCAGGTCGGCTTCGAGCAAATGTGCGTGCCAGGGTTCGCGACGCCGACAGGGTCCGCCGGGGAGGCCCTAGGTCAGGCGAACGGGTGTGCAGAGGTTAGGTTGGGGTGCCGGAAGAGGGAGGGTTACGCCCAGGTGGAGCGCAGGACGATCGGCGCGGCGGCACTCGCGGTGGGAGCCGTCGGGCTCGGGTGCATGCCGATGAGCTGGGCCTACAGCTCGTCGCGCCAGCGGGGCGAGGAGTCGCTCAGGGCGGTGCACCGGGCCCTCGATCTCGGCTCGACGCTGCTGGACACCGCCGACATGTACGGTCCGTTCACCAACGAGCTGCTGGTGGGGCGGGTGTTGAAGGAGCGCCGCCAGGACGCGTTCGTCTCGACGAAGGTCGGGCTGCTGGTCGGCGAGCAGCACATCGTGGCCAACGGCCGCCCCGGCTATGTGAAACGGGCCTGCGACGCCTCACTGCGCCGTCTGCAGACGGACGTGATCGACCTCTACCAACTGCACCGCGCGGACCCGGAGGTCCCCGTCGAGGAGACGTGGGGCGCGATGGCGGAGCTCGTCCAGGCCGGAAAGGTACGGGCATTGGGGCTGTGCGCGGTGGGCGCGCGAGGCGGCCGGCGCTCGGGAGCGCGTCTGCACGACGCGACGATCCGGCAGTTGCAGCGGGTGCAGCAGGTCTTCCCGGTGAGCGCCGTGCAGGCGGAGCTGTCGGTGTGGTCGCCGGAGGCGCTGGAGACGCTGGTGCCGTGGTGCGAGGCGCGCGGCGTCGGCTTCCTGGCGGCCATGCCCCTGGGCAACGGCTTCCTGACCGGCACACTCACCCCCGGCGAGGGCTTCGAACCGGACGACGTACGCGCCCGGCACCCGCGCTTCACCGCGGAGATGATGGCGTCGAACCAGCCGATAGTCGTCGGCCTGCGCCGAATAGCGGGCCGGCACGGGGAGGGGGTCACGCCCGCGCAGGTGGCGCTGGCCTGGGTGCTGGCGCAGGGGCGGCACGTGGTCGCGGTGCCCGGGGCCAAGCAGGAGCGCTGGGTGACGGAGAACGCGAGGGCCGAGGGATTGCGGCTGACCACGGAGGACCTGGCCGAGGTGGCAGAGCTGCCGGGGGCGCGGGGATCCTGGGACTGACGCCGCAAGGGCCGCGGGGCTGATGCCACGGGGGTCGTGGCACTGACGCCGCGAGGTCGTGGCGCGGACGCCGCGAGGTCGTGGCGCGGACGCCGCGAGGGTCGTGGCACTGACGCCGCGAGGGTCGTGGCACTGACGCCGCGAGGTCGTGGCACTGACGCCGCGAGGTCGTGGCGCGGACGCCACGGGGGTCGTGGCACGGACCCCGCGAGGGTCGTGGCACTGACGCCGCACGGGCCGGTGACTGAAAGCGCACGGGTTCCGGGACTGGAACCGCAGGCATCACGGGACTGGAACCGCAGGGACCCGGGGCTGAAATCGCAGGCATCACGGGACTGGAACCGCAGGGACCCGGGGCTGAAATCGCAGGCATCACGGGACTGGAACCGCAGGCGTTCCGGACCGGAACCGCAAGAACGGGGGACTGATCTTCGCCCGGTTCCGGGCGAAAACCGGCCAGGCGCCGGAGCACGGTGGTTCGACATTCACTGACCGGGAACCTGTGGGGCGCGAGCGGTGTAAGAAGAGTAGAACCCGCCGCGTCGAAGGGACCGTGATCGTGCAAGGTCGAGTCGTGACGGCCGTACTGGCCGCGGCCGCACTCCTGCTTACGGCCGGCTGTTCCTCCGACGACGGGGGATCACCGGGCGAGGGCGGGAGCGCGGCGCCGAGCAGCAGTGCGGCGGCGGGGTCGTCGCCCGGCCCGGCCGCCGAGGAGACCCCGCCGGCGAAGGGTTCCGTCAAGGTGGTGCGCACCGTCGCCGAGGGCCTCAACACGCCCTGGGGCCTGGCCCCGCTCCCCGACGGGGACCTGCTCGTCTCCTCCCGCGACGAGGCCACGATCACCCGGGTCGACGGGGAGACCGGCAAGAAGACCGAGCTGGGTGAGGTGCCGGGAGTCTCACCCGCGGGCGAGGGCGGCCTGATGGGCCTGGCGCTGTCGCCGGACTACGCCTCGGACCGCATGGTCTACGCGTACTTCACCTCGGCCTCGGACAACCGCATCGTCCGCATGCTGTACGACGAGCGGAAGCCGTCCGGCGAACAGCTGGGCGCGCCCGACACGATATTCAGGGGCATCCCCAAGGGCTTCATCCACAACGGCGGCCGGATCGCCTTCGGCCCGGACAAGATGCTGTACGCGGGCACGGGCGAGAGCGGTGACACCGGGCTGTCCCAGAACAAGCAGTCCACCGGCGGCAAGATCCTGCGCCTGACGCCGGAAGGCGAACCGGCCCCCGGCAACCCCTTCCCCGACTCCCCCGTGTACTCGTACGGCCACCGGAATGTGCAGGGCCTGGCGTGGGACGCGAAACAGCGCCTGTTCGCCTCGGAGTTCGGCCAGGACACCTGGGACGAGCTGAACGCGATCAAGCCGGGCGACAACTACGGCTGGCCGGAGGTCGAGGGCAGGTCCGAAGGCAGCGAGTACCACAACCCGCTGGCCCAGTGGGGCACCGACGAAGCCTCCCCCAGCGGCATCGCCTACGCCGAGGGCTCCGTCTGGATGGCCGGCCTGAAGGGCGAGCGCCTGTGGCGCGTTCCGCTGAACGGCACGGAGGCCTCGGCGGACCCGCAGGCGTTCCTGCGGGGCGAGTACGGCCGCCTGCGCACGGTCGTCGCGGCGGGCGGCGACAAGCTGTGGGTGACGACGAGCAACACGGACGGACGGGGCGACCCCAAGGACGGGGACGACCGGATTCTGGAGGTGCAGGTGAGCTGAGCGCCGCTCACTACTCTCCGTCGGTCTCCTCCCCGTCGGTCTCCTCCCCGCTGACCTCTTCCCCGTCGGCCTCTTCCCCGCCGGTCTCCTCCGCGGACGGCTCGGCCCGCCGTACGACCACCTTCCCGGACGCGAGATCTATCGGCCCACGCCCCGGGTCGTTGTCCCCGACGTCCTCGCGGGTCAGTTCCAGACGGTTCTGCTCGTCGCGGGTGTGCTTGCGGCCGGGGGCGAAGAGCTCCTCGAAGGCGTTGAACACGCGACCTCCCTTGACCGGCGTCCCTTACAGCGTAAACGTCAGCTTCTCGTTCCGGATGTGACAGTTTCAGCCGAGAACAACCCCATCCGATGAGCCACCGCGGCCGCTTCCCCCCTGCCCGAGACGCCGAGCTTTCCGAGGATGTTCGACACATGAACGCTGGCGGTCTTCGGGGAGATGAAGAGCGCCTCGGCGATCTGGCGGTTGGTGCGGCCTTCGGAGACCAGGCGCAGGACATCCCGTTCGCGGGTGGTGAGACCGAGGGAGTCGGCCGGGTCGGTCGGGGGTGGGGGCGGGGCAGCCGTGAGGGAGATGCGGGCTCGCCGGGCCAGGTGGGCCGCGGCGTCGGCGAGGGGTCGGGCTCCCAGGTGGGTGGCGGTGGCCCGGGCCAGGCGGAGCAGTTCCGTGGCGCGGGCGCGCTCGTCGTCGCCGCCGGGCACGAGCAGGGCCTCGGCGAGGCGGTGACGGACCCGGGCGAGGTCGTAGGGGCGTTCCAGGGCTTCGAAGGCGGTCACCACGTCCGACCAGGTGTCGGGAGCGGCCCGGCTCTCGGCGCGGTCGAGCTCGGCTCGGGTCCACTTCTCATAGGCCAGCCACAGGGGAGCGCCCGTGGTGAGCTTGCGGACGGCCTCGAAGAGCCGTTCCAGGAAGGCGGCGCGGCCCTCCTGCGCGGCGGGCAGGTCGCGGGCGTCGGACTCGGCTACGGCGGCGGCCAGCAGCAGCGGCCAGGCGTAGCGCTGGGTGCCCGGCGGGAAACCGGCGCTCAGGGCCCGGTCGGCCTCGGCGCGGGCGTCGAGGAAACGGCCCTCGGCGGCGGCTGTGCCGATGGTGAGGCAGGACATCGGCAGGTTGTTCTGCGGCATGGGGTCGTGTGTGCCGTAGGAGGCGCGGGCGCCCGCGAGTTGGCGGGTGGCCTCGGCGAGGTCGCCGCGGGCGAGGGCGAGTTGGGCGAGGTGGTTGGAGGCCCCGCCGCGCGGCTTGGCGGACTGACCGGTGCGCTGGGCGTTGACCGCGGCCTCGGCGGCCTCCTCCCAACGGCCCAGGGAGAGCAGTGACTCGGCGAGGTTCGCCCAGATCCAGGCCTCGGAGTCGCGCAGGCCCCACTTCTGGGTCAGCCGCAGGCCTTCGCGCAAAAGCCCCGCGGCCTCCTCGGAGCGGCCGATGCCTTCCAGGACGGACGGCAGGTTCACATGGCTGCGCCCGACGACAGCGGCGAGGCCGCGCGCCAGTACCTCGGCCCTGACCTCGTACATCTGGGCCAGTCCGGTCTCGATCTGCCCGGCGTCGACCATGAGTCCGCCGAGTGTGAGGCGTGCGTTCAGCTCGATGCCCTCGGCGCCCACCATGCGCGCGTACTCGACGGCGCGCTCGGCGGCCGACATGGCGTCGGGGCCGGGGGCGCGCAGCATCGACCAGTTGGCCGCGGCGGCGAGTACCTCGGCGTGCACCTCGGACGGTGGCAGGCCGCGCACGAGTTCCTGCGCGGTGCCCAGTTCCTTCCAGCCGTCGCCGCGTGCCAGCGCCTGGACCAGCCGGGAGCGCTGAACCCAGAACCAGGCGGCGCGCAAGGGGTCTTCGTCGTCCTCCAGCAGGTGCAGGGCCCGCTTGGTGATCTTCAGGGCGCGTTCGCGCTCCCCGCAGAGCCTGCCGGCGACGGCGGCCTCGGCCATCAGGTCGAGGTAGTGCAGGGGGGCGGTGGCGGGGTCGCGGCCGCTGGCGGTTTCCCCATGTCCTTCGGACAGTTGGGGAGGGTAGACCTCGGTGTAGTCGACGGGGCGCAGCGTGGCCCGTACGTCCTCGGGGGCGGCGTCCCACAGCTCCATCGCGCGTTCCAGCAGCCGCAGTTGTTCGGAGTGGGCGTGCCGGCGGCGGGCGGTGACGGAGGCGTCCAGAACGGCGGGCAGGGCCTTGGCCGGGTCGTGGGCGTGGTACCAGTAGCTGGCCAGCCGCATGACGCGCTCGGCGGCGGGGACGAGTGTCGGGTCGGCTTCCAGGGCTTCGGCGTAGCGGCGGTTGAGGCGGGAGCGCTCGCCGGGCAGCAGGTCGTCGCCGACGGCCTCGCGGACCAGGGAGTGCCGGAAGCGGTAGCCGTCGCCGCCGGGCGCGGCGATGAGGATGTTGACGTTCACGGCGGCCCGCAGCGCCTCGATGAGGTCGTCCTCGGCGAGCCCCGCGACCGCGGCGAGCAACCGGTACTCGACGGTGGAGCCGCCCTCGGCGACGATCCGGGCGACCCGCTGGGCGCTCTCGGGCAGTCTCTCGACGCGGACCAGGAGCAGGTCGCGCAGGGAGTCGGTGAGGCCGGTGCGGCAGCCCTCGTGGGCGGCGACGGCGAGTTCCTCGACGAAGAAGGCGTTGCCGTCGGAGCGTTCGAAGATCTCGTCGACCTGGGCCGGGTCGGGTTCGTGGGCGAGGATGCCGGCGATCTGCCGGCCGACCTCGACGCGGTTGAAGCGGCCGAGTTCGATACGGCGGACCGTGCGCAGCCGGTCGAGTTCGGCGAGGAGCGGGCGCAGCGGGTGGCGGCGGTGGATGTCGTCGGAGCGGTAGGTGGCCAGGACGACCAGGCGGCCGGTGCGCAGGGTGCGGAAGAGGTAGGAGAGGAGGTGGCGGGTGGAGGCGTCGGCCCAGTGCAGGTCCTCCAGTGCGACCACGACGGTGCGGCCGGCGGCGACGCGCTCCAGGAGGCGGGCGGTGAGTTCGAAGAGGCGGGCCATGCCCTCCTCGTCGGAGCGGTCCGCTCCGCGGGGTTGAGCAGATTCACCCAACTCGGGGAGCAACCTGGCCAGTTCCTCCTCCTGACCGGCCGCGGCTGCCGTCAGTTCCTCGGGCAGTTCGCGGCGCAGGGCGCGCAGCGCGGTGGAGAACGGGGCGAACGGCAGGCCGTCGGCGCCGATCTCGACGCAGCCGCCGAACACGACGACGGCGCCCTCGCGGGTGGCGGCACCGGCGAACTCCTCGACGAGGCGGGTCTTGCCGACCCCGGCTTCTCCCCCGATCAGCAGCGCCTGGGGGTCGCCCGCGGCGGCTCGGGCGAGGGCGTCGTTCAGTGTCTCCAACTCGGCTGCGCGGCCGACGAACACGGGGCTTACGGAGCGGCTCTCCATGGGCTTGAGCATCACATGCCGTGCTGACAGACCGGCACCGGTTTTCCGGGGACCGCCGCCCCCAGACCCCCGCTTCGGCCCCGAATGACCGGAACCGACCATCACGCGGCACGCGGGTACCGGTGCCTGCGGCGGCGGGATGTATGCGCTTCCGTCTCCGCCGCACCTTCAGCGGAGTGTTCCACGGCCTCGCGGCGGGCCTCACGACGGGCGCGGACGGCCGCGCGGGCCAGGCGCTCGTGCTCGGCCTGGCGGATCAGTTCGGCGGAACGGATGCGGTGGAGCTCGTACTCGTACATGGCGGATACCTCGTACGTCCTGGTGGGAGTCGGGTCTGGGCGTCGCCTGCCGCGACGCTTCGACCTTCGTCTGCCAGGCGGGTCCGCCGCATCGGGAGAGTTCCGCATCTTCGCCGGCGGGTGGGGCCTTAGGCAGGCGTGAGGGGCCTCAGTGCGCCGTACGAGGTGCTTACGGCGGCTCTGAGACCCCTCGGGAGCTGCGGTGGCTCAGCCAGCTGACGGCAGACCGAGCAGGGCGTCGGTGTACTTGAGCACGGCCAGCAGCAGGCCGATGACGCCGAGCGTGACGCCGCCCCAGGCGACCGACTTGATCCAGGGGGCCTGCGGCCTGCCGGGCGTGCCGAACGCGGGACGGGCGAGCACCACGACGCCGACGATCAGCGCGGCCAGCGCGAACAGGCCGGCCCACAGGGCGGAGGTCTGCCAGGCATCGCCGTAGACCTCCTTGATCTGCTTGGCGACGCTCGCGTTCGAGGCGGTCTCCAGCTGGCCGACGAGGGTCTCGCGCGCGGCGGCGACCGTACCGATCCAGCCTCCGGTCAGGGAGACGAGCCCGAGCGCCGCGGAGACGACCGCGCCCGCGCCCTGCCCGACGCCGGAGGTGGCCGCTTCCGTCGCCTCGGCGGCCACCTCCTCCTCGTGTCCGTCCCCGTCGACGACGTCGGCCTCGGCCTCGGTCGCCTTGGTGACGTCCACGTTCTCGTCGTCGGTCTTGGCCTCGGCCACGGTCTCGTCCACTGTCCTCGTTCCCATGTCTCGCACCGTACGGACGCTCTCTGAGAGGTGTCTTAATGATCGTTGTGTGCGGCACGCGCGCGTGCTTCACGCCACTCCGGGGCGAGGATCGACCACACCTCCATGTCGTGCCGCACCCCACGATAGGGGTGCGCCTGCCGGTGTACTCCGTCGCGGGTCATTCCGAGGCGCCGGGCGACGTTCAGGCTGGGCGTGTTGCCGGAGGCGGCGACCCATTCGACGCGGTGGATGCCGCGCTGCTCGACGGCGAAGTCGATGAGCACACGCATCGCGCGCGTGACCAGTCCGCGTCCGGCGGCAGCGGGCTCCAGCCAGCAGCCGACCTCGCAGTTGCCGTTCTCCGCGTCGAAGTTGAGGAAGAGCACGCCCCCCACGAGTTTGCCCTCCAGCCACAGGCCGTGCAGCGAGCCGGTGTCGGCGGCGCGCATGTCTGCGTACCGCTGGAGCATCGCCCGTGCGGAGGCCTCGTCCGTCGCCTTGGCGCCGAAGGCGATGAACTGGTTGATGAACTCCCTCCCCCGTTCCAGGTGAGCCACGAGCTCCTCGGCGTGCCAGGGTTCCAGCGGACGCAGCTCCGCTCCGTCGTCACCCAGCGATATCGCGTACATCTCCCCGTTGCCCCTTCTCCAGTTCGGCCACGACGTCGGTGAGCCTCTCATGGGCGGCGCGGGACTCGGGCGGCTCGATGCTGATGCGGGGCATGCTCTTGTCGAGCCAGCGGGGCAGCCACCAGTTGGCGCCGCCGAGCAGGTGCATCAGGGCGGGGACGAGGAGCGTGCGCAGGACGAAGGCGTCAAGGGCGACGGCGGCGGCGAGGGCGATGCCGAACATGGCGATCACGCGGTCGCCGCTGAGGACGAAGGCGAGGAAGACCGAGATCATGATGACGGCGGCGGAGTTGATCACCCGGCTGGTCTCGGCGAGGCCGACCCGGACGGCCCGCCGGTTGTCGCCGGTCTCCAGCCACTCCTCGTACATCCGGCTGACCAGGAAGACCTGGTAGTCCATGGAGAGGCCGAAGAGGACCGAGACCATGATGACCGGGAGGAACGGTTCGATCGGGCCCGCGCGGCCCAGGCCCAGCCACTCGCTCCCCCAGCCCCACTGGAAGATCGCGACGACGACTCCGAAGGCGGCGGCGACCGCGGCCACGTTCATCGCGGCGGCCTTCAGCGGGATGCCGACGGACCGGAAGGCGAGCAGGAGCAGCAGACAGCCCAGGCCGATCACGACGCCGACGAACAGCGGCAGCTTGCCGACGATGACGTCGGCGAAGTCGTCGTAGCCCGCCGTCATGCCGCCGACGTGCACATCGAGCGAGGTGCCGGTCTCGGCGCGCGGCAGGATCTCGTCGCGGAGCCGGTCGACGAGGTCGCTGGTCTGCCGCGACTGCGGGGAGGACTCCGGTACGACGGTGAGGTACGCGGTGTCGCCGCCGGAGTTGTACGTCACCGGGGTCACCGACGCGACGCCCTCGGTGCCGCGCAGGGTGGCGTCGAGGTTGTCGAGGGCGAGCTTGTCGTCACCGCCGTCGACCTCGGTGACCAGGGTGAGGGGGCCGTTCACGCCGGGGCCGAAGCCGTCGGCGAGGAGGTCGTAGGCCTGGCGGGTGGTGGAGGACTCCGGGTCGTTGCCCTGGTCCGAGGTGCCCAGGCGCAGGCCCAGGGTGGGAAGTGCGAGGACCGTGATGACGGCCAGGGCGATCGCGCCGAGCGCCTTGGGGTGGCGCTCCACGAACGCCGACCAGCGGGCGGCGAACCCGGTGGGCAACTCCGGCTCGGGGCCGTGCTCGGCGAGCCGGCGCCGTTCGCGGCGGCTGAGGGCGCGCATGCCGATGAAGGACAGCAGGGCGGGCAGCAGGGTCACGGAGGCGGCGACCGTGAGAACCACGGTCAGCGAGGCGGCGATCGCGACGCCGTTGAGGAAGCTGAGCCGGAGGATCAGCATCCCGAGCAGGGCTATGCACACGGTCGCGCCCGCGAAGACCACGGCCCGCCCGGTGGTGGCCACGGCGTTGGTGATCGACTCGGTGACGGGCAGCCCGCGTTTCAGCCCACGCCGGTGCCGGGTGACGATGAACAGCGCGTAGTCGATGCCGACCCCGAGCCCGATCAGCATGCCGAGCATGGGCGCGAAGTCGGCCACCGTCATGGCGTGCCCGAGGAGCGCGATCCCGGCGTACGCGGTGCCGACGCCGACCAGCGCGGTGGCGATGGGCAGCAGCGAGGCGGCGAGCGAGCCGAAGGCGAGGAAGAGCACCACCGCGGCGACGGCCACCCCGACGACCTCGGCGAGATGCCCGCCGGTCGACTCGGTGAGCCCCACGGCACTGCCGCCCAGCTCCACCTGGAGCCCGTCGGCCTCGGCGTCCCTGGCGGCGTTCACGACGGCCCGCGCCTCGCCCTCGTCGAGGTTCTCGGCGCTGTCGTGGAAGGTCACGGTGGCGTACGCCGTGTGCCCGTCCTCGCTGATCTGGGCGCCGCCCTGCTTGCCGTACGGGCTGCCGACGGCCGCGACGCCCGGCAGCTCCGCGATCTCGTCCAGGGCGCGGGTCATGGTCTGCTCGACGTCGGCGGCGCGGACGGTGCCGGACGTGGTGTGCCAGACAACGGTGTCACTGTCGCCGCCGAGACCGGGGAAGCCGTCCTCGAGGAGCTGGGTGGCGCGGCCGGACTCGGTGCCCGGGACGTGGTAGTCGTTCGAGTACGCGGTGCCCGTGACGGTGGCGGCCGCGGCCACTGCGCCGAAGGCGAGCAGCCAGAGCAGTACGGCGACGAGGCGGCGTTGGACACACCAGCGTGCAAGAGCTGCCACGAACGTGCTCCCGGGACGATTTGTGGATCTTTGGCCGGGAACCGTCGTTCATGAAGTGAACAGCCCGCAAAGAACGCATGAGCGATGTGAAGCAAACTCTCGCAGGCGGAAAAGATCGTTTGCCGCGTTGGTGGGTTTATTCACAAGAATGGGAGGCAGATCACAGGACAGTAACGGTCACTCTGTCATTGCTGAGTGACGCCTTTCACATCAGTCGAACTGGTCTCCGAGCGCCATCACCATCACGCCGGCGACCAGCAGCCACAGCGCCCGCCGGGTCCGACCCCGCGATCCGAGGAACGCGGCGAGCGCGCAGACGGCGGCGCCGAAGGCATAGGCGGCCGGGACGAGGGCGGGGGCGGGGGCGGATCCGGTGGCCCGCAGCACCGACGCGGACAGCCCGGCGAGGGCGAGCAGCGCCCCGGTCACGGCAGCCGTCCAGCGGGCCCGCCGCGCCACCTGCGCCGGGTCCTCGGTGTCCTCCGGATCTTCGGTGTGCTCGTCGTCTTCCGGAACGCAGGTCTGCTCGTCGGCTTCCAGAACCTCGGTGTGCTCGTCGGCTTCCAGAACCTCGGTGTGCTCGTCGTGTTCCAGAACTTCGGTGGGCTCGTCCTCCCGTGTCTCGGATATCTCGGAATCACCACGTCCACTCATGGCGGGCGAGCGTAGCGCGTCGCGCCGGAAAACCGGATGCGGGGCCGTATGGCGGACTGCTAGCTTCCGAAGGTCAGCCACTGATGCGGCACACCGCCGCCGACCTGGGCAGGTGCATTGTTTGAGCGTCCGGCCGAGCTCCTCCGTATCCCCTTCCGCCTTCCAGGACTCAAGGAGCCCGTTCACCGATGCCGGACATCACCCCGAGGACCTCGACGAGTGAGGACCTCGCCAAGCGGCTGACCCACGCCCGCTACCCCCGCAGCAACAGCTACGACGTCCGCTGGGTCATCGAGAACCAGATGGGCCCGAACGCACTCTGGCTGCTGGAGTGGCTGGCCCCCGCCCTCGGCCTGGACGCCCTGCGCCCGTGCGCACGCGTCCTCGACCTGGGCTGCGGCCGGGCGATGACCTCCGTCTTCCTGGCCAGGGAGTACGACGCCCAGGTCACCGCCGCCGACCTGTGGATCAAGCCCGACGACAACGCCAAGCGCATCGCCGAGGCCGGTTTCGCCGACCGTGTGCTGCCCGTGCACACCGAGGCACACGACCTGCCGTTCGCCGAGGGCGGCTTCGACGCGATCGTGAGCATCGACGCGTACCACTACTTCGGCACCGACGACCTGTATCTGCCCACGCTCACCCGCCTGTTGAAGCCCGGCGGGCGGATCGGCGTCGTCGTACCGGCGCTACGGGAGGAACCGGACGGCGTCGAGCCACCGGACCATCTCAAGCCGTGGTGGGAGCCCGACTTCTGGTCCTTCCACACCGCCGACTGGTGGCGACGGCACTGGACGCGCAGTGGCGCCGTCGAGGTCGAGGCGGCCGACTGGCTGGACGACGGCTGGCGGGACTGGCTGCTGTGGTGCGACGTGGTCGCCGAGGAGAGCCCCGAGGAGTTCCACCGCACGATGGCCCGCCGGAACGCCGAGATGGTGCGGGCGGACGAGGGGCGCGCGCTGGGCTTCGTACGCCTCGTAGGACGCCGTAAGGCATAAACCGCGAGCAGCCCCAGGCACGGCAACGGCCCCGGAGGACCCTTGGGTTCTCCGGGGCCGTACACGTGTTGACGCTCAGCCCTCGCTGACGCCCAGCTTCTCCAGGATCAGCTCCTTGACGCGGGCCGCGTCGGCCTGACCCCGGGTCGCCTTCATGACCGCGCCGACCAGGGCGCCGGCCGCGGCCACCTTGCCGCCGCGGATCTTGTCGGCGATGGCCGGGTTGCCGGCGATGGCCTCGTCGACGGCGGTGCCCAGGGCACCCTCGTCGGAGACGACCTTCAGACCGCGCTTGTCGACGACCTCGTCCGGCGTGCCCTCGCCCGCGAGGACGCCCTCGATGACCTGGCGGGCCAGCTTGTCGTTCAGGTCGCCCTTCGAGACGAGCTCGGAGACCCGGGCGACCTGCGCCGGGGTGATGGCCAGCTCGTCCAGCGTCTTGCCCGACTCGTTGGCGCTGCGCGCCAGTTCGCCCATCCACCACTTGCGGGCGGAGCCGGCGTCGGCACCGGCGTCGATGGTCGCGACGATCGGGTCCAGGGCCCCGGCGTTGAGGATCGCCTGCATGTCGACGGCCGAGATGCCCCACTCCGCGAGGAGCCGAGTACGGCGGGCCAGCGGCAGCTCGGGGAGCGCCGCCCGGATCTCCTCGACCCACTCGCGGGAGGGGGCCACCGGCACCAGGTCCGGCTCGGGGAAGTACCGGTAGTCCTCGGCCTCTTCCTTCACGCGGCCCGAGGTCGTGGACCCGGTGTCCTCGTGGAAGTGGCGGGTCTCCTGGACGATCGTCCCGCCGCCGCTGAGGACGGCCGCGTGGCGCTGGATCTCGTAACGGGCCGCACGCTCCACGGACCGCAGCGAGTTGACGTTCTTCGTCTCCGAGCGCGTGCCGAACTTCTCGCTGCCCTTGGGCATCAGCGAGAGGTTCACGTCGCAGCGCATCTGGCCCATCTCCATGCGGGCTTCCGACACGCCGAGCGCCTTGATGAGCTCGCGCAGCTCACGGACGTACGCCTTCGCCACCTCGGGAGCACGCTCGCCCGCGCCGACGATCGGCTTGGTGACGATCTCGATGAGCGGGATGCCGGCGCGGTTGTAGTCGAGCAGCGAGTGCGAGGCGCCGTGGATACGGCCCGTCGCGCCACCGACGTGCGTCGACTTGCCGGTGTCCTCCTCCATGTGGGCGCGCTCGATCTCCACGCGGAAGGTGTCGCCGTCCTCCAACTGCACGTCGAGGTAGCCGTTGAAGGCGATCGGCTCGTCGTACTGGGAGGTCTGGAAGTTCTTCGGCATGTCCGGATAGAAGTAGTTCTTCCGGGCGAAGCGGCACCACTCGGCGATCTCGCAGTTCAGCGCGAGACCGATCTTGATCGCGGACTCGACGCCGGTCGCATTGACGACCGGGAGCGAGCCGGGCAGGCCGAGGCAGGTGGGGCAGGTCTGCGTGTTGGCGTCCTGACCGAGCGCGGTCGAACAGCCGCAGAACATCTTGGTCTTGGTGCCGAGTTCGACATGGACCTCGAGGCCCATGACGGGGTCGTACGACGCCAGCGCGTCCTCGTACGACACCAGGTCGGTCGTGGTGGTCACGGTGAAACTTCCCTCTCAGCCCAGCAGGACGTCGTCGTCGCCCAGCCGCTTCAGCTCGCGGTAGAGGATGGCGAGGCCGGTGACGATGGCAACGGCGGACACGCCTGCGTCGATGAGCCGCAGCGTGTCGCTCTCCACGCGGGCCTTCTTGGCCTGCTTGACGACACTGACCGCACCGAACGCGGTGGTGGCCATGGACAGGTACAGACCGGACTTGGACTTCTTGAAGTCCTTGGCCTTGGACAGCTTGCTCACAGCGACGGAGCCTCCTCCAGAAGCGGGTGCCCCCACCTTTCCACGAAGGCGGCCTCGACGGCGGCGCCGACCTTGTACAGGCGTTCGTCCTTCGTCGCCGGGGCGATGATCTGCAGGCCGACCGGGAGGTTGTCCTCCGGGGCCAGACCGCAGGGCAGGGACATGGCCGCGTTGCCCGCGAGGTTCGTCGGGATGGTGCACAGGTCGGCGAGGTACATCGCCATCGGGTCGTCGGCGCGCTCGCCGATCGGGAAGGCGGTGGTCGGCGTCGTCGGCGAGACGATCACGTCCACCTGCTCGAAGGCCTTTTCGAAGTCGCGCGTGATGAGCGTGCGGACCTTCTGGGCGCTGCCGTAGTACGCGTCGTAGTAGCCGGAGCTGAGCGCGTACGTGCCGAGCATGATGCGGCGCTTCACCTCGGGGCCGAAGCCCGCCTCACGGGTGAGGGAGGTGACCTCCTCGGCGGAGCGCGTGCCGTCGTCGCCGGTCCGCAGGCCGTAGCGCAGGCCGTCGAAGCGGGCGAGGTTGGAGGAGCACTCGGAGGGCGCGATGAGGTAGTACGCCGACAGTGCGAGGTCGAAGGACGGACAGTCCAGCTCGACGATCTCGGCGCCCAGTTCCTTCAGCAGCTCGACGGACTCGTCGAACCGCTGGATGACGCCGGCCTGGTAGCCCTCGCCGCGGAACTGCTTGACGACGCCGACGCGCATGCCCTGGACGCTGCCGTTGCGGGCGGCCTCGACGACCGGCGGGACGGGCGCGTCGATCGACGTCGAGTCCAGCGGGTCGTGACCGGCGATGACCTCGTGCAGGAGCGCCGCGTCCAGGACCGTACGGGCGCACGGCCCGCCCTGGTCGAGGGAGGACGAGAAGGCGACCATGCCGTACCGCGAGACGGCGCCGTACGTCGGCTTCACGCCGACGGTGCCGGTGACGGCGGCCGGCTGGCGGATGGAACCGCCGGTGTCGGTGCCGATGGCGAGGGGCGCCTGGAAGGAGGCGAGCGCGGCGGAGGAGCCACCGCCGGAGCCGCCGGGGATCTTCGTGAGGTCCCAGGGGTTGCCGGTCGGCCCGTAGGCGCTGTTCTCGGTGGAGGACCCCATGGCGAACTCGTCCATGTTGGTCTTGCCGAGGATGACGACGTCGGCGGCCTTGAGCTTCTTGGTGACGGTGGCGTCGTACGGCGGGATCCAGCCCTCGAGGATCTTCGAACCGACGGTGGTCGGGACGCCCTCGGTGGTGAAGATGTCCTTCAGTGCGAGGGGGACGCCGGCCAGCGGCCCGAGCTTCTCGCCCTTGGCCCGCTTCTCGTCGACGGCACGGGCCTGGGCGAGGGCGCCCTCGCGGTCGACGTGCAGGTAGGCGTGCACCTTCTCGTCGACGGCCTCGATGCGGGCGAGGTGGGCCTCGGTGACCTGCACGGCCGTGAGCTCACCGGAGGCGATCTTCGCGGCGGTCTCGGCGGCGGTGAGCTTGATGATGCTGTCCGTCATGGTCAGTCCTCCCCCAGGATCTGCGGCACCTTGAAACGCTGCTGCTCCTGGGCCGGGGCGCCGGAGAGCGCCTGCTCGGGGGTGAGCGACGGACGGACCTCGTCCACGCGCATGACGTTCGTCAGCGGGAGCGGGTGCGAGGTCGGCGGTACGTCTTGGTCGGCGACCTCACTGACGCGGGCGACCGCGCCGATGATGTCGTCCAGCTGTCCCGCGAAGTGCTCGAGCTCTTCGGGCTTCAGCTCCAGACGCGCCAGCCGGGCGAGGTGGGCGACCTCCTCGCGCGTGATGCCAGGCATGCAGCGATCCTCTGGGGTGAGTGTGTGGTTTGGGGCTGGGGCTGGTCGTCCCGTTCCCGTCGTCCGCCCGAAGGGCGGGTCGTGCGGCGTCTGGTGCGTGCGATCGCAAGGTGCCGGAGCGTCCTCGTGGCGGAGCCACGTGGACGATTCGGCAACGCGGCGAGCGTGCGTGCCGGGCGTCGCGCGACAGACGGGAATGGGACGACTAGCCCCAATCCTATGGGGCCGGGCCGCATGCCCGTGAAACGGTTTCCGGGGTGCGGCTCCGCTAGACCAGGAACAGCAGGGCGGCGCTGATCAGTACGACCACCGCGGTGGCGAAGTGGATCCCGAACGCGGTGGCCTTCGGACCGCCGTGCCGCAGCACTATCAGCGTGTCGCAGAGCGGCACGATCGCCACGGCGAGCATGAACCACGCCTCGGCGCGGGCGCCGACGAAGAAGAGCAGGGCCAGGCCCACCAGGCCGAAGGTGCCGTCGCGCAGCCCCTTGATCGAGAGATAGGCACCCGCGTCGCCGTCCGGCCGGGCGGGGACGCCGTAGCCGGTGGCGGCGGAGGCGGGCTGGAACAGGAACCGGTAGCCGAGGAACAGGCAGAACAGATTCAGGACGACGGCCAGGGTGTACGCGGTCACGGTCATGTCTTCTCTCCTCGCTAGCAGCGCTAGGTACAGGAGCGAAGCTAGCAGAGCGTCGACAGATTGGCTAGCGCTGCTAGAATTCAGGCCATGTCCATCCAGACGCGCCGCGAGCGCGAACGAGCGGAACGCGAGCGGCTGATCGTCACGGCCGCGCGGGAGCTGGCCGAGGCCGAGGGCTGGGAGGCGGTCACCACGCGCCGCCTGGCGGCCGAGATCGAGTACAGCCAGCCCGTCCTCTACAGCCACTTCAAGGGCAAGGAGGCGATCATGGCGGCGGTGGCGGTGCAGGGCTGCGCGGAGCTGGCCGTCGAGTTGCGTACGGCGCGTGAGGCGGCGAAGGGCAGGCGCGGGGCGCTGGCCGCGGTGGGTGAGGCGTACACGGCCTTCGCGCGGCGCCGACCGGCTCTGTACGACGCGATATTCACCCACCGCGTGGACCTGCCGTTCGCCACGCCCGAAGCACCGGCCCCCTTGCAGGAGGCCTTCGGTGAGCTGAGGCAGGCCGTCGAGCCGATCGCGGCCGAGGGCGACGACATCGGCCTGCTGACGGAGACTTACTGGGCCGGCCTGCATGGCCTGGTGACGCTGATGCGGAGCGGGCGGCTGCCGGAAGGGGCACATGAGCAGAGGCTGGAACTGCTCACCGGGCACTTCAGCGGCGCGCTTCGCTGACGAGGCCGCGAGGGGGGTGCCGTCATACGCGGTCTTTCGTCCGCGGGCCCGTCGTGGCTTGTCGCGCCCACGCGGCGGAGCCGCCCAGCTGCGCAGCCCCGCGTCCCTGAAGGGGCGCGTTTGCCGTTACTCGGCGGCAGGAAGGGCCGCCCTTGGGCGCTGCCAACCACGCGATCCTCGCGCCCGCAGCCAGGCCGTCGTCTCTTCCGGAGGCATCGCCGCGGCGACCAGCCAACCCTGAACCGCGTCGCAGCCCAGGTCCCGCAGCCGTTCCCAGGTCTCATCGTCCTCCACGCCCTCGGCGACGACGAGCAGGCCGAGCGAATGCGCCAGATCCACCGTGCAGCGCACGATCTCCGCGTCCTCGGTGTCCACCGCGAGCCGCGCCACGAAGGAGCGGTCGATCTTCAGCTCGCTCACGGGCAGCCGTCTGAGGTGCACGAGGGACGAGTACCCGGTGCCGAAGTCGTCCAGGGACATCTTCACGCCGTGCCCGGTCAGCCCGGCGAGCGTGTCGGCGGCACGCTGCGGGTCCTCCAGGAGGACGTGTTCCGTTATCTCCAGCTGGAGCGCTCCCGCCGGAACACCGTGCCGGGCCAGCCGCGCGGCGACCGAGCCCGCGAAGCCGGGGGTGTGGACGTCACGGGGCGAGACGTTGACCGCGACCGGCACGTACAGCCCCTGCGAACGCCACCGCGCCACCTGACCGAGCGCCGTCTCCAGCACGTACTCCGTCAGATGCGGCATCAGCCCCGACGACTCGGCGATCGCTATGAACTCGTCCGGCGGCACCTTCCCGCGCTCCGGATGCACCCAGCGGACCAGCGCCTCGAGACCGGCGACCTGTCCGTCGAAGCGGACCTTCGGCTGGTAGTGCAGTTCGACCTCGTGCGCGTCGAGCGCTCGGCGCAGATCCCCCAGCAGGCCGAGCCGGTCCGGGGTGTTGGAGTCCCGCTTGGACTCGTAGACCTCGACGCCCGTGCGGTCCCGCTTCGCCTGGTACATCGCCACGTCCGCGCGCCGCAGCATCCCCTCGGCGTCGAGCGCGTGGTCCGGGAATACGGCGACGCCCGCGCTGGCCTCCAGGACCAGGGTGAGCCCGTCGAGGTCGAGCGGGGAGCTGAGGGCCGTGACGAGGCCGCGGGCGACCCGGGTCGCGGACGTCGTGGAGTCGGCGACCGGCAGTAAGACGGCGAACTCGTCGCCGCCGAGCCGCGCGGCCTCCGCTCCGCGCGGCAGGGCGAGGCGCAGCCGGTCGGCTATCTGCAACAGCAACCGGTCTCCGGCCAGATGACCGAGCGTGTCGTTGACCGATCGGAAGCGGTCGAGGTCGATCAGCATCAGGGCGGACCGGGCGCCGATGCGCTCGGCGTCGTCGAGCGCGGTCCAGATCCGCTCCAGCAGCCACTGCCGGTTGGGCAACCCGGTCAGCGGGTCACGCAGTTGCTCCTCCGCCCTGGCCCGGGCGATCCACAGCGTGGAGTCGAGGGCGATGAGGGGGATGGAGAACAGCGGCAGCAGCAGGGGCTTGGCGATGGCGACGACGCACACCAGCGGCGCGATGCCGAGCAGCGCCACGGCGACCAGGCCCTGCCGGACCAGGGCGGTGCGGGCCACGGTGGGCAGACCGCCGCGCGGGGCGTGCAGATACCAGAGCAGGACGCGGGTGACCGCCAGATAGGCGGCGGCGACGAGCACGACGCCGGGGGCGGTGTACAGCGTCCAGGTGTCGGGGTTCCAGGGGTTCTCGACGGTCGGCACGCGGCCGAAGGCGGCCAGCACGAGGGCGCCCGCGGCGATGCCGAGGATGTCCACGGCGCCGTGCAGCACGCCCTGGCGCCAGCGGCCCCGGCGGGCGATGCCGACCAGGACGACGACGGTGAGACTGACCATGCCGGCCGGCACCCAGCCGTACAGCATCAGCACGGCGAGGGTGAGGGCGGCGCCGGAGCCGGTGCCGCCCCACCAGCGGGCGCGGCCGAGGGCGACGAGGTGGCCGACGATGATGCCGGTCAGCACCGCCAGGGACCAGCCGACGGTGCCGGACGGGAAGAGGGCATGGCTGCCGGTGAACGCCCGGTAGAACCCGGCGCCGAGGACGAACCCGGCCGCCGCGACGATCGCCGCGGGCAGCGCGGGCCAGGACAGGTGCCGTTCGTGGTCGGAGCCCGGCAGCCCGGCGGTGCGCTCGGCGCCGAGCCGCACGGCGGCATGGCCGTCCGTCACGGTGTGCGGCCCGGCGGCGCTCCCCGCGCCTCTTTCCGCGCGCGAACGTTCCGCGCTCCGCGCCGCCCACCCCCGCCATGCGCCGGCGATCCGGCGCAGCCGTGAGTCCGGGGCGGCACTCTCGGTCGGTTCCATTCCCGTCCCTCTCACAGCCGGCGGTGCCCACGCCACGCGGCCCGATGCCCGACAACAACCTTCTACGGCACCGCGTTGGAAAGCCCTTCCCCCCGCCCTGCAAAGCACTTCGAGAGCAAGGGAATGCCCCGACCGCAGCTGGGCACGGCAGGCGCACCCCTCAACAGTAGGCCGCAGAAGGCTTTCACGGGCAGCGGTCGTCGACGGTTGCCCGAATGCGCCCCAGCCACCCGTATGCATCTGGTATGCGCCTATCGGGTGGTCTTCAACCGTTACTCCTCTGTCGGGAGCGCAACTTCGGCCGCCGCGTCGGGCCCCTGTTCCAGCAGGACGTTGAATCCGTCCTCGTTCAGAACAGGCACCTTGAGCTGCATGGCCTTGTCATATTTGGAACCCGGGCTGTCACCCACGACAACAAAGGAAGTCTTCTTCGAAACGGAACCGGTTACCTTCGCTCCGCGGCTTTGCAGCGCCTCCTTGGCTCCGTCACGGGTGAAGTTCTCCAGCGTGCCGGTGACGACGACGGTGAGCCCTTCCAGCGGGCGGGGTCCCTCGTCCTCGCCGGAGCCCTCCTCCTCCATGCGGACGCCGGCGGCCTTCCACTTGCGAAGGATCTCCTGGTGCCACTCCTCGGCGAACCACTCCTTGAGCGAGGCGGCGATGATCGGGCCGACGCCGTCGGTGTTCGCCAGCTCCTCCTCACTGGCCTGTTCGATACGGTCGATGGAGCGGAACTCACGGGCCAGCGCCTCCGCGGCGACCGGGCCGACGTGACGGATCGACAGGCCGGTGAGGATGCGGGCGAGCGGGCGCTCCTTGGCCGCGGCGATGTTCTCCAGCATCGCGACCGCGTTCTTCTTCGGCTCGCCCTGCTGGTTGGCGAAGACCGTGGCGATCTTCTCCTCGCCGGACTTCGGGTCGCGCTTGGGCAGACCGCTGTCCTGGTCGAGGACGTACGCCTTGATGGGCAGCAACTGCTCGACGGTCAGGTCGAACAGGTCGCCCTCGTCCACGAGCGGCGGCTCGGCCGGCTCCAGCGGCTTGGTGAGCGCGGCGGCGGCGACATAGCCGAAGTGCTCGATGTCCAGCGCCTTTCGGCCCGCGAGGTAGAACAGGCGCTCGCGCAACTGGGCCGGGCAAGTGCGGGCGTTCGGGCAGCGCAGGTCGACGTCGCCCTCCTTCATGGGCCGAAGCGCCGTACCGCACTCAGGGCACTCGGCCGGCATCACGAACTCGCGCTCGCTGCCGTCGCGCAGGTCGACGACCGGCCCGAGGATCTCCGGGATGACGTCACCGGCCTTGCGCAGCACCACGGTGTCGCCGATGAGGACACCCTTGGCCTTGACGACGTCCTGGTTGTGCAGGGTGGCGAACTCGACCTCCGAGCCCGCGACCGTGACCGGTTCGACCTGGGCGTACGGCGTGACCCGGCCCGTACGGCCCACGCCCACCCGGATGTTGATGAGCTTGGTGTTGACCTCCTCCGGCGCGTACTTGTACGCGATCGCCCAGCGCGGGGCCCGCGAGGTGGAGCCCAGTCGGCCCTGGAGGGGGATCTCGTCGAGCTTGACGACGACTCCGTCGATCTCGTGCTCCACGGAGTGGCGGTTCTCGCCGAAGTACGCGATGAACTCCCGCACGCCGTCGAGATCCTCGACCACCTTGTTGTGCCGGGCGGTGGGCAGGCCCCAGGTCTTGAGGAGGTCATAGGCCTGGGAGAGGCGGGTGAGGCCGTCGGAGCCCTCCAGGGCGCCGATGCCGTGCACGACCATGTGCAGCGGGCGGGTGGCGGTGACGCGCGGGTCCTTCTGACGGAGCGAACCGGCGGCCGCGTTGCGCGGGTTGGCGAAGGGCTTGTCGCCGGCCTCGACCAGGCGGGCGTTGAGCTCCTCGAACTTCTCCATCGGGAAGTAGACCTCGCCGCGGATCTCCACGAGGTCGGGGATGCGGTCACCCTTCAGCCGGTCCGGAATGTCCGCGATCGTACGGACATTGGGCGTGATGTCCTCGCCGGTGCGGCCGTCGCCGCGCGTCGCCGCGCGGGTGAGGCGGCCGTGTTCGTAGGTGAGGTTGACGGCGAGGCCGTCGACCTTGAGCTCGCACAGGAAGTGGTACTTGGAGGTGCCCACGTCCTTGTGGACGCGCTCGGCCCACGCGGCCAGCTCCAGGTCGTCGAAGGCGTTGTCCAACGACAGCATGCGCTCGCGGTGCTGGACCGCCGTGAACTCCGTCTCGTACGCGCCCGCGACCTTCTGGGTCGGCGAGTCCGGGGTGCGCAGCTCCGGATACTCGTCCTCCAGCGCTTCGAGCGAGCGCAGGAGCTTGTCGAACTCCGCGTCGCTGATGACGGGAGCGTCCTTCACGTAGTACCGGAAGCGGTGCTCCTCGATCTGCTCAGCGAGCTTCGCGTGCTTCTCCCGCGCCTCGGCGGGCACCGTCGTCTCCGCTTGCTTGTCGCCGGCCACCGTGTTGTCCTCCCGTTACTCTGGGTTGTCCGCGAGGGATCTCGCCGCCCGGACGCAGTGGGCCAGAGCCCCCCGCGCGTACTGCGGGGAGGCCCCCGCGAGTCCGCACGACGGCGTGACCGTGACCGCCTCCGCGAGAAGCCCCGGTGACAGCCCCAGCCTGCGCCACAACGTCCTGACACCCATGACGCTACCGGCAGGGTCTGACAATGGGCCGTCCGTGCCCGGGACGACACCGGCGAAGAGCCGGGTACCGCCTTCCACCGCCTCGCCGATCGCCTCGTCGTCACGCTCGGTGAGGAGGGAGAAGTCGAAGGAGATCGCCGCCGCGCCCGCCCGGCGCAGCAGGGCGAACGGGACGTCCGGTGCGCACGAGTGGACCACGACGGGGCCGCCGCCGTGAACCCCGACGACATCGCGCAGGCTCGCCTCGACGAGCTGCCGGTCCACGGCTCGGTGGGTCCGGTAGCCGCTGGCGGTCTTCACCTGTCCGCGCAGTACGGCGATGAGGGAGGGCTCGTCGAGTTGAAGGACGAGTTGGGCGCCGGGGACGCGGCGCCGGACCTCCGCGAGATGCTGCCGCAGCCCTTCGGCGAGGGAGGCGGCGAGGTCGCGGCAGGCACCGGCGTCGGAGAGGGCGGCCTCGCCGTTCTTCAGCTCCAGCGCGGCGGCCAGGGTCCAGGGCCCCACGGCCTGGACCTTCAGCTGCCCCTCGTATCCCTGCGTGAATTCCTCCAGCGCGTCGAGGTCCTCCCCCAGCCACGACCGCGCCCGCCTGGTGTCCCGGCCCGGCCGGTCCCCGATCCGCCACCCGCTGGGCTCCACGCGCGCGTACAGCTCGGCGAGCATCCCGGCGGTCCGGCCGATCATGTCCGCGCCGGGGCCGCGGGCGGGGAGCTCGGCGAGGTACGGGAAGTCCTCGAAGGACCCGGTGACGGTCTTGGCGGCCTCACGGGCGTCGCCGCCGGGCATGGAGCCGACGCCGGTGGCGGGGGCGAAGGTGAACTGGCTGTTGGCACTCACCTGGACAGCGTATGTAACCGTCGGCGAGACGCTTAAACAGCCGGTCCGCTTCAGCGCCCCGGCCGCACCGTCAGGTCGTTGACCTCCGCGTCCCTGGGCAGGTCCAGGGCCATCAGGATGGTCGTCGCCACCGACTCGGGGTCGATCCACTTCGAGGCGTCGTACTCCTTGCCCTCCTGCTGGTGGACCTTGGCCTGCATCGGGCTGGCGGTACGGCCGGGGTAGACCGAGGTGACGCGGACACCGTTGCCGTGTTCCTCGTGGCGGAGGGAATCCGCGAGGGCCTTGAGGCCGTGCTTCGACGCGGCGTACGCGGACCAGTCGGCGTGCGCGTTCAGCCCCGCGCCCGAGTTGACGAACACCACGTGCCCGCGTGCCGCGCGCAGCTGGGGCAGGAAGTGGCGGGTCAGTTCGGCCGGGGAGATCAGGTTGACGTTGAGCTGGAGGCGCCAGGACTTCGGGGTCAGGTCGCCGACCGCGCCCAGGTCCACGACACCGGCGATGTGCAGCAGGGAGTCGACCCGGTCGGGCAGCGACTGGTGGGAGAAGGCCCAGGAGAGCTTGTCGGGGTCCGCCAGGTCGCCGACCAGCGTCCGGGCGCCGGGGAACTGCGCTGCCAGCTCCTTCGCGCGGCCCGCGTCGCGCGCGTGGAGGACGAGTTCGTCCCCGCGCGCGTGCAGGCGGCGGGCGACGGCCGCGCCGATGCCGGAGCCTGCTCCGGTGATCACATGTGTAGCCATGCCCGCCATGCTCGCATCAGTGACAGGTCACTCGACTCCCCGGCTCTCCTCCAGGTATGCCAGCGCCCCCACCGGCTCCTCCGCGAAGAACACCAGGTCGCTCAGCGGGCAGGGCAGGAAGCCCTCGTCCTCCATGCGGCGGAACTGCTCCTTCAGGCCGTCGTAGAAGCCCGCGGTGTTGAGCAGGACCACCGGCTTGTCCGTGTGGCCGTGCTTCTTCAGCTCCAGGATCTCGGTGGCCTCGTCCAGGGTCCCCGTACCACCGACCATGATCACCACCGCGTCGGCCTTCTCCAGGAGCAGCTTCTTGCGCTCGGCTAGGTCCTTCGCGATCACCATCTCGTCGACGCCCGGGCGGACCTTGGCGGACAGGAACTCGACGGAGACTCCCGCCAGCCGGCCGCCCGCCTCCTGCACCCCGTCGGCGACCACCTTCATCAGCCCGACGTCCGAGCCGCCCCAGACGAGCGTGTGCCCGCCCTTGCCCAGCAGTTTCGCGAACTCGCGCGCGGGGCGCGTGTAACGGTCGTCGAGGTCGGCGGCGGAGAGGAAGACGCAGATTCGCATGCAGACCACCGTACGCGGGAAGAACCGGGTGCCCGCGAGCGCTTTCCGGGTATGGCTGACGGACACATGATCACGATCGAGCAGGGCACGCGGCGCGTACGGGCGGTCCACGGCGACCAGGTCCTCGCGGAGACCGACCGGCCGCTCGTCCTGCGGGAGACGGGCTGTCCCGTGCGGTACTACATCCCGGCCGAGGACGTACGGCTGGACCTTCTGACGCCCTCCGACACGCACACGTACTGCCCCTTCAAGGGAACGGCCTCCTACTGGTCCCTGCCGGACGCGGCGGACCTCGTGTGGGCGTACCCGGACCCGAAGCCGGACGTGGCCGAGATCAAGGACCACCTCTGCTTCTACGACGTCGAAGTGTCGTAGACCGATTAGCTCCGTGTCGTAAGGCAGTCTCCACAGGCATGGACAAGAAGACCATTTCGCGCGACAGCACCTCCATCGCGTACGAGAGCACCGGTCAGGGTCCGGCGGTGATCCTCGTCAGCGGCGCGATGTCCACCGGGGGCACGTTGGCGCCGCTGGCCGTGCCCCTGTCGGACCGCTTCAGAGTCGTCGTGTACGACCGCCGAGGACGTGGCGAGAGCGGTGACACGAAGCCGTACACGGTGGAGCGCGAGGTCGAGGATCTCGCCGCGCTGATCGAGGCGGTGGGCGGGGAGGCGGCGCTGTGCGGCGTCTCGTCGGGTGGTGCACTGGCGCTGGAGGCGGCGTCGAGCGGGCTGCCGGTGCGTCAGGTCGCGGTCTACGAGGTGCCGTTCGCCGTCTACGAGGGCGGCGCGAAGGAGCGCGCGGAGTACACCGAGCGGCTGACCGAGATGCTCGAGCAGGGCCGTCGCGGGGACGCCGTCGAGCTTTTTCTGCGGCTGACCGGGATGGCGGAGGAGATGATCCAGCGCGCCCGCCAGTCCCCCATGTGGTCCGGCATGGAGACGATCGCGCCGAGCCTCGCCTACGACGACGCCGTGATGGGCGACGGCCTGGTGCCACGGGCGCGACTGTCCTCGGTCACTGTGCCGGTACTGGCCGTCGCGGGCGGTGCGAGCCCCTCATGGATGCGGGAGGCGGCGCGGGCGATCGCGCAGACCGTGCCGGACGGGACGTATCGGAGTCTGGAGGGGCAGACCCACATGGTGGAGCCCGACGTCCTCGGGCCGGTGCTGGTGGAGTTCTTCGGGGGATGACCCGGACCGGGCACGCGCGTGTGCCACGGGGGAGCACACACGCGCGCCCTCACACGTGAACTTCCGGGCCGCCTCAGACGGCCGAAGGCGTCGCCCGCACCGTTGACGCGATCGTCGCCGAGCCCACCACGCGCGTGCCGTCGTACAGCACGATCGCCTGGCCGGGGGCCACGCCGCGAACCGGCTTCGTGAAGGACACCTCCAGACGGCCGTCGACCAGCTCGGCGGTGACCTCCGTCTCGCCGCCGTGGGCACGCAGCTGCGCGGTGTAGGCGCCGGGGCCGGTCGGGGCGGCGCCGCACCAGCGGGGCTTGACGGCGGTGAGGGCGCTGACGTCCAGGGAGGACGCCGGGCCGACCGTCACCGTGTTGTTCACCGGCGAGATGTCGAGGACGTAGCGCGGCTTGCCGTCGGCGGCCGGGGTGCCGATGCGCAGGCCCTTGCGCTGGCCGATGGTGAAGCCGTACGCGCCCTCGTGCGTGCCGAGCTTGGCGCCCGACTCGTCGACGATGTCGCCCTCCGCCTTGCCCAGGCGGTTCGCGAGGAAGCCCTGGGTGTCGCCGTCGGCGATGAAGCAGATGTCGTGCGAGTCGGGCTTCTTGGCGACCGCGAGGCCCCTGCGCTCGGCCTCGGCTCGGATCTCGTCCTTGGTCGTCACCGTGTCGCCGAGCGGGAACATCGCGTGCGCCAGCTGCTTCTCGTCGAGGACGCCGAGGACGTACGACTGGTCCTTGGCCATGTCGGAGGCGCGGTGCAGCTCGCGCGTGCCGTCCTCGTTCAGCACGACCTGCGCGTAGTGGCCCGTGCAGACCGCGTCGAAGCCCAGCGCCAGCGCCTTGTCGAGCAGCGCCGCGAACTTGATCTTCTCGTTGCAGCGCAGGCAGGGGTTCGGCGTGCGGCCGGCCTCGTACTCGGCGATGAAGTCCTCGACCACGTCCTCGCGGAAGCGGTCGGCGAGGTCCCACACATAGAACGGGATGCCGATCACGTCGGCGGCGCGGCGGGCGTCGCGCGAGTCCTCGATGGTGCAACAGCCCCGCGCGCCCGTGCGGAAGGACTGAGGGTTCGCGGAGAGCGCGAGGTGGACGCCGGTCACGTCGTGGCCCGCCTCGGCCGCGCGGGCGGCGGCGACGGCGGAGTCGACCCCGCCGGACATGGCGGCGAGGACGCGGAGGGGGCGGGAGGGCTGCGCGGTGTCAGTCATAACCCTTCCAGGGTACGGGGCGCGGGAACCAGGGCCCGCGAGTATCCGTTGACGATCACATGGGACAGCGGAAGGCTTCGAAGGACGGCGACCGGAAGGTCGGGCGTCGCGCTTTGCTCATCGGCGGAACGGCGGCCGCCGTGGGCTCGGCCGTGCTGGCCCGCGACGAGCTGGCGCGGCTGTGGTGGCGGGTGCCCGGCGTGGAGAAGCCGCGCAAGGAGGGCGAGGTCGACTTCGCCGGCGCGCGGTGGGTGGCGGCGTCGGACGCGAACTGGCGGCGGGCGGACCGGCCCGACGACTACGGCGTAGACATGGTGATCGTCCATGTCACCCAGGGCAGCTTCGACAGTGCGGTGAAGGTCTTCCAGGACCCGGATCACGGCGCCGCCGCGCACTACATCGTCCGTAAGGACGGCCACATCACGCAGATGATCCGCGAGCTGGACGTGGCCTACCACGCGGGCAACCGCGACTACAACGAGCGCAGCATCGGCATCGAGCACGAGGGCTTCGTGGACCGGCCGCAGGACCTCACGGACGAGATGTACGAGGCCTCGGCGCGGCTGACCGCGCGGATATGCGCGCGCTACGACATCCCCGTCGACCGCGAGCACATCATCGGGCATGTGGAGGTGCCGGGAACCGATCACACGGATCCCGGGGAGCACTGGGACTGGGACCGGTACATGAAGCTCGTGCGGGAGGCTCGCACGGCTCAGGCCTGAGGCCGGAACAGCGCCGGAATAGTGCCGGAACAGCGCCGGGATACCGGAACGCCCTACGTCAGCCCCGCCGCCCGAGCCCTTTCCACCGCCGGCCCGATCGCCTTCGCGACCGCCTCGACGTCGGCCTCCGTGGAGGTGTGGCCGAGGGAGAAGCGGAGGGTGCCGCGGGCCAGGTCGGGGTCGGTTCCGGTGGCCAGGAGGACGTGGCTGGGCTGGGCGACGCCCGCCGTGCAGGCGGAACCGGTGGAGCACTCGATGCCCTGGGCGTCCAGGAGGAGCAGCAGGGAGTCGCCCTCGCAGCCGGGGAAGGTGAAGTGCGCGTTGGCCGGGAGGCGGCCGCCGGGTGCCGGGTCGCCGCCGAGAATCGCGTCGGGGACCGCCGTACGGACCGCCTCGACCAGGGCGTCGCGCAGGGCGCCGATCTCGTTCGCGAACCATTCGCGCTGCTCGGCGGCGAGGCGGCCGGCGACCGCGAAGGACGCGACGGCGGGAACGTCGAGGGTGCCGGAGCGGACATGGCGCTCCTGGCCGCCGCCGTGCAGGACGGGTACGGGGGTGTACTCGCGGCCGAGGATCAGCGCGCCGATGCCGTACGGGCCGCCGATCTTGTGGCCCGACACCGTCATCGCGGCGAGTCCCGAGGCGGCGAAGTCGACGGGGACCTGGCCGAAGGCCTGGACGGCGTCGGCGTGCAGGGGGACGTCGAACTCCTTTGCCACGTGGGCCAGTTCGCGGATCGGCATGACGGTGCCGATCTCGTTGTTGGCCCACATCACGGTGGCCAGGGCGACGTCGCGGGGGTTGCGGGCGATGGCCTCGCGCAGGGCGTCCGGGTGGACCCGGCCGCAGGAGTCGACCGGGAGGTAGTCGACGTTCGCGCCCTCGTGCTCGGCGAGCCAGTGGACGGCGTCGAGGACGGCGTGGTGTTCGACGGGGCTGGCCAGGACACGGGTGCGGGTGCCCGCCGGGTCGGCGTCGCGGCGGGACCAGTACAGCCCCTTGACCGCGAGGTTGTCGGCCTCGGTGCCGCCGGAGGTGAAGACGACCTCGCTGGGGCGGGCGCCGAGCGCTTCCGCAAGGGTTTCGCGGGCCTCCTCGACGGTGCGCCGTGCGCGACGGCCGGATGCGTGGAGGGAGGAGGCGTTGCCGGTGACGCTCAGCTGGGCGGTCAGCGCCTCTGCCGCCTCCGGGAGCATGGGGGTCGTCGCGGCGTGGTCGAGGTAAGCCATGGTGGCCATGATTCTAAAGGGCGCCGGTAACAGGCCTTGTGTCAAGGCTGCCCGGCTGCCGTCAGGGCGTGCGCCTTTCCCGGGTTGCCGCTGGAGTTGGTGGTGACGCACCCGGCGTGGAGTTGGTGGTGACGCCACCCTGCGCCGCAGGCCGTGTCCTCGCGCTGTCGGCCCAGTGCGGTCGCTCTGACGGTTCGGCCCGCCCCCGGCCGCCCCCGGTCAGTACGGAACGCCCCCCGTGGCCGCCCCTAGAAGCTCCACGACAGGGTGTTGTCCAGCTGGATGAACGTCAGCAGGACCAGCAGGTCGGCGACGCCCAGGCCCATGCCCAGGAACGCCCGGCCCCTGCGCTTCGTGCCGCGCCACAGGGACACTGCCGCAAGGACGATGGCGGTCGGGCCGAGGAAGATGTTGAAGACCAGGAGGCCGATGAGGCCGAGGATGAAGGACGCCACGGCCATGCCGTCGGCGTCGCGGCGGCGGGTGCGCGGGCCGGGGCTGGTGGTGGCCGGTGCGGTCAGTTGCATGAGGGTCAGCTCCCCAGAGTTCGGTTCGGTCGACGAAGTCAGTTGCGGCGGGCGTGACGCTCGCGGGCCGCGAAGATGCCCAGCCAGACGGCGATCACGGCGGCGGCGACGGCGGTGAAGGCGAGCGGTGCGTGGGCCACGGCGCCCAGCAGGACGCCCAGCAGCAGGAGCGCGGCGACGAGGAACAGCATGGGTCGGATCCCCCTCCGAGATCTCGCCCTACGAGATCCCTCTCGTTACGGTTCGGTGAACAGTTGTAGTAACAGTTGTTCACTGACTCCAAGTCTAGCGCGCCCCACGGCTTTTCAATTCCGGAGAACAGTTGTTAACTGCATGGCATGAGTCACACCCTCGGCATTCGGCAGGCCCAGAAACAGAAGACCCGGCAGGCGCTCCTGGACGCGGCGCTGGGACTGCTGGAGGAGCAGAGCCTGAGCAGTCTGGGCCTGCGTGAGGTCACCCGCGAGGTCGGCGTCGCCCCGACGGCCTTCTACCGGCACTTCCGCTCCACCGCCGATCTCGGCGTCGCCCTCGTCGAGGAGGCGCTCGGCAGCCTGCACCCGATGATCCGCACGATCGTCTCCTCGTCCGGCGACAGCGACCAACGCATAGAGCGCGCCGTCGGGCTGATCGCCCAGCATGTCGCGACTCATCCGGCCCACGTCCGCTTCATCGCCCGTGAGCGGCACGGCGGGGTGCAGTCGGTGCGGGAGGCGATCCAGGACCAACTGGCCCGATTCGCGGAGGAGGTGAAGGTCGCGCTCACCAAGGACCCGGTCTCCGCGGGCTGGAACGAGGACGACCTCCTCATGCTCGCCAACCTCTATGTCGACCAGATGCTGATGACGGCCTCCCTGTTCCTCGACGCCCTGGAGGCGCCGGAGGAGGAGCGGCGGCGCGTCGCCCAGGTCGCGACCCGCCAGATGCGGCTGATCAGCATCGGCCGCGACCACTGGCTGGACTGAGCGGCGGCGACGCGACAGGGCGGCACCCCCGCCACGGGAGCGCCGCCCTGCCATACGGGACTGTCGTACGACGTCTCGCGTCAACTCCTGGTCGCCGCCGCCGCGCTCGACGCCCCGTTCGGCGCACCACTGGGAGCCGCCCCACCGCCCTGGCCACCACCGGGACCGCCGCAGCCCCGGACCGCCGCCCCGCCATACAGGGCTGCCGTACGGCGTCTCGCGTCACCTCCTGGTCGCCGCCGCGCTCGGCGCCCCGCTCGGCACACCACTGGGAGCCGCCCCACCGCCCTGGCCACCACCGGGACCGCCGCAGCCCCGGGACCGCCGCCCTGCCATACAGGGCTGCCGTACGGCGTCTCGCGTCACCTCCCGGTCGCCGCCGCCGCGCTCGACGCCCCGCTCGGCGCACCACTGGGAGCCGCCCCACCGCCCTGGCCACCACCGGGACCGCCGCAGCCGCCGCCCTGCCCACCGCCGGGGCCGCCCTGGCCGCCGCCCTGCGCACCACCCTGACCGCCACCCTGGCCACCGGGACCGCCACTGGGCGCACCGGACGCTCCAGCCGACGGCGCGCCGGAAGGCGCTCCGCTGGGCATGCCCGAGGGCGCACCACTGGGCGCACCGGACGGCTGCCCGCACGACGACGACTGCTGACCGGAGTTGCCGCTGGTCGAGGTCGACGACGAGTCGCCGGAGCCGCAGGCCACCAGGGCCAGGGGCGAGAGCGCCAGCAGGGCCACGGCGGGAAGGAGACGCGCACGCTTCATGAGAAACAGCTCCATGGAAGATGAGGAAGTCCTGGGAGCTGGAACTCAACCAACGCCGTTTAGGCCTTCCTTGAGGCCCTGCTGTTGATCACCTGTACCCCCGGCAAAGCACCCCTAAAAACACTCCGCTGACCTGCGCGTTCCCTCGGAACCTCACGCTGCTCGCTGGTACAGGCCCGTGACAGAACGGGCCTCAACCCAGCCTCACCCGCGCCAACTGCCGTGACTGCGCCACCAGTCGGTCCGCGCTGTCCCAGACCTCCGCGTCCTCCTCCAGGAACCCGCCCGCGAGGTTGCGCGTGGTGATCGACACCCGCAGCGGGCCCGGGGCCGGGCGGCAGCGTATGTGGACCGTGAGTTCGACCGTGGGGACCCAGCCGGAGATGCCGATCTCGAAGGCGGTCGGCGGGAGGGCGTCCACCGCGAGCAGCAGGGACAGCGGGTCGGCGTCCCGGCCGTCGGCCAGGCCGAACCAGGCGCGCATCTCGCCCTTGCCCGAGGGCCGGCCGAGGGCCCAGCCCAGGGTGGAGGGGTCGAGCTTGAGCATCAGGCGGTCGGCGATGGCCGAGCTGCCGGAGACGGGGGCGGGGCCGCCTTCGGGGCCGAAGCAGTGCTCCATGGGCGGGAACGCCGGCGGCTTGGCCGTCGTACGGACGTCGTCGGGGAGGGCGTCGAGGTCGCCGTAGGAGGCGAGGACGCGGATGCGCTCCACCTCCCGGCCCTGCTCGTCGTACTGGAACAGCGAGGCCTGGCCGGTCGACAGGGTGCGGCCCGTGCGCACCACGTCCGTGCGGACGACCGCCGGGCCCGGCTGGGAGGCGGTCAGGTAGTGCGCGGAGATGGTGAACGGGTCGCTGTGCGGCAGGGCGTCGGCGAGGGCGCGGCCGAGGACGGCGAGCAGATAGCCGCCGTTGACGGCGCTGATGATGGTCCAGCCGGCCGAGAGGTCGATGTCGTAGACGCCGGGTTCGCGCGGGGTGAGCGCGGTGTCGCGGTCGAACTCGCTGTCGCCGATCGTGGCCTTCGGGGCCGTCGGTGCGGAGGCTGCTTCTGGCATGGATGAACGGTACAACAGCAAACTACTAAGCGGTAGCTTTCCATCCTTTCGAGGAGCTGACGCGCAGTGAGATGCGGGCAACTTTTCGGTAAGTGTCCCTGCTCGCCCGAAACCCGGAGCCCGTTCTCGCCCTCTATGAGGACATGAGTCTCACCGGGACCCCGTTCCTCTACACGCTGATCGCGCTGTGCGTCGCCGCCGTCGCGCTGCCGCTGGTCCTCTGGTCGCGGGTGCGCGGACCCAGGGCCGTGCGGGCCACCGCCAGGCTGCTGATGGTGCTGTTCGCCCAGGGCACGGCGGTGGCCCTGGTCTTCACGATGGTCAACAACTCCAACCAGCTGTACGACAGCTGGGGCGACCTGCTCGGCACCAGCGATCATGTGCGGGAGGCGGCCGACCTCGGGGCGAGCGGCACCGGCGGGATCGCGCTGGAGAAGCTGCCCAAGGTCAAACAGACCTTCAAGCAGGGCAAGGGCCCGGGCATGCGCGCGGAGGGCGGGGTGCTCGTCACCCACCTCAAGGGCCGGGTGTCCGGAGTGCACGCCGAGGTCAACGTCTGGCTGCCGCCGCAGTACCACGAGCCCGCCTACCGCAATCACCGGTTCCCGGTGGTGGAGGTGCTGCCTGGCTATCCGGGCTCGTCGAAGGCCTGGTACGGGACGATGGACGCGCCCGAGCAGCTGGCGCCGCTGATGCGCAGCGGGCAGATCGAGCCGTTCATCATCGTCTCGCCGCGCACCACACTGCTGCCCGGCAAGGACACCGGCTGCGCCAACATCGCCGGCAAGGTGAACGCCGACAGCTGGATCAGCATCGACGTGCCGAAGATGGTCATGGACAACTTCCGGGCCCAGGCCGCGCCGGACGGCTGGGCGGTCGCCGGGTACTCGGCGGGTGCGCACTGCGCGGCGAAGCTGGCCGTCGCCCACCCCGACCGCTACCGGGCCGCGGTCAGCATGTCGGGCTACAACGACCCCGCCGCCGTACCGCAGTCGCTCGCCGGAAAGTCCCGGGCGCTGCGCGCGGCGAACAATCCGTACGTGCTCCTGAAGGAGTCCCGCGTCCCGCCGCGCGTCGCCCTCTACCTGTCCGGTCAGCCGAAGGACGGCTACGAGGCCGCCCTTGCCCTCCAGCGGGTCGCGAAGGCGCCCACCACCGTGGACGTGGTGTTCATCCCGAAGAGCGCCGGCGGCCACACCATGGCGCTGTGGAAGCCGCAGGTCGTCCCGGCGTTCCGCTGGCTGACCGAGGTGATGGGAGGCCCGCAGCCGGCCCGTACGGCACCGGGGACCACCCCTCTCGCACCGGGGACTACTCCTCTCGCACCGTCGACCGCCGATTCCAAGCACGCGGAGCTCGCCAGTGGAACCGCATCGCGAGAAGACGCAGCACGAAGGCCGTGACGGCCGCGAGGGCGCTGGTCACCGGGGTCAGGGCGTCGTAGCGGATGCACAGGACGACCATGGCGGCGCCGACCATCGCCGGGACCGCGTACAGATCGCGGTCCCAGCGCAGCAGTGACGGCACCTCGTTGGCCAGGACGTCGCGCAGCACACCGCCGCCCACCGCGGTCGCGAGGCCGAGGCAGGCGGAGGCGGTGAGGCCGAGGCCGTAGTCGTACGCCTTCGTCGTCCCGGCGACGCAGAACAGGCCGAGGCCCGCCGCGTCGAAGACGTTCACGCCGGTCTGGATGCGCTCCACGTGCGGGTGGAGGAAGACGACGAGGAGCGCGGCGAGCAGCGGGGTGAGGAAGTATCCGAGGTCGGTGAAGGCGGCCGGCGGCACGGCGCCGATGACCAGGTCCCGGAACAGCCCGCCGCCCAGGGCGGTGACCTCGGCGAGGACGGCGATGCCGAAGACGTCGAAGTTCTTGCGGACGGCCAGCAGGGCGCCGGAGATCGCGAAGACGAAGATGCCGATCAGGTCGAGCGTGTGCTGGACGGACGGGCTGAACAATTGCTGGAGCACCCGTACATTCTTGCGCAGCGCAAGGCCCCCGCCTTGCAAAGGAAGGCGGGGGCCTGGGCTGGGTTACTTATTGTCGTCCTTGTTTTCTTCAGACGTTTCCGCGGAGGTCTCTTCGGAGGCCGCGACCTCGGGAGTCTCTTCCGAAGCTGGAGCCTCGGCAGTCTCGTGCGAACCTCCAGCCTCAGGTGCCTCCCCCGTCGGCACCAGCTCCGCCGCTTCCTTGGCCACGGACAACAGCACCGTGTCCTGCGGCTGCTGGTCCTCGAAGTTCTCGGGGTGGTGGCAGGCCACCCGCTGCCCCTGCCTCAGCTCCGCCAGCGGCGGTTCCGTCGTCCGGCAGATCTCCGTCGCCTTCCAGCACCGGGTGTGGAAGCGGCAGCCGCTCGGCGGGGCGATCGGCGAGGGCACGTCGCCGCGGAGCAGGATGCGCTCGCTCTTGGCCGTGCGGCGCTTCGGGTCGGGGATCGGCACCGCCGACAGCAGGGCCTTGGTGTACGGGTGCATCGGCGTCGCGTAGAGCGCGTCCCGGTCGGCGAGCTCCACGATCTTGCCGAGGTACATCACCGCGATACGGTCCGAGACATGGCGTACGACGGACAGGTCGTGCGCGATGATCACGTACGTCAGGCCGAGCTCGTCCTGGAGGTCGTCCATCAGGTTCACGACCTGCGCCTGGATCGACACGTCGAGCGCGGAGACCGGCTCGTCGGCCACGACCATCCGGGGCTTCAGCGCCAGCGCGCGGGCGATGCCGATGCGCTGGCGCTGACCGCCGGAGAACTCGTGCGGGTAGCGGTTGTAGTGCTCGGGGCTCAGGCCGACCAGCTCGAGGAGGCGCTGGACCTCCTTCTTGACGCCGCCCTCGGGTTCCACGCCCTGCAGCCGGAACGGTGCCGAGACGATGCTGCCGATGGTGTGCCGGGGGTTCAGCGAGCCGTACGGGTCCTGGAAGATCATCTGCACGTCGCGGCGCAGCGGGCGCATGCCGCTCGTGCCGAGGTGCGTGATGTCCGTACCGTCGAACTCGATCTTTCCGCCGCTGGGCTCCAGCAGCCGGGTGATGAGCCGGCCCATGGTCGACTTGCCACAGCCGGACTCGCCCACGACGCCGAGGGTCTCCCCCCGGCGCACCTCGAAGTCGATGCCGTCCACGGCCTTGACCGCGCCGACCTGCCGCTGCAGCAGGCCCTTCTTGATCGGGAAGTGCTTGACCAGGCCCTCGACCTTGAGCAGCGGTTTCTCGTCGTCGGCCGGCCCGGCTTTCACGGCCGCTGCGCGGGCCCCGGTCTCAGTCTCGCTCACAGCTTCGGCGCAATCTCTTCGGTCCAGATCCGGGTACGGTCCTCCTGCGACAGGTGGCAGGCGGTGAAGTGCCTGCTGCCGACCTCGCGCAGTTCGGGGCGCTCGGTGCGGGTGATCCCGCCCTTGGGGACATCCGCGTAGGGACAGCGCGGGTTGAACGCGCAGCCCGTGGGGACGTTGATGAGGCTCGGCGGCTGCCCCTTGACCGGGATGAGCCGGTCGGTCTGCTCGCGGTCGATGCGCGGCATCGAGCCGAGCAGGCCCCAGGTGTAGGGATGCGACGGCTCGTAGAAGATCTTGTCGACGGGTCCGCGCTCCACGCAGCGTCCGCCGTACATCACGAGGATGTCGTCGGCGATCTCGGCGACCACGCCGAGGTCGTGCGTGATGATGACGACCGCGGAGCCGAACTCCTTCTGCAGGTCCCGGATGAGGTCGAGGATCTGCGCCTGCACGGTCACGTCGAGCGCGGTGGTCGGCTCGTCCGCGATGAGCAGTTCGGGGTTGTTGACCAGGGCCATGGCGATCATGGCGCGCTGGCGCATGCCGCCGGAGAACTCGTGCGGGTACATGTCCACGCGCTTGTTCGGCTCCGGGATGCCGACGCGGTCGAGGAGTTCGACGGCGCGGCGGCGGGCGGTCTTCTTGTCGACCTTGTTGTGGACCCGGTAGGCCTCCACGATCTGGTTGCCGACCGTGTAGTACGGGTGCATCGCGGACAGCGGGTCCTGGAAGATCATCGCCATCTCGCGGCCGCGCAGCCGGCGCACCTCGTCCGGGTCGGCGGAGACCAGTTCCTTGCCGTCGAGCCAGATCTCGCCGGACATCTGCACGTTCTTGCCGCGGCTGCCCAGGCGGTGCAGGCCCATGATGGCCAGCGAGGTCACGGACTTGCCGGATCCGGACTCGCCAACTATGCCGAGGGTGCGGCCCTTCTCCAACTGGAAGGAGAGCCCGTCCACGGACTTGACCAGGCCGTCGTCGGTCGGGAAGTGCACCTTGAGGTCGCGCACTTCGAGGAACGCCTGGGGTGGCTCGCCGGTACGTACGGGCTCGCCCACGGCGGCCCCGGTCTTTGTCAGGTCGGTCACGAGAGCCTCACCCGCGGATCGATCGTGGCGTACAGCAGGTCCACCACAAGGTTCATGAAGACGACGAAGAACGCCGCGAGCAGGGTCACCCCGAGGATCGGGGGCAGGTCGTTGGCGGTGATGGCCTGTACCGCGTACTCACCGATGCCGTGCAGGGAGAACACCGTCTCGGTGATGACGGCACCGCCGAGCAGCAGGCCGATGTCCATGCCGAAGACCGTCACCAGCGGGGTCAGCGCGGCCCGCAGACCGTGTCGGACGACGACCTTGCGCTCGCGCAGGCCCTTGGCCCGAGCGGTTCGGATGTAGTCCTCGTTCATTGTCTCCAGCATGCCCGAGCGGGTCAGCCGGGCGTAGATGGCCGAGTAGAGCAGTGCCAGCGAACACCACGGCAGGAACAGGGTGTTGGCCCACTGGGAGGGGTTCTCGGTGAAGGGGACGTACGTTCTGCCGAAGATCTCCAGCTTGTAGCTGAACAACAGCAGCGCCAGCTGCCCGGTGAAGAACATGGGCAGGGAGACGCCCGCAAGGGCCACGCCCATGGCGGACCGGTCGAAGAACGAGCCCGGCCTGAGCGCGGAGATGACACCGGCCGCGATACCGCCGACCAGCCACAGCACGGCGGCGCCGAGAGCCAGCGAGAGGGTGACCGGCAGCCGTTGGGTCAGCTGGGGCCAGACCTCGATGTGGTCCTTGAAGGAGTAGCCGAAGCAGGGGGCATCACAGCGGACCGTCGTGGGGCCGAGGTCGTACGTGGCGCCGGAGACGATCCCCTTGATGAACTCCCAGTACTGGACATAGATCGGCTGGTCGAGACCGAGGTTCCGCTTGACCGCCGCGATGTCCTCGGGTGTCGGGTTCTTGCCGATGTACTGCTGTGCCAGCTGGTCGGCGGTCTGCCCTGCGAGCTTCGGCAGGATGAAGAAGATGCCGAAGGTGACCGCGGTGACGACGAGCAGCAGGATCAGTGCCGCGATCGTCCGGCGGATGATGTACGAGATCACGAGGACCGGCGCCGGCGCCCGCGGATGACGAAGTCCGCGGGCGCCAATGCCTTCACCTGCCTTCCGGGGCTACTTCTCGGCGGTGCCGACGTTGAGGTAGTCGTACTGACCGCTGAACGCGGACGTCGACACCAGGTTGGTGGCGTGCGGCGTGCGGTACAGCAGGACCTTGAAGTAGGTCAGCGGAACGATGGCGGCCTGCTCCATGACCTTCTGGTCGACCTCGGTGTACGCCTTGGTGCGGGCGGCCTCGTCGGTGTTGCCGATCGCCTCGTCCAGCAGCTTGTTGATCTCCGGGTTGTCCAGCTGGGACAGGTTGGTGTTACCGGACTGGCTGATGGCCTTGCCGTGCACGATCTGCTGCAGGAAGCCGTAGCCGGTCGGCCAGTCGGCGCCCCACTGCATCATCATCAGGCCGATGTTGTTCTTCTCGAGGAACTTGGGCACGCCCGCGTAGTCGGAGAAGTACTTGCCGGACGGGTACTGCTTGATGTCCGCGTCGATGCCGACCTTCTTCAGCGCGCCGACGATCGCGGTGGCCGCGTCGACCTCGCCCTGCCGGTCGCTGCGGGCCGAGATGGAGGTCTTGAAGCCGCCCTCCTTGCCACAGGCCTTCAGGTGCTCCTTGGCCTTGGCCACGTCGCCCTTGCTGTCCTTGGTGGCGTACAGGTCGGCCTTCTCGTAGCCGGAGACGTCGGTCGGCAGGACGGTGGTGGCGATGTCACCGCGGATCGGGCCGCCCATCGCGGTCTGGACGGCGGTCTTGTCGATCGCGTACTCGACGGCCTTGCGGCACTCGATGTTGTCGAACGGCGCCAGCTTGGTGTTGATCGCCGTGTAGATGAGGCGACCGCCCAGCGCGTTGTCCGTGTTGGCCATCTGATCCTTGTCGTTCAGGATCTGCGCCTGGGTCTGCGCGTCGACACCGGTTCCCTGGATGTCGATCATGGTGGCCCCGGACATCACGTCCTTGTCGATCGTGGCCTTGTTGACCTTGAGGTTCACCACGATCTTGTCCGGGTACTGCTTGCGCAGCGGGTCCGTCTTGGCGTCCCACTCGGGGTTGCGGACCAGGACGATCTGCTTGCCCTCCTCGTACTTCTCGAACTTGTACGAGCCGGAGGAGACGACCTTCTTGGTGTAGTCCACACCCGTGTCCTTGGCCCGCGGCACGGGGGCCGTCTGCGGGGCACTGACCAGGTAGTCGAACTCGGAGAACGCCTTGTTCAGGTGGAAGACGATCGTGTGGTCGTCCGGGGTCTCGATGGACGAGATGCCCTTTTCGCTCTTGTCCTTGTAGGGGCCCTTGTACTTGTCCGGGTCGTCCAGCAGCTGCTGGAAGTAGTTGGGGCCGAGGGAGAGCACGTCACGCGCGAAGTTCGAGCGCTCCACGGCGTACTTGACGTCCTTTGAGGTGACCGCGGTCCCGTCCTCGTACTTGACGCCCTGTCGGATCTTGTACGTCCAGGTCTTGCCGCCGTCGCTGGGCGTGCCCTTGCCCTCGGCGAGGTCCGGGACGAGCTCGTTGCCGGCCTCACCGGGGGCGGGCTTGAAGGTCATCAGAGGACGCGCGTAGAGGCGGCTGAAGTTGTAGCCGTAGGCGTAGTACATGTTGCCCGGGTCCAGGGACTCGGGAGCGTCGGAGCTCGCGTAGGTGACCGTGCCGCCCTTGTGGGTGGACTCGTTCACCACTCCCTTGGTCGCGGCGTTGACGCCGGCGCCCTTGGGCGTGTTCTTGCCTTCGTCGGCCTTGCTGCAGCCCGCGAGAAGCAGGCCGGCGCTACTGGCGACCGCGACTGCGGCCAATGCTGACCTTCGCATGATGGTCGGATTCCCCTTCGTAGGTGGACACTTGGGTGGGACGTCGGGTCGCAGCCGGGTGTGGCGACCGCGGACGTCAGCGGCTGCGGGGGTCGAGTGCGTCCCGGAGGCCGTCACCGAGGAGGTTGAAGGCCAGCACCGTGATGAAGATCGCGAGGCCGGGAACGATCATGTACTGCGGGTCGACCTCGAAGAAGTCGACGGCCTGGTTGAGCATTCCACCCCAGGACGACTGGGGCGGCTGGATGCCCACGCCGAGGAAACTCAGCGAGGCTTCGAAGAGGATGTTCGTCGGAATGAGCAGCGTCGAGTAGACGATGATCGGCGCGACGAGGTTGGGCAGCAGTTCCTTGAAGAGGATGTACGGCCCGCCGGCCCCCATCCCCCGGGAGGCGTCGACGAACTCCCGCTCGCGCAGTGCCAGGGTCTGGCCGCGCACGATCCGCCCCATGTACGGCCAGTTGAAGAAGCCGATGACGAAGATCAGGACGGAGATGTGCAGCGGCAGCCCTTCGAGGCCGAAGGCACCGCCCTGGAGCGTCGCGGAGATGGCGATGGCGAACAGGAGCAGCGGGAACGCGAGGAAGGTGTCCATGAGCCGGCTGACGATGGTGTCGACCCGTCCGCCGTAGTAGCCGGCGATGAGGCCGAGCACCGTCCCGATCACGTTGGACAGGATCGTCGCGCCGAAGGCCACGACCAGGGAGACCCAGGAGCCCTCGAGGATGCGCGCGAGGATGTCCCGGCCGAACTTCGGCTCGACGCCGAGCGGGTGGTCCCAGCTCATCCCGCCGAAGTCGCCCTTGGGCAGCGAGGTGTTGGGGTCGATCAGGTCCTGGTGGAAGGCGTTGGGGTCGAGGCCCAGCAGCGCCTGGAGCGGGCGGGACAGAGCCGCGACGAGGATGAGCAGCACGACCACGACGCCGCCCGCGACCGCCACCTTGTCGCGCTTGAAGCGGGTCCAGGCGATCTGCCCGAGAGAGCGACCCTCGATCTTCTTGGACTCGACCCCCTGCAGCACGGCCTCGGGCTGGGCCTCGGCCTGCGATCCGGTGGTCTCGATCGGTGCCGTCACAGTGAGATTGACCCCTCTCGGCCGGCGGTTGCCGACCCCCCTGGCTGCCGCTGTAGCGGTTGCTTCAACTCGTACACAGGACCGACCGGCCCGTGTCTTGCGGGGAGTCTTCAACGCTTTGGCGATCTGTTGCCAGAGTTGGCGGGGAAAGGATGCGCAACCGTGATGCTGTCTGGGGGGTTCCGTTATCCGAACAACGGGTAACGACCGCCGGACGCGCATCAGTTGGGGCGTATGAGGGCGGACCGGGACCTTCCGATCACATCTACGCGCGAAGAACTACCTGTGAAACCGAAGCGAGGGGCCATGGGCGCCTACGACATCCGGGCTGCGGACTGAACAGTAGGTTAGCCGGTCGATGATCAGTAACGGCCCTGTGCCGGTGGGTAGCCGTAGCCGGCCGCCGGAGCCTGCGCGGGGGCCGCCGCGTGCGCCTCGCGGTCGTAGAAGGGGCGGCCGTTGGCGCGCATCCACATCGCGACCGGGTCGTACTCGTCGGACATCGCCACGGTCGAGACGGGGAGGCCGTCCGGTACGGCGCCGATCGACTGCGACATCATCGAGCGCACCGAGTCCACGGCGGGCGGACTGGTGTCGTACACGTCGAGCCCGATGGCGAGATACGGCGCGCCGAGCGCCGGCTGCACCCAGGCGCGGCGCAGGGAGCGGACGGCCGGGGTGCGGTGGGCGTTCTGCGCGAGCAGGGCGTAGAACTGCGGGATCTCGATGCCGGGTTCCGACAGGCGAAGGGGACCGGCGGGCTGGCGGTCCAGGCCCGTGGCGATGCGCCGCAGGTCGAGCCAGGGGATGCCGACGCCGCCGCCCGGGGCGTGCGGGTTCAGCCACAGGCCGTAGTGGTCCGGGTAGAGGGTGCGGGCCACGTCGACTCCGTCGACGACCTCGTAACTGCGGTTCCAGCCGCTGGCCGACAGCTCCTGGGCGGAGGTGACGCAGGGGGCGTAGCCGTAGCCGTCGACCTCCATGTTTCCGTACTGGGCGTCCGGGGAGCCGGCCTGGCCGTGCCACAGCAGCATCCAGACCTGGCCGGTGGAGGGGGTCGCGAGCGCGCGCAGGAGGGCCTCGTAGGCGTCGTAGCGCCCGGGGGTCACCTGGCGCAGCATGTTCTCGACCTGTCCGGTCGAGGTAGTGCCGCTCGCGCTCACGATTTACCGCCCCTTCGGGAAAATGGCTGTGTGCCCAGCTTAGGCGCTCCGCTGGGAGAGCCGGGGAGAGCTCGGGACTTGATGCGGTCTGCCGTCTGCGGGCCGTGGGGGGTGATCGCGCCCCCGCGGCGGAGCCGCATATCGATACAGCCCCGCGCCCCTGGCGGCGTTGCCCTCACGGGCGTCTAGAAATCCCGCTGATAAAAGGGGCGTACCTTCTGGCGCAGCCAGTCGATCACCGGGTCCTGGGCCACGTCCATCAGGACCAGGTTGACCGGCCACTGCACCGGCGTGCGGCCCAGGGCTCGGGCCAGGGCGTTCATGGGGGCCGCTCGCAAGTCGCCGTCCCATACCGAGAGTTCCACGCCTATGAACATCACCGGGGTGGACATCTCGATGGCGGCCAGGCAGCGGCGGGCCGTCGTGATCACGCCGGTCTCCGCGAACTCGGCCGAGGCCGTCGCGAGGAAGTCGACCGGGTCCTCCTGCCAGTCGGGCTCGTAGAGCTTGACGCGGCCGCCGGAGGTGAGGCCGTCCAGTGGGGTGCGGCCCACCCGGCAGAGCTCGGCCACCGCGGCGGGGGGCAGGGGGACGCCGACCACGCCGTCGGGGTTCACGGCGATGCCCACCTGCGGGGGCAGGCCGCGGGCGAACTCGACGGCGGGGGCGATGGTGTACGACATGTGGGAGCCGACGACCTGGCGGAACTGTTCCTCGGAGCTGAAGACGGGGACGTATGCCTGGCCGCCCATCTCCACCGTGGGCAGGTCCAGCGGGCCGCTGTGCGGGCCGCCGCCGTTGGGCAGGGGCACCCAGACGAAGCTGCGGCCCAGCACCTCGATGATCCGGCCGCCCGCCGACGGCAGGCCGAGGGAGGCCGAGAGCACCTCCTCCAACTCGTTGCCGGGCCAGCCGCCGTGCGGGTGGAGCTGCGCCTGTGCCGGGAAGTCCGCGGGGAGATCCGCTGGGAAGTCCATCTCAATGACCGCCTGCTGTGAACCACGTCTGTGGCTCAGAAGGCTATCCGGTGTCCGGCCCGCGCAGGTCCACGGCAGGGCGACTCATACACGCGTCCGGTACGTGTCCGGACATGCAGGCGTCCAGTACGTGTCCGGCCGGTCCGCGAACGCCGAACGTATACGGCCGGTCAGCCGGTGAACCCGATCCGGCGCAGTACGTCCGCCGCCGAGCGGTCGACCAGCACCGCCGAGCCGCAGCCCCGGGGCAGGTGCCCCTTCTCCACCGAGCGCAGCAGTCGGGCGGCCGCTCTGCGGTGGCGCAGGAAGGCGTACCGCGAGACGCCTCGGCCGCGCTCGCGCTGGCCTTCCAGGGCCGTGTCCGGGGTGACGTCGAGCAGCAGCAGGTGCAGGGTGCCGCCGCGGCGGCGGGCCTCGCGGGCCAGCCAGCCGCGCACCCAGGCCTGCGTGCCGCAGTCGTGCACGACGACACCCTCGCCGGAGCGCAGGGCGCGGCGCAGTCCGGCGTAGTGCGCGAGGCGCACCAGGGGGCGGTAGAGGGCGTAGGGGAAGAAGCCGGGCATGCGGGCGTCCCAGCGGTCCCGGGCGTCCTGGGAGTCGATGCGGATGCCCTTCACCGCGCGCTTCATCAGGGTGGACTTGCCGCTGCCGGGCAGGCCGGTGATCACGACGAGGTCCCTGGGGCCGAAGAGCAGGGCGTGCGGGCTGCGGCCGGAGCGCTCGCGCAGGTCGCGGACCACGGCTGGGATGCGCTTGCCGCGGACTTCGACACAGGGGGCCGCGGGCTGCTTGGGCAGCGCGATGCCCGAGGTCGTGGCGTACGCCGTGGTGCGGTTCACCGTCATCGTCCTCCTCCGGGGTCAGGAGTCCCTTCCCCACTGAGCGTAAAGAGAAGGTAATGGATGATCTCTCGCATTTTCGTTCGCTTACTGCCACAAGCCGGTTACAGACACAGCCCTGCCGAAGACGAGCCCGGCGTGCAATGATGTGCGCGCCAACTGCATACCGGCCGTTTGAATCCGCGCGGGAGAGTCCTCAGCAGTCCATCGCTGGGGCGCCGAAGGAGCAAGTCCCTCCCTTGAATCTCTCAGGCCCCGTTACCGCGCGGGCGAGGCACATCTGAAAAGCGGGCCGCCCCCTCTCTGCGAGCTCTTCGAGAAGCGGTGCGACCCCACCCAAGGTGCAAGCCGTGATCGTCCCTGTGGCGGTCCTGGCGAACCTCTCAGGTTCCGATGACAGATGGGGAGGAACGACCTCGCCCGAGATGTCTTGCCCTTGGAGACGACCGACCGATGAGCAGTACAGGAGAACTCCGTCACACCGCGCTCGATGCCCTGCATCGCTCGCTCGGCGCGACGATGACCGACTTCGCCGGCTGGGACATGCCGCTTCGCTACGGCTCCGAGCGCGACGAGCACAACGCCGTGCGCACCAAGGCCGGACTGTTCGACCTCTCGCACATGGGCGAGATCACGGTGACGGGCCCGGACGCGGCCCGGCTGCTGAACTACGCCCTCGTCGGCAACATCGCCTCCGTCGGTGTCGGCCGCGCCCGCTACACCATGATCTGCCAGGCCGACGGCGGCATCCTCGACGACCTGATCGTCTACCGGCTCGCCGAGACCGAGTACATGGTCGTCGCCAACGCCTCCAACGCCCAGATCGTGCTGGACGCGCTGGTGGAGCGTTCCGCCGGCTTCGACGCCGAGGTCCGCGACGACCGGGACGCCTACGCGCTGATCGCCGTCCAGGGCCCCGAGTCCCCCGGCATCCTGAAGTCCCTCACCGACGCCGACCTGGACGGGCTGAAGTACTACGCCGGTCTGCCCGGCACCGTCGCCGGCGTCCCCGCCCTCATCGCCCGCACCGGCTACACCGGCGAGGACGGCTTCGAGCTGTTCGTGAAGCCGGAGCACGCCGTCGAGCTGTGGCAGGCGCTGACCAAGGCGGGCGAGGGCGTCGGTCTGGTGCCGTGCGGTCTGTCCTGCCGGGACACGCTGCGCCTGGAGGCGGGCATGCCGCTGTACGGCCATGAGCTCTCCACCTCCCTCACTCCCTTCGACGCCGGGCTCGGCCGGGTGGTGAAGTTCGAGAAGGAGGGCGACTTCGTCGGGCGTACGGCGCTGCAGGAGGCCGCCACCCGGGCCACCGAGAACCCGCCCCGCGTCCTCGTCGGCCTGGTCGCCGAGGGCCGCCGTGTCCCGCGTGCCGGGATGGCGGTCGTCGCCGGCGGCGAGGTGATCGGCGAGGTCACCTCCGGCGCGCCCTCGCCCACGCTGGGCAAGCCGATCGCGATGGCGTACGTCGACGCGGCGCACTCGGCGCCGGGCACGGCCGGGGTCGGCGTGGACATCCGCGGCAGCCACGAGCCGTACGAGGTCGTGGCGCTGCCGTTCTACAAGCGGCAGAAGTAACACTCGAAGCGGCGGATCCAGCGCCGGAAAGACAGACTGACAGCGGCGCGTGCGTGACCCTGCGCACATTTCCGCTGCTCACACACGTTCTCAGCAGTCCCCCACTCATCACCACTCCCGCGCGTACAGGAGAATTCAGGCCATGAGCAACCCCCAGCAGCTGCGCTACAGCAAGGAGCACGAGTGGCTGTCGACCGCCGAGGACGGCGTCGCGACGGTCGGCATCACCGAGTTCGCGGCCAACGCGCTCGGCGATGTCGTCTACGCCCAGCTCCCCGAGGTCGGCTCGACCGTGACCGCGGGTGACACCTGCGGCGAGCTGGAGTCGACCAAGTCCGTCTCCGACCTGTACTCCCCGGTCACCGGCGAGGTCACCGAGATCAACGAGGACGTGGTGAACGACCCGGCGCTGGTGAACTCCGCCCCCTTCGAGGGCGGCTGGCTGTTCAAGGTACGCGTCACGGAGGAGCCGGCCGACCTGCTCTCCGCGGACGAGTACGCCGCCCACACCGCCGGCTGAGGAGTCGTACCCCATATGTCTGCCACATCCGACAAGTCGCTTCTGAACACGTCCCTGCACGAGCTCGACCCGGCCGTCGCCGCCGCGGTCGACGCCGAGCTGGAGCGTCAGCAGTCCACCCTGGAGATGATCGCCTCCGAGAACTTCGCGCCGGTCGCGGTCATGGAGGCGCAGGGCTCGGTCCTGACCAACAAGTACGCCGAGGGCTACCCGGGCCGCCGCTACTACGGCGGCTGTGAGCACGTCGACGTCGCCGAGCAGATCGCCATCGACCGGGTCAAGGAGCTGTTCGGCGCCGAGTACGCCAACGTCCAGCCGCACTCCGGCGCCTCCGCCAACCAGGCCGCCCTGTTCGCCCTCGCCCAGCCCGGGGACACCATCCTCGGCCTGGACCTCGCGCACGGCGGCCATCTCACCCACGGGATGCGGCTGAACTTCTCGGGCAAGCAGTTCAACGTGGTCCCGTACCACGTGGACGACTCCGGTCTGGTCGACATGGCCGAGGTCGAGCGCCTGGCCAAGGAGCACCGGCCGAAGGTGATCATCGCGGGGTGGTCGGCGTACCCGCGGCAGCTGGACTTCGCGGAGTTCCGGCGGATCGCCGACGAGGTCGAGGCGTACCTGTGGGTGGACATGGCGCACTTCGCCGGGCTGGTCGCGGCCGGGCTGCACCCCAACCCGGTCCAGTACGCCGATGTCGTCACCTCCACCACGCACAAGACCCTCGGCGGCCCGCGCGGCGGCATCATCCTCGCGAAGAAGGACTTCGCGAAGAAGCTGAACTCCTCGGTCTTCCCCGGTTTCCAGGGCGGCCCGCTGGAGCATGTGATCGCGGCCAAGGCGGTCTCCTTCAAGGTCGCCGCGTCGGAGGAGTTCAAGGAGCGCCAGCGCCGTACGGTGGAGGGCGCGAAGATCCTCGCCGAGCGGCTGACCGCGGCCGACGCCCGTGAGGCGGGGGTGAACGTACTGTCCGGCGGTACGGACGTGCACCTGATCCTGGTCGACCTGCGCGAGTCCGAGCTGGACGGGCAGCAGGCCGAGGACCGTCTCCACGAGGTCGGCATCACGGTGAACCGCAACGCCGTCCCCAACGACCCGCGTCCGCCGATGGTGACGTCCGGTCTGCGCATCGGCACCCCGGCGCTGGCCACGCGCGGCTTCACCGCCGAGGACTTCACCGAGGTCGCGGACGTCATCGCCGAGACGCTCAAGCCGTCGTACGACGCGCAGGCACTGAAGGCCCGGGTCAAGGCCCTCGCCGACAAGCACCCGCTGTACCCCGGTCTGAACAAGTAGTTCCTTTTTGTGGGGTGTCCCGCACACTGGTCAGTGAGCGAGCGGGGCACCCCGCAGAACCTTCTGCACCACCCCGTATTGAGGAGTCCCCGTGGCCATCTCGGTCTTCGACCTGTTCTCGATCGGCATCGGCCCGTCGAGCTCCCACACGGTCGGCCCGATGCGAGCGGCTCGTATGTTCGCCCGTCGGCTGCGCAACGAGGACCTGCTGTCCTCCGTCGCGTCGGTACGGTCCGAGCTGTACGGCTCGCTCGGCGCGACCGGCCATGGCCACGGCACCCCGAAGGCGGTGCTGCTGGGCCTGGAGGGCTCATCGCCGCGGACGGTGGACGTGGAGACGGCGGACGAGCGGGTCGAGGCGATCAAGTCGTCGGGCCGGCTCCGGCTGCTCGGCGAGCAGGAGATCGCGTTCTCCTTCGACGACGACATGGTGCTGCACCGTCGTAAGGCCCTGCCGTACCACGCCAACGGCATGACGCTGTGGGCGTACGACGCCTCCGGGACGGAGCTGCTGTCCAAGACGTACTACTCGGTGGGCGGCGGCTTCGTCGTCGACGAGGAGGCGGTCGGCGCGGACCGCATCAAGCTGGACGACACGGTGCTGAAGTACCCGTTCCGCACGGGCGACGAGCTGCTGCGCCTGACGCGGGAGACGGGCCTGTCGATCTCGTCGCTGATGCTGGAGAACGAGCGGGCCTGGCGCACGGAGGACGAGATCCGCGCGGGCCTGCTGGAGATCTGGCAGGTGATGCGGGAGTGCGTGGCACGGGGGATGTCGCGCGAGGGCATCCTGCCGGGCGGCCTGAAGGTCCGCCGCCGGGCGGCGAACACGGCCCGCAAGCTGCGCTCCGAGGGTGACGCGAAGGCTCTCGCCATGGAGTGGATCACGCTCTACGCGATGGCCGTGAACGAGGAGAACGCCGCGGGCGGCCGGGTCGTCACCGCCCCGACCAACGGCGCGGCCGGCATCATCCCCGCCGTCCTGCACTACTACATCAACTTCGTGCCGGGCGCGGACGAGGACGGCGTGGTCCGCTTCCTGCTGGCCGCCGGCGCCATCGGCATGCTCTTCAAGGAGAACGCCTCCATCTCCGGCGCCGAGGTCGGCTGCCAGGGCGAGGTGGGCTCGGCCTGCTCGATGGCGGCGGGCGCGCTGGCGGAGGTGCTCGGCGGCAGCCCCGAACAGGTCGAGAACGCGGCCGAGATCGGCATGGAGCACAACCTCGGCCTCACCTGCGACCCGGTCGGCGGCCTCGTCCAGATCCCCTGCATCGAGCGCAACGGCATGGCCGCGGTGAAGGCGGTCACGGCGGCGCGGATGGCGATGCGGGGGGACGGCTCGCACAAGGTGTCCCTGGACAAGGTCATCAAGACCATGAAGGACACGGGTGCGGACATGAGCGTGAAGTACAAGGAGACGGCTCGGGGCGGGCTGGCGGTCAACATCATCGAGTGCTGAGGGACGGGCCCTGTCCAGGGGGTTCGTGTCTTGCGGGCGGGGCGCGCCCCGCGCCGTCCGCGCCTGGTGGCTGCCGAAACGGCTCGGCAAGGTGCTGCCCCCACCCGGAAGACACCCTGCCTGGGCGCCAGTCCGAGCTGCGCGGCGAAGGTGCGGTGCGTCAGAACGTCGTTCCGCAGAACGCTGCCTTGTCCGTGCCGAACAGGCGGTCCGCATTCGGTAGGGCCTTGGTGTCGGTCACCCTCAGCAGTCCGATTGCCGCCAGAGTCGTGAAGCTCATGCCGCCGAGGTAGACCATGGCCAACGCATCGACGCTCAGGGTGAGTTGAGGCTGATCCGACGTCGGTTCCACGCCGTCGGGCGCGATACGGAAGCTTCCGGAGTTGGCGGGCAGGAAGTCGTCGGTGATCTGCAGGACGAATGGGTCGCCGTCGCGGTAGGAGCGCGCGTCGAGTGCCTTGGGTACGTCGACCAGTCGCAGCCACAGGTCGTCGTTGAGGGAGTGGGTGCGGCAGGCCCTCCAGTCCACCAGCATTCCCTCCACCAGCTCGTCGGTCGGTCGGCGGCGTGCGCACACCTCCTCGACCAGGTCTACGCCCAGCAGGAAGCGCCACAGGCCGGCGACGGCCTCCGGGTTCGCCGCGTGAAAGTCCGTGACCATCAGGGTGACCCGGGCACCGGAGTCCCCGCTGCGCATCGCCTGGTACACGGCGAAGCCGTCGTCACCGTCCGGCCCCGAGTGGACCGCGACCACGGCGCCCTTGCCCGAGTGCACCAGCGGCTCCCACTTGGCCTTCCACCAGCTCGCGGAACGCTGGATCACGCCGGGCCGGTAGGGGCCGAGCCGCTCGTACAGCCGGGGCAGCAGGCCGATGGACGCCTCGCCGTCGATCAGCCGCACCTCGCCTCCGGCGGGCACCTCGGGCCGCAGCCGGGCTTCGTGCGGGTACAGACGTACCGCGCGGGTCGTGCTGCCGACGCCGTGGCCGAAGCGGCCGTAGATCGTCGCCTCGCTCACCCGGCTGCCGACCACGGCGAAGCCCTGTTCCGCGGCCAGGTCCAGGCTTTCGCGCTGCAGCCGGGTGAAGATTCCACGCCGGGTGCGGTCGCCGCGTACGGCGATTCCGGTCGCGGCGGCCATGGGCACGGTCGATCCGCCGGGCAGCGCGAGTCGTGAGCGCAGGAGGAATGTCGTGCCGACCAGATCTCCGCCGAGGAACGCGCCCAATGCCAGCCCGGGCTCGTGGAGATCCTGCGCGTACGCCCATTCGCGGTCGGAGATCGGGGAGGTGTGGTGCGCCGCTCTCGCCAGGTCCTGCGCGGCGCGGTGCTCTGACTTGGTGAGGACTCGGACATCGACGTCGGCCATGAGCCGCCTCCCTTGTATGTCGACCCTGCTCCGTATGTGTCGCTGCTCCGCTTGAGACGGCACGCTGCGGAACTCTCCGGTCGCCCGCTATACGGCCTCTATACGCGCAGCCCTTCCGTCGCCCCGGCCCTGGTGACGGGTCGACGGGCCGTATAGCCCGGATATAGCCGTGCGGTTCAGAGTGAGGGACGCCGTTACCGCGGGCCGTCGCGGCATGGACGGGACAGTCGTCGCGGGCACTGGCTTCCACTCCCTCTCTCCCATGGAGTCGGCCGTGCGCCCTCCGTCTATCGAAGTGACCGGACTATGAATCACATCCGCGGCCGTCTCGCCGTGACCGGCGCGGTCCACATCTGGCACGGCCGTGTTCCGGACGAACTCGACCCGGGCGACCTGGCCCTGCTCGACGACGAGGAACTCCGCCTCGCGCGCGGTAGACGCCCTCCCTACCAGGCCCACTACGCGGGCGTGCACGCCTTGGTGCGGCGCCTGCTCGCGGACCACTACCTCGGCGGGCCGCCCGGCGCGATCCGGTTCGGTCGGCACAGCTGCCCGGGCTGCGGGGACCGGAGCCACGGCCGGCCCCGGATCACCCGGCCCGCCACTGGTCTGGAGTTCAGCCTCTCGCGGTCGGGCCCGCACTGGGCGCTGGCCGTCACCGCCGCGGGAAGCGTGGGCATCGACGTCGAGAGCAGGCGGGACTTCGCCGCGGAAGGTGTGTCCGAGCTGGCGTTGTCCCACCCCGAACTGGCCCGGATGCGGGCGTTGGAGCGCGAGGAGGACCGACGGGAGTTCTTCCTGCGGTCCTGGACGCGGAAGGAAGCCGTACTCAAGGCCGTCGGCATCGGCATCGTCACCGACCTGCGCGGTCTGGACGTACTGGCCGACGACGCGGATTCGGCGGTCGTCGGGCATGCCGGGCCCGGGCCTCGCGACAGCTGGCTGGTCGAGGAGGTGGACCTGGGTCCGGACCTGGTCGCCGCGCTGGCCCGAGGGGCGGGGCGCGACGCCGGCCCCGTCGTCCTGCGCGCCATCGGCGAAGTGCGGAAGGGGACGCTCACCGCATGACCCTCAGCGCACCCGTCGAAGCAGGGGGCCGCACCGGTCTCGTCGGCCATCTCGAGGAGCACCGCGCCGAGTTGCGCGCGCTTCTCCCGGGTCGGGACGCACTGCTGTCGGCGTGCGGGGCAGCGCCCAGGGAATGCGGTGGTTCAAGGAGCCGTACGGCCTTCTCGGCGGCGGCACTGCGACTGGACGCGGGAATCATCCCCTGCTGTCCCGAGGACCTGCAGACCGACACCGCCGAGAGTTCCCAGGACACCGGTCAAGTGCTCGGGGGCTTGCTGGACTTCGCCGTCGCCCGCATCGGCGGCCCACGGCGGAAGCTCGCCGAATGGGCCGCCGGCGGGCAGTCGGCCGTGGTGAACGCCGTGAACGCCGTGAACGCCGAGGAGCGTCCCACCCGGGCGCCCGCCGACCTGGGCGCGCCGCGGAGCGGATTCGGCCGGCTCGACGGCCTGCGGACATTCTGCGTCGGAGAGGGCGGCAACACCGCAGCGTTCCTGGCCGGATGTGAGGTGCGGTGCCGTTCAGCCCCTCCGAGCCGGGGGCGATGGGGCTGCCCGCGCGCCGGTCGGGTGAGGCCGGTTGGAGCATGGGGAAGCGCGCAGCTGCGAGGCAGGGGATGCCGTGCCGGCCCCGCGACGTCGGCATGATCCGAACGACAGGACCCAGGGCGAGGAGCCACGCCCGGCGCGCGGCGGGGTGCTCGTCGAGCGGCACGGCATGACGGAGCCGCCGGGCGAGGCCCACGTCAGCTCCGACACGCGAAGGGCCGACCCAGGCTCCGCCAGACCGTTCGCCGGCCGGCGAGCGGTCTTCCGTCCGTTCCGGGTGACCGCGCCGCTGCGAAAGCGAGCCCGAAGGAGGTCTTCATGCAACACCTGCCGGCCCTCAGCGGCGCCGCGGTGCGCGCGGACGTGCTCGACGGTCCCGTGAGCATCGCTTTCGCGCAGGCGAAGAACAGGTCGTACGGCGCGACGGCCGTACCCGAGTGGTGCAGGAGCGCACGATGATGACGCGGTTCCCATTCCGGCGATTCCAGCCGCGTCCCCGGGCGCGGACGCGGCTGTACTGCTTCCCGCACGCGGGGGGAGCGGCGAGTACCTTTCACGGCTGGCCGCGGGTGCTCCCGGAGACGGTCGAAGTGATCGCCGTCCAGTACCCGGGGCGGCAGGACCGCTACCAGGACGCTCTGCCCGACTCCATACCGGAGTTGGCTGAGGAGATCGTCCGGAACCTCGAGACGCCCTTCGACCGTCCCACGGCGTTCTTCGGGCACAGCATGGGGGCCATGGTGGCCTTCGAGACGGCCCGCCGGCTCCAGCCTCGCTTCCCCTCCCCGCTGGCCGCGTTGTTCGTCTCCGCGTGCAAGGCGCCTGCCGAACGCGAGCCCAGGGGGCTGTCGTTCGAGGAGGACGAGCTGCGGGCCTACCTCCACGAGCTCGGCGGAGAGGGCGCGCGTGCGCTGGAGGCGGACAAAGAGCTGTGGCAGCTCGCCTATCCGGTGCTCTCCGGAGATCTACGCATGATCGACAAGTACGAGTACGCCGCCGGCGCTCCGCTGACCTGCCCGCTGATCGCCCTGGGAGGTGACAAGGACCCGTCGGTCACGCCCGCCGACCTTGAGCTGTGGCGGGACTACGCCATCGGCGGCGCCGAGCTGCACGTGGTCGACGGCGGGCACTTCTACTTCGATGATTCGCTGCCCCGGCTCGCTGAGATCCTTGCCGCGAGGATGGGCCAACTTCCCGTGTGATCCGTCGAGTTGGGCAGGGATGGCGGGTTCCGGACGGCTCCCCCTGGACAGCCCTGAGGCCATCCGCCCGCAACCCCTAAGGGTTGACTCTCAGATTCCCCTGGTCCCACCCGACGGCGGTTGATACGCGGCTTGGCACCTGCCAAAGTTTCTCTGCAGGTGCCAGCAGGCACCCGACAGACGAAGGGAGTTGGTGGCCATGGCCGGCGCGCATTGGATGTATGCGCTCCTCGTCCTCGTCACCATGCCGCCCATGGTGCCGAACTCCGCGTTACTGACGGGTGCGGGCGCCCTGGCCGCGACGGGCGACCTCAGCCTCGCACCCCTGGCGATCATCCTGCTGACCAGCGCGGTCCTCGGGGACCTCGGGGTCTTCTGGCTGGGCCGCAGGTCACGCGGTCGCACACTGTCCTGGCTGACGCGGGACGCCCGGCGTCGCTCGACCCTGGACTGGGCGTCGCGCCGGATCCAGCGATACGGCGTTCCCTCGGTGATCGCGATGCGCTTCGTGCCCACCGGGCGGGGCATGGGCGGGCTGGCCGCCGGGATCGTGGATTACCCGGTCCGCAAGTACCTGATCGGTGCGGGCATCGCCGAGGCCGTGTTCCTCTCCTACACCATCGGGCTCGGCTACCTGGGCGGCCGGGCACTTCCGGACGACGTCCCTCCGTTTCTCATCGGACCCGCGATCTCGTTACTCGTCGCGGGCAGCGTCGTAGCCGCGCAGCGAGGGTTCGGCATGCGCTCCAACAGCCCTGTCTCATGAGCGAGTTGGCGGTGGATCCGATTGATCGGCATGACTGGAAACCCCCTCATGCACCTGCTAACGTCTCTTGGCATGTTCGGTGTGTCACTGTGAGAACCTCCTTCCGCGACGGAGACGACATGGTGCACGTGTTGGCCACCCTGGCCAATCCGCACCGCCTTCGGGTCGTGGCCGCCCTGTCGCGTCGACGCAACTACGTGAGCCAGCTGGCCCGCGAGTTGGGGATCAGCCGCGCCCTGCTCCAGGCCCACCTGAGGAAGCTCGAAGCCGCCGGCCTCGTCTCGGCCCATCTTGAGATATCGAGCGACGGAAAGGCCATGAAGTTCTACGAGGTGACTCCTTTCACCTTCGACCTCACACCGGAATCCATCGCGGCCGCAGTGCTGACGCTCAGCCCACAAGACGCCGTCCAGCCGGACAGTGAGAAAGGATCCCCGTCATGAACTCCCGAGGCTGGCAGGAAGTCATCGGAGCAGTCGGCATTTTCGGCATGGTCATCGTGATCGTCACGATCGTCGTCTGGAACATGGCCGCCACCTGGCGCGCCAGAGCCATCCTGGCCCGGGACTACGAATACCGGACCCTCGCCGAGAAGGCGAACCAGAACCAGGACGCCATCGAGCAGAAGCTGACCGACATCAACGAGCATCTCGCCGATCTTCGTGCCCGTGTGCATTCGGTCGAACGCGTACTCAAGGAGATCGAGTGACGGGATGACGGAACCGGGTCGTCAAGCGGCAACTTGACGACCCGGCAGAGAAAGAAGTGACACCTCGCCGATGGCGAGTCTTCAGCGCAACACCCCTTTCGGGAAGGACCTTAGTTCATGTCGCCCACGCGCAAACCATCGAGTACGCAGAGTGACCGGACGGTCACCGGGTCACCGGACCGCGAAGCATCGCAGATCCGTGCAAGCGGTGACTTATCTGCCGATGCAGGTCAGGGCGCGTTCATCGAGCGGATCGCCGGCTGGTCGATACGGCATCGCGCGCTGGCGATCGGCGGTTGGCTGGCCCTGGTCGTCGTGGCGCTCCTCGCCAGCGCCGTACTCTCCGGGTCCAGTGCCAGCACGGACGATCCGGGTGAGTCCGGTGCCGTCAAGCGGGTGCTGCGCGAGCAGAAGAACTATGAGCCGATCCTGGAGAACGTCCTCATCCAGCCCCGCGAGGCCGGCGGCGGGAAGTTCATGGACAACCCGGCGCTCGTCAAGGCCACCGAGGACCTGGTGGCCGAGTTCGACAAGCTGCCGGGAGCCGTCGCCGACCTGCGCACCCCGCTCGAGCCGGGCTCGGAACAGCAGATCTCCAAGGACGGCCGCTCCGGTCTGGTCACCTTCTTCGTCGCGGGACCGAACGACAAGATGACCGCGCACTTCGACTCGGTTGTCGCAGCGGTGGACAAGGTCGCCGACCGGAACAAGGACGTACGGGTCGTCCAGGCGGGCGACGTGAGTCTGTCCCGTGCCGTCGACGACGCCGTCAAGAAGGACTTCGCCAGCGCGGAGCGCACCTCGCTGCCGATCACCCTGGTGATCCTGCTCGTCGTCTTCGGTGCCCTGGTCGCGGCGGCGATCCCGCTGCTGCTGGCGGCGACCACCGTCGTGGCCACCTTCAGCCTCATCGCCGTGGTGGAGCGGTGGGTCGCGGTCAACAGCGCCGTCACCTCGATGATCCTGCTCATCGGCATCGCGGTCAGCGTCGACTACTCCCTGTTCTATCTGCGGCGCGAGCGCGAGGAACGGGCCGCCGGACGCAGTGTGGCCGAGTCTTTGCACATCGCCTCCCGCACCTCGGGCCATGTCGTCATCGTCTCCGGCGTGACAGTGATCCTGTGCCTGAGCGGACTGCTTCTCAGCGGCCTCGACGTGTTCCGCGGCCTGACGCTCGGCACCGCCCTCGTGGTGGGCCTGGCGATGATCGCCTCCGTGACCGTGCTGCCGGCCCTGCTCGCCGCCCTCGGCCACCGCGTCGACAAGGGCCGTGTCCCGTGGCTCGGCAAGCGCCGGACGACCGTGGCCGAGTCCCGCGGCTGGCAGAAGCTGGCGCGTGCCGTCGTCAACCGCCCCAAGGTGTGGGGCGGCGCCGCCGTGCTCGCGCTGCTCGTGATGGCGGCACCGGCGCTCGACATGCGCCTCCAGGACGCCGCCGTCGTCAACAGCCTGCCGCGCAGCGCCCCCACGGTCGACGCCGCGATCCGCATGCAGGAGGCCTTCCCCGGCTCCCCGACGCCCGCGAAGGTCGCGGTCTGGGGTGTCGACGGCGGGAGTTCGGACACCCCCCAGGTGAAGGCGGCCGTCGACCGACTCCATCAGCAGATCGCCGACAGTGACGGCCGGCTGGCGGGCCCGATCTCGACGGTGCGGGTCGACGACGTGCTCATGGTGCGCGTTCCGCTGGCGGGCAGCGGCACCGACGAGGTCTCCAACGAAGCGCTGGCGACCCTGCGCGACGTCGCGCTCCCGGCGACCCTCGGCAAGGTCGAGGGCATCGACTACGCGGTCGCCGGCCGGACCGCGTTCGCCGAGGACTTCAAGGACCAGCTCACCTCGCGGGCGGCGCTCGTCGTCGGGTTCGTCCTCGTCCTGGCCTTCGCGCTGCTGCTGATCGTGTTTCGCTCTCTGGCCATCCCGGTGGTCTCGATCGCGCTGAACCTGCTGTCCATGGGGGCCGCGTACGGCGTGCTGACCTGGGTGTTCCAGGACGGCGCCTTCAGCTCGGTACTCGGCTTCACCCCGTACGGGGGCGTGGCCGGCTGGCTGCCGCTGTTCATGTTCGTCGTGCTGTTCGGCCTGAGCATGGACTACCACATCTTCATCCTCAGCCGGATCCGCGAGCGCCGGCTGGCCGGGGCCACCACACGGGAGGCCGTCGTCGGCGGTATCGCCGCCAGTGCGGGCGTCGTCACCAGCGCAGCCGTCATCATGACGGCGGTGTTCACCGTCTTCATCACCCTGTCCGCCATCGAGAACAAGATGATGGGTGTGGGCATGGCCGTGGCCATCCTGATCGACGCGACCATCGTGCGCGGTGTCCTGCTCCCGGCCGCCGTGGCCATGCTCGGCGAACGGGCCTGGACCTTGCCGGGCCGACTGAACCGGCTGCCCGGCACGCGCGAGCAGTCGCGGCCGGCACCCGTGGCCGCCGCCACCGGCGCACGCGCCGACTAGACCCCGGCTCCGCACACCCGCCCGAAGCCCTCCGGCCCGGCACCCGACTTCACTCGGGTCCCGGGCCGGAGGGCTTCTTGGCCGGATAGCTCCGATATAGACGGAGTATCGGGTCGCCGAGAAAACTGATCGATCAGATATGGAATGCCCGAATGCCGTTGGATCGACGGCTTCTTGAAAGGGTCTGACATGGCTGACGAGCAGGATGACGGCCAGATCTACCGCGTCGTGATCAACGATGAGGAGCAGTATTCCATCTGGTGGGCGGACCGCGACCTGCCCGCCGGTTGGCGCGCGGAGGGAACCGAGGGAAAGCGCTCGGAATGCCTCGCGCATATCGGCGAGGTATGGACGGACATGCGTCCGCTGAGTCTGCGTCGTCGCATGGAGCAGGCAGCGCAGAAATGACGCTCTCACTGTTCCGGAACATCTAGAAAAGCCCGACGGGCTATCGGAAAACCCATCGGCCACTCAATAGCGGCGGCAGCGGAAGGACTGGAACAGATGAGCGTCGGGAAGAAGAAGCCGACAGACGTCGACGCCCTTCAGGAGAAGCTCCTCCGCAGGCGACTCGGCGGTGGACGTCCCCGCGGCCGCCGCTCGGCCATCACCCCCGTCGACCGGGCCGGGACACTGCGGCTGTCGTTCGGACAGCAGCAGATGTGGTTCCTCGACCGGCTGGAGCCGGACAGCGCCGAGTATCTGGTCCCGCTCGCCTTCCGGGTGCGGGGCGGACTCGACACCGCCGCGCTGGAGCAAGCGTGGAGCGCGCTGATCGCACGGCACGAAGTGCTGCGCACCCGGTACGCGTTGGCCGACGGGGAGCCGGCCCAGATCATCGACCCGCCCGCGCCCGTGGAGCTGCCCCTGGACCTGGCGCGCGAAGGATCCCCCGACGAACGGGAGCGGCAGGCCGCCGAGTTCGTCACGCGGATGTCGGTGATCCCCTTCGATCTGGAACACGAGTGGCCGGTACGGGCGCGCCTGTTGCGGTTCGCGGACGACGACCACGTACTGAGCGTCGTCATCCACCACATCGCGTTCGACGCGTGGTCCACCCACGTCCTCATGACCGAACTGGGCGCTCTGTACGAGGCGTTCATCGACGGGCGGGAGCCGTCCCTGCCGGCCCTTCCCGTGCAGTACGCGGACTACGCCGCATGGCAGCGCGCGGAGGAGAGCTCCGGGGCCTACGCCCGGCACCTGGACCACTGGCGGGAGCGGCTGGCCGGGATCACCCCGCTCGATCTGCCCACCGACCTGCCCCGTCCCAGCCACCGCCGCCACGAGGGCGCGCACCTGCCCTTCGCGCTGCCCGGCGGGCTCTCCGAGAGAGTCCACGAACTGGCGCGGAAGCACAACGCGGCCCCGTTCGCCGTGCTGCTCCCCGCGTTCCAGGCCCTCCTCGCCCGCTACACCGGCCGGCGTGACATCCCGGTGGGCACGGTCGCCTCCGGCCGCACTCGTCCCGAGCTCCAGGGCCTCATCGGCTACGGCATCAACAACCTGGTCATGCGCGCCCGTTGGGAGGGCGATCCCTCTTTCGCCGAACTGGTCGATCAGGCCCGTGAGACCCTGATCGAGGCCTACGAGCACCAGGCCGTCCCCTTCGCCCGCCTGGTCGACGAGCTCCAGCCGGAACGGGACATGTCCCGCACCCCCCTGTACGACGTGGCGTTCACCCTCCATGAGCGTGGCAGCGAGGGCGCGCACCTGCCCGGGCTCGACATCGAGCCGGTCACGGCGACCGGCGGCGTGGCCAAGTGCGATCTGGAGTTGCAGATCAACGCCGCGGCCGACGGCACGTTCCATGGCCAGCTGGTGTACGCGACCTCGCTCTTCGAGCGGGACACCGTGCAGCGGATGATCGGCCACTTCGTCCGCTTCCTAAAGCAGGTCGCCGAGGACGAGACCCTTCGGCTGTCCCGGGTCCACATCCTCGACGAGGCCGAGTACGCCCTGGCCGCCGGGGCACCCCATGTCGTGGAACCGGTGACGCGGACGGTGCACGAGCTGTTCGAGGAGCAGGCGGCAAGGACTCCGGACGCGGTCGCGGTCATCGCGGACGGCCAGTCCATGACCTACGCCCAGCTCGACACCCGCGCCAACCAACTCGCCCACCGGCTGCGCGAACT
>NZ_JBITES010000011.1:105238-399870 GCF_044455405.1 Streptomyces sp. NPDC051243 | reverse complement strand
CAGATCACGGCCGGGGGCACCCAGGCGACGGAGGGCAGGGACTGCAGGCCGGACAGGATCGGTCCGATCGCGGCGCGCACGAACCTGGCGCGGGCCACGAGCAGGCCGAGCGGTGTGCCGATGGCCAGGGCCATCAGGAAGCCGAGCAGGCCGCGTGAGACGGATGTCCAGACGTAGTCGAGGAGGGTGCCCTGCAGCCAGGAGGTGCGCAGTTCGTCCCAGACATCGGCCGGTGAGGGCAGTTTGGTCGGGTCGTCGACGACCTTCAGGGAGATCAGTGCCTGCCACACGGCCAGCACCAGTGCGATGGCGACGATGGGCGGGAGGATCTTCTGGGTCAGGGTCGTGCGGAACGGGGTACGGCTGGTGTGGACCGTCTCCAGGGCGTCCAGGCCGGCTTCGAGTCCGGCGAGGTCGCCCGTGTCCTTGGCGGGCGTCGTGTCAGTGCTGGCCATGGCGGCGGATCTCCCCACGCAGTTCTTCGGTGATCTCGACGGACAGTTCGGCGACCGCGCTGTCCTCGATACGACGCGGATGCGGCAGATCGACCGTCCACTGGCGGGCGATGCGCCCGGGGCGGGAGGACAGCAGGACGACGCGCTGGGAGAGGCGGACCGCCTCGCGCACGTTGTGCGTGACGAACAGGACGGACAGCTGTGCCTCGCGCCAGATGCGGGTGAGTTCGTCGTGCAGGACGTCCCGGGTGATGGCGTCGAGGGCGGCGAACGGCTCGTCCATCAGCAGCAGCCTGCTGTCCTGGGCGAGCGCCCGTGCCAGGGCGACGCGCTGGCGCATGCCGCCGGACAGCTCGTGCACCCGCTTGCCGTACGCCCCCTTCAGCCGGACGAGGTCCAGCAGCCGTTCCGTCTCCGGCCGGCGTTCCGCCTTGGGGACTCCACGCAGCCGCAGTGCGAGTTCGATGTTCCTGCCCGCGCTCAGCCAAGGGAAGAGGGCGTGCTCCTGGAACATCAGGGCGGGCCGGCCGTCCGTGCCGATCGAGCCGGTGGACGGCCGGTCCAGCCCCGCGACCAGGTTGAGCAAGGTGGACTTGCCGCATCCGGAGGCCCCCAGGAGGGTGACGAACTCGCCGGGCGCGACATCGAGCGTGATGTCGTCCAGCACGAGCTGCTGTCCGCCGGGTGTGCCCCGCGCCGGGAAGGACTTCGAGACGTGCTCGATCCGGGCGGCGTACGGCACTGCGCCGGCGTCCTCGGCGACCTTGGCGGTCGTGGCCGTCGTCGTGGCCATGGTCGTCATCTCCTGGGGGACTCGTGGGATGCGGTGATCGCTACTTGACGCCGAGACCGGCGTCGTCGACCTCGTCCTTGCCCTCGGCCTTGAGGACCTTGTTGAGCGGCGCGAGGTCGTAGATGCCCTTCAGATCGGGCTTCTCCAGCAGGCCGGCCTTGACCGCGTGGTCCGCCTCGGTGCCGAGGGTGGCGGCGAGCGGGTCGTCCAGGAAGACGATCGACGACCAGGCCGGGTCGAGGACCTCGGCGGGCAGGGCCTTGCCCGACAGCTCCTTCAGTGCCTCGTTGGCCGCGGCCTTGGCCTTGACGGGGTTGGCGTTGATCCACTCATTGGTCTTCACCGAACCACGCAGCACGGCCTCGACGACATCCGGGTGCTTCTTCAGGAACTCCTGCCGGACGATGATGTTGGTGATCACGAACTTCTTGTCGGGCCACAGGTCGGCCTCATCCAGCAGCACCTTGGCGCCCTGGGCGACCAGCTTCGACGCGGTCGGCTCGGGTACCCAGGCGCCGTCGATGGAGCCGGACTTGTAGGCGTCGGGGGTGATCGAGTTGTCGGTGCGGATCACCGAGACGTCGCCCTTGCCGCTCTCCGCGTCGACCTTCCAGCCCTGCTCGGAGATCCAGTTGAGCAGGGCCACGTCCTGGGTGTTGCCGAGCTGCGGCGTGGCGATCTTCTTGCCCTTGACGTCCTTCAGGGACGTGATCTTCTCGGGGTTGACGACGAGCTTGACGCCGCCCGAGGCCGAGCCGGAGATGATCCGCAGGTTCTTGCCGGCCGCCTTCGTGTAGCCGTTGATGGCGGGGGAGGGCCCGATCCAGCCGATGTCGATGGAGCCGGAGTTCAGCGCCTCGATCTCCGAGGGACCGGCGTTGAACGTCGAGGCCTTGATCCTGGTGCCGCCGAGTTCCTTCTGGAGCAGGCCCTCCTGGACCCCGACCAGAGCGGTGGCGTGCGTCAGGTTCGGGAAGTAGCCGATGTTCACCTCGTCGACGGAGAGCTTCTCGGCGTCCGCCGCGACCTGGGCCTGCTTGTCGCTGTCGGTGGACTCTGCGCCGTAGCCGCAGGCGGTCAGCAGCAGGGGAAGCGCCGCTACGACGGCGAAGGTGCGGAGGGAGTTGAGCGGTCTTGCGGCAGACACAGGGGTGTCCTCTCAGAGCGAGGGAAGTTCAGGGACGTACGGCAGGGAGGCGTGAAGCCGGTTGACGCGCACCGGCACACCACTCGCCCGCCATCCCGGCGGGGCGGCAGGGGGCGCAGCGGTGTGTGGGGGGTGGGCGCGCGGAGCGGAGAGTCTCAGACGGGCCGACAGATGGCGCTGGACGTACGGCCGAAGTCGATGTGGCGGCGCGAGGTCAGGAGGAACGACAACAGGTCCGTGTGGTTGCGCGTGCTCATGGCGACCCCACCCCACAGATTCCTAGTTTTCCTACCTGGTTGATGGGGATCGTGGCAGAAGGTTGCGTGGACCCCAAGGGGCTGTTCATATGATGGACTCAGTCATCTCTGTATATGAGATTGACGCCTCTGGACCAAGAGTGCGCAGGACCGCTCGGGCCACCGCGCAGGCCGCGAGCAGGCCGGAGCCGCGGCCACGCGCGCACCGGCAGGCGCCGGTCCAGCCGGTTCGGGATCCGGGCGCGGCTTGACGGAGAGCGGGACGTCCTGCTCAAGTGGGCGCATGACTGCCCAGCGGCGCTTGGTCTCACGCGATCACATCGACTTCGGTCGGGTGTGGTCCGCCGCGTGTTGCGCCTGATTCGGCAGCGGGCCGACTGACCGGCCCTTCCCTCCCTCGGTGACCCCGTCGCGGGCCGAGCTCCCCCTTCACGCGCGCTGCCGCAGCACCGTCTCCACCGAAGCCGGGCGTCGCCACGCCCGTACTCAACCGTCGTACCGAAGCTCTAGGCCTGGCCCGCTGCCTCTGACGGTTTGTCACCCTCCCACGCGTACCGGGCGATTCAGGACCGAGTAGGTCTGCAAGGCCGCCGACTCGGCCCGCTGGAAAGGTCCGCCGCATCAACCGCCACGTGCTGAACGGCACCAGGCCGCCCCGGCCCGGACTGCCGTAACGAACACCCCCGATCGGAGCCTCTCATGTCCCTCACCTTTCACTGGTTCCTGCCCACCAACGGTGACAGCCGTCATGTCGTCGGCGGTGGTCACGGCACTCCCGCCACGGCCTTCGGCCGTGACCGGCCGCCGACGGTCGCCTATCTGAGCCAGATCGCCCGCGCCGCCGAGGACCTGGGCTTCGTCGGCGCGCTCACTCCCACCGGGGCCTGGTGCGAGGACGCCTGGCTGACGACCGCGATGGTCAGTCAGAACACCGAGCGGCTGAAGTTCCTGGTCGCCTTCCGGCCCGGCTTCGTCTCGCCGACGCTCGCCGCGCAGATGGCGTCCACCTTCCAGCGGCAGACCGGCGGACGGCTGCTGCTGAACGTGGTGACGGGCGGGGAGAACCGGGAGCAGCGTGCCTACGGTGACTTCCTCGACAAGGACGACCGTTACCGCCGTACCGGCGAGTTCCTGCGGATCGTACGGGGGTTGTGGGAGGGCAGGGCCGTCGACCTGGTGGGCGAGCACCTCCAGGTCGAGGACGCGAAGCTGGCCCGGGTGCCCGACCCGGTGCCGGAGGTGTACTTCGGCGGCTCCTCGCCCGTCGCGGGGGAGATCGCCGCGCGGCATGTCGACGTCTACCTCACCTGGGGCGAGCCGCCGGCCGCCGTCGCCGAGAAGATCGCCTGGATCCGGGCGCTGGCCGAGAAGGAGGGCCGCAGGATCCGCTTCGGGATCCGGCTGCACGTCATCACCCGGGACACGTCCGAGCAGGCGTGGGGGGAGGCCCGGCGGCTGCTGGACGGCTTCGATCCCGAGGCGGTCAAGGCCATCCAGGCAGGCCTGGCCCGCAGTGAGTCGGAGGGTCAGCGGCGGATGCTCGCCCTGCACGGCGGCAGTCGGGACGATCTGGAGATCTACCCGAACCTGTGGGCCGGCATCGGGCTGGTGCGGGGCGGTGCGGGCACGGCGCTGGTCGGCAGCCACGACGAGGTCGCCGAGCGGATCGCCGAGTACCACCGGCTGGGCATCGACGAGTTCGTGCTCTCCGGCTACCCGCATCTGGAGGAGGCCTACTGGTTCGGCGAGGGCGTCCTGCCGCGGCTGGCGGCGCGAGGGCTGTGGAGGCACCCGTTCCACGATGCGACGGCGGCCCGGACCGACACTCAGGTCCCTTTCGTGGAGCGGGAATCGGCCACCGTGACGCGTATTCCCTAGATTTCCTATCGAATTACTAGGGAACTGTTGACCCTCGTCGGTGGAGCGAGTGAGGATGACGCTGACCGGGTCGGCCGGCCGGACCGGGGCCGTGTTGTCCTCTGCCTTGAAGGAAGTCAGCCATGACAACTGCACCACCGGCCGGCAAGACGGTCGTAGCGGTGACCGGGCGACCCGACTGGACGCACATAGCCCGCGAACTCGCCGACGACCTGGCCACGGACGCGGTGGAACGCGAGCAGGCGGGCAAACCTCCGCTCGACGAGGTCGCGCGGCTGCGTGAATCGGGGCTCCTGACACTGCTCGTGCCGGCCGCACGCGGCGGCGGGGGAGCGGACTGGCGCACCGCCTACAGGGTCGTCAGGATCGTCGCCGCGGCCGACGGCGCCGTGGGTCATCTGCTGGGCAGCCACTACTTCCTGTCCTACTGCGCCCGGTTCTTCGCCGGCCGCGACCGTGCCGCCCGTGTCGAGCGGGCGTTCACGGCGGGGCAGTGGTGCTGGGGCGGCGGTATCGCCTCGCACGAACCGCCGCTCATGCTGACCCCGACGGCGGACGGCTATCTGCTGGACGGCCATCAGAGGTACGGCACCGGAGTCGGGGTCGCCGACCGGCTGCTGGTCCGTGCCGCCGTGCCCGGCACCGGCGAGCCCCTCGCCGTTCTGGCCGACCCCGCCCACCCGGGCCTGGTGAGCGGCGGAGGTGGCGAAACGTTCGGGCAACGGCTGGCGGCCGCCGGCAGTGTGGGGTTCGACGCCGTGCCGGTCGCCGCCGACGACGTACTCGGCTCCCTCTCCCCGGACGAGGGAGCCCTGTCGCCCTTCGCCGGACTGGCCGCGCCGACCGCACGGCTGATCTCCGCCCAGGTCTGTCTCGGCGTCGCCGAAGGCCTGCTCGGTGAAGTCCGCGAGCACGGACGGGCGGTGCGCAGCCCTTGGCAGCCCTTCTCCCCCCAGCCCTGGGCGGGCGGCCCGCCGCAGGACCCGTACGTGCTGACCGTGTACGGCAAACTGGCCGTCGCCGCGCGGGCCGCGGCCGCCCTCGCCGACCAGGCGGTCGACGCCCTGACGCACGGGCTCGCGCGGGGCGACGACCTCGACGACGACGAGTGCGCGGAGACGGCCGTGCTGGCCGGTGCGGCCGAGGCCGCCGCCGCCCGCGCCGCGCAGGAGATCACCACCCGTGCCCTGGACGCCATCGGTGCGCCCGCCGCCTCCAGCAGGCACGGCCTGGACCGCTTCTGGCGCGACATCCGCAGCCACACCCTGCGCGAGCCGGTCGCCCACCGCTTGCGCGAGGTCGGAGACTACTTCCTCAACGGCGCGCATCCCCCGTTCAGCCTGCCCGCCTGAGGGAGGGCCCGGCGGGGAGTGCCGGCGCGGCAGTGATGGATAATCTCGCTATGCGGATCTCGGCGAGGGCGGACTATGCGGTGCGGGCGGCGTTGGAGCTGGCCGCGGCAGGGGACGACACCTCGCTCAAGGCCGAGGCGATCGCCGAGGCGCAGGGCATCCCGCACAAGTTCCTGGAGGGCATCCTCGGCGACCTGCGCCGGGGCGGCCTCGTCGTCAGTCAGCGCGGCGGCAAGGGCGGCTACCGGCTCGCCCGGCCGGCGGACTCGATCCCCATCGCGGACGTGATCCGCGTGGCGGACGGCCCCCTGGTCTCCGTGCGTGGCGTACGCCCGCCCGACCTCTCCTACACCGGCCCCGCGGAGTCCCTCCTGCCGTTGTGGATCGCCGTACGTGCCAACGTCCGCAAGATCCTCGGCGAGGTCACCCTGGCCCATGTGGCCGCGGCCAAGCTGCCCGACGACGTGCTGAGCCTCGCGGACGACCCCGAGGCCTGGACCAACCCCTGACCGGCACCTCGACCGGTCCCCGGCGGATTCCACCGACTGGTTCACCGGCAGATGGCACCGACTGGTTCACCGACCGATTCACCGACTGGTCACCGACCGATTCCCCGACCGGCGTCTCACCGTTCGGCGGCCCTCTTGACGCGGCTCGGATCCGGCCCGACACTCCAGTACGGGAATCCTAGTGAATTGGTAGGGAAGCATGGGTCGCTCCGCGCCGGACCCCGGCAGTGACACGGTCGGTGTCGCCGTCCGGCCGCTGCCCCTGCTGACCTCCCGCCGCCACATCGACCTCGAGCGTGTGTGCAGTGCGGCAAGTTCCCCGCACGGCGCGGGTGTCGTGACCGCCCGCCCCTGAGCCTCACGCATCGCATCCCGGCCGCGAACCTCACTCGCGTACCGCATCCCGGCCCGGCCGCGCCGAAGCCGCCGCGCCCCATCGCCGTCGTATGCCCGTGACCGAGCACCCAGGGAGAGGTATGTCCGCCCCATCCTCGACGTCCGCCCCATCCTCGACGTCCGCCCCGTCCCCGACCGCCGTGCCGTCCTTCCGGAGCAGGATCGGCGGTGACGCGCGCAGCGGTTATTACGCGGCCCCCCGCCGCTACCGGCTCCACCTGGCCCTGTCGAGTCCGCGCTGTCTGAGCATCGCGATCACCCACAGCCTGCTCGGCCTCGAGGACACCCTCCCGGTGACCCTGCTCCCCGCCGTGTCCGACGCCCCCGACGGTGGACACGCGGAGCTGCGCCCGCTGTACGAGGCCAGTTCGCACCAGCATCCCGGACCGGCCGTCGCGCCGGTGCTCAGCGACGCCTGGACCGGCACCATCGTGAGCACGCACGCCCCCGACATCCTGCGCGACCTGGCCCGGCGGTTCGGCGGCGGTGGCCCCGATCTCTTCCCGCGTGGCGCCGAGGAGGCCGTCGAGAGCATCGGCCGCCTCTGCGAGCAGGACATCCTCGAGTCCGCGCAGCCGGACGGCGGGGTGGCGGTGCGCGACACCGCGCTCGCCACCCTGCTGCGTGCACTGGACACGCTGGAGCGGCGGCTGTTCTCCCAGCCCTACGTGCTGGGTATCGAACTCACCCTGGCCGACGTCGAGTTGTGGGTGACGCTGGTGCAACTGGACACCGTCCGTCGCCGGCACCTGGACCCCGCCGCCGTGCGCCGCGTCACCGGCCACCCGTGTCTGTGGGCGTACGCCCGTCGGCTCGCGGCCCACCCCGCGTTCGGTTCCCACCTCGCTCCCGACAGCGTCGCCCGCCGGCACTGGATGCTCTGACCGCCCCGCCTACGCGGCCCGCTCCTGGGCCCGCATCCACGGATAGAGGTGCCAGTCCTGGTCGTTGGCGAGCGGGTCGGCGCGCTGCGCCGCCCTGCCGTCGACCGTCGAGGGCATGACGAAGGCGCAGGTCGCGGAGCCGTCCTCGCGGTAGTTGGCCATGTTGGCGCGCAGGATCGCCTCGGCGAGCCGCTCGGTGCCGGCGGTGCGCAGAGCGGCCGGCAGGCGCAGGAGGGTGGTGGTGGCGGTCAGGGTGCTCCAGTAGTGCGGGAAGACGTGCGAAGGGAGTCTGGACGCCGAGCCCCGTGATCGTGAGCTGCTCCCGCGCCGTGTTCACGACTGTGTACCGCTCGCGCAACAGCTCTCCCGACACGGAGCGCCGCACCTCGACCCTGACCCCCGGGAGGGGTGTGTGCACCGCCTCCACGGCACCGCCGACGACACGCAGTTCGGCGGGCGTGTGCCAGCGGGCGCCGCCCCGGTCGGTGATCAGGTGCCCCGAGCCCCCACTGATGTTCCGGCGAGTGCCACTCGGTGACGTCGGCGTCGAGCAGAAACCGCCGGGCCGGGTCCCGCTCGTCGACGAACCGCACAGGCGCGCCCGTCTCGGGGCCGAGCGTCGCACAGCCGGAGCCGAAGGCGAGAACGCCGGGGAGCTCAGCATCGACGCGAAGGCCGGCCAGGCGTTCGTCGGCGGGGTCGGGACGGGGCACGCGGTCTCCTTCAGCCAGGTCATCGCCGTAGCAACCGGTTGCCATGCGGTGTGCTGAACAGCGTGGCTTCCGTCTGTGGACCCGTCAATCCCAGTGCATGGGACGCCGCGTGGTGTGACCCCGGTTCACCGGGGCTTCTCCCACACCGACACGTGCTTGCCGCTCTCGCTCGTGAACGGCTCGCGGGTCCAGTCCTCCCACCGGTCGCGCAGCCGGAGCCCGGCGAGCCGAGCCATCAGGTCCAGCTCGGCCGGCCAGACGTACCGGAACGGGATGGACCAGTGCTCCGCGCGGCCGTCGGTGATGGTGACGTAGTGGGAGCTCATGGCCTGCGTGGCGACGTCGTACGCGTCGAACGCCCATCGCGACTCGCTGATGTGGAACGGCACGGCGTTCTGCCCGGCCGGGAGTTTCCGCAGCTCGGGGACCATGACCTCGACGACGAAGCAGCCTCCGGGCGCCAGGTGCGCGGCGACGTTGCGGAAGCAGTCCACCTGGGCGTCCTGGGTCGTCAGGTTCATGATCGTGTTGAAGACCAGGTAGGCGAGGGAGAAGGTCTTCTCCACGCGCGCCGTCGCGAAGTCCCCGATCGTCACGCCGATGGCGTCGCCGCCGGGCTTGGCGCGCAGCCGGTCCACCATGGCGCGGGACATGTCGATGCCGTGCACCGGGACACCACGCGCGGCCAGCGGGAGCGCGACGCGGCCGGTGCCGATGCCGAGCTCGAGGGCGGGGCCGCTGCCCGCGAGTGCGGTCAGTACGTCGACCGCCGGGTCCACCACGCCGGGGCGGAACATGTCGGCCGCCGACCGGTCGTAGTCGGCAGCGATCTTCTCTCCGAAGTAGCCGTCGTCTTCGATCACTTGGGGACCGTACTGCCGGTCGCCGGCCCGGAGCACGTGAATTTCCGGGCCCGCGGACCGGGTGCTGGCACCACCATGAACGGGTGGCTGGGGCCAGTGCCCTCCGCACCCGCCGCACCTAGCGTCGTGACTGGAGGAAGCGAGGCTTTCGAGGAGGGGCAATGAGCGCATTGAGCCGGAGGAACATCCTGCGCGGCGGCCTGGTCGCCACGACGGCGGGGGTCGTGACGCCCGGGCTGGTGGCGCCGGTCGCGGCGGCGGGTGACGGGGCGTCCTGCCCTCCGCCACCGGGACCGGCCATGATCGGTCCCGGCGATCCGCGCCACCGCTCCCTGGCCTCCCGGGGGTACAACCGCCGCTTCGTGGGCGACCCGGAGCACGTCTGGGTGGTCGGCACGACCGCGCACGTCGTACGGGCCGTGCAGCAGGCGGTGGACACCGGCCGGCGGATCACGGTCCGCAGCGGCGGCCACGGCTTCGAGAACTTCGTCGCCGACCCGGCCGTGGAGGTGGTCGTCGACATGTCCGCCATGAACGGCGTCGCGTACGACCCGGGCCGCCGCGCCTTCGCCGTCGAGGCCGGGGCCCTGCTGGGCGAGGTGTACCGGAGGCTGTACCTGGGCTGGGGAGTGACCGTGCCGGCGGGTTGGTGTGCCGACGTCGGCGTCGGCGGACATGTGCCGGGCGGCGGCTACGGCCCGCTGTCCCGGCTGATGGGCCTGTCCGTCGACCACCTGTACGCGGTCGAGGTGGTGGTCGTGGACCGCCCGGGCCGGGCGCGCAGTGTGGTCGCGACGCGCGAACCCGCCGATCCCCACCGGGACTTGTGGTGGGCGCACACCGGCGGCGGAGGCGGCAGCTTCGGCATCGTCACCCGCTACTGGTTCCGGACGCCCGGTGCCGGGGGTGACGACCCGTCCGGCCTGCTGCCCGCGCCGCCGTCCGGTGTGCTGAGCTTCTCGGTCTCCTGGGACTGGCAGCGGCTCGACAAGGCGTCCTTCGCCCGGCTGGTCCGCAACCACGGCGAGTGGGCCGAGCGGCACAGCGCCCCTGACTCGCCGTACCTCGCCCTCTACAGCGAACTCGCCCTCACCCGCAGGCCGTCGGGGACGGTCTTCATGATCGGCCAGGTCGCCGCGGACTCCGGCGCCGAGCGGATGCTGGACCAGCACATCGCCGCGATCAACCGGGGTGTGCCGGTCCAGCCGGTCCGCACGGTGCGGAAGCACGCCTGGCTGGCCGCGGCCCTCGCCGGCTCACCGGGCGACCCCGGACCCGTCTACCGGCTGAAGGTCAAGTCGGGCTATCTGCGCCGACGTTTCACCGACCGTCAGATCGAGGCGCTGCACCACCACCTGACCCGGCCCGACTACGACCACCCCGGCGGCGGCGTCAACCTGTACACCCACGGCGGCAAGGTCAACACCGTGGCGCCGGACGCGACCGCGACAGCCCACCGCGACGCGAGCATCAAGATGTTCTACGTCAACGGCTGGGAGGACCCCCGCGACGACGCCCGGCACATCGGCTGGCTGCGCGAGCTCTACGAGGACCTGTACGCCGACAGCGGCGGCGCCCCGGCGGCGGCCGACGGCGCGTTCATCAACTACCCGGACACCGACCTGGCCGACCCGGCCCGGAACACCGGAACTCCCTGGCACCGCCTCTACTTCGGCGACAACTACCCCCGGCTGCAACGCGTCAAGGCGAAGTGGGACCCCCGTGACGTGTTCCACCACGCCCTGTCCATCAGGCGAGCGTGAATCCCGACCGGCGACTTCTGCCCCGTGGAGCAGGGCGAGCCGGCGCGCCTCGCCCTGCTCCTCCACCTGGCACGAAGGGTCCGCCGCCGTCCGCCCCGGGGAGCCTCGTGGACCGCTCACTCCTTCCAGTCGAGCTGATGCTCGGGCGTGCCCGCCGACCTCCCGTACGCGATCGCCTCCGCCCGGCCCGCCGCGTCACCGCGCACGTACCTGAACACCTTCCCGGCGAACACGACCACGAGTTCGTCCCCGGCGTCGAAGTCCGCATACCAGCCGAGCTCCGGCTCCAGCGCCGCCGCGAACGCCTCCGCGAGCCCGCTGATGTCGTCGCCGTCCGCCTCCCATTCGATGAACGTCCACAGCGCCGGCTGCCCGGCGGTCGCGGTCGCCGAGGCGTCGATCCGGCTGACCTTGCGCAGCCGCAGGCCTCGTGGCTGGAAGCAGGCGCCGGGGCGGAGGCTCTCGCCGATGAGGTATCCGGTGATCATGTGCGGGCTCCCTCGGAATGCGCGGACAGATCCTGGCTGACGACGCTACGACCTGCCTCGCCCTGGCCGACCCCGGCCACACCCGGACCGTGCGCGCCGCCGAGTCGGAGTCCTCGCAGGTGTACACCCCGTTCGAGGGCTTCGAGCTGACCGTCCGCGTCACCGACACGTTCCTGCGGGGCGGCCACATCCTGCGGGCGGGCAGGATCGCAGGGGAACCGGTGGGCGCCCAGCCGCACAGCCCGACGCCGGGCGCCTGACCAGCCGGGCCGGGGTCGGTGAAGGGCGGCCGAGGACCCCTCGCCCGTCACTCCGCGCAGCCCGGACGAACACGCCGGGTGACCCCGCATGCCGACGCACCGCCCCGCCCACCCGGCGGCGCGGGACGGCTGCCGCGCCCTGACTGTCCTCGCCGCGCGCGAGGTGCCACCCTGGGACGAGAGGCATCCGCCGAGGGAACTCGGGAGGGCCCGATGGGACGTGATGTGCCGGCCCTGGTGTTCACGCGGGAGGACCGCCGCAGGTACCGGGAGAAGATGCACACCTGCCTCGACGTGCTGGCGCAGATGCTGCGCGAGTCGACCTTCGAGAGCGAGCGCCCCAGGGTCGGGCTGGAGATCGAGCTCAACCTGGTGGACGCCGACGGGCTCCCCGCGATGCGCAACACCGACGTGCTCCAGGCCATCGCCGACCCCGCCTGGTCCAGCGAGCTGGGCCGCTTCAACCTGGAGATCAACATCCCGCCCCGGGAGCTGACCACCGGCGGCCCCGGCGCCTGGGAGCAAGAGATCCGCGACGCGCTCAACCACGCCGAGGAACGTGCCTCGGCCGTGGGCGCGCACCTCATCATGGTCGGCATCCTGCCGACCCTGGGGGAGACGCACGTCGACGAGACCGCCCTTTCCGGCGATCCGCGCTACAAGCTGCTCAACGAGCAGATCTTCGCGGCGCGCGGCGAGGACCTGCGGATCACGGTGGACGGCGTGGAGCGCCTGTCGACGTACGCCGACACCATCACTCCCGAGGCCGCCTGCACCAGCACCCAGTTCCATCTCCAGGTCTCGCCGAAGGATTTCGCGGACTACTGGAACGCCGCCCAGGCCATCGCGGGCGTACAGATCGCCCTGGCGGCGAACTCGCCCTACCTCTTCGGCCGGGAGCTGTGGCGCGAGACCCGTATCCCCCTGTTCGAGCAGGCCACCGACACCCGCCCGCAGGAGATCAAGGCCCAGGGCGTACGGCCCCGGGTGTGGTTCGGAGAGCGGTGGATCACCAGCGTCTTCGACCTGTTCGAGGAGAACGTGCGCTACTACCCGGCGCTGCTGCCGCTGTGCGACGACGAGGACCCGCAGCAGGCACTCGACAGCGGCCGCGCGCCGCAGCTGGGCGAGCTGACGCTGCACAACGGCACGATCTACCGCTGGAACCGCCCCGTCTACGCCGTCACCGCGAGCGGCCCGCACCTGCGCATCGAGAACCGGGTCCTGCCCGCCGGTCCCACCGTGGCCGACATCATCGCCAACGGCGCCCTCTACTACGGCCTCACCCGCGCCCTGGTCGACGAGGACCGGCCGATCTGGACGCGGATGTCGTTCTCGGTGGCCGAGGAGAACCTCCACACCGCCGCCCGCGACGGCATCGATGCCAGGCTCTACTGGCCCGGCATGGGCGAAGTGCCGGTCACGGAACTGGTGTTGCGCCGCCTGCTGCCCCTGGCTCACCGGGGCCTGGAGCTGGCCGGCCTGGACGCGGCGTGGCGCGAACCCCTGCTGGGCATCGTCGAACAGCGCTGTGTCACCGCCCGCAACGGCGCCCTGTGGCAGGCGGAGACGGTCCACCACCTGGAGAAGGGCGGCGCCGACCGGCACGCGGCGCTGCGCCAGATGACCAGGACGTACATGGACTACATGCATCTCAACGCGCCCGCGCACACCTGGCCCGTGGACTGACACGCAAGCGCGTCACGCGAAAGCCCATCACGCGGCGGACGGGCGGCCGACGCTTCCCCGCCACTCCTCGGCGGGCGTCAGCGGAACGGGGGCGGGCGGTTCGGCCGACGTCGTCAGCTCGATGCGGCGTCCCTCGGCCGATGAGCGCAGCAGGGCACTCATCGTCTCCAGCACGTGCAGGGCGAGGTCACCGTTCGCGCGGGGCGCCCGCTGTCCGGCCGCGGCGACGAAGTCGAGCAGACCGACGCCCCGCGCGGCGCCGGCGTAGCCCGCGGACGGCGGCAACGCACGCCACTCGGTGCCGCCGAGTTCGAAGAGCCGTACCTCACCGTCGAAGTGGTTCGGATCCGGCACCGCCAGGGTGCCCGCGTCGCCGTGCACCTCGATCGGCGCGGCCGTGGTGGCCACGCCGTCGAAGCTCGTCGTGAGCGTCGTCAGCGCCCCGCTGACATGCTCCAGCACGCCGGACACATGACTGTCCACCTCGACCGGTATCCGCTCGCCCGCCCGCGGGCCGGAACCGATCACGCGCTCGGCGCGCAGCCGGCCGGCCGACCCGATCACCGCACGCACCGGACCCAGCAGATGGACCAGGGACGTGAGGTAGTACGGCCCCATGTCGAGCAACGGGCCGCCCCCGTCGGTGTAGTAGAAGTCGGGGTGGGGATGCCAGCGTTCGTGGCCCGGGGTGACCATCACGGCCGAGGCGAACTGCGGGCGTCCGACGCGGCCCGCCTCCACCGCCGCCCGCGCCGTCTGGATCCCGGTGCCCAGGACGGTGTCCGGCGCGCACCCCACGCCGACACCGGCCTTCGCGGCCGCGTCCATCACGGCCTGGGCGCCGGGGAGGCCGGCCGCCAACGGTTTCTCCCCGTAGACGTTCTTGCCGTGCCCGATCGCCCCGAGGGCGATGTCCGCGTGGGCCGCGGGGACCGTGAGGTTCAGCACCGTGTCCACGTCCGGGCTGCTCAGCAACTCGGCGACGGGCAGCGCCTCGACGCCGGGGAACTCGGCGGCCACCGCGGCCGACCGGGAGGCGTCGAGATCGGCGACCGCGGTGATCCGTACGGCGGGATGGCCGGCCAGCGTGTCCAGGTACGCGCGGGAGATGACCCCGAGCCCTATGACGCCGACGCGGTGCGGGTCGCCCACAGCATGCCCCTCTCGATGACGGTGCGCACGTTCGGGTCCTCCAGCACGTCGAGGCTGTGCCCCGGCGTCGTCACCACGATCCGTCCGGCGCCCCAGCGGCGGGTCCAGATCGCCGGCGAGACGACGGGCCGGTGCCAGGGCTGCCACGGCCGGGCGGGGTGCGTGGTGGTGGCCAGGACGTCGATCAGGTCGTCGTGGAGCACCCAGTACTGCTCGGTGTGCAACTCGAAGTCCTCGAGGCCCGCCGTGACGGGGTGCTCACGGCCGAGTTCCGTGAAGTTGACGACGTACGGAAGGTAGTTGTCCTCCTGGCCGCCCTGCCGCTCACACGGCTCCTTGCCCGGATGGGTCGCGAACTGCCCGCCCACCAGATGGAGATAGTCGGAGGAGGCGCGGAAGGAGTCGGCGATGCCACCGTGCCAGCCGGTGAAGCCGGTGCCCGCCTCGACCGCCGTGGTCAGTCCCGTCAGTTCCCCGGCGGTGATCTGCGACATCGTGACGCACTGCACGACGAGATCGGTGGCTGCCATCTCGGCGGCGTCGCCGTAGACCTCGGTCGACTCCTCGATCCGGACGGTGTATCCGTTGCTCCGCAGGAAGGGCAGGAACAACTCCGTCGCCCTGACCGGCTGATGCCCCTCCCAACCGCCTCGCACCACCAGGGCTCTCTTCAGCGTCATCTCGTTGACTCACCGCTCCAGTGGCCGACCCCGTTGAACCGCTCCCTCACTATGCGCCGGTTCGCTCGGCCCCCGGAAGGGGTGTCGAGATCACGAAAGTTTCGCGTCCGGGCCGTCGGCACCGGCTCGGGCGTCGACCAGCCAACAGGCCCCGGTGAAGCGCACGTCGGGGCCGTGCACAAACGGCTCGAACGCCGCGCGGACCGTCTCGACGACCCGCGCGCGGGTCCGCTCGTCCACCTCCGGAAGAACCTGACCGACGGGACCGAGTCGGGTGAAGTAGCCGACCAGTTCCCGCTCCGGCAGCGTGCAGGGCACGTCCACCGGCCGGATGTCGATCCCGGTCCAACCGCTCGCCGCCAGGATGCGGTGGATCAGGTCCGGGTCCGCGAAGGCGAACTGTCCCGGCCCGTCCGGACGGCGGGCCGGCAGGTTGGGAAGGAGCGGTGCCGCGGCGCGTTCGGCCGTCGTCATGAACGGATTCTCCGCAGGTCCGCGCCAGACGATGAACCGCAGTCCGGCCTCGTCCCTGGCGGCCCGTCGAAGGTTCGCGAAGGCCCGGACGGAGTCGCTGAAGAACATCACGCCGAACCGCGAGATCACGGCGTCGAACGCGGCGCGCTCGAACGGATGATCCGCCGCGTCCGCGCGGATGAAGGAGGCCGGTGCGGACTCCCGCTCGGCGCGCGCCCGTGCGGCGCTGATCATCGGCTCCGAGATGTCGACGCCCACGCAGTGACCGCCTGGCCCGAGCCGTCGTGCGACGGCCACCGTGGTGCCCCCGGTGCCGCAGCCGACGTCGAGTACCTGCCCTCCGCGCCCGGCGGGCACCGCGTCGAGCAGCGGCTCCTCGAACGGCTCGAGGACCCTGTCCAACAGCGCCTGCGCCGCGACCCAACCCTGGGCGGCGGGTCCGTTCCAACGGACGGCCTGCTCGTCGTCCGTCCTGTCCGTCACGTCCATGATCGCCTCCTGGGGCTCCTGGGGCTTGCCTTCACCGGTCCGCAATGACAGCGTGCTACTTCAAGCCGACTTGAGGTCAAGAGGATGACGGACCTGGACATCGCCGAGGTGGCGCGGCACGCCGGGGTGCCCGCCTCGACCCTGCGCTACTACGAGGAACGAGGGCTGATCGCCTCGACCGGCAGAAGGGGCCTGCGCCGTCAGTACGACCCCGGTGTGCTGGAGCGCCTGGCCCTGATCGCCATGGGGCGCACCGCGGGGTTCTCGCTCGACGAGATCGCGCGCATGTTCGCGCCGGACGGCCGGCCGGACCTCGATCGGCAGGCGCTCGCGACCAAGGCGGACGAACTGGACCGGCGGATCCGCGAGCTGACCGTCATGCGCGACTCGCTGCGCCACGCCGCCGCTTGCCCCGCACCGACCCACATGGAGTGCCCCACCTTCCGCCGCCTTCTGAGGTCCGCCGCGTCCGGCACCGTCACCGTGGCGGGGAAGCGGGCACCGGGATCACGGTGAGCCCTCACGCTCTCGTCATCGGCTCCCTGTCCCCGTGCCGCCGACGGGGGACCCACGGCCGGGGCGGGCCCGGCCGCCAAGCTCGGGACTCCTGGGACGGCTCGGGCGCTGCCAGGTGATCTGGCGGATCGATGTGCCGGAACTGGCGGACCGCTCCGGTACGGCGCAGCACGCCGCGATGTTCGTGGGCCGGGGCGCGGGTGTCGCCGTACTCCTTCGGACGGCTGGTCAGAATCAAGCTACGGGCGGGAGGCAACGCCGAGTTGATCGCGTCCAGTGCCCTCGCGCGGAACGGTTTCGGGAGCTCGTCGAAGCCGTCCCGGATCTGCAGGACCAGCCGCTGCTCCAGCAGGGCGGCGGCCACCGCGTGGCCGGTCCTCGGGTCGCCGAGGCCGCTGTAGTCGCGGGTCGGCCGCTCCGCCATCCAGGCCTCCAGCGACTGCAGTTGCGGATTCCACGACGCGAGCGAGAACAGGACCGGGACGGGACCGCCTTGCGTGCGTACGGCCGTCAGGGCGAGCAGCAGGTGGATCAGGAGCATGGTCTTCCCGGTGCCAGGTCCGCCCAGGATCATCAGGCGGCGCGTCGGCACGCGCTCCATGAACACCTCGGTGATCTCCCCGCCCGTTCCGCCGAGTTCATCCGGCCCGGTGGCCCAGCCGGGCCGCGAAGCCCTCCGGTCCTCGGCCGACTCCCGCAGCAGCGGCCACGATGCGCCGTACCGGGCGTCGGCCGCCCGGCAGTTCCTCGCCCTCGCGCCGATCGGCGCGCAAAGTCGCCCAGGACAGATACATGCCGCCCACGGACGGCGAGGCACATCGGCGGATCGGTCCCTCGGACGAGTGACGTCAGATCCAGCCCTGCTCCCAGGCGCGCTGGGCGGCCGCATGCCGGGTCGGGACGCCCAGCTTGGACATGGCGGAGGAGAGGTAGTTGCGAACCGTGCCGGACGCCAGGTGGACCTCCGTGGCGATGTCCGCGATCGAGGCGCCCTTGCGCGCGGCGCGCAGGATCTCCAGTTCGCGGCCGGTGAGCGGGCAGTCGTCCTCGGTCAGCGCGGAGGCGGCGATGTCCGGGTCCACATAGCGTCGGCCGGCGGCGATGTCACGGATGATCTCGGCCAGCCGGGTCGCCGGGGTCGTCTTGGGGACGAAGCCCCGCACACCGGCGGCCAGGGCGCGGCGCAGTACGGCGGGCCGGGCGTGCCGGGTCACCAGGACGACCCGCGTGGGCAGTTCGGCCCGGATTTCCTCGGCGGCGCGCAGCCCGTCGGCGGGCGGCATCTCCAGGTCCAGGACGGCGATGTCGGGGCGGTACTCGCGGGCCAGCCGTACCGCCTCGGTCGAGGTGGCCGCCTCGGCGACGACGGTGAGGTCCTGCTCCAGCCCGAGCAGGGCGGCCAGGGCGCTTCTGAGCAGGTCCTCGTCATCGGCGATCAGCAGGCGGATCATCGGGCGGCTCCGTCCGTGGGCTTGGGTGACACCGGGGAGCTCGGCGGCCGCGTGGCTCTCCTGGACACTCGTGACTTCGGTGATCGTGTCGGCTCCGGTGATTCCGGTGATCGCGTCGGCTCCGGTGATTCCGTTGGTCGCGCAGAATCCGATGATTCCGTCGGCCGCGCAGGGCCCGGCGGCCCCACCGGCAGCGCGGCCGCGACCACGAAGCGGTCGCCGTCCCGGTGCCACGTCAGCTGGCCGCCCGCCGCCTCCAACCGCTCGGCGAGCGAGCGCAGTCCCGTGCCGTCGAGGCCGGCGGGATGCTCCTCGGCGCCGTCGTTGCTCACCCGCAGGCGGGCGGAACCGTCCGCGATCCGGTAGTCGACCTCGGCGTGATCGGCCCGGCTGTGCCGGAGCACGTTGGTGGTGGCCTCCCGCATCACCAGACCGAGCAGGTGCCGTGCCGGGTCCGTGAGGCCGGTGGCCACGGCGGCCGGGTCGAGGTTCGTCCTCGCGTCGATGCCGGCCGCGGCCAGCACCCGCGTCGCGTTGCCGATCTCGTCGTCCAGCGACGTGCGACGGTAGCCCCGCACCACGGCCCGCGTGTCGCTCAGGGCATCCACCGACAGCTGCCGTATCTCCTTCAACTCCGCGGCGGCGCGCGCCGGGTCCACCTCGACCAGCCGTGCCGCCAACTCGCTCTTCATCGCGATGACCTGGAGGTGGTGGCCCTGGATGTCGTGCAGGTCTGCGGCGAACCGCAGCCGCTCCTCCCTGACCGCCAGCTCCGCCTCCAGTCGCCGTGCCTCGTCCAGTCGCCGCGCCGTGTCCCAGGCCCACAGCGGGCCGAGCGTCACCCACGCCGTGAAGGCGACCAGCCCGGCCGGGAACAGTGCGGCGTACGCCAACTCGCCGTCCCCCTCGACCAGGCTGACCACACCCCCGGGCAGCGGCGCGAGGGCAACGGCGCCCACGATCAGCGCGCGCCTGCGGCGCGGCGGGAGATATGTGGCGACGATCGCCACCACGACGGCGGGCGCGACCGGCCAGAGCCCGTAGTCACGCAGGGCCAGGGGGAAGGCCGCCAGCACGACGCCGGCCACGCCGGCGGTGATCAGCAGACCCAGGGGCGGTTCGGAAGGCACGGCGTCCGGCACCGGGAGGAGCGTCAGCCGGCGGCTCAGGAGTACGACGCTCGCCCACATCTCGACCGCCAGCGCCCCGGCGGCCGGGCAGCGGGCCCACAGCGGGACGTCACCGTCGAGGACCCAGGCGCCCACGAAGACGCCCAGGACACACACGACCGTGCCCGGCACGGTCCACCACGTGTAGCGCCGGAAGCTCGTCAGCCCCGCCGCCCGTCGATCGATCGCACCGTCCCCCACCCGGCCATTGTGGCCCAGGCCGCATGACAAATGTCATGTGCGGACGTGACAACTCCACGCGAGGGCATGGGGTTTCGGCACTACTGGCGGGACTGCCGAGGGCGCACGCTGAAGTGGTCCGACAGATACCCCGCCCCGGTACCCGATGGAGGGTTCCCATGTCCACCCCTGCCCCGCACGCGACGACGGACGGACCGCACCCGGCCACGATGCTCAAGCGGCGCTGGCCCACGGCCCTGGCCGTCGCATGCGTCGCCCTCAACGTGCTCGCGTCCGGATCGCAGGACGTGGCCGACGCCGTCGGCGGCTTCGCGCAGACCCTTCCGTTGCTGCCCCTGATCTACCTGGTCGTCCATCAGACCGGAAAGCCACAGGCCACCTGGCCGGTGCTCGGAGCCGGGGTGGTGCTCGTGTTCGCCCTCCCCTTCCAGGACCTGGCCGCCCCGTCGACGGTCCTCGTCGCCCTCGCCGCGGCCGTCCTGGTCGGGGGCGCCGTTCTCGGTACCCCGCACGGGCGGCGCAGCTTCGGCGTCCAGGCCGTCGGCGCGCTCGTCTTCTGCGGGCTCGCGCTGGCCGGGCTGGTGGTGGATCCGGACCTGGGCCGCTATCTGGTGGCGGCCGGCTGGTTCTTCCACGGGGTCTGGGACTTCGTCCACCTGTGGCTCGACAAGGTCGTCTCCCGTACGTTCGCCGAGTGGTGCGGAGTCATCGACGTACTCGTGGCCGTCCAACTGCTCTTTCTGGTCTAGCAGGCGCGAAGAACGGCCGAGAAACGCCGGGGCGGGCCCGTAACGGGGCTCCGCCCCGTACGTTGCCACCAGTGGTCTCTCCTGTCCGGCTCGCCAACTCCGCGCACTGGGAGCATCCTTGGACCCCGCAGCCACCTCAGACGCCCCCCACGTCGGCCCCCTCTCCCGCCGCAGATTCCTCCAGGCCACCGCGACCGCCACCGTCACCGCGACGGCACTCACCCCGGGTGGTACGCCGGTCGCGGCCGCCACCTCCGGTACGACCACCCTCACCATCACCGCCGCCACGGGCGGCTCCGCGACGCTCGCCCCGTCCGGTGACCGGCTGGTCGCCGAGGTGCAGAACGTGCTCTGGTCCATTCCGCGCGAAGGCGGCACCGCCGTCCCGCTGACCTCGCCCGGCCTCGAACCCACCCGCCCGCAGTTCGCGCCCGACGGGAGTCGGCTCGTCGTCTGCGCCTACCGCGGCGGAGGCTTCCACCTCTGGACCCTGCGACCCGACGGCACCGATTCGCGGCAGCTCACCGACGGACCGTGGGACGACGGGGGCCCGGCCTGGTCACCGGACGGCACACGGGTCGCCTTCGCCTCGGAGCGCGGCGGCGACACCGTGACCGGTGCCCCGTACCGCGTCTGGGTCGTGGACGTGCGTACCGGCGCGCTGACCCGGCTCACCGGACGCCCCGGGCAGCAGGGCCCCGGCCAGGACGCCCGCTGGGAGGACTTCGACCCGGCGTGGTCGCCCGACGGGGAGCGCGTGCTGTTCGTGCGCGCCGCCGTCACCGCGACGGGATCCCTGCGCGCGACCACCGTCGCGTCGGTGCCCGCCGACGGCTCGGGCCCGGTCACCACCGAGCACACCGACACCTCCGGCGCCCAGCTCATGACCCCGGCCGTCTCGCCCGCCGGCCGCCTGGCCTACCTGCGCACCACGCCCTCGCCCGCCGCCTCCTGCACCCTCGTCGTGGACGGCAGCCCCGTCGGAGTCGGCGGCGACCTGCTGCCCGCACCGCCCCGCTGGACGGACGGCGAGCGCCTGCTGCTCACGGTCGACGGACACTTCCGCCTGGTCGACCCCGACACGCAGGGCAGCGGCGAGGAGATCCCGTTCACGGCCGCGCTGCCCGTGCACCGCCCCCGCTACCGCGGCAAAACGTACGACTTCGAGGGCGCCGGCACCCGCCCCGTCCGCGCCCTGCACCTGCCCGCCCTGTCACCGGACGGCCGCAGCGTGGCCTTCGCCGCGCTCAACGCGCTGTGGATCGCCGGCACTTCGAGGGGCCGCCCGCCGCGCAAGGTCCTCCAGGTGCCCGCCACCCGCTATGTGCTGGCTCCGACCTGGACGCCCGACGGCAAGGCGCTGGTGTACGCCGACGACCGTGCCGGACTGTTCGCCGTACGGCGCCGTGACCTCGGCTCCGGCGAGGAGACCGTGCTCGCCGAAGGCGGCCGTGTCTTTCCCGCGCTCTCACCCGACGGGACGCGGCTGGCCTGCCTGGACATGTCCGGCAACCTCGTGGTGCGCGACCTGCCCGACGGCGGCGAACAGGTCCTGGCGGCGCCGCTCGGCGCGGGCGGGCTGCCGGGCCGCCCCAGCTGGTCGCCCGACGGCAGGTATGTGGCGCTGTGCGACCGCAACCGCCTCAACCAGCGTTTCCGCGAGGGCTACAACCTCATCCGCGTCGTCGACACGACCACCAAGGCCGCCACCCTGCACGCCCTCGCCCCGCACACCTCGCTCTCCGACCGCTACGACTCCGGCCCCGTCTGGTCCCCGGACGGCCGCTGGATGGCCGTGGTCGCCGAGTCGGCGCTGTGGCTGCTGCCGGTACGGCCCGACGGCACCCCCGACGGCGACCCGCGTCGCCTCACCACCGAACCCGCCGACCACCCCTCCTGGTCCGCCGACGCCCGCACGCTGCTCTACCTCTCCGCGGGCACCCTGCGCCTGATCGACATCGGCAGCGGCCGGAGCCGTACCGTCCGCGTCCCGCTGGACCACCGCAGGGCGCGCCCGGCCGACACGGTCGTGCACGCGGGCCGCTTCTGGGACGGCACAGGTTCGGACGTCCGTGAGGACATCGACGTGGTGATCCGCGACGGCCGGATCGCGGAGGTCGCCCCGCACCGCGCCGGCCGCACCGCCGCGCGTCACGTCGACGCGAGCGACCGCACCGTGATCCCGGGCCTGTGGGACGCGCACACCCACCCCTGGCAGACCACGTACGGCGGCCGCCAGACCGTGCTCCAACTCGCGTACGGCATCACGACCGCCGTCTCGCTGGGCGGCTTCGCCTACGAGCAGGCCCGCATCCGGGAGGCGGTCGCCGCGGGCGCCCTGGCCGGACCCCGGCTGCTGACCACCGGCGAACTGCTCGACGGGGCCCGGGTCGCCTACAGCATGGGCCGCGCCCATCGCACCCGTGAGGGACTGCGCCGTTCGCTGGAGCGTGGGGAGGCACTCGACTGGGACTTCGTGAAGACGTACGTACGCGCCCCGGGCTGGGTGATGAAGGAGGCCGCGGAGTTCGGGCACGACCGGCTCGGGGTGCGCAGCGGCGGCCATCTGTGCACCCCGGGTGTGCAACTGGGCCAGGACCTGACAACCCATCTGCAGGCGACCCAGCGGCTGGAGTTCGGGCACGCGACCTCCGCCACGGGGCGCTCCTACCAGGACGTCGAGGAGATCTACACCCACGCCGGCTTCCACCTCGTCGCCACCCCGTTCACCGCGTTCTCCCTGCTCGGCGCCGACCCCGCGCTCGCGGACGACCCGCGTGTCACCGCGCTCATGCCGCCCTGGGACACCGCGCTGGTGCGCGAGCAGGCCGGACAGCCGCCCACCGACGCCCAACTGGCCACCCTGGGACGGGAGATGGACGTCTACCGGCGGATCCTCGCCGGCGGCGGCCTGGTCGCCCTCGGCACGGACCAGCCGATCGTCCCGGTCGGTCTGCACCTGCACCTGGCCCTGCGCGCCCTGCACCGCTCCGGTCTGTCACCGGCCGAGGCCCTGCGCACGGCCACGCTGCTGCCCGCGCGCGTCTTCGGCGCCGACGCCGACCTGGGGACGGCGCAGGAGGGCAAGCTCGCCGATCTCACGGTCGTGGACGGCGACCCCTTCACCGACTTCGGCACGCTGATCCGTACGGCGGCGGTCCTGCGCGGCGGCGTCCTATTCGAACAGTCCGACCTGGTCGATTCCTTCGACGCCGCCGTCGCATTCGACACCGGCACCGACACCGGCACCGACACCGACACCGGCACCGACATCGGCACCGACATCGGCACCGGTACTGAGCGGCGGGCGGAGCACGAGTGGCTGGAGGTGAGCCGCCGTATGCGCCGCGAGGGATGCTGTGACCTGTGAGCCGGTCATGGTCCACACACACTTCCTGGGACATCTGCGCAGGAGCATCACATCGAATGCACACAGCCTGTCCAAAGCCTCGTTAGCGTTGCTGGCCGTTCGACCCTTTATACGAATGTGACCAGGCCGTGGCCCGACGGGCCGATGGCGCAGGCAACCCAGAAAGACCGCAGATGGACTACTGCTCCTCGTGCCGTCGGCATCTCAACGGGGCCCTCGTGTGCCCCGGGTGCGGCGCCTACGCCCCGGACATCGCTCCCTCCGCGGTCGCGGATCCCGGCGTTCCGGTGATGGCCGGCGCGGCCGCCACCGGAACGGCGGTGTGGGAGACGCCCGCCGACGACACCTGGTACGACGGCTACTTCCGGGACGAGGCGGCGCCTTCGGCCGACACGGAGGAGGTCGCGCCCGTCGAGCAGCCCGCCGACGTGGAGGGCGTGCCCGCCACCCCGCAGGGCCGGGCGGCGCGGCGGCGCCAGCGGGCCCGCTGGAAGAAGAACCAGCGCCGGGCCGTGGTCGCGACCGCGGTCGCGCTGGTGGGCGGCGGTCTGACGGTCTCGGCGATGAACCGGGGCTCCGTCGACAAGGCCCAGGCGGCCACGGCGCCGGAGAACCCGAACGCGGCGACCGTGGAGCAGCAGGGGTCGGAATTCACCCGTCCGGTGTCCACTCCGCCGGACACCCGTGAGGCCCAGCGCACCGTCACGCCCGGTTCGAAGGCGACCCCGACCACCGCCGCGCGCGAACCTCTCACCACACCGCGCACCACCCGCCAGTTCACCCGACCGGACGTCGCCGCCACCCCGACCCCCACGGCGCCCGCGGTCCCGCAGACGCAGGCCGCCTCCCCGGCGACCGGAGGAGCGAACTCCGGCGACAGCGGTGGCACGGCGGCGGAGGAGCAGCAGACGCCGACCCCCTCGGCGACCGACAGCTCCGATTCCGGAAACTCCACCTCGCCGACGAGCCCCGCACCGCAGGAGACCTCGCCGGAGCAGCTCTGCGTGCTCAACCTGGTGTGCCTCGGCTGACCCCCGGGGCCGATCCGGCCGTCGCAGAGCACACCACCTGAGATCGTCATCACTCTCCCGCACCACCACACGGCCTGGTGGATGCGGTCATGCTGGAAGAAGCCGGACGCGTCCCCCGGGCGCGGACGGCACCAGCAGAGCAGGACGTCGCCCTCAGGAAGGAAGACTCTCCATGGTCGAGCAGGACGAGCGCTTCGATGTCGTGGTCCTTGGCGCGGGCCCCGGCGGCTATGTCGCCGCCATCCGCGCCGCCCAGCTGGGCAAGCGTGTCGCCGTCGTGGAGGAGAAGTACTGGGGCGGCGTCTGCCTGAACGTGGGCTGCATCCCCAGCAAGGCGCTGCTGCGCAACGCCGAACTGGCGCACATCTTCACGCGGGAGGCGAAGACCTTCGGCATCAAGGTGGACGGGCAGGTCTCCTTCGACTACGGCGAGGCGTTCCGCCGCAGCCGCAAGGTCGCGGACGGCCGGGTCAAGGGCGTCCACTACCTGATGAAGAAGAACAAGATCACCGAGTTCGACGGCCGCGGCACCTTCGTCGACCCGCACACCCTCCAGGTGGCGGACTACGACGGCAACACCCGCACCATCGGCTTCGACCACTGCATCATCGCCACCGGCGCCACGCCGAAGCTGCTGCCCGGCACCCGGCGCAGCGCGCGCGTCGTGACGTTCGAGGAGCAGATCCTGGCCGAGGAACTGCCGCGCTCGATCGTCATCGCGGGCGCCGGCGCGATCGGCGTCGAGTTCGCCTACGTGCTCCACAACTACGGCGTGAAGGTCACCATCGTCGAGTTCCTGGACCGGATGACCCCGCTGGAGGACGCCGAGGTCTCCGCCGAACTCGCCAAGCAGTACCGCCGGTTGGGCATCGACGTGCTGACCTCCACCCGCGTCGACGCCATCGACGAGTCCGGACCGCAGGTCCGCGTCACCGTCACCGCCAAGGACGGCTCGCAGCAGGTGCTGGAGGCCGACAAGGTGCTCCAGGCGATCGGTTTCCAGCCCAATGTCGAGGGCTACGGCCTGGACAGGACCGGCGTGGCCGTCACCGAGCGCGGCGCGATCGACGTCGACGGGCGCTGCCGCACCTCCGTCCCGCACATCTTCGCCATCGGCGACGTGACGGCGAAGCTGATGCTGGCGCACGCCGCCGAGGCGATGGGCATCGTCGCCGCCGAGACCATCGCGGACGCCGAGACGATGGAGCTCGACTATGTGATGATCCCGCGGGCCACCTACTGCCAGCCGCAGATCGCCAGCTTCGGCTGGACCGAGGCGCAGGCCCGCGAGCAGGGCTTCGACGTACAGGTGGCGAAGTTCCCCTTCACCGCCAACGGCAAGTCGCACGGCCTCGGCGACGCCACCGGCTTCGTGAAGCTGATCAGCGACGGCAAGTACGGCGAACTCCTCGGCGGCCACCTCATCGGCCCCGACGTCACCGAGCTGCTGCCCGAGCTGACCCTGGCCCAGCAGTGGGACCTGACCGTCCATGAGGTCGCCCGCAATGTCCACGCCCACCCGACCCTCGGCGAGGCGGTCAAGGAAGCGGTGCACGGCCTCGCCGGCCACATGATCAACTTCTGAGCCCGGAACCTCAGCCGTCGAGCCACCACCGGGCCGCCGCCCAGGCAATGACGTAACCGAAGCTGTTGACCGCCCAGTGCAGGGCCATCGGCGCCGGCAGGCTGCCGGAGCGGCGGCGCAGCTCGCACAGGACGACCCCGGCGGCGGCCGTGGCGGCGATCGCCAGGGCGACGGTCGGTGCCACGCCTGCCGGGCCCTCCCCGAAGACCGAGCCGACGGCGGCGTTGGACCGGTTGAGGCCGCGGGACGGCAGCACGTGCCACAGCCCGAACAGCAGTGACGACACGGCGGTGGCCCAAGCCGTTCCGCGGCGGCGCCGGATCATGGCCCACAGCACACCGCGGAACGCGGTCTCCTCCAGCAGCACGGTCCCGAACGGCACCCGCACCAGCGTGACCCACAGCACCTGCCCCACGGACAGGCCCGCCGCCCTGGCGTCCCGGAACGCCTCGCGGCCGGCGGGAACCGCGAGGAGGAGCAGCATCACAAGGAGGACGACTCCCGCCAGGACGGGCGCCCACCGCAGTCCTCGGCGCAGCCCCGCCGCGTCGAGCCCCAGGTCGGCCCGGGTGAGGCCGTCCCAGCGCGCGAGGAGCAGCAGCACCGCCGTCGCGGCCACGCACACGACCACGTACAGGCCGGGGCTCCGCGCGAGCCAGTTGTTCACCAGGTTCGCGGCGGCGAGTACGGCGACAGCACAGACGATCGGCATCCGGGTTCCAGGATCCCCCGATCCGGCCCCATCGGCGGCCCTCGCCGGTCCGTCCGCGTGTGTGTCCGCCCGGTCTCGGCGTCAGCCCAGCTTGCGGCAGTACAGCGCGTCAGGGGTCCGGGAGGAGCCCACCCGGCCGGTGTACGCGACGCCGGCCGCGTACTCGTCGTCCGCGCACTGCCCCTTGTAGCGGCCGTGCGCGAAGTCGCCGCCCTTGGGAGCCGCCCCCCGGTTGTCGCCCCGGTCGAACCAGACCGTACGGCCGCTCGTGCCGAGCCTCCCGGCGGGTGCAGTGGCGCACAGCACGGCGGAGACGGCGGAGCCGCGGACGCTGTACCCGATGAGGAACCGGCCGTCGGGGCACTGGAGTTTGGTGTAGCCCGACGCCCAGTCGCGCCCCGGAGCGACATACCGCTCGTCCACGACGACCTCGTGCCCGCCGGCCGGGTCCCACAGGGCGCCCGCGGTCACGTCCGAGCACAGGCCCCGGTTGCCGGTGTGGCTCAGGCCCAGCAGTCGCTGTCCGTCGGGGCAGACGGCCTTGCGGGCGCCGGAGTCCCAGTCGGGCAGGGCCCGCATCCGCCGTGACTGGACGAAGTCGCCGTGGTCGGGGCCGAGCATGGACCAGTCGGCGACCGGTGCCACCGGCCCGCCGCGGCCGCCGGCCCCGATGAGCCGCCTCCAGGCGGCCGCCCGCCAGTCGTCACCGTCGTAGAGGCCCATACGGTTGCCGTCGGCGTCCCAGTGCAGCAGCGCCCAGCCGTTGCCCTTGCGTTCCTCGTGCCAGCCGACGAGCGGCCAGTACGCGAAGTCGGAGTCCGTGCGGATCAGCTGGTCCACGAAGTTCTCGAACCAGGCGCGCTGCTTCGCGCCCGTCTCGTCCCGGCCGCCGACGCCGAACTCGCTGATCCAGACCGGTGCGGTGAAGTGCTGGTCCGCCTCGCCGCTCACGAAGAAGGCCTGGCGGTTCAGCACGGCGATCAGCTCGGTCGGGCTCAGGTCCCGGTAGCGGGGATCACTGGTCTCGCCCGTACCGGTGGCGCCGCTGTGGTTCGGGCCGGTGTAGTCGTAGAAGTGGGCGGAATACACGAGCTTGCCCGAGTCCACGAGCGTGTGGGACAGGCCGCGGGCGGGCTCCAGGGTGGGGCGTTCGTGGGCGAAGCCGTCGACCGGGATGCCGGTCCAGTTGATGCCCTCGACGATGATCAGCAGATCACGGTTGGCCTCGGTCAGGATGCGGTCGCCGACGCGCTGCGAGGCCGCGAACCAGTCGTGGTCGTCGCCGAGGCCCCAGTTGGGGTCGTCCCAGACGTCGCGGCGGACCTCGTTGTAGAGGTCGGCGCCCACGACCCGCTTGTTGTCCTGGTAACGGCGGGCCATGAACAGCCAGTCGTTCTCCCAGGCCTCGGTGGACCGGCTCGCGTTCCAGCGCTCGTTGCCGTCGACTCCGCAGCACCAACGGGTCGTGTTCGTGTGGTTGTTGAGGATCACCGCGAGGCCGGCGGCGGTGAGCTCGCCCACCACGGCGTCGTACACCTGCAACGGGGTCCTGCCACGCAGGGAGGGATTGGCGGCGACGGCGTCGTCCGTGACCGGACGGCTGTCGTGGATCATCTCGTTGGAGAAGGGCAGCCGGACACTGTTGATGCCGATCTCCCGGAACCCGGAGATGATCTCGGCCATGGGGGCGCGGTCCAGGCCGAGCGGTATCCGCCCGGAGTTCTCGCCGGCGTGGTGGTTGGCGTCGTCCTCCGGATCGCCGGAGCCGTTCCAGGTGCCGCTGGCCCCGTGCCAGTTGCCGGAGCGCAGCTTGAAGCGGTCGCCGTCGGCGTCGACGATCCAGCGGCCGCGGGTGCTGAGGGGTGCCGTCCAGTCGGCCGCGGCGGTCGGGCCGACGTCCGCGGACACGGGCCGCTGCCCGGCCGCGGCCTCGGGAAGGGAGGTCAGGGGGATCAGGAGGAGTACGGCGGCGAGGGTGGTCCTCACCAAGGATCCGCGCACGGGCACCACCCATCCTGGCGACGCTTTGTCATGGCGCCGTCATCATGGTGCACGGTGGGGCATTGGTCCAGTCAAACCTCACACGACGGCCTTGATGGTCTTCATCGTCAGGTAGGACTCGACGCGGAGGACGCAGGGGATCCCGGTGAGTTTCCCGGTGAGGAAGGCCTCGTAGGCGGCGTGGTCGGCTACGGCGACTCGGATGAAGTAGTCGGGGCGGCCGAACGTGCGACGGAACTCGGTGACTTCTTCGTAGGACGCCACCGTGTCCTCGAAGTCCAGGAACGTCTTGCGGTCGGTGGCGCTCACCTCGACGTCGATGAGGACTTCCAGCCCACGGCCGACGGCCTCCGGATCGATGACGGCCCGGTATCCGGAGATGACCCCGGCGTCCTCTACCGCACCGAGGCCCTGATGGCACTGGCCGAGCAGCACGGCCTGCGGGCCCGGTTCATGACGGACTGGGAGGCGCTGCCGCACAGCCGGTCGAAAATCCGGGTCACCCACGCGGTATGAACCGATGCCCCGTCAGTAGGTCAGTCGGTACCGGCCAGTAGGTCATCTGTCCCGGACCCTTGACTCGGCATGCGGGAATGGCCATCCTCGTCGCACATATTGCGAGGTCATGACAAGTCGACCCCGCCATCCCGCCGACCGAGGGACGTGGGCTGTGACCAGTGCCGGACGCCCGTACCGCAGACGCAAAAACGTCACTGTTGTGTCGCTCCTCCTGCTCGTGCTGTCCATCGCACTCGGCCCCACGCCGAGTTCGGCGGCCGGAACCGACTGGTGGAACCCGACCGCACGGCCCGCGCCGGACTCCCAGGTCAATGTCACGGGCGAGCCCTTCACCGGCACCAACGCCAAGGGCGAGGTACGCGGCTTCGTCGACGCGCACGACCACATCTTCTCCAACGAGGCCTTCGGCGGCCGTCTGATCTGCGGAAAGCCGTTCTCCGAGCAGGGCGTCGCCGACGCCCTCAAGGACTGCCCCGAGCACTACCCCGACGGCTCGCTCGCCATCTTCGACTTCATCACCAACGGCGGCGACGGCAGGCACGACCCGGTCGGCTGGCCCACCTTCAAGGACTGGCCCGCCCACGATTCGCTGACCCACCAGCAGAACTACTACGCCTGGATCGAGCGGGCCTGGCGCGGCGGCCAGCGCGTGCTGGTCAACGACCTCGTCACCAACGGCGTGATCTGCTCCGTGTACTTCTTCAAGGACCGCAGCTGTGACGAGATGACCTCCATCCGGCTGCAGGCCAAGCTGACCTACGACATGCAGGCCTACATCGACAAGATGTACGGCGGCACGGGCAAGGGCTGGTTCCGGATCGTCACCGACAGCGCCCAGGCCCGCGAGGTCATCGAGCAGGGCAAGCTGGCGGTCGTCCTCGGCGTCGAGACCTCCGAGCCCTTCGGCTGCAAGCAGATCCTCGACATCGCGCAGTGCAGCAAGGAGGACATCGACAAGGGCCTGGACGAGCTGTACGCGCTGGGCGTGCGCAGCATGTTCCTGTGCCACAAGTTCGACAACGCCCTGTGCGGGGTCCGCTTCGACTCGGGCACGCTCGGCACGGCCATCAACGTCGGCCAGTTCCTGTCGACGGGCACCTTCTGGAAGACCGAGACGTGCAAGGGCCCGCAGCACGACAACCCCATCGGCAACGCCACGGCGGCCGAAGCCGAGAAGGAGCTCCCGGCGGGCGTGGAGGTCCCCTCGTACAGCGCGGACGCGCAGTGCAACGTCCGAGGCCTCACCGAACTCGGCGAATACGCCGTGCGCGGCATGATGAAACGCAAGATGATGCTCGAGATCGACCACATGAGCGTCAAGGCCACCGGCCGGGTCCTCGACATCTTCGAGGCCGAGTCGTACCCCGGCGTGCTCTCCTCGCACAGCTGGATGGACCTGGACTGGACCGAACGGGTCTACGGCCTCGGCGGCTTCATCGCCCAGTACATGCACGGCTCCGAGGGCTTCGTCTCCGAGGCCGAGCGCACCGAGGCCCTGCGCGACAAGTACGGCGTGGGCTACGGCTACGGCACCGACATGAACGGCGTCGGCGGCTGGCCGGCCCCGCGTGGCGCGGACGCCCCGAACAAGGTGACGTACCCCTTCAAGAGCGTGGACGGCGGCTCGGTCATCGAGCGCCAGACCACCGGCGAGCGCACCTGGGACCTGAACACCGACGGCGCCGCCCACTACGGCCTCGTCCCGGACTGGATCGAGGACATCCGCCGCGTCGGCGGCCAGGACGTCGTCGACGACCTCTTCCGGGGCGCGGAGTCCTACCTCGACACCTGGGGGGCCTCCGAGAACCACCAGGCCGGCGTCAATCTGGCACGTGGCGCGACCGCGTCGGCCAGTTCCTCCGAGTGGAGCCTGTTCACGAGCTACCAGCCGAACCGGGCCGTCGACGGCGACGGCGGCACCCGCTGGGCGAGCGACTGGAGCGACGACCAGTGGTACCAGGTCGACCTGGGCTCCACCCACCTGGTCAAGCGGGTCACTCTCGACTGGGAGCGCGCGTACGGCAAGTCGTACCGCATCGACCTCTCCACCGACGGCGTGACCTGGCGGACCGCCTGGTCCACGACAGCAGGTGACGGCGGCCTGGACACGGCCCGGTTCACCGGCACACCCGCCAGATATGTACGAGTCAAGGGGCTGGAGCGCGGCACCGCCTGGGGCTACTCCCTCTACGAGGTCGGCGTCCACAGCAGCTGACACCCACGAGAGGGGCTCCATGGCACGGTTGCCGTCCGCCGAGCGGCGCCGACAGCTCACCGAAGCGGCGATCAGGGCGATGGCCCGGGACGGCGTACCCAACACCACGACCCGGTCCATCGCCGCCGAGGCGGGCGTCTCGCTGAGCGTCTTCCACTACTGCTTCGACTCCAAGCAGGAGCTGATCGAGTCCGTCATCACGACCATCACCGGGCACTACGCGACGCTGGTCAAGGAGGCGCTACGGCCCCGGGCGACCCTGGAGGAGACCGTCCGGGCCGGGTTCCAGGCGTACTGGGACCACGTCCGCGCCCACCCGGACGAGCACATGCTCACCTACGAGCTGACCCAGTACGCCCTGCGCCGGCCCGGCTTCGAGCATCTGGCCCGGCGCCAGTACGAGCTGTACGCCGAGACGTACGCCGAGCTCATCGACCAGCTGCGGCAGACCATGGGCCTGCGACTGCATGTCCCCGCCCCGGTCCTGGCCCGCTACCTGGCCGCCATGACCGACGGACTGACCCTCAACTTTCTCGTGCTCGGCGACGAGGCCGCCTGGAACGACATCCTCGACACCGTCACCGCGCACATGGCCGGTCTGGTGAGCGAGACCTGACCGGGGACGTCACCCCTGCGCGGCGGCCCGGTCCCGGTCCCGGGCCGGTTGCGCGGGCTCCCTCCGGAAGCACCACCGCAGGTCCGGCTCCACCACGAAACGCAAGGAGCGCCGGACCGGCGGTGCGCACAGCAGCGTCACGACCCCGGCGGCCACGAGGGTGACGACGACCGCGCCGAGCGGCCGGTGGATCCAGGCGGGGTCGTACCAGCCCCAGAACTTGGCGCCCTGCGCGACGAAGCCGTGCAGCAGATAGCCGTACAGCGTGCCCGCCCCCAGCACCGTGCACCACATCCGCCGGCCGGGCACCCAGGCCAGGAAGCACGCCACCAGCAGCAGCGAGCAGACGAACAGCACCGGAGTCATCACCACCCCGTACCACCCCGGCGCCCCCAGCTCCTCGGCACTGTCGCGGTGGTAGAACCAGCCGCCCGTCATCCGCGGCACCGCCCAGTACGCCACCACCGACGCGCACCCGAACACGGGCACGGCCGCGATCCGCACCGCTCGGCGCCGTACCAGCCGGAAGTACTCCGGCCTCAGCGACAGCCCCAGCACGAAGTACGGCAGGAACTGCAGAGTGCGCTGCAGGTCGAGGTCGTCGCCGATGGACGGCGAGAGGGTGGCCAGCATCGCCACGCCGAGCGCGAGCGGCACCGCCAGCCGCACCCGCCGCCACAGCGGGGTGGTCAGCCGCCACACGAACAGCGCCGCCAGGAACCATGTCAGGTACAGCGGGTCCAGCAGGCTGATCGGGCGGTCCGGCTCCCGGTCGGTCCACCTCGTGAACAGGGTGTACGCCGTCTCGAAGACGACGTAAGGGACGACCAGGCCGGTCACCAGGCGCTTCAGGTGTTTCGGGCGGCCGTCGAAGCCGCGGGAGAAGTACCCGGACATGATGATGAAGGCCGGCATGTGGAAGGCGTACACGAGCATGTACAGCGCGCTGACGCTCCGGCTGCCGTCCTGCAGCGGCTCCCACGCATGCCCCACCGCCACCAGCACGATCGCCGCGTACTTGGCGTTGTCGAAGAACGGATCCCGCTGGTCGGCGGGCCCGGGTGGCGCGGCCGCGGCGCGACCGGGGGCTGTGGCCGGGTCGGTGACGGCGGTGGTGACGGGCTTCGGCATCCCACGCGCCTCACCACTTCCGGGGCAGCCAAACCTCCGACGGAGCTACCCGCCGGTCACCCGCCGAGGTGCCGGGGCCATAGGGCCGTAGGGGTGTCGCCGTAACCCATGTGATCGCTCCAAATGGTGCGACCCGGGGGAATGGCTGACGGTGGATCACGTCAAGGCCTGGCTCAAGCGGTGATGAAGCGTCAACCGCCCAGGCCGTGACGAAAGGATTCACCTATGCGCTCTGCCCGCATGCTGCTCGCCACCGCGACGGCCACCGCCGCCCTCGCGATCGCGCCCGCCGCCTACGCCATCACCGCGAGTGACTGGGACAAGGAGGACTCGTCCTCCTACAGCGAGGACCACGGCAAGGACTCCGGCAAGGAAGAGGAGAAGGGGAAGGACTACGGCAAGGACGACTACAGCAAGGACGACTACAGCAAGGACGAGTACGACAAGGACTACAGCAAGGGCCACGACAAGGAAAGCAAGCACGACGAGCCCAAGGGCGGGGTCCACACGGGTGGCGGAGCGCTGGCGGCGGCCCCGACGGACGAGCACGACAAGGACGACTACAGCAAGGACGAGCACGGCAAGGACGAGCACGGCAAGGACGACTACAGCAAGGACGAGCACGGGAAGGACGACTACAGCAAGGACGACTACAGCAAGGACGACTACGACAAGGAGTACGACAAGGGCAGCAAGCACGAGAAGCCCAAGGGCGGGGTCCACACGGGTGGCGGAGCGCTGGCGGCGGCCTTGACCGACAAGGACGACTACAGCAAGGACGAGCACGGCAAGGACGAGCACGGCAAGGACGACTACAGCAAGGACGAGCACGGCAAGGACGACTACAGCAAGGACGAGCACGGCAAGGACGACTACAGCAAGGACGACTACAGCAAGGACGACTACAGCAAGGACGACTACGACAAGGACTACGACAAGGGCAGCAAGCACGAGAAGCCCAAGGGCGGGGTCCACACGGGTGGCGGAGCCCTGGCGGCGGCCCTCAACAACGAGGACGACTGGGGCGGCGACAAGGACTCCAAGTTCGACCCGGACAGCTACAAGGACGGGCACGAGAAGGACTCCTGGGGCGGCGACCACGACAAGGAGTCGTGGGGCGGCGACCACGACAAGCCGCACGGCGGAATGCACACGGGTGGCGGCGGCCTCGCCGACCCGGGCGTCACCGCCGGTGGGCTCGCCATGCTGGCGGTAGCCGGCACCGGCGTGTACGCGCTGCGCCGCAAGAAGGCCTCCGGAACCGCGGCCTGACCATGCCCGATGACATAACCGCCGTGGCCGCCGCGCGTGCGTCGCGCGCCGCGGCGGCCCCGCTTACCTCCACCCCTGTCGTGTCCCCTGCCCTGCCCCAATGAGGTGGTGCCCGATGGCCGACGGCCGTCCCCCGTCCCCCGAAGCCGACCAGGCCGCTCCCGACACCATTTCCCTGCCCTCTCAGCGCATAAGGCGCACGGCAGTGGCGTTGTTCTGGAGCGCGGTCGCCGCCATGGTCCTGGTGGTGACCCTGCCCGACGGCCGGCACGAGGCGTCCGAAACCCATCGCGCACCGCACGCTCCCTCCGTCGTCGAGTCGTCCGCCGAGCCGGAGGGCGCGGGCAAGCCGTCCGCGCACACCCGGCGAGCCGAGGGCAAGCATCTGCCCAGGTCACGGCCGGTCCGTCTGATCATCCCCAAGATCTCGGTCGACGCGCCCTTCACCGACCTCGCCATCGGCAGCTCGGGCCAGCTCGAACCCCCGCCGGCCAACGACACCAACCTCGTCGGCTGGCACGCCAAGGGAGCGTCTCCCGGTGAGGTGGGCACGTCGATCATCGCCGGGCACGTGGACACCCAGACGTCCGCCGCGGTGTTCGTGAGCCTGAGCGAGCTGAAGAAGGGCGACCGCTTCCAGGTGCTGCGCGCGGACGGGCGCAAGCCCTCCTTCGTGATCGACAGCGTGGAGACGTTCGACAAGGACAGCTTCCCCAGCAAGCGGGTGTACAGCGACACCCCCCGGGCCCAGGTCCGGCTCATCACCTGCGCCGGCGACTACGACCGCAGTGCCAAGGACTACACCGCGAACCTGGTCGTCTTCGCCCATCTCGCCTGACCCGCCGCCGCGTCGGTCCCGGCTCCTTCCCGAACCCCTGCACTCCGCGCTGACCTCGTGTCTTACAGTGACTGCGACCAGTTCCGGTGACTGAACCTGTGAGGTAGTCGCGAACCATGCCGACCGAGACGTTTGAGTTCCAGGTAGAGGCCCGTCAGCTGCTCCAGCTGATGATCCACTCGGTCTACTCGAACAAGGATGTCTTCCTGCGGGAGCTCGTCTCCAACGCCTCCGACGCGCTCGACAAGCTGCGCCTGGAGAAGCTGCGGGACGACACCCTGGACGCCGACGTGTCAGACCTGCACATCGAGATCGACATCGACAAGGAGGCCCGCACCCTCACGGTGCGGGACAACGGCATCGGGATGTCGTACGACGAGGTCGGGAAGCTCATCGGCACCATCGCCAACTCGGGTACGGCGACCTTCCTGAAGGAGCTGCGGGAGGCCCAGGACGCGGCCGGGGCCGAGGGGCTCATCGGCCAGTTCGGCGTCGGCTTCTACTCCGGCTTCATGGCGGCGGACGAGGTGACGCTGGTGACCCGGCGCGCCGGCGAGGGCCAGGGGACCCGCTGGACCTCGCGCGGTGAGGCCACGTACACGCTGGAGACGGTCGACGACGCGCCGCAGGGCACGTCCGTCACGCTCCACCTCAAGCCCGCCGACCCCGAGAACCAGCTCCACGACTACACCTCCCTGTGGAAGATCAGGGAGATCGTCAAGAAGTACTCGGACTTCATCACCTGGCCGATCCGGATGGTCCCGGAGGCCGGCGACGAAGACAGCACGCCCGAGCCCGAGACGCTGAACTCGATGAAGGCCCTGTGGGCGCGTTCGCGTGACGAGGTGTCCGACGACGAGTACCACGAGCTGTACAAGCACATCAGCCACGACTGGCGCGAGCCGCTGGAGACGATCCGGCTCCAGGCGGAGGGCACCTTCGAGTACCAGTCCCTGCTCTTCATCCCCTCGCACGCCCCGCACGACCTGTTCACGCGGGAGTACAAGCGCGGCGTCCAGCTCTATGTGAAGCGCGTCTTCATCATGGACGACTGCGAGGCGCTCCTGCCGCCCTACCTGCGCTTCGTCAAGGGCGTCGTCGACGCGGCCGACCTCTCGCTCAACGTCTCGCGCGAGATCCTCCAGCAGGACCGGCACATCCGGATGATGCAGCGCCGCCTGACGAAGAAGGTGCTGTCCACGGTCAAGGACATCATGACCAAGGACGCCGACCGCTACGCCACCTTCTGGCGCGAGTTCGGCACCGTCGTCAAGGAAGGCCTGGTCACCGACTCCGAGAACAGCGAGGCCATCCTCGCCGTCGCCTCGTTCGCGACCACGCACGCCGACGACGAGCCGACCACGCTCGCACGGTACGTGGAGCGGATGCAGGACGGCCAGGACGACATCTACTACATCACCGGCGAGTCCCGGCAGAGCATCGAGAACTCCCCGCACATGGAGGCGTTCCGGGCCAAGGGCATCGAGGTCCTGCTGCTCACCGACCCCGTCGACGAGGTGTGGGTCGACACCGTGGGCGAGTACCAGGGCAAGAAGCTGCGCTCCGTCACCAAGGGCGAGATCGACCTCGACGCCGAGAAGGACGAGAAGGCCGACGGCGAGCGGGCCAAGCAGGCCGAGGAGTACGCCGGGCTGCTCGGCTGGATGGGGGAGCAGCTGGACGAGGACATCAAGGAGGTGCGCCTGTCGACGCGGCTCACCGTCTCCCCGGCCTGCGTCGTCTCGGACGCGCACGATCTGACACCGGCCCTGGAGAACATGTACCGGGCGATGGGCCAGGAGGTGCCGCGCACCAAGCGGATCCTGGAGCTCAACCCCGACCACCTGCTGGTCAAGGGGCTCAACCAGGCGTACAAGGAGCGGGAGGACCGCTCGGGCCTCGTCGAGTCCGCCGAGCTCCTCCACACGCTGGCGGTGCTCGCCGAGGGCGGTCAGCCCAAGGACCCGGCGCGGTTCGTGAAGCTGGTGGCGGACCGTCTGGAGCGCACCCTGTAGTCGGCGGGGTGGGCCGTGGGCGTGTGCGCGGGCCATTGTCAGTGGCCCGCGCTAGCTTCCTTGGAGTCGGTTTCTGACACCGCTCCAGGAGGATCCATGGCCTCGCGTCTCAACCCCTACATCACGTTCGCCGGTGACGCCCGGCAGGCGCTGGAGTTCTACAAGGAAGTATTCGGCGGCACCCTCGCCCTCAACACCTACGCGGAGTTCGGCCAGAAGGACACCCCCATGGCCGACAAGATCATGCACGGCATGCTCGAGACGCCGAGCGACTTCACCCTGATGGCCGCCGACACCCCGACGGGCGACCACAACCCCGGCAACAACATCGCCGTGAGCCTGAGCGGCGACGACGACGCCGAACTGCGCGGCTACTGGGAGAAGCTCTCCGCGGGCGCCCAGGTGACCGTGCCGATGGAGAAGCAGATGTGGGGCGACGTCTTCGGCATGTGTACGGACCGGTTCGGCATCACCTGGATGGTCAACATCGCCGGGCAGGGCGGCTGAGCGCGGCGCGACGGGTCACCGGTCCGGCAGGAATCCGCTCAGCGCGTCGATGAGCCGGTCGAGCGCCGGCTCCTCGGCGTAGCGGTCGGTCATGACCGTACGGCCGTCGAACCGGAGCGTGTACTGGAACATGTCCGCCGCCTCCGTGTTCATCGAGAAGTCGGAGACGTCGTCCAGCGCCGGGTCACCGAGCAGCGTGCGCAGCTCGGTGAACTCGGCCTTGCCGGTTCGGCGTACGGCACGCCCACCCTGGTCGGAGATGTGCACGGTGCCGTCGCCACGCAGGGTCACCTCCTGGTGGACGCCGGCGAAGCCGCCGGTGATCACCATGGTGACCAGCACCTGATCCGGTCCGGTGACGGGGACCGGTGACGGGCTCCTGGACGCCGAAGGTGACGCCGAAGATGACGCCGAGGGCGACGGTGTGGGCGAGTCCGGTGACGCCGAGGCGGATGCGGCGCGCGAGGTGCCGGCCACCGCATCCGTCGGCTCCGCCACGCTTGCGGGACCTTCGAAGGTGCAGCCGGCCGGCCCCAGTCCCAGCACGCCGGCCACGCACACGACAACCGCCACACGCTCACCGAACACAGGGCACCCACCCGTCGATCGCGGCAACTGGACTGTCCCTACCACGGAACGGGGTGCTGCGGACCCGGTCGGTGGTCAGGGAGTGGTGAGCTCGTAGAAGCCCCTGCCGAAGGTCGCGGCCACCAGTCGGTGGTGACCCGCGTCGTACTCGATGTCGTCGACCGGCACCTGCGGCATGCCGCGGCCGAGCCGCAGCCAGTGGCCGCCGCCCGTGACACTGGTGAAGACGCCCTGGTCGGTGCCGATGTAGAGGATCCCGCCGCGGGCGACGACCAGATCGTTGACGGGCGCGGCCGGAAGGTTCCCCGACAGGTTCCGCCAGTGCCGGCCGCCGTCGGTGCTGCCGTAGACATGGGGCAGCGGGGAGCCTGAGCGGTAGCCGGAGTGCGTGGTCCAGACGCGGTCGGGATTCTTCGGGTCGACGACCACACGCGTCACCCAGGGCAGCCCCTCGGCCAGCTTGGTCCACGTCGTCCCGAGGTCCCGGGTGACCCAGACGCGGCCGTCGTCCGTGCCGACGTACACGGTCCTGCCGTCGCCCGCCGGGGCGATGGAGGTGATCGTGCCGTAGTTGGTGTAGATCGGGTCGGGGCCCGGGCCGCCGCTCAGGTCCTGGCTGATCGGCTGCCAGGTGGCGCCGCCGTCCGTGGAGCGGTTCAGCACCTCCGAGCCGTAGTAGAGGATCTTCGGGTCCCGCGGGTCGAAGACCACCGGGGTGAACCAGTTGCGGCGCTTGTACGTCGTCCGGTCCGCGAAGTACGTGAGTGTGTCGCCGCCGTCGGTGGAGCTGAAGCAGTTGCCGTACTGGTAGCAGGCGAAGACGTTGTTCACATCGGTCGGGTTGATCAGGTTCTCCTCGCCGTCACCACCGAGGTACTCGTTGAACCCCTCCCCGCCCCACGAGCGCAGCGAGCCGTTGTCCTGGGCGCCGCCCGAGATCCTGGTGACGTCCTGCGGGCTGATCGCCGCGCTGTAGAGCTGGGTGTACGGCTGGTGGCGGGACTTGACCCAGCCGCCGTCGCCACCCGAGTCGGAGCGGTACACGCCGCCGTCGTTGCCTAGGTAGACCCGGCCCGGGCGGCGCGGGTCCCACACCATGGCGTGCTGGTCGACGTGCATGCTGGTGTCGTCGGCCGTCCAGGTGGCGCCGCCGTCCTTCGTGGTCATCAGGGGTACGCCGGCCAGATGCACATGCTCGCTGTCCCGGGGATCGATCCACACCTTGCCGAACCACCAGCCGAAGCTGGACTGGGAGCCCGTCAGGTCCTCGTTGGCGGGGGTGCGGGTCCAGCTGTCGCCGCTGTCGGAGGAGGTGTAGAAGCCCTCGAAGGGGCCGCTGGCCTTGTTGACGATCGCATAGAGCCGCTCGCCCGCGACCGCGAGGCCGATGCGTCCCACGTCCGGGCCGGCGGCGGGCAGCCCGCCGCCGAGCCGCTGCCAGGTCGCGCCGTCGTCCGTGCTGCGGAAGACGCCCGAGCCGACACCGCCGTACGTCCGTAGTTCGGGCGTTCGACGGTGGTCCCACAGCACGGCGTAGAGGCGGTCGCCGTCGACGATGATCTCGGTGGCGCCGGTGAACTCGGTCGCGCCGGCGAGGATCCGCTCCCAGGTCGCGCCGCCGTCCTCCGATCGGTAGACGCCACGGTCGCCGCCGCCGTTGTAGAGCGAGCCGGCCGCGGCGACATAGATGCGGCGCGGGTCGGCCGGGTCGACGGTGATGGCGCTGATCGCGCCGGAGTCGCGCAGGCCGATCCGCGTCCAGGTCCGGCCGCCGTCCCGGCTCCGGTACAGCCCCGTCCCCTCGTAGGTGATGCTCCCGCCGCCCGGGTTGGGCTCACCGGTGCCGGCGTACAGGGTGCCGTCGGGGGCGGTGGCCACCGCTCCCATGGCCTGTGTCCAACTGTCGGGCCACACCGAGTGGAACGTCGCCCCGGCGTCCGTGCTGCGCCACAGCCCGCCGCTCGCGGCCGCCGCGTACAGGGTGTCGGCGCGCTTCGGGTCGAGCGCGAGGGACACGATCCGCCCGCCGATGTTGGTGGGTCCGATGCCCTTCCAGCGTCCGCCGACGGTGGGCAGTTCGCGGGCCTGTGCGGCGGCGAGGTCATGGGCGTGGCGCGGAATCGACTGCCCCGGCAGAGTCTTCTGGAGGTAGCGGTACTCCGCGGGAGCCGACGGTCCACGAACCGGCCGGTACACATCCGAAGGGCCGGGCGGCGCGGACGACCCGGCCGGCGGGGTCGGCGCGGCGGCCGCAGGTGCCGCGAGCAACGCGGCGCCGGTGACCGTGGCGAGAACCAGAGACAGCAGACCTCTGCCCATGAAGTTCCTTCCGTCGTCATGGTGATCTCGAGCGGCAATGACGTTACGAGAGAAGGCAGTTGAGCAGAAGGGCGCCCGATGGTCAGCCTGGAGCGTATTGCTGCCTCCGGCACTGGTGGGATCCGGCCGTCCGCTGACGTAACCACCCACGGGGGTAGCTACAGGGCGTAAACCACCGGAAGGAAGGGAAAGGAGCTATACGGCATACCGCGGGGAGTGGTCGTCAGTGCCCGGACTGCCGGGCCGGAAGCACTGGGAGGGGCCGTACATGGGCGGGCAGCCCCTGTATCTCGAACCGCGGCTGGAATCGCGGCTGCGCTCATTGCTGGACTCACCGGACCTGCTGCACACGCTCACCGACGCTCTCGGTTCTCCGCTGAACCTGGTCGTCCCCGACCAACTCGCCGACAATCTTCAGCAGTTCCGTTCCGTCTACGGCAAGCACCACCTGTCCGGCCAGGTGTTCCTCGCCCACAAGGCCAACCGGTCCAGCGCCCTGCTGCGACGGCTCGCCGCCACGGACGCAGGTGTGGACGTCGCCTCGCTGGGCGAGCTGCAACACGCCCTCGGCGCCGGTTTCACGCCCGACCGGATCACCGCCACCGGCCCGAAGAACCCGGAGTTCCTGTGGCTGGCGGCGCGCACATCGGTCACCGTCAGCCTCGACACGCGAGGTGAACTGGACCAACTCGCCACGCTGGTACGCAAACACGCGCTGCCCAGGGTCCGCGTCCTGCTCCGCCTCTCGGGGTTCGAGGCGTCCGGCGTACGGGTGCTGAGCCGCCGGAGCCGCTTCGGCACACCGGTAGGGGAGCTGGATCCCCTGCTGGAGGACGTCGAGCGGCACGCCGACGTGGTCGATCCGGTTGGGGCGGCCTACCACCTGGACACGACGAGCCTCGCTGAGAAGGCCACCGCGTTGGAGGGCTGTCTGCGGGTGCTGGAGGAGTGCCGGAGCCGGGGGCTCAGGCCCCGGGCCGTGGACATCGGCGGCGGCTTCGGCGTCAACTACCTTGCCGACGGCGGACAGTGGGAGCGGTACACGACCGAACTCACGGAAGCCGTCCTCGGCACGCGCCCGCCGCTGACCTACGGCGGCCACGGCTACGGACTGCGCGGCGAGGCTGGCACCCTGCGCGGCACGCTCGGCCTGTACCCCGCCCACCGCCCGGTCGCCGGAGCCCGCTACCTCGACGAACTGCTGGCGCGCCCGGCAGCCTCCTTCGGTGGCCGCCCCTTGGCGGCCCTGCTGCTGGAGCACCTGTACGACCTGCACACCGAACCGGGCCGGGCGCTGCTGGACCAGTGCGGACTGACCCTGACGAAGGTCCTGGAGGTGCGGGACCAGGAGACCGGCGGCCCGTCGGCCGTACGGCTCGCGGCCAAGGCCGACGACGTGGCGCTGGAGGAGCACGGGGTGCTGATGGACCCCGTCGTCGTGCCACGGAACCCGGCCCGCGCCGCCGGCGAACCGGTCGCCGTCCATCTCTTCGGCAGCCGTTGCCTGGAGTCCGACCTGATCACCCGCCGCACGGTCTTCCTGCCCCGCCGTCCCGAGCCGGGCGACCTGCTGGCGTTCGCCAACACGGCCGGCTACTGCATGGACTTCCACGCCACCCGTGCCCAGCACCAGCCCGTCGCCCGCAAGGTCGCCGTCTGGCAGGAGGGCGACACCTGGCGCTGGTGCCTGGACGACCAGTACTGGCCGACCACACCCGTGGGGGGAGCGCAGTGAGGTACGACAGCATCACCGAGGCCATCGGCAACACACCGCTGGTGCGCATCGACCCGGCCGTGCACGGCCTGGGGCACATCGACCTGTACGCCAAGCTGGAACTGCTCAACCCCTTCGGGTCGGTCAAGGACCGGGCGGCCTGGAACATGGCGCGTCCCCATCTGACCGCCGCGGCCTCCGGCACGGGCGAGGGGGCCGGCCAGGTCGTCGAGCTGTCGAGCGGCAACACCGCCAAGGCCCTGGCCGTCCTCGCGGGCATGCACGGCCTGACCTTCAAGAGCGTCACCAACCGGATGCGCATCCCGGAGATCAAGGACCTGCTCCTGCTGCTCGGCGCGGAGATCGAGGAACTGCCCGGCCAGAGCGAGTGCCTGGACCCCACCGCCACCGACGACCCGCTCACCCTTTTCCACCGCGCCCTCTCCGAGCCCGACAGCACGTATCTGCACACCGACCAGTACTTCAACCCGCGCAACACCGAGGCCCACTTCACCGGCACCGGCCCGGAGATCGTCAAGGACCTGGACGGCCGGGCGCCGGACTGGTTCATCGCCTGCGTGGGCACCGCGGGTTCCTCCACCGGCGTCGCCCGCGCCCTGCGCGAACACGACCCCGCCGTACGGGTCGTCGGCCTGGTCGCGGCCAAGTCCGACTTCGTCCCGGGCATCCGCACCATCGACGAGGCGCACGAGGTGGGCCTGTTCGACCCGGGCACCTATGACACGATCGAGTCGGTGAGCGCCGACGACGCGATCGAGGGGATGCTCACCCTCAACCGCCGCTGCGGCATTCTGGCCGGCCCCACCGGAGGCGCCGCCTACTTCGGCGCCGTACGCCAACTACGCGCTGTGGACGAGAAGCTGACGGAGCGCCAGTCGGCCGTCTTCATCGTCTGCGACCGCGTGGAGAGCTATCTGAGCTACGTCCGCCACCGGCGCCCCGATCTCTTCGGCCGCCCACGCCGCAGGAACTCCCCGGCGGACCTGTCGGACGCCGAGATCCGCACGGCACCGGCCGTCGGCGTCGCCGACGCCCAGGCGTGGATCGGCACCGGCGAACCGCTCGTCGTCGACCTGCGCAGCCCCTACGCCTACGCCGCCCTGCACATCGACGGCTCCGTCAACATCGTCGACGAGCTCTTCGAGGAACTCCTGCACGGCGGGCTGCCGTTCAGCCACAACCGCCCGGTCCTGCTGGCCTGCCCGGTCGGCGAGAAATCCGCCCGCTACGCCGCCCTGCTGACCCGGATGGGCCATCCCGACGTCCGCAGCCTCACCGGCGGCATCATCGCCTGGCGCGACGCGGGCGCGCCCCTCGTCCGGGACTGAGCCCATGACCATACCCAGGACCCACAGCCAAGCCGCCTCAGCCATGAAGGAGTTGAGGGACTGGCAGCGCACCCTGCGGGCCCAGTTCCCCATCATCACCGCGCACCCCGAACTGGCCTACCTGGACAGCGCGGCCACCGCCCAGAAGCCACAGGCCGTACTCGACGCCGCCCACGCCTACCTCACCACGACCAACGCCAACGCCGGACGCGGCACCTACCCCTGGGCCAACCGGACCACGACCCTGGTCGAGCAGGCCCGTGACCGGGTGAAGCGTTTCCTCGACGACCCAGCCCCCGAGCGCTCGGCCGTGCACTTCACCAGCGGCACCACCGAGGGCCTGCGTACCGTCGCCCGCGACTGGCTGCCCCGACTCCTCACCGACGGCGACGAGATCGTCGTCCCCGTCGCCGACCACGAGGCGAACATCGCGCCCTGGCTGGAGGCCCAACGGGACCTGGCCCGCCAGGGCGTCCACATCCGCGTCCGGCCGATGCCCTACCAGAGCTCTTCCGGCGACTACGACCACCTCGCGCTCGCAGAACCGGCCGGTGGGCGGACCCGGTTCGTCGCCGCCACCCACGTGCACCACGTCTACGGCGCAGACATGAACGTCCACCGCATCCGCCGGGCCGTCGGCCCGGACGCGGTGATCTGTCTGGACGCGGCCCAGAGCATCGGCCATCTGCCGGTGTCCGTGGCCGAGCTGGACGTCGACTTCGTCGTCTTCTCCGGGCACAAGGCGATGGCCCTGCCCGGCACGGGAGCCGTCTGGGCCCGCCAGGAACGTGGCCCGGAGTTCACACCGGGCGGCTGGTCCGGCACCCCCAACACCGTCGGCATCGCCTCCCTCACCACCGCCCTGGACTGGCTGGAATCCGCCGGGACCGACCGGATCGAGCGGTGGACGGTCGCCCTGGCGGCCCGGCTCACCGACGGGCTGCGCCACCTGGAGGCCTACGAGATCCTCGGCTGCCAGACCAGTCTGGCCGCCGACTCCTCCGTGCAGCGGCGACAGGGCATAGTCACCTTCCGGCACCGTGCCATCGACTCCTCCGACCTGGGCTTCATCCTCTTCAGCCACGGCTTCATGGTCCGCTCCGACAACCACTGCCAAGGAAGCGCGGGGGAGCGGACCGGCTCGGTGCGGGTGAGTCTGCACGTCCACAACACCACCGAGGAGATCGACCGGCTGCTGGCCGTCCTCGCCACCCTCGGGTGATGTACCGCCATGAGAGGTAATGGGAACCGTTTCCAGCTGTAGGGTCTGGCGCAGACAGTGCGGACAGATGCGGAACGGCGAGGTGGCGCGACGGAATGGGGCTGAGCCTGGCGACGGCCGAACGGTGGGTGGAGCGCTGGGAACTCCAGCAGCAGCGGTACGCCGTCGACCGAGAGGAGCGGTTCACGGTGATGGCCGATGTCGTCGAGCTGTCCGTGGTGGGCCGGGACCGCCCGGCGATCGTGGACCTCGGCTGCGGTCCCGGGTCGCTGGCGGCGCGGCTGGCCCGGCGGCTGCCGGACGCCGACATCGTGGGCGTGGACATGGACCCGCTGCTGCTGGAGCTGGCCCGCACCCACCACGCGGACGCGGCCCGCTATGTCGACACGGTGATCGGGGAGGAGGGCTGGACCAAGGCCCTGGATCTCGACCGGCCCCTGGACGCGGCTGTGTCGACGACGGCCCTGCACTACCTGGACGTCGACACCCTGCGCCGCACCTACCGGCAGCTCGCGGCGGTGCTGCGGCCCGGCGGCGTGCTGGTCAACGGCGATCACTTCCCGCACGACGACGGTGTGCTCGCCGAACTGGCCGGACACGTCGGACGCCGCCACGCCGCACGCCGGGACGACTTCGCTCACGAGGACTGGGCCTCCTGGTGGACGGCCGTCGCACAGGACGCCGAGCTGGCCGACCTGCTCGCCGAACGCCGACGCCGCCTGCGGCCGCCGGTGACCGGGGCGGCCGGCGGTGCGGGGCGCCTGTCGCCGTCCGCGCATCAACGGCTGCTGCGCCAGGCGGGGTTCGGGCACGCGGGTGTGGTCTGGCAGTACGGCGACAGCCACGTCCTGGTCGCGGTCCGCTGACCGAGGGGCGAGGCGCCCAAGAGACGGGGCGTTGTGCAAAACGTTCTGGATCCCTGGCTTGTGACGCATGAGCGACACAGCGCTCTACCGTCCGGCCGTCTCCTGGTGAGCGGCTGCGACGTGCTGCGCGTTCCGCCGGAGGGCGAGCGCGAGGTCCTCCCGGCGCGGGACATCGTGGCGGTTCCCTCTGCTGTCCGTCGGTCGGGGCCTCACCAAGCCCAGCTAAAGGATCGCCCCGGCACCTTGACAGTGTGCGTACGGTTTCGCGACGTTTGAGCCTCGTCACAAAGTTCGACATGGGGGAAAATGTGGCGAGGCGCCGATAAGCGCGCCTTGGGGGGATTCTGGGGGGAGCGGTATCGCCATGCGATCCACGAGCGCCATCACGATTCACAGACCCGAAGAGCTGAGCGAGTCGCTGCGCCGGGCGTGGCACCGCGCGATGGACGAGTCACCCGACTACGCCAACCCCTTCCTGGCACCGGAGTTCACGATCGGCGTGAGCAGGTACCGCGGTGGGGCCCGGGTCGCGGTGCTGCACGACGACGGGGAGGCCGTCGGCTTCCTCCCCTACGAGCGCAACGCGTACGGGGTCGGCCGGGCGATCGGTTTAGGTCTCTCCGACTGCCAGGCGCTCGTGCACCGGCCGGGCGTCACCTGGGACCCCCGCCAACTGCTGCGGTCCTGTGGGCTGTCGGTCTTCGAGTTCGATCACCTCGTCGCCGAACAGCGGCCGTTCGGCCCGTACGTCACCGGGACGTTCGCCTCCCCCGTGCTCGACCTGAAGCCAGGCGACGGCGACTACCCCGAGTGGCTGCGCGCCACCTACCCGGGGCTCGCCAAGACGACGCTGAAGAAGGAGCGCCGGCTCGGCCGGGACGCGGGCGAGGTGCGGTTCGTCTACGACGAGCGCGACCCGCGCGTGCTGCGCACGCTCATGCGGTGGAAGTCCGCCCAGTACCGCAGGACGGGGCGGATGGACCGGTTCGCCAAGCCGTGGATCGTGAGCCTGGTCGACCACTTCTTCCAGGTCCGCGAGGAGCACTTCACCGGCATCCTGTCCGTCGTGTACGCCGGTGACCGGCCGGTCGCCGCGCACTTCGGGCCTCGGTCGCGCACCGTGTTCGGCGCCTGGTTCACGGCGTACGACCCGGAGTTCGGCTACTACTCGCCAGGGCTGATGATGCACCTGCGGATGGCCTGGGCGGCGGGCCGCGGCGGCGTGACGCTGATGGACATGGGACGCGGCGCGAAGGAGTACAAGGACTGGCTCAAGACCCGTGAACTCCGGGTGGCCGAAGGGTTCGCCACCCGTCCGCACCCGGTGGCGGCGGCCCACCGGATGTGGCGCAGACCGGTGCGTGGCCTGAGAAACACGGTCCTGGCCCATCCCAGGCTGCGCGAGCCCGCCGACCGGCTGCTGAAGACCGTCGGCACGCTGCGCACCTCGGGCCCGACCCATTCCCCAGGGCTGGGAGCCCGCGCCCGCTGAGCCGGGCCCACCCCGGTCACGCGTCGCAGCCTTCCCCCACCCCTGCCGCGGCGGCCTCGAACGACGTTCGAGAGTGCACACCGCCCCACCGGGCGGCCCTTCTTCATACCCTTCCACAGAAGAGGTGACCATGCCGTACGGATCGCGGCTCGCCGCGATGATGACACGGCGCATCGGACGCGAATGCGTCTACACGCCCTCGGCCCGACTGGCCCTGTATCTGGCACTGCGGCGCTGGTGCCGGCCCGGCGCCCGGGTGCTGATGTCGCCGGTGAACGACGACGTGATCCTCTTCGTCGTCCTCGCGGCCGGACTGCGCCCCGTCCAAGCCCCCGTGTCCCCGTGGGACGGCAACATCGACCCGGCCGCCGTACCGGAGTCGACCTGGCGCGATGTGGACGCCGTCCTGACCACGAACCTGTACGGCATGCCGGACCGCGTCGTCGAACTGCGCCGCCGCTGCGACCAGTTGGGGATCCCCCTGATCGAGGACGCGGCCCACGCCATCGGCACCCATGTGGACGGGCAGCCGATCGGGACCTTCGGGACGGCGGCCGCGTTCAGCCTGTCCAAGCACGTGGCGGCGATGGCCGGCGGGTTCCTCGTCGTCGAGGACGCCCGCACCCGGCGCGAGCTGGAGCTGCTCCGTGACGACCTGCTGACCCCACGGCGCCTGCGCGACGACCTGACCAGCACCCTGCGCCCGCTGGCCCGGTCCGCCGTACGCACGCTCCACCTGGTGCGTCCGGTGTGGCGCACCATGCAGCGCCTGAAGCTGCTGGAGCGCGACGACTTCCGTATGGCCCTGCACGCGCCCCGCCTCGCCGGCAGCGCACGCCAGGCACCGAGCCTGACCGCGTACGAACCCTGGGTACGGGTCGACCTGCACGGCTTCCGCTCCCGTCACGGCGCCGTGGTGCGCGGGCAGTTGGAGCTGCGGCTGGCCCTCCTGGACGGCGACCTCGCCCGGCGCCGGGCCGGTGTCTCACTGCTGTCGGGCACCACCTGGGCCACCCCGGCCCTGCGCGACCGGGCGGGTGAGGGCCCACCGTCCCTGTTCCGGGTACCGCTGCTGGTCCACGACCGCGACGCCCTCCTCGAACGCCTGGTGAACCACGGAGTGGTCGCGGGCTACGTCTACGACCCGCCGCTCGACGACTACGCGGGCGCCGAGTTCGTCGAACCGTCCCCCGACCCCTCCGCCGCCCGCTGGTTCGCCGCCCACACCCTGCCGGCCGACCCCCTCCTGGGCCGCAGGATCGCGGCCGCCCTGACGAAGGAACGGGCGGCCCCCGCACACCCGCCCGTCCCGGCCACGCCCGTGTTCGACACCACGACCACACCCCCCACGCCCCTGGGCCAGTAGCAGCCGGATCCGGGTGCCCGGCGGCGTCGCCCGCGCCGCCCGGCCCCGCCTTGCCTACCCTGGAGACGTGGCCCGCCCCAACGACGAGGTCGCCGCGCTGCTCCAGGAGTACGCGGACCTGATCTCGATCACCGGAGGAGACGCGTTCAGGGCGCGTACCTACGAGAAGGCCGCCCGGTCGGTCGGCGGCTATTACGCCGACGTGTCCACACTCGACGTCAAGGGGCTCCAGGAGATCCCCAACGTCGGCAAGTCGACCGCCCAGAAGATCATCGAGTACTTCACCACCGGCCAGGTGTCCGCCATCGAGGAACTGCGCGCCAAGATCCCCGCCGGTGTCCGGCAGCTGACGGCGATCCCCACGCTCGGCCCTAAGAAGGCCCTGGTCATCTACCAGGAGCTGGGCATCTCCACGACCGAGGAACTCGCCGACGCCATCCACGAGGAGCGGCTGCGCGACCTGAAGGGCTTCGGGCCCAAGACGGAGGAGAACATCCTGCACGGCATCGGCCTGCTGCAGTCCTCCGGCGACCGGGTCCTGATCGACATCGCGATGAGCCTCGCCGAGGACATCGTCGCCGAGATGTCGCAGGTCACCGGCTGCGAGCGCTGCTCCTACGCCGGGTCGCTGCGCCGCGTGCGCGAGACGATCGGCGACATCGACATCCTCGTCGCCGCGGGCAAGCCGCAGCCGCTGATGCGGGCCTTCACCGAGCTGCCGCACGTCTGCGAGGTCATCGCGCACGGCGACAAGAAGACGTCGGTCCGCACCAGCAAGGGCCTCCAGGTCGACCTGCGCGTCGTCCCGCCCGACTCCTGGGGCGCCGCGATGCAGTACTTCACCGGATCGAAGGCCCACAACATCCGCACCCGGGAGATCGCCGTCCACAAGAAGCTCAAGCTCTCCGAGTACGGGCTCTTCGACACCGAGACCGGCGAGAAGATCGTCTCCGAGACCGAGGAGGACGTGTACGCCCGCCTCGGCCTGCCCTGGATCCCGCCCACCCTGCGCGAGGACCGGGGCGAGATCGAGGCCGGGCTGCGCGGCGAGCTGCCCGAGCTGGTCCAGGAGAAGGACATCCGGGGCGACCTGCACACCCACACCGACCTCACCGACGGGCTCGCCCCGCTGGAGGAGATGGTCGCCGCGGCCGCCGAGCGCGGCTACGCCTACTACGCCGTCACCGACCACGGCCCCGACATGGCCATGCAGCGCATGACCGACGAACGCATCCTGGCCCAGCGCGAACGGGTCCGAGAACTCGACGGGCAGTACGGCGCTCGCGGCAAAAGGGCGGGCATGCGGGTGCTGCACGGCGCGGAGCTGAACATCGGCCCCGACGGCGACGTGGACTGGCCGCCGGAGTTCCTGGCCGGCTTCGACCTGTGCGTGGCCTCGGTGCACTCGCACTTCAACCAGGGGCGCGAGACGCTGACCCGGCGAATCGTGCGGGCCTGCGAGAACCCGCACGTCAACATCATCGGCCACCCCACGACCCGCCTCCTCGGCAAGCGCCCCGCCATCGACGTGGACCTCGACGCGGTCTTCGCCGCCTGCGCGCGCACCGGAACCGCGATGGAGATCAACTCCCACCCCGACCGGCTCGACCTGCGCGACGAGGACATCCTGCGGGCCCGGCGGCACGGCGTGAAGTTCGCCGTCGACAGCGACGCCCACGCCGTCATCCATCTCGCCAACCTGCGCTACGGCGTGGGCACGGCACAGCGCGGCTGGCTCACCAAGGACGACGTGATCAACACGTGGCCGCTGACCCGGCTGCGGCGCTTCCTGAAGAAGGCCTAGCTTCCTGAAGAAGGCCTGGCTTCCTGAAGAAGGCCTGGCTTCCTGAAGAAGGCCTGGCTTCCTGAAGAAGGCCTCGCTTTCTGAAGAACGACCCGCTTTCTGAAGAAGGACTCGCTTTCTGAAGAAGGACTAGATGAACGGCGTGCCCGCGTCGAGCCCGCACAGGACCCGGCCGTAGATCTCCAGATTCGTGGCCGGGTTCACGAACGAGTGAAGACTCAGCGCGTGCAGATCGCGCACGGCCCGCTGCATCGGCACCTCCCGGTGCAGGGACGACGCCCCGGACGCGGAGCCGAGCAGATCGACGGCCTCCTTGCACAACCGTGCCACATAGCCGCTCTGCGCCCGGATCCCGGCCCGCTCCTGCAGGGTGTACGGCTCGCCCGACTCGGCGCGTGACTCGATCAGGGCGACGAACTCCGTGGTCATCAGCTCGGCGCAGGAGATCTTCAGGGCTGCCTCGGCCGTCTGGAGGTGGGTGACCGTCGCCTCGTTCTGCCGCTGGTGGAAGGTGTACGTGATGCCCCTGCGGTGGCTGCGCTCGGTGAACTCCGCCAGTGCCGAGCGGGCCAGACCGAGCGCGTTCGGTGCCGTCCACGCGCAGAACATCAGCAGGACGGGCATCCGGTAGAACGGGTCCTCGGCGTTCGTCTTCGACGGGAACTCGCCCGCCAGCAGCGGCCCGACCGGCAGTGTGCGGTGCGCGGGGACGAGGACGTCCCGTGCGACGACGCTGTCGCTGCCGGTGCCCGCCAGCCCCGACACGTACCAGTCGTCGAGGATCTCGAGCTCGGCCATCGGCACGGCGGTCCACAGCAGCTCGGGCGGCCCGTCGCCGGACCCGGACTCGACCCGGACCGTCAGCAGGTGCCAGTCGGCGTCGTGGCAGCCCGTGGCGAAGGCCGAGGTGCCGTTGACGAGGTAGCCGCCGTCGGTCCGGACCGCCGTCGCGTCCGGGACGAGGGTGCCGCCGACCCGCACGTCCGGGCTCGTGAAGATCTCGTCCTGCGCCTCGTCGGGGAAGAGCGCCGCGATGTAGGAGCAGCCGGCCTGGATCACCGTCTTGAACGCGGTGGAGCCGCACGCCGCGGCGATCTCGGCCACCGCGTCCACCTGCGTGCGCACCCGGCTCTGGTAGCCGCCGTACCGCCGGGGGACGTTCATCCGGTGGATCCCGGCGTCCGACAGCGCGGCGGCGACCTCGGGAGCCACCCGGCGCTCCTGTTCGGTCCGCGGCGCGTGCTCGCGGATCAGCGGCCGCAGGGACCGTACGCGCTCGACCAGATCGGCATCGGTACCGGCTGCCGCCATGGGTGACCTCCCGGGCACGACGAGCCACCACCGTGACGCGGTTCGCGAACCCTGTCAACGACCCCTTGGTGAGCGTGAGTTGAAGTGCGCCACAGTCCTGGGCCGCCCGTGATCTTCGTCCGTTTGAGCGGTGGCCGAGAAGGGGAGCGTGCGGGAGGTGGGCCGAAGCCGCACGGGTCAGGCTTTGCCCATGTCGCCGCAGAGGGGTTGTCCTGACATTAGGTCCCTGCCTAGGGTCGCCCTCGAAGTGCAAGCGCTTTCTGAAGCGGGCTGTCCGCCGGCTGTCCGAGGAGAACCGCATGTCCCCAAGTCCCGCCCGCCGCCGCGTCGCCGTGATCGGCACCGGCGCCATCGTCAGCGGCAGCCATCTCCCCGCGTTGAGACACCACGCGGACCGGGTGGAGCTGGTGGCCGCCGTCGATGTGGACCAGGCCCGGCTGGACGCCTTCCGGCAGCTCGCGGGCGAGGAGGTCGCCGGGTACACGTCGACGGACGCCATGCTGGACGCCGTACGCCCCGACCTTGTGCTGATCGGCACGCCGCCGTCCCTGCACCGGGAGCAGACGGTCGCCGCGCTCAAGGCGGGTGCCTGGGTGCTGTGCGAGAAGCCGCTGTGCCTGTCGCTCGCCGAGTACGACGACATCGCGGCGGCCGAGGAGGCGTCGGGGGCCTACGCCTCGGTCGTCTTCCAGCACCGCTACGGCTCCGGCGCCGTGCATGCCCGTGAGCTGATCGCGAGCGGTGAGCTGGGCGCCCCGCTGGTCGCGCACTGCCAGACGACCTGGCACCGCGACGCCGCGTACTACGCGGTGCCGTGGCGCGGGAAGTGGGCCAGCGAAGGCGGCGGGCCCACCATGGGGCACGGCATCCACCAGTTCGACCTGCTGCTGCATCTGCTCGGCCCCTGGGCGGAGATCCGGGCCATGGCCGCCCGCCTGGTCCACGACACCGAGAGCGAGGACGTCTCGACGGCTCTGGTGCGTTTCCAGAACGGCGCGCTGGCCACCGTCGTCAACAGCGTGCTGTCCCCGCACGAGGTCAGCCGCATCCGCGTCGACTGCGCCGACGCGACCGTCGAACTCACCCACCTGTACGGCCACCGCAACGATGACTGGGTCTACACCCCGGCCCCGCACGTCCCCTCCGAGCGCGCCACCGCCTGGCGCACCCTCGCCGCGGACCTGCCGAGCTCCCACACGGCGCAGCTGGGCACCCTCCTCGACGCCTACGACCACGGTGTCCGCCCGCCCGGCAGCGGCCCGGACGCCCGGGCCACCCTCGACTTCGCCGCCGCCCTCTACAAGGCCGCGTTCACGGGACGCCCGGTCCACGCGGGCGAGATCAAGCCCGGCGACCCGTTCTACCCGGCCATGCACGGCGACCACCCCCACTGGGCCCCCAAGGAGCGCGCATGAGCATCCGCGTCACCCACGCGCACGGCGACCACATCGCGGTCACGGCCGCGAACGGCACCGAGATCCTCCGCTACGTCTACCGCCCCGACCCGGAGGCCTTCGAGTCCCGCAAGCCCTACGCCCACCCCGTGCGCACCCTCGCCGGCCACACCGTGACCGGGTACCGGCCCAGCGACCACCGCTGGCACAAGGGCCTGCAGATGACGGCCAGCCATCTGTCCGGCCAGAACTTCTGGGGCGGCAACTGCTATGTGCACGGCGAGGGTTACCTCCCGCTGCCCGAGCGCGTCGGCTCGATGCGGCACGACGGCTTCGGCGAGTTCACCGTCGAGGACGACCGGCTCGCCTTCACCGAGGAGCTCACCTGGGTGGAGAACGGCGGTGAGGAGTGGGCGCGTGAGGTGCGCGGGCTGACCGTCCACTCGGTGGACGAGGCGGCCGGCGCCTGGGCCCTGGACTGGTCGATCCGGCTGACCAACACCCGTGCCGAGCCCCTGGCCTTCGGCTCGCCCACCACGGCGGGCCGCGAGATGGCCGGCTACACCGGGCTCCAGTGGCGCGGGCCCCGGGACTTCACCGGGGGCACCGCCTTCGGACCCGACCTCGACGGGGGAGCGGGCGCGGACGCGGGCAAGCTGATGGGCACCCAGGGCCCGTGGCTCGCCTACACCACCGAGCACGACGACATCGACGGCCACTCCACGCTCGTCTTCGCGCACGCCCCCGAGAACCTCGACGATCAGGCCGCGATCCACGAGTCGCACTGGTTCGTGCGCTCCGAGCCGATCCCGACCGTGGCGTTCTCCTGGGCGTTCTTCGAGGAGTTCGAGCTGCCGCCCGGGGAGTCCTTCGCGTACCGCTACCGGGTCGTGTTCGCCGACGGGGCCTGGGACCGCGAGCGGGTGGCCTCCCACCTGGAGGGAATGCCGTGGTGAAGCCGAACCTGCCCCACCCGCTGCCCGGCGCGGTCGGCCTGTCCCATCTCAGCGCCTACGACTGGGAGGCCGCCGACGGCGTGTGCGGCGGCAGCCCGCATCTGCACCTGGTGTGCACGGAGGCGTACGTCGTCACCGGCGGCCGGGGCGCGGTGCAGACGCTGAGCCCCGACGGCTACCGGGACATCCCGCTGGAGCCGGGCTCGGTCGCCTGGTTCACGCCCGGCACCGTGCACCGGATGGTCCAGGGCGGTGATCTGCGCATCACCGTACTGATGCAGAACAGCGGGCTGCCGGAGGCAGGGGACGCCGTCTTCACCTTCCCGCCCGAGGTGCTCGCGGATCCGGAGCGGTACACGGCCGCCGCGGCGCTCCCGCCGGGCACCGGCCCGCAGACCGCGGCCGCCGCACGCCGCCGCAGGGACCTCGCCGTCGAGGGCTACCTCGTCCTGCGCGAGGCGCTCGTCGCCGGGGACAACGGCCCCTACGCCGAGTTCCAGCGCGCCGCCGCGCGGCTCGTGCGGGCCAAGGTGCCGAACTGGCGGGAGCTGTGGCGGGCCGGTGCGCTTGCCACGGCCGAGCGTACCGGCGCCCAGCTCGACGCGCTGGAGGCGGGCGAGCCGGCCTACCTCGCCGACGCGACCGCGCACGAGACCGCGCCCACCCGGCTCGCCGGGTTCGGGATGTGCGGCCGGCGGGACGAGTACAACCTGCCCGGTACGACGCTGCCGTACGGCGGCGAGTAACAGCGCTGTAGTACCCGAGGGGCGCTCGGGGGCGCTCAGGGGGCCGGAGGGGGGGGCAACGGAAAGTCCGAGGAGAGGAGAGGTGACCTCGGCATGCCCGGACACAGGACGAAGGGGTTCTGCGCGTCGGCCGCCGCACTCGTGCTCTGCGCGGTGCTGGCGGGCTGCTCAGGATCCGGGGAGTCGGTCGGCGGCGGCAAGGTCGTGCTGCGCTACACGTGGTGGGGCAACCCCGACCGCGCGGAACGCACCGAGCAGGCCGTCGCCCTGTTCGAGAAACAGCATCCGAACATCCAGGTGCAGACGTCGTTCTCGGCCTACGAGGCCTACAAACAGAAGCTCGCCACCCAGGCCGCGGGCGGCGACGCCCCCGATGTGATGCAGCTCGACTACCGCCAGATCGACCAGTACGCCTCCGGCGGCGTCCTGCTCGACCTCGGGAAGCAGACGGCCGCACTGCGTACGAGTGAGATCGACCCGGGCCTCCTCGCCACCGGCCGGCTCGACGGAACGCAGTACGCGATACCCCAGGGGCGCGGCACCGAGACCGTCGCGTACGACGTCAAGGCGTGGCAGGAGTCGGGCGTCCCGCTCCCGGGCGGGAGCTGGACCTGGAGCGAGTGGGCCGACGCCATGCGGGCCCTGGCGAAGAGGACCGGCAAGCCGGGCGCCACCGACCCCGGCCAGAGCGAGGACTGTTTCGAGGTCTGGCTGCGCGGTCAGGGCAAGTCCCTCTACACCAAGGACGGGGGCCTCGGCTTCACCGCCGACGACCTCACCCGCTGGTGGACCTTCACCGACGGGCTCCGGCGTGAGGGCGTCGTCTCACCCGCGGAGCAGACCACCCAGCTCGACGGCTCCGTCGAGAACACCCCGCTCGGGCGCGGCGAGGCCACGGCCGACGCCAACTGGGACGCCCCGGCCAGCGGTTACCTCGCCCTCATACCCAGGGGCGTAGCACTGGCGCCGATGCCGTCCGGTGAGGACGGCACCCCCGGCCAGTACTTCAAGCCGTCGATGTTCCTGGGCGTCGGGGCCAACACCGGTCACCCGAAGGAGGCGGCCCAGCTCGTCGACTTCCTCATCAACGACGAGCAGGCCGCGAAGATCCTCGGCGCCACCCGGGGCATCCCCGTCAACGAGTCCGTACGCGAGGAGATCGAGCCGCAGCTCAAGGACTTCGACAAGACGATCGCCGCCTACCAGTCCTCCCTGGAGGGCACCCTCAAGGACCCGCCGCAGGCTCCGCCCTCGGGCGACAACGCCCTGCAGACCACCTTCCAGCGTGACTACGACCAGGTGTCGTACGAGCGCATGTCGCCCCGCGAGGCGGCCGAGAACTACGTCACCGAGGCGAAGGCGGAGCTGCGGTCATGACCACCACCACGATCCCCACCGGGGCGAAGCCCGCCACCGCAGGCACCCCGAAACGCCGCCCGAGGCGCGAACGCCAGGGCCCGGCCTGGGTGTTCCTCTCTCCCTGGGTGCTCGGCGCGGTGGTCCTCACCCTGCTGCCGATGGCCGTGTCGCTGTACCTGTCCTTCACCGACTACGACCTGTTCAACCCGCCGCGCTGGGTGGGCCTGCGCAACTACGTCCAGATGTTCACCGAGGACCCCCGCTACTGGCGGTCGGTGGTGACCACCCTGACGTACGTCGTCATCGCTGTGCCGCTGCAACTCGCCCTCGCCCTCGCCGTCGCACTCGCCCTGAAGGGCATGAAACGCGGCAAGGGCTTCTACCGCTCCGCCTTCTACGCCCCCTCGCTGCTCGGCGCGTCCATGTCCATCGCCCTCGTCTGGCGCGCGATCTTCAACGACGGCGGCACGGTGGACAACCTGTTCGGCACCGGCGGCTGGGTCAACGAGCCGGGCTGGGCGCTGCTCGCCGTGGCCCTGCTGACGGTGTGGCAGTTCGGCGCGCCGATGGTCATCTTCCTCGCCGGACTCCAGCAGATCCCGGGCGAGTTGTACGAGGCGGCGGCCGTGGACGGCGCCGGGAAGTGGCGGCAGTTCCGGTCCATCACGGTGCCCATGCTCTCCCCGGTCCTGTTCTTCAACCTCGTCCTCCAGACCATCCAGGCCTTCCAGGTCTTCACGCCCGCCTTCGCCCTCAGCGCCGGCAAGGGCGGCCCAGCCGACTCGACCCTCGTCTACACCCTCTACCTCTACGACCGCGGCTTCGTCGCCTCCCACATGGGCTACGCCTCCGCCATGGCCTGGGTACTGCTGATCGTGATCGGCGCCGTCACGGCGGTGCTGTTCCGCACCTCGCGCTCCTGGGTCTTCTACGCCTCCGAGGGGGACCGATGACCGCAACCGCCGCTACCCGCAAGCCGGTTCGCCGGGGACGGATCGCCCTGCACCTCGGCTGCCTGGCCGCGCTGCTGGTGATGCTCTACCCGCTGGCCTGGCTGCTGGCCACCTCGCTCAAGCCGGCCGACGAGGTCATCGCGAGCCTCGACCTGCTGCCGAGCCGTCTGGAGTGGTCGAACTACTCCACGGCCCTGGACGGCGTCAACGACGTCTCCGTCTGGCGGCTGCTGAGCAACTCGCTGCTGATCGCGGGCGGCGCGGTCCTCGGCAACGTGATCAGCTGCTCGCTCGCGGCCTACGCGTTCGCGCGCCTGCGCTTCCGTTTCCGGGGGCCGCTGTTCGCGTTCATGATCGCGACGATCATGCTGCCGCACCACGCGGTGCTGATCCCGCAGTACATCATCTTCAACCAGCTGGGCCTGGTGAACACCTACTGGCCGCTGATCCTGCCGAAGTTCCTCGCCACGGAGGCCTTCTTCGTGTTCCTCATCGTGCAGTTCATGCGCGGCCTGCCGCGCGAGCTGGAGGAGGCGGCCCGCATCGACGGCTGCGGCCCGTTCCGCAGCTTCTTCAAGGTCGTCCTGCCCCTCACCCGTCCCGCCCTGATCACCACGGCGATCTTCACCTTCATCTGGACCTGGAACGACTTCTTCACCCAGCTCATCTACCTCTTCGACCCGGACAAGTTCACCCTCACGCTGGCCCTGCGGTCGTTCGTGGACGCCTCGAGCACCTCGGCGTTCGGCCCGATGTTCGCGATGTCCGTGATCGCGCTGCTGCCGATCGTGCTGTTCTTCCTCGCCTTCCAGCGCCTGCTGGTGGAGGGCATGGCCAGTTCCGGGCTGAAGGGGTGAGCGTCATGCGCGACGAGGTGTTCGGGCCCCGGACGACCCTGTTCGCCGACGTGCTGAGCGTCGGTCTGGCCACGGCCCTGGTGTCTGTTCCCCTGGTGACGGTTCCGGCCGCGCTCTCGACCGCGTGCGCGGTGTTGCGGGGCGCGGGGGAGGGGCGACCCGCCACCGCCGGGCGGTACTTCGCGACGCTACGGCGGCGGCTGCGGGCCGGGGACCTGGCGGCGGGCGCGGCCGCCCTGGCCGGCGCGCTGCTGTTCGCCGCCGACCTGGCGCTGGCTCGTGCCGGGCTGCCCGGGGCGCCGCTGTTCGCGGTGGTGACCGCCGGGATCGGTGCGGTCGCCCTGGTGGTGGGCCTCCGAGCCTGCGCACGCCCCGAGGCGCTCACCGACTGGACGGCCGCCCTGCGTGCGGCAGCGCGGGACGCCGTACGGGATGTCTGGGGCAGCGCACTGGTGCTGCTCGCGGTGGCGACCGCGGCCCTGTGCGCCTGGATGCTGCTGCCGCTGGCCTTCCTCGTCCCCGGACCGTTGGCACTGGCGCTGACCGCTGTTCATCTCCGACTGTCTGTCATATCCGAGAATTAAGCGCTCATTTGCATGCATGCGGTGTGAGGCGGCGTGGGGAATGCCGATCATCTTGACATGAACCTGCGACCCGAAGGACGGATCGCAGCCTCATGGAGGTGTGGAATGCACCGCAGAATCTCCACCGGTCTTGCCGCCTCAGCCCTCTCCCTCGCGACCGTCTTCGCCGGCGCCTCGACCGCGACCGCCGCTCCCGCCGACAAGCCCCAGGTCCTGGCCGGTTGGACCCAGACCAGCGCGTCCAGCTACAACGCCTGGGTCGCCGCCCGCGCCAACCAGTCCGCCTGGTCCGCGTACGCGTTCGACTGGTCCACGGACTACTGCTCCTCCTCGCCCGACAACCCGTTCGGCTTCCCCTTCGCCACGTCCTGCGCCCGGCACGACTTCGGGTACCGCAACTACAAGGCGATCGGCGCCTTCGACGCCAACAAGTCGCGCCTGGACAGCGCCTTCTACGAGGACCTCAAGCGGGTGTGCGCCGGCTACAGCGGTGCGACGAAGAGCGCCTGCGACAGCACCGCGTGGACGTACTACCAGGCCGTGAAGGCCTTCGGCTGAGACACCCGGAACGGCTGAGACTGCGCGGGACGTGAGAGGGGGCGCCGCGGTTGCGGCGCCCCCTCTGCTGCGGTGCGGGATCAGCCGGCGGCCCGGAACGAGCGCAGCCGCAGCGAGTTGCCGACCACGAAGACCGAGGAGAAGGCCATGGCCGCCCCGGCGATCATCGGGTTGAGCAGTCCGGCCGCGGCGAGCGGCAGGGCGGCGACGTTGTAGGCGAAGGCCCAGAACAGGTTGGACCGGATGGTGCCGAGGGTCCTGCGCGCGAGCCGGATAGCGTCGGCCGCGACGCGCAGATCCCCGCGCACCAGGGTGAGGTCGCCGGCCTCGATCGCGGCGTCCGTGCCGGTGCCCATCGCCAGACCCAGGTCGGCCTGGGCGAGGGCCGCCGCGTCGTTGACGCCGTCGCCGACCATCGCGACCGAACGGCCCTCGCCCTGCAGGCGCTTGACGACATCCGCCTTGTCCTGCGGCAGCACCTCGGCGATGACGTCCTCGGCCGCGATACCGACCTCACGGGCGACGGCCAGGGCGACGGCCTCGTTGTCGCCGGTGAGCAGGATCGGGGTGAGGCCGAGGGCGCGCAGGCGCCGGATCGCCTCGGGGCTGGTGTCCTTCACCGCGTCGGCGACCTCCAGGATCGCCCGCGTCTCGCCGTCCCAGGCGACCGCGATGGCGGTACGACCGGACGCCTCGGCCTCGGACTTGGCCCGCCGCAGGTCCTCCGGCAGCTCCATGGCCCAGTCGGAGAGCAGCCGCTCCCGGCCCACGAGCACCGCGTGCCCGTCCACGATGCCCTGCACCCCGAGACCGGGCACGTTCGCGAAGTCCTCGGGTGTGGGCAGCGAGCCCAGCTTTTCCCGCGCCCCGTCGGCCACGGCGCGGGCGATCGGGTGCTCGGACGCGTGCTCCAACGCGCCCGCGAGCCGCAGGACTTCGGCCTCGTCGGTGTTGTCGGCCGTATGCACGGCCAGCAGGGTCATCCGGCCGGTGGTCACGGTGCCCGTCTTGTCGAGGACGATCGTGTCCACCTTGCGCGTGGACTCCAGCACCTCCGGCCCCTTGATCAGGATGCCGAGCTGCGCGCCCCGCCCGGTGCCCACCATCAGCGCGGTCGGTGTGGCCAGCCCCAGGGCGCAGGGGCAGGCGATGATCAGGACGGCGACCCCGGCCGTGAAGGCGGCGGCCGGTCCGGCGCCGTTGCCGAGCCAGAAGCCGAGGGTGCCGAGCGCGAGGGCGATGACGATCGGCACGAAGACGGCGGAGATCCGGTCCGCCAGCCGCTGTGCGGCGGCCTTCCCGTTCTGCGCGTCCTCCACCAGCCTGGCCATCCGGGCGAGTTGGGTGTCGGCGCCCACCCGGGTGGCCTCGACGACCAGGCGGCCGCCCGCGTTGATCGTGGCACCGGTGACCGGGTCGCCCTCGGCGACCTCGACCGGCACGGACTCCCCGGTGAGCATCGAGGCGTCCACCGCCGACGAGCCCTCGACGACCGTGCCGTCGGTGGCGATCTTCTCGCCGGGACGTACGAGGAAGCGGTCGCCGACCTTCAACTCGGACACCGGGACGGTCTGTTCGGCCCCGCCCGCACGCAGGACCGTCACGTCCTTGGCGCCCAGTTCCAGCAGCGCCTTCAGCGCCGCGCCCGCCTTGCGCTTGGAGCGGGCCTCGAAGTAGCGGCCGGCCAGGATGAAGGCGGTGACTCCGGCTGCCGCCTCCAGGTATATGTTCCCGGCGCCGTCGCCGCGGGCGATGGTCAGCTCGAAGGGGTGCGTCATGCCCGGCTCGCCCGCGGTGCCGAGGAACAGTGCCCACAGCGACCACAGGAACGCGGCCGACGTACCGACCGAGATCAGCGTGTCCATGGTGGCCGCGCCGTGCCGCAGGTTGGTGAACGCCGCCTTGTGGAAGGGCCATGCGGCATACGTCACGACGGGCGCCGCCAGGGTCAGGGACAGCCACTGCCAGTACTCGAACTGCAGGGCCGGGACCATGGCCATCGCGATGACGGGCACGGCAAGGGTCACGGCCGTGATCAAACGCTCCCGCAGCGGCCGTAGTTCGTCGTGGTCGTGTTCGTCGGCGCTCCCGGTCGCGTCGGGCACGGGCGGCGCGGGCTCCTGTGCCGTGTACCCGGTCGCCTCGACCGTGGCGATCAGATCCTGGACGGAGACGTCACCGCCGTAGCTGACCTTCGCCTTCTCGGTGGCGTAGTTGACGGTGGCGGTCACCCCGTCCATGCGGTTCAGCTTCTTCTCGATGCGCGCCGCGCACGAGGCACAGGTCATTCCGCCGATGGCGAGCTCTACCTCGGTGGTGGGGTCGGACGCGGTGGTGGTCATCGCTGCTCCTGGTGCGGGGTGGGGTCCGGAGCCCGGTGCGGCCGGGCCCGGACGGTTCGGGTGCGGGTCAGGCCGCGCGGCCGGTCAGCTCGTAGCCGGCCTCGTCGACGACCTCGGCGATCAGGGCGTCGTCGGGCTCGGTGGCGCTGGTGACGGTGACCTGGCCGGTCGCGAGATCGACGCCGACCTCGGTGACGCCGTCCAGCTCGCCGATGACCTTGGTGAGGGTGGCCTTGCAGTGGGCGCAGCTCATACCGGAGACGGCGTAGGTGGTGGTGGACATGGGCTCCTCCTGGAATCGGGGGTGCGGTCCCCCGTGGTACGGGGTGGGGGTATCCTTGCCGATGTCCATGTATACCCCTGGGGGGTAGTCGACGCAAGCGGGGAGCCGGGTTGACTTTATACCCCCCAGGGGTATGGTGAAGTGCATCGAAGGAACCCACCGAGGCAACCGACCCGCAGGAGACCGCCATGCATGCCGGACTGAGGATCACCGCGTTCGCCGCCGCCCTGGCCGCGACTTTCGGCACCGCCTACGGCGTGGGCCAGGGCCTCGACCCCGTGGTCGAGGACTCGGCGCCCGCCCGCCACGAGGGCCACGGCGAAGCCTCGCCGACACCGGGAGGAGGCGGCGCTCGGGAGGCGACGCCGGGCGGGCTCCAGATCTCCGAGGGCGGTTACACCCTGGACCTGAAGACCCCGAGCGTCACCGCGGGGAAGCGCTCCGAGCTGAGCTTCGTCATCCGCGACAGCGCCGGCCGCGCCGTCACCGCGTTCCAGCGCGAGCACGAGAAGGAACTGCACCTCATCGTGGCCTCACGCGATCTGGTCACCTACCGCCATCTGCACCCCACCCGCGCCGCCGACGGCACCTGGAGCATCCCCGTCGAGCTGCCCCGCGCGGGCGGTTACCGCGTGTTCGCCGACTTCACCCCGGCGCGGAAGGGCGCCGAGAACCTCGTCCTCGGCGCGGACCTGGCGGCGTCCGGCCCCTACCAGCCGCAGCAACTGCCCGCGTCGGACACCACCGTGAAGATCCACGGCTACGAGGTCCGCCTGGACGGCGCCCTCAGCCCGGGCAAGGAGAGCGAACTCAAGCTGAAGGTCTCCCGGAACGGTCAGCCCGTCACGAACCTCCAGCCCTACCTCGGCGCCTACGGCCACCTGGTCGCCCTGCGCTCCGGCGACCTCGCCTACCTCCACGTCCACCCGGGCGGGGAGCCCGGCGACGGCACGACCGAGCCCGGTCCGGAGATCTCGTTCGCTGCGACGGCGCCGAGCGGCGGCGCGTACCGGCTGTTCCTCGACTTCAAGCACGAGGGAGAGGTGCACACCGCGGCGTTCACGGTCCGGGCGGGCGCCGCGGCGCCCACCACTGACGCGTCTCCCGCGGACGGGCCCGCCGCTGAGGCGCCCGCGCAGGAGGACGGGACCGGCGGGCACGGGCACTGAGAGGGCTCACATCCGCCCTGCCCGCCGCTGCCGGCGCAGCAGCAGCCCCAGGTACACCCCGCCGACGACCGCGGTCACCACGCCGACCGGCAGTTGGGCCGTCTCGTGGATGCGCTGGGACGCGAAGTCCGCCGTCACCACGAGGAAGGCGCCGGTGCAGGTGGCGGCCAGAACGTTGGGGCCGGGGGCCCGGGTGAGCCGGCGGGCCAGTTGCGGGGCGATGAGGGCCACGAAGGGGATGGGGCCGGCCGCGGCGGTGGCCACCGCGCAGGCCGCCGTGGCCAGCACCAGCAGGACGAGGCGGGTGCGCTGGACGGGTACGCCGAGTCCGCCCGCGACGTCGTCGCCCATCTCCAGGATCTTCAGCCCGCTCGCGATGAGCGCCACCAGGGGCAGCACCACGAGCAGGCCGAGCGCGGCCGGGCGGACATCCGCCCAACTCCGGCCGTTGAGGCTGCCGTTGAGCCACACCATCGCCTGTGCCGCCTGGGTGAACCGGGCCTTGGCCAGGAGATAGGCGTTCACCCCCTGCAGCAGGGCGCTCACCCCGATGCCGACCAGCACCAGCCGGTAGCCGTGGATGCCCTGCCGCCACGCCAGCAGGTACACGAGGACCGCGGTCGCCAGACCACCGCCCACCGCGCCCATCGCGATCTGCCCGCCGGTACCGCCGATGAGCAGGACGACCAGCAGGCCCCCGGTGGCCGAGCCGTAGGTGAAGCCCACGATGTCGGGGCTGCCCAGCGGATTGCGGGTCAGGCTCTGGAAGAGGGCACCGCTCAGGCCGAGCGCCGCGCCGACCAGGATGCCGGTCAGCAGGCGGGGCAGCCGGAGGTCGTTGATCACGAAGTCGGTGCGCGGGCTGCCGTTGCCGAGCAGTGTGCGCACCACGTCCGCCGGGGAGATGGTGTACTCGCCGGTCCCGAGAGCGAGGACCCCGACCCCGGCGGTGGCGGCGAGCACCAGCACGCACACCGTCACCGTGCGCACGTCCACCCGCAGGGAGAAACGGTGCGAGCGGCTCCGTACGACGTGCGAACGGGTGCGGGGACCGGCGGTACGGGCCGGTGCCGGGGCCGTCATCCGGTCACCGCCCTGCGGTAACGGACCAGGGCGATGAACACCGGGGCGCCGACCACCGCGGTGACCACGCCCGCGTCCAGTTCGTCGGGGCGTACGACGACCCGGCCGAGGACGTCCGCGAAGAGCAGCAGGGCCGGTGCCAGCAGCAGGGACAGCGGCAGCGTCCAGCGCTGGTCGGCGCCGACGATCATGCGGGCGATGTGCGGGACGGCGAGGCCGACGAAGACCAGCGGCCCGACGGCCGAGGTCGCCGCGCCGCACAGCAGCGTCATGGCCGCGAGGCCGAGGAACCGCGTCCGGTCCACGTGCGCGCCGAGCGCCCGGGCGCCGTCGTCGCCCAGCGCGAGCGCGTTCAGCGGCCGTACCAGCGCCAGGGCGAGCACCAGCCCCACCGCGACGAACGGCGTGATCGTCGTCAGGGTCTCGCTGCCGGCCCGGGCGAGCGAACCCACGCTCCAGAACCGCAGTTGGTCCAGCGCCTGGGCGTCGAGCAGCATCAGCGTCTGGCTGATGCCGGTGAACACGGCGGCGATCACCGCGCCGCCGAGGGCGAGCCGTTCCGGAGTGGCGCCGCCGCGCCCGCCCGAGGCCAGCGAGTACACCAGCAGGCCGGCGACGACCGCGCCCAGCATGGCGAACCACACCGCCGCCCACAGGCTCGTGATGCCCAGAGCCGTGATGGACAGCACCACTCCGGTGGCGGCGCCCGCGTTGATGCCGAGCAGCCCCGGATCGGCCAGCGGGTTGCGGGTGAGCGCCTGGATGAGCGCGCCCGCGACGCCCAGCGCGGCACCGGCCGCCATGCCCGCCAGGGTGCGCGGCACGCGGACGTCCCAGATCACCGAGGCCGCGGTCGATCCGTCGTCGTGGAGCAGCGCGTCGACCACGACGGCCGGTGGCAGCGCGCGCGAGCCGATCGCGAGGCTGAGCATCGCGGCGACGGCCAGCAGGAGCAGGGCGCCGGCCACGGCGAGGGTGCGGGTGGAGGTCCGGCGCCTGCGGGGCTGCTTCTCCGTCTGTACCAGTGGGGCCGCCTCGGCCTCAGTCGCCACCAATGCCCTCCGCGCGCAGGCGTTCGGCGATCAGCCGGCCGAGCGCCTTCTTGTCGATCTTGCCTACCGAGGTCCGGGGGAAGGCCTCGACGACCTCCACCCGGTCGGGGAGCTTATACGCGGCGACCCCTCGCTCGGTGAGAAACACGGCCAACTCCCGTTGTCCTGGCGCCTGTCCGCGCGGTACGAGGTAGGCGCAGGTGCGCTCGCCCATCGTCTCGTCGGGCATGCCGACCACCGCCGCGTCATGCACGCCCGGGTGGGCGAGGATGTGGTTCTCCAGCTCCTCGGCGGAGATCTTGTCGCCGCCCCGGTTGATCTGGTCCTTGGCGCGGCCCTCGACGACGAGATGCCCGGAGGGCAGGATCCGCACCAGGTCGCCGGTGCGGTAGTAGCCGTCGGTGGTGAAGGCGCGGGTGTTGTGCTCGGGGGCGCGGTAGTAGCCGCGCAGGGTGTAGGGGCCGCGGGTGAGCAGCTCGCCGCTCTCGCCGGGCGGTACATCGCGGTCGTCCTCGTCGACGACGCGGACTTCGTCGGCGGGGGACATCGGGCGGCCCTGGGTGCCGACCACCAGCTCGGGCGGATCGTCGAGCCGGGTGTAGTTGAGCAGGCCCTCGGCCATGCCGAACACCTGCTGGAGCGTGCAGCCGAGGGCCGGTTCGACCCGGGCGGCGGGCTCGGCGCCCAGCTTGGAGCCCCCGACCTGGAGCAGGCCCAGCGAGGAGAGGTCGGCCTCCTCCCACTCCACCGCGTCCAGCCACAGCAGCGCGATCGGCGGGACCACGGCGGTGGCGGTGACCCTCTCCCGCTCGATCAGCGCGAACGCGTCCTCGGGGCTCGGCGTGGGGGAGAGTACGACGGTGCCGCCCGCCATGAGCGTGCCGAGCAGGCCGGGGCAGGCCAGCGCGAAGTTGTGCGCGGTCGGCAGCACGACCAGATAGACGGTGTCGGCGTCGAAGCCGCAGACCTCGGCGCTGGCGCGGACGTTGTACGTGTAGTCGTCGTGGGTGCGCGGGATCAGCTTCGGCTTGCCGGTCGTGCCGCCGGACAGCAGCAGTACGGCCACGTCGCCGGGGTCGGCCTCGGGCAGCGGTACCGGGTCGGCGTCGACGTCCGCGAGCGCGGTGAACTCGGCGGCGTCGCCCGCCACCAGTACATGCTCGATGCCGGGCACGGCCTTGCGCGCTGCCCGGGCGAGCGCGCGGTGGTCGAAGCCGTCGTGCAGATCGGGAATGGCGTACGCCGTGGCGCCGGACACCTCGGCGACGTGCACGATCTCGCTCTCACGGTGTGCGGGCAGGGTCAGCACCGGGATCGCGCCCGCCCTCAGCAGCGCGAAGAAGAGCACCACGAAGGCGTCGGTGTTGGGCAGTTGGACCACGACGCGGTCGCCGTCGCCGATGCCGATCCGCCACAGACCCGCGGCCGTGCGGTCGGCGCGCAGGTCGAGTTCGGCGTACGTCCAGCGGTTTCCGTCGGCGTCGACGAGCGCGGTCCGCCCCGGCGTCCGCTCGGCGCTCGCCCTCAGCAGCCGGTCCAGCGGCCGCCCTTCCCAGTAGCCCTGTGCCCGGTACTTCTCGGCCAACAGGTCCGGCCAGGGCACCCAACCGTCGAGCATGCTCAACTCCCGCCTGTTGTTTAGGAAAGGCTTGCCTAATGAAGCAACGCGGTCAAGCCTGGATGTGTGATCTGGACGGCGCCGCACCGCGGGGGCTAGGGTCTGTAGCGAATTAGGTTAGGTTAACCTAAGTCCAGGGAGGTAGGTCCTTGCTGCGTTATCGGAGCGCGGAGACGGAACTGCCGGGAGACCCCGTCCAGTTGGCGGCAGGGCTGGCGGAGTCGGGCTTGTTCGACCAGTACGTGATCTACGAACAAAGCGGCGACGTCTGGTTCGCCGGAGGGGCACTCGGCGAGATCCTGGTCCGCCGCTCCGAGATCCGCCGCCGATGGCTCCGCGAGGAGACCGTGACCGCGCTCGGGCCCCACCCACTGCGCCAAGTCCACGCGGAACTGGGCCGGATGGCCGTCGAGGGCTGGAACGCCTACGGCTGGATGGCCTTCGAGTTCTCCCATCTGCACGCCGGCCGCCCCGACCGCGCGGGTGACGACGACCTGCTCCATCTGCTCGTGCCCCACAGCGAAGTGAGGCTCGGTCAAGACGGAGCTCTGATCCGCAGCGCCGACGACGAGACGCTGGACGCGCTGACCCGGTTACTCGGCCGCGCCGACGCGCATCCCGCCGCCGTTCCCCGCCCCATCGACGTCTCGGACGCCGAGGGCCGCTACCCGGACATGGTGGCCAGGGCCATCGAGGAGATACAGACCTCCGGCCTGCAGAAGGTCATCCTGTCCCGGTCCGTCGACGTGCCCTTCCCGGTCGACTTCGTCGCCACCTACGTCCACGGCCGCTCGCACAACACCCCAGCCCGCTCCTTCCTGCTGAACCTCGGCGGGCGCCGGGTGGCCGGATTCAGCCCCGAGACCGTCGCCGAGGTCAGCGCCGACGGCGAGGTCGTCACCCAGCCGCTCGCCGGCACCCGCGCCCACGGCTTCGGCGAGCGGGAGGACGAGCGGCTGCGCGCCGAACTCCTCGCCGATCCCAAGGAGATCTCCGAACACGTGCTCTCGGTCAAACTCGCCGAGGAGGAGATGGCCACCGTCTGCCGTCCGGGCACGGTCTCGGTGCGCGACCTGCTCAGCGTCCGCCGGCGCGGCAGCGTGCAGCACCTCGGCTCCAGCGTGCACGGCCTGCTCGCCGACTCCGCCACCGCCTGGGACGCCCTGCGCGCGGTGTTCCCGGCGGTGACCGCCTCCGGCATTCCCAAGGCCCCGGCGTACGACTGCATCGCCAGGCTGGAGAAGGAGCCGCGCGGCATCTACAGCGGGGCCGTGCTGCGGGCCGGCGGCGACGGATCCCTCGACGCGGCCCTCGTGCTGCGCAGCATCTTCGAGCAGGACGGCCGCACCTGGCTGCGGGCCGGCGCCGGCATCCTGGCCGGGTCGACCCCGGCCCGGGAGTTGGAGGAGACCTGCGAGAAACTCCGCAGCGTCGCCCCCTACGTCGTCCCCGCACAGGGTTAGGAGCGCGCGTGCGACTGGGAGAAGTGGTCATCGACGTAGCGCCGTTGCGCGCCGGCCGGGACTTCAGACTGATGTTCGCCACCCAGGCGATCTCCATGGTGGGCACCCACCTCACCTCGGTGGCGGCCAGCCTGCAGATCTACACCCTGACCGGCTCGTCGGTCCAAGTGGGCCTGATGAGCCTGGTGCTGGGCCTGTCGCTGCTGGTCGGCCTGGTCACGGGCGGTCTGCTCGCCGACCGCGTCGACCGGCGGCGGGTCATGCTCGTCACCCGGGCCGTGACCGCCGTGGTGATCGCGGGGCTCGCGGTGAACGCCGCGCTGCCCGACCCGCAGGTGTGGTTCGTCTTCGTGGCGGCGGTCCTCGCGGGCGGCACCAGCGGCCTGGGCGGCCCCGCCATGATGGCCGCCACTCCTGCCCTGGTGACGCCCGGACAGCTGGCCGCGGCGGGCGCGCTGACCACCCTCACCGCCCAACTGGGCGGCATGGCCGGACCGTCGCTCGCGGGAGTGATCGCGGCCGGGCCCGGCGTCGCCTGGTGCTTCGCGATCGACGCGGCCATATACGTCGTGGGACTCGCCCTGCTCGCCCCGCTGCCGAAGCTTCCCCCCGACGGGTCGGCCGAGGCGCAGCATCCGCTGAAGGCGATGGGGGAGGGGCTGCGCTTCCTGCGCGGCAACCAGGTCGTGGCCGGCCTGCTGCTGATCGATGTGTGCGCGGTGGTGTTCGCGATGCCGTACGCGCTCTTCCCCGAACTCGGCACCGAGCACTTCGGCGGCGGCCCGTCCACCGTCGGACTGCTCTACACCGCCCCCGCGGTCGGCTCCTTCTTCGGCGCGCTGACCAGCGGCTGGACGGGCCGGGTGCACCACACGGGACGGGCGCTGATCGGCGCGGTCGCGGTGTGGGGCGCGGCGATCACCTGCTTCGGCCTCAGTCCCAACCTGGGATTCGCGCTGGTCTTCCTGGCCCTGGCCGGGCTCGGTGACACCGCCTCGGAGATCCTGCGCCGCGCCCTGCTCCAGCACTACACGCCGGACCGGCTCCAGGGCCGGGTCGGCAGCCTGTGGCTGGCCCAGGCCACCGCCGGTCCCTCCGTCGGCAACGTCGAGGCGGGACTGGTGGCCAGGGCGCTCGGGTCGTCGAGCGGGGCCGTGGTGGTGGGCGGACTGGTCTGTCTCGCGGGCGTGGGTGCCCTGGCCCTGGCCATGCCGGGACTGCGCAAGGCCACGCTCAGCCGGCCCGCGGACCCCGACGGCGACGACCGGGCGGCGCCCGCCGAAGCCTCACCGGCAGTCGACTGACACGGCCTCGGACGACAGGGCGGTAGACCATGCCGAGTGCGCGGATCAACGGAATCCGGCTCCACTACGAGGACACCGGCGAGGGCGAGCCGGTGGTCCTGGTGATGGGCCAGGGCGCCGGGGGCCGGGCCTGGCACCTCCACCAGGTGCCGGCGCTCGTCGACGCCGGGTACCGTGCCGTCACCTTCGACAACCGGGGCATTCCCCCGACCGACGAGTGCCCGGACGGCTTCACCGTCGACGACCTGGTGGCCGACACGGCGGGCCTGGCCGAGCACCTCGGCCTCGCGCCCTGCCGGTTCGTCGGCGTCTCCATGGGGGCGTACGTCGTCCAGGAGCTGATGCTGGCCCGCCCCCGACTCGTCCGGCAGGGCGTGCTGATCGCCACCCGGGGCCGTACCGACGTCCTGCGCGCCGCGATGGCCGAGGCCGAACGTGCCCTGTACGACAGCGGATCGGAGCTGCCGCCCGCCTACGCCGCCTGGATCCGCGCCCTGCGGAACCTGTCACCGGCCACCTTGGACGACGACCGGCAGATCCAGGACTGGCTGGAGCTCTTCGAGTTCTCCCCGCAGCCCCGAGGCCCCGGCGTGCGTGCGCAGTTGGACCTGGAAGTGCCGGACGGCCGGCTGGACGCCTACCGGGCCGTCGACGTGCCGTGCCTGGTCGTCGGCTTCGCGGACGACGTCATCCTCCCGCCGCAGCTGGGCCGCGAGGTCGCCGACGCCATCCCCGGCGCGGTCTACCAGGAGATCAAGGGATGCGGCCATTACGGCTACCTGGAGCGCCCGGACGAACTGAACCGGGTGCTCCTGGAGTTCTTCAGTGACCGTCCTTCCCCACCCGCCGATGTTGATTTAGGTTAGCCTCACCTAAGTAGTCTCCTCAGGGGGTCATGGTGCACCGCACCTTGCTGAACGGCAAGATCCACCGAGCCACCGTCACCCAGGCAGATCTGCACTACGTGGGATCGCTGACGATCGATCAGGACCTCATGGAGGCCGCCGACATCGTCGAAGGCGAAGCGGTCCAGGTCGTCGACATCGACAACGGCGCCCGACTCACCACCTACGCCATCACCGGCGAACGCGGCAGCGGCGTCATCGGCGTCAACGGCGCCGCCGCCCATCTCGTCCACCCCGGTCACCTGGTGATCATCATGTCCTTCGCCGCGCTCGACGAGTCCGAGCGGGCCGCCCACCGACCACGGGTCGTCCACGTCGACAAGGCCAACCGGATCGTCGCGCTCGGCGCCGACCCCGCCGAACCGGTCCCCGGTGCGGCCGACCAGTTCTCCGGCAACTTCACCCACACCGTGCCACGCGAGGCCGGCGAGCAGGAGAGGAACTGAGCCATGGCCAACCCCTTCGACGACGACAGCGGTGTCTTCCGCGTCCTGGTCAACGACGAGGGCCAGCACTCCCTGTGGCCCGACTTCGCGCCCGTACCGGAGGGCTGGTCCTCGGTGCACGGCCCCGCCGACCGGGCCGCCTGCCTGGAGTACGTCGAGCGGCACTGGACGGACATGCGCCCGCGCAGCCTGGCCGAGGCCATGCGCGGGGCCGAGGGCTGATGGCCGGCCGCCGGGTCGTCGAGGACGTCCTTCCCCTCTCGCCCATGCAGGAGGGGATGGTCTTCCACGCCCTGTACGACGAGCGGGCCCACGACGTCTACACCGGCCAGATGATCCTCCGCCTCGAAGGGCCCGTGGACGAGCTGTACATGAGCGTCGCCGTCGCGAAGCTGCTCGCCCGGCACGCCAACCTGCGGGCCGCCTTCCGCACCCAGCGCTCGGGGCGTCCGGTCCAGGTGATCAGGAGTACGGTCGGGCTTCCCTGGCAGGTCACCGACCTGTCGTCGCTGCCGCCGGACGAGCGTGAGCCGGCCTTCGAACGGCTGCTGGCCGCCGACCGGGCCGAGCGGTTCGACCTGACCCGGCCGCCGCTGGTGCGGTTCCGGCTGGTCACCTTCGACCAGGACAGCCACCGCCTGCTGATCACCTCGCACCACCTGCTCTGGGACGGCTGGTCCGCCCCCGTCCTGGTGCGGGAACTCTTCCAGCTGTACGCACCCGGAGGGGGCGACCTGCCCCGCGTACGGCCCTACCGCGACTACCTGGCCTGGCTGTCCCGCCAGGACCGCGAGGCCGCGCGGGAGGCCTGGAAGGCGGCCCTGCACGGTCTCGACGAACCGTCACTCATCGCGCCGGAGGCGCGGAACCGGCCCGTCGAGCAGCCCGAGCGGCTGGTCGTGGAACTCTCCGAGGCCAAGACCTCGGCGCTGACCGGTGCCGCACGCGCCCAGGGGGTGACGGTCAGCACGGTGCTCCAGGGCCTGTGGGCCGTCCTGCTCGGCAGGCTGACCGGCCGCACGGACGTCGTCCTGGGCGCCACCGTCTCCGGCCGCGACGCCGACGTCCCCGGCATCGAGACGATGGTCGGCCTCTTCATCAACACCCTGCCGGTGCGGGTGCGGTTGCGCCCCGAGGAGCCGCTCGCGGACCTGCTCGCGCGGCTCCAGTCGGAGCGGTCCGCCCTCCTGGGCCACCAGCACCTGGGCCTGGCCGACATCCAGCGGGCCGCCGGACACGCCGTCCTCTTCGACACCCTGCTGGTCTTCGAGAGCTACCCCATCGACCACGACGGCATCGCCGCCGCCCTCGGCCCCGGCGGCCCCCGCATGACCGGAGTCTCGGTCCACGACGCCACGCACTACCCACTGACCCTGACAGCCCTGCCCGGCACCCGGCTGACCCTGACCCTGAGCCACCAGCCCAGTGCCCTGGACCGTGCGGCGGTGGACCGCATCGCGACCCAACTCCAGCGATTGATCGACGAGTTCGCCGAGGATCCCACCCGCCCCGTCGCCGGCCTCTCCACCGACTTGCACCCCCCGCGGAACACCGCCCGCCCCCTCCCGCACACCACGGTCCGCGCCCTGTTCGAGGACCAGGCGGCCCGCACGCCCGACGCCCCCGCCGTCCTCCACGGCGACACCACCCTGACCTTCGCCGAACTCGACGCCCGCGCCGACCGGTTGGCGGCCGCCCTGAACGCCCGGGGCGCGGGCCCCGAGTCCGTGGTCGCCGTAGCCCTGCCCCGCAGCCCGGATCTGGTCACCGCGCTCCTCGCGGTACTGAAGGCGGGCGCGGCCTGTATGCCGGTCGACCCGGGCTACCCGCCCGACCGCATCGCCCTGATGCTCGGCGACGCCGAACCCCGGCTCGTGATCTGCGCTGCGTCCACGGCGCGACACCTCGGCATCGAGCCGGAGTCGGTATGCCCACCGGACGCGGAGGAGGCCGTACGGCAGCGCCCGCCGTTGTCGCCCGAACACCCCGCGTACGTCATCTTCACCTCGGGTTCCACCGGCCGCCCCAAGGGAGTGATCGGAACCCAGCGGGCCCTGGCCAACCGCCTCGCCTGGGGCCGGGACCTGGGTGCCGATCCGTCCGGTGTCCGTGTCTCCAAGAGCCCGCTGAGCTTCATCGACGGCCTCACCGAACTGCTCGGCGCCCTGGTCGCGGGCGAGGCGGTGGCCCTCGCCGACGACGAGGCGGCCGGCGACCCGACCGCGCTCGCCGCGCTGGCCGACCGCCACCGCGCCACCCTCCTCACCGTGGTCCCCAGCCTCTGCACCACCCTCGTCGAATCCGCCCCGCCGGACGCCTTCTCCACCGTCCGCACCTGGATCTCCAGCGGCGAACCCCTCCCCGGCGAACTGGCCGAGGCGATCAGCCGGCGCTGGCCGCGGGCCCGACTGGTCAACCTCTACGGCTGCTCCGAGGCGGCCGGCGACAGCCTGATCCACCTCCACGACGGCGGCGAGGGCCCGGTGCCGCTCGGACAGCCGATCGCGAACACACGCGTCCACGTCCTCGACCCGTTCCTGCGCCCGTCACCCGTCGGCGCGGTCGGCGAGCTGTACCTGGCCGGCGCCGGCCTCGCCCGCGGCTACCTCAACCAACCGGCCCGCACCGCCGAACGCTTCGTCGCCGACCCCTTCGGCCCGCCAGGGAGCCGCCTCTACCGCACCGGCGACCTCGCCCGGCTCCGGCCCGACGGCACGGTGGAGTTCCTCGGCCGGGCCGACGACCAGGTCAAGATCAGGGGCTTCCGAGTCGAACCGGGCGAGATCGAGGCGGCGGCGCGTGCGCTGCCGGGTGTCGGCCGGGCCGCGGTCGTGGTGCGGGAGGACGCGGGGGCGCCGAGGCGCCTGGTCGCCTACCTGGTGGCAGCCCCCGGTGCCGCCCTCGACGCCCTCGCCCTGCGCCGGGCGCTCGCAGAGCGGCTTCCCGGTCACCTCGTCCCGTCGGCGGTGGTGGTCCTGGAAGCACTGCCGCTCACCCCCAGCGGCAAGCTCGACCGCCGCGCCCTCCCGGCCCCCGACTTCACCGGCACCAGCACCTTCGAAGCGCCCCGCACCGAACCGGAGAAGGTGCTGTGCGGGCTGTTCGCGGAGGTGCTCGGCCTCGAACGGGCCGGCGTCCACGACGACTTCTTCGAGCACGGCGGCGACAGCATCGTCTCGGTCCGGCTGGCCGACCGGGCCCGCCGAGCCGGGCTCGCCCTGTCCCCGCGCGATGTGTTCACCCACCGCACGCCCGCCGGGCTCGCCAGGGCCCTGCCCGACGAAACCGACCCCGCGCCCGAGGAGTTCACTCCGACCGGCGCCCCGCTCGTGTCACTCAGCCAGTCGCAGCTCGACAACGTCAAGGCGAGGTGGAGGACTCGATGAGCAAGGCACCCGGGGACGACGGTTCCCTGGTCGAGGACGTGCTGCCGCTCTCCCCGCTGCAGCAGGGCCTGCTGTTCCACGCCCTGTTCGACGACGGCGCCCAGGACGTCTACACCATGCAGTCCCTGGTGGAGATCGAGGGCCCGGTACGACCCGCCCTGCTGCGCACCGCCGCCGAGGAGCTCTTCGCCCGGCACGCCAACCTGCGCAGCGCCTTCCTGCACGAGGACCTGGACGACCCGGTACAGGTGGTCCTCAAGCAGGTGCCCGTGAACTGGGCCGAGGCGGACGTCGCGCGGGAGGGCGAGGCGGCCCGGCTGATCGCCGAGGACGCGACCGCACGCTTCGACCTCACCGACCCACCCCTGCTGCGCCTGACCCTCCTTCGCCGAACCGCCGACCGCTGGCTGCTGATCATCACCAACCACCACCTCCTCCTGGACGGCTGGTCCATCCCCCTCCTGGTCCGCGAACTGCTCCAGCTGTACGCCGCCCAGCTCGCCCCCGGTGCCACGGCGCCGCTGCCCGCCGTACGGCCGTACCGCGACTTCCTCGCCTGGCTGGCCTCCCGGGACCGGGAGGCCTCCGCGGACGCCTGGCGCGAGGCGCTGGCCGGGGCGGCGCCCACGGTGCTGGCACCCGTGACCGCCGGGCTGCTCCCGGTGCCTGCGGAACTGCACACCCTGCGGCTGACGGAGGAACTGACGGGCCTGGTAAAGGAGTTCGCCCGAAGCCGGGGCGTCACCGTGAACACGGTCGTACAGGGGCTGTGGGCCCTGCTGCTGGCGCGTCTGACGGGCCGTGACGACGTGGTCTTCGGGGCGACCGTGGCCGGTCGGCCCGCCGAACTGGCCGGCGCCGAGTCCATGATCGGCCTGTTCATCAACACGGTACCGGTCCGGGTGACGGTACCGCCCGGCGAGCGGGCGGGCGCCTTCCTGCGCCGACTCCAGGACGAACAGTCCCGCCTGATGGACCACCAGCACCTCGGCCTCACCGAGATCCAGCGCATCGCCGGTGCGGGCGACCTCTTCGACACCCTCCTCGTCTTCGAGAACTACCCCATCGACGAGCCGGCGGTCGCCGAGGCCGAGGCGAACGCCGGACTGCGCATCGTCGAGGTCAAGGGTTCGGGCGCGACGCACTACCCGCTGACCCTGGCGGTGCTGGCGGAGCGGGAGCTCGGGGTCGTCTTCGAGTTCCGCCCCGACTGTTACGACCGTACGAGTGTGGAGGCACTGTCAGAACGCTTCGAGCGACTGCTCCACGCGGTACTGGCCGATCCCGCAGCCCCGCTGGCGGCACTGGACGCCCTGGCACCCGAGGAGCGAACCGCGCTGCTGGCGGGTGGGGTGGGGGAACGGCTGCCGGTGCCGTACCGCACGATGCCCGAGATCTTCGAGGCCCAGGCGGCTCGTACGCCGGACGCGGTGGCGGTGGTGGGGGAGGGCCGGAGCCTGACGTTCGCGCGACTGAACAGCGCCGCGAACCAACTGGCCCGGCACCTGGTCGAGTTGGGTGCGGGACCCGAACGGATCGTCGCGTTCGCCCTGCCGCCGACCCCGGACATCATGACCGCGCTGCTCGCGATACAGAAGGCGGGCGCGGCGTATCTGCCCCTGGATCCGACGTGGCCGCACGAGCGCGTCGCAGGCATGTTGGCGGACGCACGTCCGGTCGCATTGATAACCACGGCGACTGCAACGCCGTCCAAGGGGCGCGGGGCTGTGACCTCTGCGGCTCCGCCGCGTGGGCGCGACCAGCCACAGACAACCCCCAGCCCCCACCCGGCAGTTCCACCCCTCCGCTTCGTGTACCTCGACGACCCCGACACCCGTGAGCACCTCGCACACACCGACGCCTCCAACCTCACCGACACCCCCCTGCTCCCCGACCACCCCGCCTACGTCATCTACACCTCCGGCTCCACCGGCCGCCCAAAGGCCGTCGTCATCCCCCAACGAGCCATCGTCAACCTCTTCACCGCCCACAACACCGCACTCCACGCCCCGGCCTCCACGGCAACCGGCGGCCGCCCCCTCCGCATAGGCCACGCCTGGCCCATCGCCTTCGACGCCTCCTGGCAACCCATGCTGTGGATGTTCGCCGGACACGAACTGCACATGGTCCCCGAGGACGTCCGCCGCGACCCCAGCGCCCTGCGCGACTTCCTCGCCGGGCACGGCATCGGGTTCATCGAGCTGTCCCCTTCCCTGCTCGGCGAACTCGTCGCCCAGGGCGGCGACTGGCAGGCCGACCTGAAGGTGCTGGGCGTCGGCGGCGAAGCCGTACCGCCGGATCTCTGGCGAACCCTGCGTGACACGGACGGACTCGCCGTGCACAACCTCTACGGCCCCACCGAATGCACCGTCGACTCCGCGGACTGCGACCTCGCGCTCAGTGAGCGTCCCGCGATCGGCCGCCCCGTCGCCGGCGGCACCCTGTACATCCTGGACGGCCACCTCAACCCCGTCCCCGTGGGCGTCGAGGGCGAGCTGTACGTGGCCGGCGCCGGCCTGGCCCGCGGCTACCTCGGCCAACCCGGCGCGACAGCGGCCCGCTTCGTCGCCGACCCGTTCTCGGCAAACCCCGGCGCACGCATGTACCGCACGGGCGACATCGCCCGCTGGAGCGAGGACGGCCTGGTGGAGTGCCTGGGCCGGGTCGACGACCAGGTCAAGATCAGGGGCTACCGGATCGAACCCGGCGAGATCGAGGCGGTGCTGCTGGAGCACGAGCTGGTCGAGCGGGCGGCGGTCGTCGTACGCGAGGACACGCCGGGTGTGCGGCGCCTCGTCGCGTACGTCATCCTCGCCGCGCCGCCCGCCGAGGAGACATCGGAGCTGCTGCGCCGGGCCGTGGCCGCCGTACTGCCCGACTACCTGGTGCCGTCGGCGTTCGTCCCGGTGGACGGCTTTCCGCTCACCCTCAACGGCAAGCTGGACACCACCGCCCTTCCGGCGCCGTCCCGGTCCGCCGGGCCGGCCGCGCAGCCGCCCCGCAACCCGGTCGAGGAGCGGCTCGCCACGCTGTTCGCCGAGGTGCTCGGGCTGGACACGGTCGGGGTGCACGACAGCTTCTTCGCGCTCGGCGGGGACAGCATCGTGTCGATGCGACTGGTCAGCCAGGCGCGCTCGGCCGGGCTCGCGATCTCGCCGCGTGACGTGTTCGAGCGGCCCACGATCGCGGAACTCGCCGAGCGGGTGGAGGCGGCACAAGGCGAAGGCTCCGCCGTGGTCCGGGTGCCCGACGCCGGAACCGGCGACATCCCGCTCACCCCGGTCCTGACCTGGCTCACCGAGCAGCCGGGCCCCTTCCGGGCGCTCAGCCAGGCACGCTTCCTGCGTACGCCGGCCGACATGGATCTCGACGGCCTGCACCGCACCGTCCAGGCCGTGCTGGACCGGCACGATCTGCTGCGCTCCGTCTTCGCCCGGGACGAGGACGGGTCCTGGCGCTTCGAGGCCGCACCCGTGGGCTCGGCCCGCGCCACCGACTGCGTACGGCGCATCGACGCCGAGCGGCTGGACCACACGGCGATCGGCACGCTCGTGCCGGAGGCGTTCGACGAGCTGGTGGCCGAGCTGGATCCGGCGGGCGGCGCGATGGCACGGTTCCTGTGGTTCGACACCGGCGGCGGTCGTGAGGGGCGGCTCCTGGTCGTGCTGCACCATCTGGTGACCGACGCGGCGTCCTGGGGAGTGCTGGTGGGCGACCTGGCGGCCGCGTGGGCGGGCGGGGAACTGTCGCCCGCCGGCACGTCCTTCCGAAAGTGGGCGCGGGCGCTGCGGGAGCTGGTGCCCGGCCGGTCGGGCGAACTCGCCTTCTGGCAAGGGGTGCTGGACCGCCCGGAACCGCCGCTGGGAGCCGGGCCGCTGGATCCCGCGCGGGACACCAGGGCCACGATCCGCAGGCACTGGACCACGCTGGGCCCGGACATCACCGCTCCGCTGACCGGCGCTTCCGTCCAGGAGGTGCTGCTGACCGCGCTGGCCCTCGCCGTACCGGTCTGGCGAGGCTCGGCCGACCCCGCCGTGCTGATCGCCCTGGAGGGACACGGCCGCGAAGAGCACCTCCTCCCCGGCGCCGACCTGTCCAGCACGATGGGCTGGTTCACCAGCGTCTTCCCGGTCCGGCTCGACCCCGGCCCCACGGACCACGTACGCCGCATCAGCGACCAGCTGGCCGCTCTCCCCGACAAGGGCATCGGCTACGGCCTGCTCCGCCACCTCGCCCCGGACACCGCCGACTCCCTCTCCCGACTCCCCGAACCCCAGATCCAGTTCAACTATCTGGGCCGGATGACGATGGGTGAGCGGCGCGGGGCCGACGCCTTCACCAGCGCGCCCGAGACCGGGGCCATGGGCAGTGGCGCCGACCCCGACATGCCCGCCCCCTACGCGCTCGTGGTCGACGCCGTGATCAGCGGAGCGGAACTCTCCGTGTGCTGGCAGTGGCCCGAACGGCTCTTCACCGAGCCGGAGATCCACCAGCTGGCAGGGCTGTGGACCTTGTCCCTGGAACGGCTCCTGAAAGGCGATGACCAGTGACGGAGACCCCCACCGCCGACCTCGCCGCACGCAAACGCGAACTGCTGCGCCGCAGGCTGGAGAGCGCCGGTCTGGCCGACGCCGCGGCGCGTGCCGAACGGATCCCGCGCCGGCCCCCGGACGCACCCCGGCTGCCGCTGTCGTACGCCCAGTCCCGGATGTGGCTGCTCCAGCAGCTCGACCCCGCCAGCCCCGCCTACAACGTCTGCCTCGCCATCCGCCTGCGCGGCCCGCTCGACCCGGCGGCCCTGCGCACGGCCCTGCAGGGGCTGGTCGACCGGCACGAAGTGCTGCGCACCCGCTACCCCGCCGCCGAGGACGGCACCCCGGAGCAGATCGTCGACGCCGCGGCCGGGATCGAGCACGCCACGGCCGACCTGCGCGCGCTGCCGGAGGAGGAGCGGGACCGCCGTACGACCGAACTGGCCCGGACCGCCTCGGCGACCCCCTTCGACCTCGCCTCCGACCACCCCGTGCGGACGCTGCTGATCCAGCGCTCGGAGCAGGACCACACCCTTGTCCTGACGGTGCATCACATAGCCTGGGACGGGGGGACGTTCGACGCGCTCTCCCGCGACCTGAGCGCCCTCTACCGGGCGGCGACCGACCCGTCGCCCGCCAGCCTCGAACAGCTACCCCTCCAGTACGGCGACTTCGCGCACTGGCAGCGCACCACCTGGACCGACGAGCGGCTGGCCGAACACCTCGACCACTGGCGCTCCACCCTGGTCCCCGCACCCCGCCCGCTCGCCCTGCCCATCGACGCCCCCCGCACCGCCCGCCCCACCGCACAGGGCGACCGACGCTTCCACACCTTCGCCCCCGACGTCACCGAACGGCTCACCGGCTTCGCGCGGGGCGCGGGCGCGACACCCTTCATGGTGCTGTTCGCCGGTCTAGCGGCTCTGCTGCACCGCACCACCGGCGCCACGGACATCCCGATCGGCTCGGCCGTGATGAACCGCGACCTCCCCGGCCTCGAGAAGCTGATCGGGAACTTCGGCAACACCCTCGCCCTGCGCGCCGACCTCGGCGGCGACCCCGGATTCGCGGAACTCGTCGAGCGCGTCAAGCGGGTGTGCACCGACGGATACGCCCACCAGGACATGCCCTTCGACAAACTGGTGGAGCGACTGAGGCCGGAACGGCAGCCGGGCCGCTCCGTCTACTTCGACGTCATGCTGCTCTTCCTCACCCAGGGACTCGAAGGACCGCGGCTCCCGGGCGTGACCGCGCAATGGGAGACCGTCCACAACGACACCACGCAGTTCGACCTCTCCCTGGAGGCGTTCCTCACCGAGGGACGGCTGCGGATCGAGGCCACCTATCGCAGCGGCCTCTTCGCCCCGGACACCGTCGACCGGCTCCTGCGGCACCTGGAGACACTCCTCGCCGCCGCTCTCGCCGACCCTGAACTCGCCCTCTCCGGGTTGCCGTTGATGACGGGGAGCGAGCAGCGCCGGGTCCTGGAGGACTGGAACGCCACCGCGCACCCGGTCCCCGTCACCCACCTCGCCGACCTTCTCGCCGAGCAGGCCGCCCGTACCCCCGACGCGCCCGCCCTCATCGCCGACGACGGCACGTCCGCACTCGACTACGCCGGCCTGCACGCCCGCGCCAACCGCCTCGCCCGCCTGCTGATCTCGCGCGGCGTGGGCCCGGAGCACCTGGTGGGCGTGGCGCTGGACCGCGGGACCGACCTGGTGGTGGCGTTGCTCGCGGTGCTCAAGGCAGGTGCCGCCTACGTCCCGCTGGACACCGGCTACCCGGCCGAGCGGCTGGCGTTCCTGGTGGAGGACGCCGCGCCGACGTTGGTGCTGACCGCCACGGACCCGGCCCGCGTCCTGCCGCCCGGAGTGCCGCTGCTCCTGCTCGACGCCGAGACCACGGCGGCGGAGGCCGCGGCCTTCGACAGCGCCGAGCTCACCGATGACGACCGGCGCCGGCCCCTGCGCCCCGGGCACCCCGCCTACGTCATCCACACCTCCGGCTCCACCGGCCGCCCCAAGGGAGCCGTGATCCCGCACGCCGCGATCGTCAACCGGCTGCTGTGGATGCAGGAGACGTACCAACTCGGGCCCGAGGACCGTGTGCTGCAGAAGACACCGGCGAGTTTCGACGTCTCCGTCTGGGAGTTCTTCTGGCCGCTCGTCACCGGGGCCGTCCTCGTCCTCGCCCGACCCGGCGGCCACCGCGACCCCGCCTACCTCGCCGAGCTGATCCATGACCGCCGGGTCACGACCGCGCACTTCGTGCCCTCGATGCTGCGTGTCTTCCTCGACGACCCCGCCGCCGGGCGGACCCGCGGCGTCCTGCGCAGGATCGTGTGCAGCGGCGAGGCCCTGCCCGCCGAACTCGCCGAGCGCTGCGGCGAGTCGCTGCCCGGAACGGAGCTGCACAACCTGTACGGGCCCACCGAGGCCGCCGTGGACGTCACCGCGTGGTCGTGCGTCCAGGGGACCAGGTCCGCCGCAGGTTCCGTGCCGATCGGCCGCCCGGTGTGGAACACCCGCACCCTCGTGCTGGACGCGTTCCTGCGCCCGGTGCCGCCGGGCGTCCCCGGCGAGCTCTACCTGGGCGGCACCCAGCTGGCCCGCGGCTACCTCGGTCGCCCCGGCCTGACCGCCGACCGCTTCGTCGCCGACCCTTACGGCCCGCCCGGCGCCCGCCTCTACCGCACCGGCGACCTGGTGCGCTGGACCGCACAAGGGGCGCTGGAGTTCCTCGGCCGGTCCGACGACCAGGTCAAGATCCGCGGCTTCCGCGTCGAGCCGGGGGAGACCGAGGCGGCCGTGGCCGCCCTGCCCGGAGTGTCCCAGGCCGCGGTGACCGCCCGTCAGGACCAGCCGGGCGAGCCACGGTTGGTGGCTTACGCGGTGGCCCGGCCCGGCGGCGCCCTGAATCCTCTGCGGATCAGGCGGGACCTCAAGGCGACGCTCCCGGAGCACCTCCTGCCCGCGGCCGTCGTGATCCTCCGCGAGCTGCCGCTGACCCCCAACGGCAAACTCGACCGCGCGGCGCTGCCCGCCCCCGACCTCTCCGGCCTCACCACCGACACCGCCCCCCGCACCGAGGCGGAGGCGGCCCTGAGCGCCCTGTTCGCCGACCTGCTCGGGCTGCCGTCCGTCGGCATCCACGACGAGTTCTTCGCCCTCGGCGGCCACTCCGTGCTCGCCACCCGCCTGATCGCGCGCATCCGGGCCGAACTCGGGGCGGTGGTCCCCCTGCGGGCGGTCTTCGACACGCCGACCGTGGCAGCGCTCGCCCCGCTCCTTCGGACCCCGGCCGCCGAGCGGCGCCCGCCGCTGCTGCCGGCCCGTCGTCCGGACCCGGTGCCGCTGTCCTGCGCGCAGGCCAGGCTGTGGTTCCTGTACCGGCTCGAGGGACCCAGCCCGACGTACAACATCCACACCGCCGTACGCCTCACCGGCCGGCTCGACACGGACGCGCTGCGCGCGGCCCTCCATGACGTCGTGGCTCGTCATGAGGCGCTGCGCACGGTCTTCCCGGACGACGAAGGCACGCCCTTCCAGCGGGTCCTGACGGACGCGGCCGTGCCCTTCGAGGTGGTGGCGGCGGGGCCCGGCGAGCTCGACGGGCTGATGCGTGACGCGGCCGGGTACTCGTTCGCGCTGGACGCAGAGATCCCCGTACGCGCCACGCTGTACCGCCTCGCCCCCGACGAGCACGTCCTGCTCCTCCTCGTCCACCACATCGCCACCGACGGCTGGTCGGCGCAGCCGCTGCTGCGGGACCTGGAGACGGCCTACGCGGCCAGGGCGCGGGACGACCGCCCCGCATGGCCCGCGCTCGCCGTGCAGTACGCCGACTACACGCTGTGGCAGCGCACGGTGCTCGACGAGGGCGGGGTGGCCGAGGCCGAACTCGACTACTGGTCGGCGCGGTTGGCGGGCCTGCCCGAGGAACTGCAGCTGCCCGTCGACCGGCCCCGCCCGGCCGTCGCCGGATACCGCGCCGGTGCCGTGGACTTCTCCCTCGGCGCGGAGATCCACGGCACGCTGCGAAGCCTCGCCGCGGAAGCCGGCGGCACGGTCTTCATGGCGCTCCAGGCCGCCCTCGCGGTCCTGCTGCGGCGGCTGGGCGCCGGGGACGACATCCCCCTCGGCACGCCCGTCGCCGGACGGGGCGACGCAGCCCTCGACGACCTCGTGGGCCTCTTCGTCAACACCCTGGTGCTGCGCACCGACGTCTCCGGCGACCCGACGTTCCGTACGCTGCTCGCCCGGGTGCGGGAGACCGACCTGGACGCGTACGCCCATCAGGACCTGCCGTTCGAGCGGCTCGTGGACGCGCTCGCACCCACCCGCTCGATGGGCCGGCATCCGCTGTTCCAGGTGATGCTCGCCCACCAGCAAGCCCCGGACGAGACCAGGGACTTCGCGGGGCTCACACTCAGCGAGCCGCGCGTCGACTTCTACACCGCGAAGACCGACCTCGCCTTCCACGTCTTCGAACGGGCGGACGGCGCGGGCATCCACGGCTCGCTCGTCTACAGCCGTGACCTGTACGACCCCGAATCCGCCCAGGACATGGTCGAGCGGTTCGTGCGCCTGGTCGGCGAACTGGCCCGGCGGCCCGATCTGCCGGTCACCCTGGCCGACGTCCTCACCCCGAGCGAGCGTGCCCGGGTGCTGGGGGAGTGGAACGACACCGCGCACCCCGTGCCCGCCACCACTTTGACCGCACTGGTCGAGGAACAGGCGGCCAGGACACCGGACCTACCCGCCGTGGAGTACGGCATCGAAGGCGGCACGCGACTCACCTACGCCGAGCTCAACGCCCGCGCCAACGCCCTCGCCCGGCAGCTGACTTCGCTGGGCGTCGGGCCCGAGCGCACGGTCGGCATCCATCTGGAGCGCTCGGTGGAGATGGTCGTGGGACTGCTCGCCGTGCTGAAGGCGGGCGGTGCCTTCGTGCCGCTGGAGCCGTCCTGGCCGGCCCGCCGGGTCGCCGAGGTGTGCCGCAGCGCGGCACTGACGGCCGTGCTCGGGAAACCGGGGCAGGGCGGGCCGGCCGGGGGCGGCGCCCCGCCCTTCGTGGAGGTCCGCCTCGACGGCCCCCACGAGCCGGACAACCCGGCCGTCCCCGTCGATCCCGAGGGCCTGGCCTACGTCATCTACACCTCCGGCTCCACCGGAGTCCCCAAGGGCGCCATGATCCGCCACCGGGCCATCGCGCACCGGCTGCTGTGGCAGCGAGAACTTCTGGGCTTCGGCACGGCGGACGCGGCCCTGTTCAAGGCACCGCTCGGCTTCGACATCTCCATCAACGAGATCTTCCTGCCGCTGGTGAACGGCGGCCGGGTGGTGATCGCCGAGCCGGGCGGCGAACGCGACGTCGACTATCTCCTCGACACCGTCGAACGCCACCGGGTCACCTTCACCTACCTCGTCTCCTCGATGCTCGACCTGCTCCTGGAGCTGGACGGCTTCGCCCGGCGCGCCGGCTCCCTCAAGCACGTCTGGTGCGGTGGCGAGGTGCTCACCCCCGAGCTGTTCGCCCGCTTCCGCGCCGCGAGCCCCGCGGTGATGTACCACGGGTACGGGCCGGCCGAGGCCACCATCGGGGTCAGCCACGTCGTCTACCGCACCGGCGCCATCCGCAGCGCCGTCTCCATCGGGCGGCCCAACGGCAACACCCGGCTCCACGTGCTGGACGAGCGGCTGCAGCCGGTGCCGGTCGGGGTGCCGGGCGAGCTGTACGCCGGCGGCGTCTATCTCGGCCGTGGCTACGTCAACGACCCCCGCCGCACCGCCGACCACTGGGTGGCCGACCCGTTCGGCCCGCCCGGCGAGCGGCTCTACCGGACCGGCGACCTGGTACGCCGGCGGCGCGACGGCACCCTGGAGTTCCTCGGCCGGGCCGACAACCAGGTGAAGATCCGCGGCATGCGGGTCGAGCTGGAGGAGATCGAGGCGATCCTCGAACAGCATCCGGCTGTGCGGCGCGGCGTCGTGGTGATCCGGGAGGACGCCCCGGGCGTCAAGCAGCTCGCCGGGTACTACCTTGCCGCCGACGACCCGGGCGACCTGCACGGCTGGCTCCGGGAACGGCTGCCGGAGCACATGGTGCCCCGCACCCTCACCGCTCTCGACGCCTTCCCGCTGCTGCCCTCCGGCAAGGTCGACCGCGGCTCCCTGCCCGCCCCCGGGACCACGGCTCCCGGAGCGCCGACGCGGGAGCCGCTGAACGAACGCGAGCGGCGGCTCTGCGAGTTGTTCGCCTCCGTTCTCGGACTGGCCCGAGTCGACGTCGACGACAACTTCTTCGAACTCGGCGGCGACAGCATCGTCTCCATCCGCCTGGTGACCCTGGCCCGCAAGGCCGGAATCGCCCTCAGCCCCCGGCACGTCTTCCAGACGCCGACCCCGGCCGGCCTGGCCGCCTGCGCCGAACACACCGGCACCGGCTTCGTGGACGAGCCGGTCGGCGAGGCGGAGCTGACCCCGATCATGCGCTGGAGCGCGGGCCCCGACGGTTCCTACGGCGGCCTCGCCCAGGCTGTTCTGCTCGTGACCCCGCCGGATCTCACGTACGACACCGCCATCGACGTCCTCCAAGCGGTACTGGATCGCCACGACGTACTCCGCGCCCGGCTGACGGACACGCTGGTGGTGCCGGCCGAGGGAGCGGTGCGTGCGGGCGACCTGCTGCACCAGGTGCGGGACGCGGCGCTCGACGATCAGCTGGCCGCCGCCCTGTCCCGGCTCGACCCGGAGGCCGGGCGTATGCTCCAGGCCGTCTGGTTCACCGACTCCCGCCGGCTACTGCTCGTGGCCCACCACCTGGTCGTCGACGGTGTGTCCTGGCGGATCATCACATCCGACCTGGCGGAGGCCTGGCGGACGGGCCGAGCCCTCCCACGCTCCGGCACCTCGTTCCGGACCTGGAGCAGGCTGCTGACCGAGGAGTCGCGCAAGCCCGGGCGAGTTCGGGAACTCGCCTGGTGGACCGGTGTGTCGGAAGGTGTACGCCCTTTCCTGGAACGGGAACTCGGCACCACGGGAAGCCCGCGCGAACACACCCTCGTCCTCCCGGACGACGTCACCGCGTCCCTGCTGACATCCGTCCCCGCCGCCTATCACGCCGCCGTCCCCGACGTCCTGCTCACCGCTCTCGCACTCGCCACGGCGGCCTGGCGGGAGCGGCGCGGCGACCTGAGCGGCCGCTGCATGCTCGTCGGCCTGGAGGGGCACGGGCGCGAGGAGGACATCGCCGAGGGCGTCGATCTGGCGGCCACGGTCGGCTGGTTCACCACCTACCACCCGGTCGCCGTCGACCCCGGCCCGCTGGACCTCGACGAGGCGCTGGCCGGCGGGCCCGCCGCGGGCACGGCGCTCAAGCGGATCAAGGAGCAGCTGCGCGCCGTACCGGACCACGGCCTCGGCTACGGCCTCCTGCGCCACCTCAACCCGGACACCGCGCCCGCCCTGGAGAAGCTGCCGCAGCCGCAGATCCTCTTCAACTACCTGGGCCGTTTCGCCGCGTCCGGCCCGGCCGGCGAACCCTGGGAACTGGCCCCGGAGGCCACCATGCTGCGGGTGCCCCCGGACGGTGAGCGCGCCGCCGCCCGTGGGCTGGAGATCAACGCGGTGGCCGTCGAGGGGGCGGGCGGCGTCCGGCTGCACGTCTCCGCGTCCTGGCCGGACGGCTTCCTGACCGAGTCCGAGGCCGGCGACCTGCTGGCCCTGTGGGAGCGCGCCCTGCACGGCCTGGCCCGGCACGCCGGGGACTCCCCGGCGGGCGGCCTCACCCCGTCCGACCTCCCCCTGGTCGAACTGACCCAGGAGGACATCGACGACTTCGAGAACGACTTCGACGACTTCTGAGCCACGACGGACGACTTCGGAGGAACCGGTGACGCAGCACCACCCGACCGCGGACGAGCTGCTCCGTTCGGTCACCGACACATTCGGCTCGGAGGCACCGCCGAGCGAGGACGACAGCCTGATCGCCTGGGGCCTGGACTCGATCACCCTGATGAAGATCGCGGGCGGCTGGCGCAAGCAGGGCATCCGGGTCAGCTTCGCCGAACTGGCCAAGGAACCGACCCTGCGCGCCTGGCGGGAACTGCTCGCGGCCCACGTCGCGGACACCGCGCAGTCCGACCAGGGGGCACCGGCTCTGCCGCCCTCCGCGCCCGAACCACGCGAACCCTTCCCCCTGGCCGTGATGCAGCACGCCTACTGGATCGGCCGCGGCGACGAGACCACGCTCGGCTCCGTCGCGGCCCACCTCTACGTCGAGTTCGACGGCCCCGGCGTCGACCCCGACCGGCTCGACACGGCCGTACGAGCCCTCGCGGCCCGCCACGGCATGCTGCGCGCCCGTTTCACCGACGACGGCCGTCAGCAGATCCTGCCCGACCTCAGCGGCCCCGCGACGACCGTCAACGACCTGCGCGCCCTGGACGACCGGACAGCGGCGGCCACGCTGGAGGACGTCCGGCACTCCGCCTCGCACGCACGCCTGGACATCGCTGCCGGGGAGGTCTTCGACGTCCAGCTGTCGCTGCTGCCGGACGGTTCGAGCCGGCTGCACGTCGACGTCGACATGCTCGCCGCCGACGCACTCAGCTACCGGGTGCTCCTCTCCGACCTCGCCAGGCTCTACCAGGACCCGGGCACCCCGCTCCCGCCGATCCGCACCAGCTACCCCGAGTACCTCGCGGAGCGCGCGGACGTCCGGCGGCTGAGCCGGGAACAGGCCCAGGAGTGGTGGCAGCGGCGAATCCCGGAGCTGCCCAGCGCGCCGGAACTCCCGCTCGTGCCCGAGGCGGAGCGCAGCGACCCGACCCGGGTGACCCGCCGCCACCACTGGCTGCCGCCGCAGGAGAAGCGGCGCCTGACCGCCCGCGCCCACCAGCACGGACTGACCCCGGCCATGGCGGTGGCGACCGCCTTCTCGGAGGTCCTGGCCGCCTGGAGCGGACAGCCCCGGTTCCTGCTGAACGTGCCGATGTTCGACCGCAGGGGCTCCCACCCCGACGTCGACCTGCTCGTCGGCGACTTCACCAGCTCGGTGCTGCTCGACGTCGACCTGGCCGACCCGGGCTCGTTCACCGAGCACGCGCGGCGCCTGCAGGACCGTATGCACACCGACGCGGCGCACGCCGACTACTCCGGAGTGGAGGTGCTGCGGGACCTCTCCAGGCTGGGCGGCGAACAGGTCCTGGCGCCCGTGGTGTTCACCAGCGCCCTCAACCTCGGCGAGCTCTTCGACCAAGGCGTACGGCAGTCCTTCGGCAAGCCCGTCTGGATCATCTCCCAGGGGCCGCAGGTGCTTCTCGACGCCCAGGTCACCGAGGTGGACGGGGGACTGCTGGTCAACTGGGACGTTCGCGAGGACGCCTTCCCGCCCGGCACGGTCGACGCGATGTTCGCCGCCTTCCACGGCCTCGTCACCCGGCTCGGCACCGACGACACGGTCTGGGAGCGGCCCGTACCGGCCCTGCTGCCTGCCGAGCAGTCGGCGGTCCGCGCCAAGGTCAACACCACCGGGGGCCCGCGCAGCCACCGGCTCCTGCACCAGGGCTTCTTCGACCGCGCCGCCGAGCGGCCGGACGCCCCCGCGCTGCTGTGGGCCACCGAAGGCGCCCTGTCGTACGGCGAGTTGGCCGACCGAGCACTGCGGACAGCGGCCGCTCTGGTGGAGCGCGGCGTACGCCCCGGTGACACGGTCGCGGTCAGCCTCCCCAAGGGGCCCGACCAGATCACCGCCGTACTGGGTGTGCTGGCGGCGGGCGCCGCCTATGTGCCGATCGGAGTCGAGCAGCCGCCCGCCCGGCGCGATCGCATCCGTGCCACCGCGGGTTTCCGTGTCGCGCTCACCGACGGACGCCCGGTCGAGGGGCTCGACGCCCTGCCGGTCACCGAGGCGGTCGCGGGCGCGCGCCTGCCCGAGCCGGTGACGGTGGACGAGGAGCAGCCCGCCTATGTGCTGTTCACCTCCGGCTCCACCGGTGAGCCCAAGGGCGTCGAAGTCCCGCACCGGGCGGCCATGAACACCATCGACGACCTCAACGACCGCTACCGGGTGGGCACTTCCGACCGCTGCCTCGCCCTGTCCGCCCTCGAATTCGACCTCTCCGTGTACGACGTCTTCGGGCTGCTGAGCGCGGGCGGCGCGCTCGTGCTCGTGGACGAGGACGACCGGCGTGAGGCGGGCCGGTGGGCCGAGCTGGTGCGGACGCACAAGGTGACCGTCCTCAACTGCGTACCCCCGCTCCTCGACATGCTCCTCCTCGCCACGGCACCGGGCGAACTCGCCGGTCTGCGGGCGGTGCTGCTCGGCGGGGACTGGGTGGGCACCGACCTGCCGGGGCGGCTCGCCGAGCGGGCGCCCGGATGCCGGTTCACCGGTCTGGGCGGGACGACGGAGACCGCGATCCACTCCACCGTGTGCGAGGTGACGGGCGGCCAGGTCCCCGCTCACTGGCGCGCGGTGCCGTACGGCACGCCGTTGCGCAACGTGCGCTGCCGGGTCGTCGACGTCCACGGCCGGGACTGCCCGGACTGGGTGCCCGGTGAGCTGTGGATCGGCGGGGACGGCGTGGCCCTCGGATACCGGGCCGATCCCACGCGTACGGCCGAGAAGTTCACCGAGGCGGACGGGGTGCGCTGGTACCGCACCGGCGATCTCGCGCGGTACTGGCCCGACGGCACACTCGAGTTCCTCGGCCGCCGGGACCATCAGGTCAAGGTGCGCGGCTTCCGGATCGAACTCGGCGAGGTGGAGGCGGCACTCGCCGGTCACCCCGCCGTACGCCGTGCCGTCGCCGGGCTGAGCCGGGGGCAGGGCGTCCAGCTGGCGGCCGCGGTGGCCGCCGACAAGGGGACGGCGGAGGACGAGCTGCGGGAGTGGGCCCGGTCCGTGCTGCCGCCGCACATGGTCCCGGCCCGGATCGCCGTGGCCGAGGAGCTCCCGCTCACGTCCAACGGCAAGCTCGACCGCCGTGCCGTACAGGAGCTGTGGCAGGTCGAGGAGCCCGAACAGCACCGGGTCCCCGGCACCGCCCTGGAGACCGTCGTGGCGCGGGTCTGGCAGGACGTCCTCGGCGTCGAACGCGTCGGCCTCGACGACGGCTTCTTCGCCCTCGGCGGCGACTCGGTGCTCGCCACCGTGATTGTCGGTCGGCTGCGCGAGGCCCTGGACTCCTCGGAGGTCTCCGTACGCTCCCTCTTCGCGACCCTCACGGCCGGCGGCATGGCCAAGCGGCTGTCCGCCGAGGAGGAGACACCCGGGCGGCTGGAACAGGTCGCCGCGATCCGGCTGGAGATCGAGGACATGTCGGAGGACGAGGTCGACTCGGCACTGCGCGACGCATGAGAGAGACGCATGAGAGAGGCGCATGAGAGAGAGGAGGGGCGGGACGCCCGCAGGCGCCCCGCCCCTCCTCCGTTTCCCCCTCGGGCGGTCTAGTCGAGCTTCTCGAACCCGGGCTCCAGGTTGTTCAGCGCCCACGGAATGCCCAGCACGGACGGGCTGCGCAGCTGGCTGATGGTCGCGACGTCGGTCACGACGTACCGGTCGTCCTTCACCGCGGACATGTTCTTCACCAGGTCACTGGCCTCGAACGCCTTCTTCAGGTCCGGTGTCGTGAACGCGATGACCGCCAGATCGGCGTCGAGCTTGTCGAGCTGCTCGAAGGACAGCTCGCCGGTCGGGCTGCCGTTGACCGTCTTGATGTCCTTCACCGTCGGCGTCAGGCTCATCCCGACCTGGCTCATCAGCTTGGCGGCGAAGTCCTCCTCGGAGGCGATGGTGAAGATCTTCGCCGGGGTGTTGCCGATGGACAGGCTGTAGGTCCTGCCCTGAAGCTTCGGATGCTTCTCCTTCACCGCGGCGATGCTGTCCTCGGTCTCCTTGACGACCTGCTCGCCCCGCTCCTCCTTGCCGACGGCCTTGGCGACCACCTGCACGTGCTCCTGCCAGGTCTGCTGTCCCCAGGCCGTCTCGTAGCCGATCGTCGGCGCCACCGCGGCGAGCTTCTTGTAGTCCTTGTCCAGGGTGAAGTCGGAGGTGGCGAGGATCAGATCGGGCTGGAGGGACGCCACCTTCTCGTAGTCGACGGCGGTCAGCGTGTCGAGCAGCTCGGTGCTCTTGGTGTCGATCTCGCCCTTCAGCCAGGGGTAGACGCCGTCCTTGCTGAGGGCGTCCTTGGAGATGGCGACCGGCGTGACACCCAGGGCGTACAGCGCGTCGATGTCGTCCGTCCCGCCGTTGCCGATCACCACGATCCGCTCCGGCGCCTTGGTGATCTCCGTGGTGCCGAACTTGTGCTTGATGGACACCGGGAAGGCGGACGAGGCGTCCGCCTTCGCGTCGCCGGAGGCGTCGGAGGAGGTGTTCGAGTCGTCCTTGACGGAGCCGCACGCTGCCATGGCGGAGGCCAGGGTGACGGTGAGAAGGGTGGTGAGGAGCTTTCTCGTCATGTGCGTCCCTTGTCGCCGGTGTCAGGCAGGATCTGTACGGCCGTCAGTAAAGCAAGGTAAGCCTTGCCTTAACAACGACTTTCGGACAACTTCTTTGAATCGAGCGTGAGTTGACGTTTCGTCATCGAACTTCGATCTTCTTCGGTCAGGGGCGGGCGGTGAGATAGCCCCCCATCGTGCGGAAGTAGTCGGTCGCCGCGTGCTCCGTGCCGTCGTCGGTGCGCAGTCGCTTGATGAGCAAACCGGGGTGACGGCCCGTGTGGGCGTCGGTACCGGCCACGACGACCACGCCGTCACCCTCCTTGATGAAGATCCGGCCCGGAGTGCCGCCGTAGCGGCCCTCGGAGACGGCGGCCGAGACGATCCTGATCCGCTGTCCGCGATGGAACGTGTAGGCGTTGGGGTACGGGTCCGACTGCGCCCGCACGAGCCGCTCCAGGCGCTCCGCCGGCCAGCCCCAGTCGATACGGCTGTCCTCGAGCGAGCGCTTGTGGAAGAAGCTCGCCCGGCTGCGGTCCTGCGGCTGCCAGTGGCTGGTGTCCTTGCCGGAGGCGATGAGGTCGAGCGACTCGCGCACGATGGGGGCGATCAGGTCGACCGTGCGGTGGAACAGGTCGGTTGCCGTGTCCGTCGGTCCGACCACGACCGAGCGCTGCACCAGGATGTCGCCCGCGTCCAACTCGGCGTTCATGCGGTGCGCGGTGACACCGACGCGCTCCTCGCCGTTGATGAGCGCCCAGATGATGGGGGAGAAGCCGGCGTAGGCGGGCAGCAGCGAGTCGTGGACGTTGAGCGTGCCGTGCGGGGGCAGGTCGAAGAGCTCGGGCGGCAGCCAGGTGCGCCAGTTGTTGGCGACGAGGATGTCGGGCCGTGCGTCACGCAGGGCGGCCAGGAGTTCGGGGTCGTCCGGGCGGTTGCGCAGGAGTACGGGGACGTCGTTCTTCTCGGCCAGTTCGGCGACGTTGTCGTCCCAGATCTTCTCGTAGGCGTGGTCGCTCTTGGGGTGCGTGACCACGAGGACGACCTCGTGGTCGGAGTCCAGCAGGGCCTGGAGTGTGCGGTGGCCCCAGGTCTGGTAGCCGAACATGGCGACGCGCATGCGGTTTTCCCCTTCGGCAGGCTCCATTGCAAGGTAAGGCTAACCTTATCTAACATGTGGCTGCCTGAGGGAGGCGATGCCACGGTGAAGTCACCGCTCATGGGATCGGACACCACGGACACGGCCTACGACGTCATCGGAATCGGTTTCGGGCCGTCAAATCTCGCACTGGCCATAGCGATTGACGAACACAACGCGAACCTTCCGGCCGACCGTCGGATCAACGCCCTTTTCCTGGAGCGGCAGCCGCGTTTCGGCTGGCACCGGGGCATGCTCATCGACGACGCCACGATGCAGGTGTCGTTTCTCAAGGACCTGGTGACGCTGCGCGATCCGGCCAGCGACTTCAGCTTCCTGTGCTTCCTGCGCGAGCGCGGCCGGCTGATCGACTTCCTGAACCAGAAGACGCTCTTCCCGCTGCGGGTCGAGTTCCACGAGTACTTCGAGTGGGCCGCCGAGCGGGTGCGCCATCTCGTGGCGTACGGCCATGTGGTCACCGCCGTCGACCCCGTGCGCGACGGCACGGGTACGGTGACCCACTTCGACGTGGTCTGCCGGGACCCGCAGCGCCCCGGCCGCACCGTCACCCACCGGGCCCGCGACCTCAGTGTCGCGGTCGGCCTGGAACCCCATGTGCCGCCCGGCGTCGAACTGTCCGAACGCGTCTGGCACAACAGCCAGTTACTGCCCCGCGTCGCCGAACTCGCCGCCGCGGGAACGCCGGTACGCCGCGCCGTCGTCCTCGGCGCCGGGCAGAGCGCCGCCGAGACCGTCGACTTCCTGCACCGCTCCTTTCCGGACGCGGAGATCTGCGCGGTGTTCGCCAAGTACGGCTACACCCCGGCCGACGACAGCCCGTTCGCCAACCGCATCTTCGACCCGGAGGCGGTGGACCTGTACTTCGGCGCGCCCTCCGAGGTCAAACAGTCCCTCTTCGACTACCACCGCTCCACCAACTACTCGGTCGTCGACATGGAGTTGATCGAGTCCCTGTACGCGACCGCGTACCAGGAGAAGGTCGTCGGCCGCGAGCGGCTGCGCTTCCTCAATGTCTCCCGCATCCGTGACGTCGGGCGGCGCGGGGACGGCGGGCTCGATGTCACGGTGGAGTTCCTGCCGACCGGTGAGCAGCAAGTCCTCGAGGCCGATGTGCTCGTACACGCCACCGGGTACCGGCCCCGCGACCTCACCGCCCTGCTCGGCGAGGGGGCGAAGGTCTGTCTCCGGGACGACGGGGACGCGATCCGGGTCTCCCGTGACCATCGCGTGGAGACCGCTCCCGATGTCGCCGCGGGGATCTATCTGCAGGGGAGCACCGAGCACACCCACGGCCTCACCTCGACCCTGCTGTCGACCACCGCCATCCGCGCCGGCGAGATCCACCGCTCCCTGCTGGCCCGCCGCGCGGCGCCCGTCTGAGCCGGTCAGACCGCCTCCGCCGCCGGCACCGCGGGGTCGAAGGCCGCCGCCACCCGGTCCGTGGACGTCACCGCCCCACATGTGTCCGCCACCCACTCCAGCGCGAACTCATGGGCCCCGGCCGACGTATCGGCGACGGCGTCCGCGACGACAAAGGGTTCCAAGTCCTGGACCCACGCGTCGGCGGCGGTCATCAGCACGTCGACCCGGGCGAACAGCCCCGCGATCACGACCTGATCCCGCTTCAGGTCGCGCAGCCGGCTGTCCAGCCGGGTCCGGGCGAACGCGCTGTGCTTGCGGGCGGTGAGCACGGCGTCCCCGGTGCGTGGTGCGACCTGCTCGGCGAACGCCTCGCCGTCCCTGTGCGCCGAGTGGATGACGGGCACGCCCGCGGTGTGCGCGGCGCTCACCAACCGGCCTGCGTTCGCGAGGAGTTGGGTGACCGGGGCGGCCTCCTGCTCCAGTAGGCGCACGAAGCGCCTCTGTAAGTTGAGAACCAGGAGTGCCGCCCGGCTCTGGTCGAGGTCCCACCCCGTGGTGTCGTCGGGCAGCATCGAGGGGGTCGGCATGAGGTACGGGAAGATCGAGCCAGGCGTCATCTCGGGTTGCCCTTCGGGAGAGTCGGGGAACCCTACTTAGGTTAGCCTCGCCTAAGTTGGATGTCTGCTTGCTTTGCCGTGTGAAGTGCCGTCATCCCAGCGCGCGGTCCAGGTTGAAGGCCGCGCTGATCAGGGCGAGATGGGTGAACGCCTGGGGGAAGTTGCCCTGTTGCTCGCCGGTATGGCTGATCTCCTCGGCGTACAGGCCCAGATGGTTGGCGTACGTCAGCATCTTCTCGAAGGCGAGCCGTGCCTCGTCGACCCGTCCGGCCCGCACCATGGCCTCGACGTACCAGAACGAGCAGATCGAGAACGTGCCCTCGTCCCCGTGCAGGCCGTCGGGGCTCGCCATCGGGTCGTAGCGGTAGACCAGCGAGTCGGACACCAGCTCCTCGGTGAGGGCGTCCAGGGTGGACAGCCACTTGGGGTCGGTCGGCGCGATGAACTTCGACAGCGGCATCATCAGCACCGCCGCGTCGAGCACGTCGCCGTCCTCGTGCTGGACGAAGGCCTGCCGCGTCTGCGACCAGCCGCGCTTCATGATCCGCCGGTAGATGGTGTCCCGGCACTCCCGCCAGCGCGGCAGATCGGCGGGCAGACCGCGCCGGTTGGCCATGCGGATGCCCCGCTCGATCGCCACCCAGCACATCAGCCGCGAGTACAGGAAGTTCTTGCGGCCGCCGCGGGTCTCCCAGATGCCCTCGTCGGGCTGGTCCCAGTTCTCGCACACCCACTCCACCAGCCCGCACACGTCGTCCCACTGGTCGCTGGAGATGGGCTGCGCCCACTTGTCGTAGAGGTAGATCGAGTCGATCAGCGCGCCGTAGATGTCGAGTTGGAGCTGGTCGGCGGCGGCGTTGCCGACGCGCACCGGGGCGGAACCGAGGTGCCCTTCCAGGTGGTCGAGTTCGTACTCGGGCAGGTCGGCGCGGCCGTCGATGCCGTACATGATCTGCAGCGGGCCGGCGTGGCAGCCGTCGCCCCGGCTGACGTGCCGGGTGAGGAAGCCCATGAACGCCTCGGCCTCGCTCGTGAAGCCCAGCCGCAGCAGGGCGTACACGCAGAAAGCGGCGTCGCGGATCCACACGTACCGGTAGTCCCAGTTGCGTTCGCCGCCGAGCTCCTCGGGCAGGCTCGTCGTCGGCGCGGCCACGATGGCACCGGTGGGCGCGTAGGTGAGCAGTTTCAGGGTGAGCGCGGAGCGGTGCACCATCTCCCGCCAGCGGCCCCGGTACTTGGAGGCGGACAGCCACTTCCGCCAGTACGCGACCGTGCTGTTGAACTGCTCCTCGGCCTCGGCCCGCGCACACCGGCGCGGGGTCACCTCGCCACCGACCCGGTCCAGCGCGAACACCGCCGACTCGCCCTGGGAGAGCTTGAACTCGGCGCAGGCGTCCAGGGCGTCGACCTCCAGGGGCACGGTCGCGGTCAGCCCGAGCGACAGCTTCTCCGACTCGAAGACGGCGACGTCGCCGACCATCCGGACGGCGTGCCGCTGGGCGCCGTACTCGAAGCGCGGCGCCACGCGCGTACGGAACGGGATGGACCCGCGCACGCACACCACGCGCCGGATCAGCCGGTGGCGTTCCGCCTCGACCGAGTCGCCGTCCACCGGCATGAAGTCCTGCACCTCGCCGACGCCGTCCTCGGTGAAGAACCGCGTGATCAGGACGTTGGTGTCGGGAAAGTAGAACTGCTTGGTCTTCGCCGGCACCGCGGCCGTCAGCTCGAAGCAGCCGCCCCGCTCGGCGTCCAGGATCGCCGCGAAGATACTCGGCGCGTCGAAGGACGGACAGCAGTACCAGTCGATCGTGCCGTCCGTCCCGACCAGGGCCACACTGCGCAGGTCGCCGATCAACCCGTGCTCCGCGATCGGCACATACCGCGACGCCGCCGGTCCGCCGTGGTCGATCGGTGTCGTGCTCATCGCAGCCTCCCTGGCCCGCCATGCGCCTCGCTCCCAGCGTAGGTGGAATCGGGCGGACTGGTAGCGGGGATCGGGATCCGGGGCCGGGTTCGTGAGGGGGATCGGGCCGGCGATCGGGAGCTAGTGGGGCATCGGAGGCGGGGCGGGTGATCGCGGGCAGGCGGGTGATCGCAGGCGCGCCCGGGAAGGCCGCTTGCGATCCGGAGCTGGGAAGGCCGTTTGCCATGCGGACCCGGGAAGGCCGTTTGCGATCCGGGCCGGGATCAGACCGTGATGACCCTCAGCCCCGCGTCCTCGAAGCGCGCCACTGTCTCCGCCGTCGCCGCAGTGTCCGTGACCAGGGTGTCCACCGCGTCGGCTCCGCAGATCCGGGCGAACGCCCGCTGGCCCAGCTTGCTGGAGTCCGCCGCCACGATCACCCGCTCGGCCCGCTCGCACAGCAGCCGGTTGATCGCGGCCTCCGCCTCGTCGTGCGCGGCGGCGCCGTGCTCGGCGTCGAGCGCGACGACGCCGAGCACCGCCACATCGATCGTGATCTGAGCCAGCACCCCGTCCGCGAGCGGCCCGATGAGCTCGTACGACTGCGGACGGGCGACCCCGCCGGTGACCACGATCTTGAACTGGGGGCGCACGGCCAGCTCATTGGCGATGTTGAGCGCGTTCGTGACGACGGTCAGCGCGGGCGAACCGGAGGCCAGGTCGCTGCGCACCGCCAGGGCGCGCGCCACTTCGGTGGTCGTCGTACCGCCGGTCAGCCCCACCGCCTCGCCGGGCGCGATGAGCTCGGCCACCGCCTTGGCGATGCGCTGTTTCTCGGAGGCGTGCCGGGCCGTCTTGTAGCGCAGCGGCAGTTCGTACGACACCCCGTGCACGACGGCGCCGCCCCGCGTGCGGACCAGCATCTGCTGCTCGGCGAGCTGGTCGAAGTCGCGGCGGATCGTGGCGGCCGACACCTCGAGCTCGGCGGCCGCCTCCTCGACGTCCAGCCGGCCCCGCTCGACGAGCAGCTCCAGCAGCGCCTTCCAGCGCGCATCGCGCGACATCCGCCCTCCATTCCTCGATCTCCGGTGACCTTAGCGCACACCCTTCCGCTCGAATGCTTGATTCTGCTCGAAAGCTCGCTATATCTTGCAGGAACAAGCAAGGAAGGCGGCGAGAAAACCATGAGGCTCATCGGAAGCCGGAGGGCGGCGGCATGACACATGTCGAGGACGAGCTCAACAGCCAGCCCGAGTGCTGGACACGCGCCGCGGCGCAGGCGGCCGGCCTCGGCGGAGTACTGCCGGTGCCGGGGGAGCGGGTGGCGGTGGTCGGCTGCGGCACCTCGTACTTCATGGCGCAGGCGTTCGCCGCACTGCGCGAGGGGGCGGGCCAAGGGGAGACGGACGCCTTCGCCGCGTCGGAGTTCCCGCACGGGCGGACGTACGACCGTGTCCTCGCCCTCACCCGCTCCGGCACCACCACCGAGGTCCTCGACCTGCTGGGGCAGGTGAAGGGCCGTACCCGCACCACGGCGGTCACCGCCGACCCGGACACGCCCGTCATGGCGGCAGCGCACGACATCGTCGTCCTCGACTACGCGGACGAACGGTCCGTCGTGCAGACCCGGTTCGCCACCACCGCGCTCACCCTGCTCCGCGCCCACCTGGGCCTGCACACCGACGCGGTCGTGGCCGACGCCCGCACCGCACTCGACGGCGAACTGCCCGAAGGGCTCGTGGAGTGCGGGCAGTTCACCTTCCTGGGCCGCGGCTGGACCGTGGGGCTGGCCAACGAGGCCGCGCTGAAGATGCGCGAGGCGTCGCTGTCCTGGACCGAGGCCTACCCGGCGATGGAGTACCGGCACGGCCCGATCAGCATCACCACGGGCGGCACCGCGACCTGGATGTTCGGCGAGGCGCCCGAGGATCTGGCCGAACAGGTGCGCGCCACCGGCGGATTGTGGATCGAGGGCCGCCTCGATCCGCTCGCCGAACTGGTCCGCGCCCAACGCCTCGCGGTCGCCGTCGCGGCGGCCCGTAACCTCGACCCGGACCGGCCGCGCCACCTCACCCGATCGGTGATCCTCGCCCCCTGACGGATCCTCCGCATGCGCTGACGTGCCCCGTCACGCGCCGAGACAGGACAGGAGAAAGGACAGGCCGTGCCCCTCGTGACCACCGGCGAGCTCATCAGCAGTGCCGCCGCAGCCCGCTCCGCCGTCGCCGCCTTCAACGTCATCACCCTGGAGCACGTCGAGGCGGTCATCGCCGGTGCCGAGTCGGTCAGTTCGCCCGTCGTCCTCCAGGTCAGCGAGAACGCCGTCAAGTTCCGCTACGGAAGGCTCCTGCCGCTCGCCCGCGCGGCCGTCGCCGCCGCCGAACGCGCCGCCGTGCCCGTCGCGCTGCACCTCGACCACATCCAGAGCGACGACCTGCTGCGCCAGGCCCCGGACGCCGGGTTCAGCTCCGTGATGTACGACGCGGCCAGGCTGCCGTACGCGGACAACCTCGCCGCGACGAAGGCCGCCGTCGACTGGGCGCACGCCCAAGGTCTCTGGATCGAGGCCGAGTTGGGGCGCCTCGGCGGCAAGAACGGCGAACCGCCGCTCGACGCCCACGCCCCCGGCGCCCGTACCGATCCCACCGAGGCGCACGCCTTCGTCACCGACTCCGGTGTCGACGCCCTGGCGGTCGCCGTCGGCAGCTCCCACGCCATGACCACCCGCACCGCCACCCTCGACCACGACCTCATCAAACGCCTCTCCGCCGCCCTGGACGTCCCCCTCGTCCTGCACGGCTCCTCGGGCGTCCCCGACGGCGAACTCACCGCGGCCGTCGCGGGCGGGATCGCCAAGGTCAACGTCGGCACGGCCCTCAACATCGCCATGACCGCAGCGATCCGCGACTTCCTCGCCGCCCACCCCGAGGCCGTCGACTCACGCAAGTACCTGAGCGTGGGGCGGGAGGCGATGGTGCGGGCGGTGGCCCGGATCACCGGCGTACTGGGCCGGCCGACCGGGCCGTGAGGACCGGCTGGTAGTACCCGCTCTGGGCGGTGACGTGCCAGGTGAGGTCGGTGAAGCCGGCCGCGTCGGCGAGGTCGGTCAGCTGCCGCCGGGTCAGGGCCCAGTAGGTGGTGCGGCGGACCCGGACGTCCCAGCCGTCCGCCGCGGGGACGAGCTGGAAGTGTTCGAGGTCGTAGCGTTCGCCGTCCTCGTGCCAGTGCCACAGCTGGAAGGTGATCACCCTCCCGGTGTCGGTCCCGGACACCTGGGGCGGTGGCGCCGCGGGCCTGGTGCGCCGGACTTCGTCGTAGTCCCGCACGGTCAGGACGAGCAGTCCGTCCCCCCTGAGCACCCGCCGCATCTGTCGCAGCGCCGCCTCGACGTCCTGCCCGGTGAGCAGGTGCGGCAGCGCGTTGTCGGCGCACAGGACGACATCGAAACCGGACGGCCCGAACGGCAGTCGCCGCATGTCCGCCGCCACCACCGGCAGACCGGCCCCCCGGGCCGCCGCCTCCGCCGCGGCACGCGCGACGGCCACGGCGCTGAGATCGCTGCCGACGACCTGGTGGCCGATCCGTGCCAGCCCGATCGCCTGGGTGCCGATCCCGCACGCGCAGTCGAGGACCCGATGCCTGCCCGCGCCGAGGCGGCCGCGGATCAGGTCGTCGAACACCACCGCCTGCCGGGCCATGCCGGCGTCCCAGTCGGGGAAGATCCGGTGGTAGTCGGGGGCAAATGAGTCGTAGAACGCCCGCACAGAGGAATCAGACACGGACTCCACGGTATGCGTCCGTGACCGCGGCTACCTCTTCACGGCCTTCAGCACGACGAACTTCGGGTCGGACGCCACCAGTTGACTGTTTCCGAACAGCTTCCGCAGCTTCACGTGGTACCCGAGATGCCGGTTGCCGATCACCCACAGCTCACCGCCCGGCCTCAGCGCGCGCCGCGCCCCCGTGAACATCCGCCAGGCCGTCGAGTCGGTCGTCGCCTGGTGGGAGTGGAACGGCGGATTGTTGAGCACGAGGTCGACACTCCCGGACGGCACACCCGCCAGTCCGTCGCCGACCCGGAACTCCGCGTGCCCCGGCACCCCGTTCGCCCGGTACGTCGCCTCGGCCGAGGCCACGGCCTGGAACGACTCGTCCACGAACAGCACCTCCGCCTGCGGGTTCGCCAGCGCCACCGCCGTACCGACGACACCGTTGCCGCAGCCCAGGTCCACCACCCGCCGGGCACTCTTCCCGTCCGGCAGGTGCCCCAGGAAGAACCGGGTGCCGATGTCGAGCCGGTCGGCGCAGAAGACGCCCGCGTGATTGACGACCGTGCCCTTGGAGACCGCGCCGATGCCGTCCGGGAGCGTGTAGGTGTACGGCCACGGGTTCGCAGGCCGCTCCAACGACGGCTCGGGCGTGCAGAAGATCAGCCGGGCCTTCTTCTCGGCGAGCGAGGTGCGGGTCGGGCCGAGGATCCGCTCGAACTGCCGGAGGGTCGAGGTGTGGATCTCCTTGACCATGCCCGTGCCGACGACCACCGTGCACTCGTGCACGGACGGCGCCAGCCGCAGCAACTGGTCCTCCAGCAGCGCCAGGCTCTTCGGCACCCGCACCAGCAGGACGTCGATGCGCTCGGGAGGCGGCTCCTGCGTGGTGAGCAGCCGGACGGTGCCGGGCTCGACGCCGTGCCGGGCGAGGTTGGCGCGCGTCGCCTCCTGGGCCAGGTGGGAGTCCGTGATCTGCACCGGCCGGTGCGCCGCGAGCGCCGTGACCAGGGCTCCCCAGCGGTCGCCGACGACCACGACCGTGCCGGACAGCGGGACGTCCTGCTCCGCCAGGTGCCTGAGAAGGTACTCGTCGGAGGCGTCCCAGGCGCGCAGCCTCTCGCGAGGGTCCTCGGGGAAACGGGTCAGCGCGAGCTCGCCCCACGGCGTCGTCATACGGTCGTTCATCGTGCGTCAAGGCTAAGCGACGCGGGCCGAGCCGCAGCTCACGGCCGGTGGGGGAGGATGGGAGGCATGGACGCCGAGCTGTTCCCCCGCGAGCGTACGGAGGTCGCGCCGGGCGCCGTGCACCTGCCCGACTGGCTGGACTCCTCGCGCCAGCGCGAGCTGCTCGAAGCCTGCCGGGAGTGGGCCCGCCCACCCGCCGGGCTGCGCACGGTCCACACCCCCGGAGGCGGCACGATGACCGCCCGGCAGGTCTGTCTGGGCTGGCACTGGTATCCGTACGCCTACGCCCGCACGGTCGTCGACGGCGACGGAGCTCCCGTGAAGCCCTTCCCCGACTGGCTGGGCGAGCTGGGCCGCAGCGCGGTGCGTGACGCACTGGGCGAACCAGGGGCGCCGTACGACATCGCGCTGATCAACTTCTATGACGGGGACGCCCGCATGGGCATGCACCGCGACAGCGACGAGAGGTCGGACGCCCCGGTGGTGTCCCTGAGCCTCGGCGACACCTGCGTCTTCCGCTTCGGTAACCCCGAGACCCGGACCCGGCCGTACACGGACGTCGAGCTGCGCAGCGGCGACCTGTTCGTGTTCGGCGGCCCGTCCCGGCTCGCCTACCACGGCGTGCCGAAGGTGCAGCCGGGCACCGCACCGCCGGAGTTGGGGCTGACCGGGCGGCTGAACATCACGCTCAGAGTGAGCGGCCGGTAGGCCGCCGCACCTGCGGATCATGGGAGACTCCCCCTCATGAGCGGCAAGGCGGACCCCCGGCCGGCGGGGGAAGGGACCACCTCGAGGGCGCGGCTGGACCGGGGGCGCGGTGCGCTCGGGCCCGCGCTGGAGCTCGTGCACACCGGGCGCGCGCCCACCCGTGCCGTCCTCACCGCCGAACTCGGGGTGACCCGGGCGACGGCCGGGGCGGTCGCCGCCGAGCTGGAGGCGCTCGGGCTGATCCGGGTCGACGCCCGGCCCGGCGCGGCGGCCGGCTCGCAGGGGCGGCCCTCGCACCGGCTGGCGGTCGCCGAGGACGGGCCCGTCGTACTCGCCGCACAGGTCCACGCCGACGGCTTCCGGGCGGCGCTGGTCGGACTGGGCGGCCGTATCGTCGCCACCGCGCCCGGCTGCGAGACCGTGGACGCGGACCCGGCGAAGGTCCTCGGCTCCGTCGTCGAAGCGGGCGCCGACCTGCTGCGCACGACCGGGCGGCGCTGCGTCGGCGCGGGCCTCGCCGTCCCCTCCGCGGTCGCGGAACCCGACGGCCTGGCCCTCAACCCCCTGCACCTGGCCTGGCCCGTGGGCGCGCCCGTGCGCCGCATCTTCACGGAGTGCGTGCGCGCGGCCGGGATCACCGGACCCGCGTTCACCGGCAACGACGTCAACCTCGCCGCGCTCGCCGAGCACCGGCACGGCGCCGGGCGCGGCGCACGCGACCTGCTGTGCGTGGCCACCGGTCACCGGGGCGTCGGCGGCGCTCTCGTGCTGGACGGCCGTCTGCACACCGGCAGTTCGGGCCTGGCGCTGGAGGTCGGCCACCTCACCGTCAACCCCGAGGGCAGACCCTGCCACTGCGGCAGCCGGGGCTGCCTGGACGTCGAGGCAGACCCGCTGGCCCTCCTCACGGCGGCGGGCCGGGAGCCGGGCCCCGAGGTCTCGTTGCTGCAGCAGGCCAAGGACCTGATCCGCGACCACTACGACGACCCGACGGTCCGCACGGCCACCGAGGCCCTCATCGACCGCCTCGGCCTCGGTCTCGCGGGCCTGGTCAACATCCTCAACCCGGACCGCATCATCCTCGGCGGCCTCCACCGCACCCTCCTCGACGCCGACCCCGACCGCCTGCGCGCCGTCGTCGCCGACCGCAGCCTGTGGGGCCAGAGCGGCAGCGTCCCGATCCTCGCGTGCACCCTCGACCACAACAGCCTGGTCGGCGCGGCCGAGTTGGCGTGGCAGCCGGTGCTGGACGATCCACTGGGCGCGCTGGCCTAGGAAGCCCTCGGCGGCAGGCCCAGCTCGCGTCGCACGGTCGCGGTGTCCTCGTACACCCGCCACTCGAAGACCAGGTCGTCCGCGACGCGGGCGGTCCACAGCGCCGGGCCGGCGAGCTCGGGCCGCGAGCAGTCGGAGTACCCGGACACCACGACGACGTCGTCCCGCACGATCAGCTCGGTGAACGTGTTGCGATAGTCCGGGAAGGCCGTGAAGAAGCCGCGCCACGCGTCGAGACATGCCTGCTTCCCCTGGACGGTGCCGCCCTCGGAGTCGACGAAGGTGTGCTCCTGCGGCATCAGCGAGGCCAGGCCGGCCAGGTCACGGTCGTTGATCGCGGCGTTGAAGCGGCGGACGACGTCGACGGGATCCGGTGCGAAGTGCTCCATCACGCGACTCCTCCCGGCATTCGCCTCCTGCACCGACGCTACCGACGACCGCTCGCACCCGCTGACCCGCTGACCCGCTGACTCCCCTCCGGATCCGCGAGCCCCGCCGAGTAGGCTCGTGACATGCGGATCTCCGTCTCCTCGGACATGGACGAACCAGTCGCGCGCTCGCTCGTCACCGAGCTGCGCGATCGAGGCCACGAGGTGGTGACGTACGGCGCGCTGAGCCCCGGCGCCGACCCGCAGTGGGCCGCCTGCTCGGAGGCGGCCGCCCGCGAGGTCGCCGACGGTACGGCCGACCAGGCGGTCGTGTGCTGCTGGACCGGCACGGGCGCGTCGATCGCCGCGAACAAGGTGCCCGGGGTGCGGGCTGCCCTGTGCACGGACGCCTACACGGCCGACGGCGCCCGCCGCTGGAACGACGCCAATGTGCTGGCCCTCAGCCTGCGGCTCACATCCGAGCCGCTGCTCAGGGAGATCCTCGACGCCTGGTTCGCCGGCGAGGCGAGCGGCGATGCCGAGGACCGGGAGAACGTGGCCCGGATCGGACGCCTGGATCTCGGCCGGGCCTAGGTGTATTAACCCTGCGGGTCAATACACCTAGGCCCTGTCGTTCGGCTCATTCCGGCGTCGCGGGGCACCCCCATAGTCGCCGCCGTCCTCCGCCTTGCAGCCGCACGCACCAGACTCCGCTCGGGTGGGTGAAACGCCCAGTTGCTCACAGCCTGCCTGAGCCGAATGACAGGCCCTGGGCGGCCGTCAGGCTCCACAGCGCCGCCACCAGCGGCCGCCGCAGATCCGCCCGCCGTACGCACAGCCCGATCGGGAACGGCTCCGGCGGCGGATCGGCGTCGATCACCGAAAGCCGGTCGCGTACCGCGCTGTGCTCCAGTACGAGGCGCGGCACCACGCCCGTGCCGCAGCCCAGGGCGACCAGTGTCAGCAGGCCTTCGTGGCCGTCGGGCTCGCAGGCCACCTCGGGTGCCGTGCCACGGCCGCGGAACCAGCGGTCGGCGGCCTCGCGGACCAGCCCGCGGTGGGGGAGGACGAAGGGTCCGTCGAGGCCGGGGCCGGGCCTGTCCCGCGCGGTGACCAGGACCAGCTCGGTCACCGCGACCGTCCGGCTCACCAGGGCCTCCGGCAGCCTGGCCGGGATCCCCGCCACGGCCACGTCCACCTCGCCCTCGTCCAGCCGGGCCAGCGCCGCCGCCGCGTCACCGGTGCGCAGATCGAGCCGTACCTGCGGGTGGGCCGCGCGGAACGGGGCCAGCAGATCGGGCAGCAGCGCCTGACAGGCGGTCACCGTGGCGAACACGGCGAGGCGGCCGGTGAGTTGGGCCGGGTCGGGATGCTGCTCGCGGTAGGCACGCCACAACTCCAGCGCCTGGACGGCGTATTCGCGGAAGCGGTGGCCCTCGGCGGTCAGGGACACCCCTCGCGGGCCGCGGTCGAACAGCCGGTGCCCGAGATCCGCCTCCAGCCGCTGGACGGTCCGGGTCAGCGTCGCCGGGCTGACATGGCAGTCGAGGCTGGTCCGTCCGAAGTTCAGCGTCTGCGCCAGATGGAGGAAGAGACGCAGCTCGCGGTGATCGTCGCGCATCCCATGACCTGAGCCTTTCATTTCGCGCAACAGTCCGCTGCGGAAGTTGCGCTTGCTGCAACACCCGAGCCGAGCCTACAACTCGACCATGACCTCGACCACGTACACCTCCCGCGTCTTCACCCTCGAAACGATGGACGTGCCCGGCGGCACGGAGACCATCCTGCGCGGCGGCCGCCACCTCTTCCCGCTGCTGCCGAGGGCGTTCGCCGGCGTCCGCCGCATCGGGGTGCTCGGCTGGGGCCCACAGGGCCGCGCCCAGGCCCTGAACCTGCGCGACTCCCTCGCCGGCACCGGCATCCGGGTGGCCGTCGGACTGCGCCCCGGCTCCCGCTCGTCCGCCGACGCCCGGGCCCACGGCTTCACCGAGGAAGACGGCACGCTCGGCGACTGGCTCGCCGTCGCCGCCGGCAGCGACCTGGTGATCCTGCTGATCGCCGACGCCGCACTCGCCGCCCACCACGGGGAGATCTTCGCGGCCCTGCGGCCCGGCGCGGTCATCGGCCTCTCGCACGGCTTCCTGCTCGGTCATCTGCGGGAGACGGGCGGCCGGTTCCCGCAGGGGCACGGGGTGATCGCCGTGTGCCCCAAGGGGATGGGCGACTCCGTACGCCGGCTCTACGAGCAGGGCGCCGAGATCAACGGCGCCGGAATCAACAGCAGTTTCGCCGTGCACGCCGACCCCGACGGCCGGGCCGTCGACATCGCGCTCGGCTGGTCGGTGGCGCTGGGCTCGCCGTGCACCTTCCGCACCACGCTGGAGCGCGAGTACCGCTCCGACATCGTCGGCGAGCGCGCCATCCTCCTCGGCGCCGTCCACGCCATCGTCGAGAGCCTCTACGGCCGCTGCCGACTCGCCGGGGACGACGAGGTGACGGCGTACGAGCGTTCCTGCGAGAACGTCACCGGCCCGATCGCCCGGACGATCTCCCGTGCGGGACTGCGGGCCGTGCGCGAGGGTCTCGACACCGACGGCCGGGACGTCTTCGACCGCGCCTACACGGCGACGTACGGCCCCGCCCGGGAGATCGTCGCCGAGATCTACGACGAGGTCGCCGACGGCACCGAGCTGCGCAGCGTGATCCTGGCCGAACGGCGGCTGGGCGCACGCCCGATGAGCCGGATCGGCGGCTCGCCGATGTGGGCGGTGAGCCGGCGGGCGCACACCCGGCGCACCGAACGGGAGCTGCCCGTCGACCCGTTCACCGCAGGGGTGTTCGTCGCCACCATGACGGCCCAGGTCGACGAGTTCGCCGAGCGCGGCCACCCCTGGTCGGAGATCGTCAACGAGTCGGTCATCGAGGCCGTCGACTCGCTGCTGCCCTACATGCACGCCCGGGACGTGGCGTACATGGTCGACAACTGCTCCCGCACGGCCCGCCTCGGCGCCCGCCGCTGGGGCCCGCGGTTCCAGGCGGCCTACGAGCAGATCGCCTACCCCGCCGCCGAACGCCCCGCGAACGCATCCTTGTTGACGGCCTTCGACACGCACCCCGTGCACGAGGCGCTGGCCACGGCGGCGAAACTGCGGCCGTCCGTGGACATCTCGGTCGGCCAGGGCCCGTTGTCAGTGGCGGCGACTAGTCTGCGCGCATGATCGAGACGACCGGCGACGACCGCCGTTTTCCGGCCGCCCTGGCCGACGTGGCCCGGGTGGAGTTCGACTACGACGACGGCGACGGCGTCGACTTCGAGATGTACGAAGCCTTCGACTCCGCCGAGGAGACCACCGACTGGCTGCGCCACTGGACCGGCAACCACGAGCTGGACGGCGACGCCTACCGGGTCTTCGGGCAGGACGGCACCGGCGGTCTCGCCGCCCTGTGGTGTGTGCGGCAGGGAAGACCGCTCGCCGAGCAGCCCGTGGTGTTCTTCGGCTCGGAGGGCGAGAACGCAGTGGTGGCGGGGAACCTGTCCGACTTCCTGTGGGTGCTGGCGGGTGGCGTGGGGCCGCTGGAGGTCGTGCAGTTCGAGCAGTACGAGGGGCGCCCGAACGCGACCCTGACCGAACTGGCCGACCGGCACGCGACCACCCGGCGCCGGCCCGCCCGGGAGATCGTCGCCGAGGCGCAGGCCGAGTTCCCCACCTTCTCCGACGACCTGGACGAACTCTGCCGCTGAGCCCGGTCAGGAACCGCACGGACCGCACTCAGAGCCGGTGTCACATCCCCGGCCGGGCGCGCGACGCCTGGCACGCACTACCCCAAGCTCTTCGAGCAGGGGGGACCCCAGCCGCGTTGCCGAAACGCCCACGTGGCTCCTCCCCCACGCTCGAACCGAGCTTCGCTCGACTCGCGCGGGGGCACCCCCGTCGAGGGCGGCTCCGGCGCCTTGCGATCGCACGCTCCCCCACCCTCGAACCGCGCTTCGCACGGCTCGGGCGGGAGGTGCCCCCACGACGCCGCGCGCTGATCCGGCCGGGGATGTGACACCGGCTCTCACCACTGCCGGCCCCGCGGCAACGCCCCACGCCCCGGCGCCGACAGGTGCAGCACCTGGTACACATCGCCCTCGGCCTTGGGCGTGCCATGGTCCCAGAGCGAGAAGTGGACCAGCTCCCATGTCCCTGTGTCGACAGCGGCGGCCGCCAGCACGGCACCGTCCCGCGCCGCCAGCCGCTCGGTCTCCTCGATCGTGTCCGCCATGAACGCGGCCAACTCCACACCCTCCGGAACCGCTTGGCGCCGCCGTACGGCGAACGCGGCGGGTGAGCCCGCGGCGCCGCCCTCCTCGTACGCGAGCCCCGTCCACTGACGCACGCGCGGCCGCCCGAAGTCGGTCACGGGCCCCTGGAAGGCGCCTTCCCACAGGAAGGCGTTCATGCCCTCCATGGTGTTCCAGAGGTAGAAGGGCCCGTACTGGTTGACGGGCGAGCCGTGCACCCCGCGCTCACGCAGCAGATACGCCTTGACACCGAGGCCGTCCCAGTCGTCCAGCAGATGCCCGACGCGGGCGACGCGGGCGCGGACGACCTCCGTGTCGTAGTCGGCGGGCAGCGTGAACTCGTACTGCATGGCATGCATGCCAAGTCCCTTTCTCAGGCCGGATGATCGGTCACGGGTTCGTGCCGCCCGCGTGCGTGCCGTCGACCGGGGCGAGCAGCGAGAGCAACCCCCGGACACTCGCGTCGAAGGCGGCCGGCGAACCGGACGCGCGGGCGAGGACGTAGCCGCCCTGCACGGTCGCCACGATCGTCGCCGCGATCGCCTCCCCGTCGAGCCCGGCCGCGAACTGGCCCTGCTCCTTGCCTGCCTCGACGATCCCGGCCAGCCGTTCGCGCAGCCAGTCGAGGGTCTCGTCGACGGGCGCGCGCAGGTCGTCGCCGGCGATCACGTCCGGGTCCATCGTCAGCCGCCCGATCGGACAGCCGCGCAGCACATCGCGCTCGCGCAGCAGATACGCCTCGATGCGCTCGTACGGTGTTCCAGGACCGTCGAGTACTCCCGCGGCGGTAGCCCGCATCTCCTCGGCGGTCCGCCGGATCGCGGCGAGCGCGAGGTCCGGCTTCCCCTTGAAGTGGTGGTACATGCTGCCCTGTCCGGCGCCCGAGCGCTCGAGGATCGCCTTGGGGCTGGTGCCCACATAGCCGCGCTCCCAGAGCAGTTCGCGCGTGGACTCGATCAATCGGTCCGCGGTGTTCACGCATCCACTGTACATACTAGTAGTTACAGAATTCGACCTCCGTCGAAGCAGCGGAACCGGCCCCGCGTACTCCCCGCGAGGTACGCGCACTGCCGCTGGCCGTAGGACGACCTGGACCCCCAGGCGGCGCGACTCTCGAGGCATCACCGAACGACCCGGAGAACCCGAACCGACCGACTCGGGAGATGACTCGAGATGCAGACCCTGGCTCACTTCGTGGACGGCGGCCCCGGCCCGTGGATCCTCTTCTTCCCGCTCATCTGGGCGGCCGTCGTGGTCGGCGGCATCACGCTGCTGCGCCGCACGGTGTGGCGCGGGCGCCGCGGCCCCCGGCGCGCGGCGCCCGACGAGAACTCGCCCATCACCGTGCTCGGCCACCGCTTCGCCTCCGGCGAGATCGACGAGGACGAGTACTGGCGCCGGCTGTCCGTCCTGGACGAGCAGTTCGGGCCTACCGGCAAGGGCGGTGCGGTATGACCGCCACGAGCGCCACGAGCGCCACGAGCGCCACGAGCGCCACGAGCGCCACGAGCGCCACGAGCACTGCGACCATCACGCCGACGGCCGCCCGCGTCGTCGATGCCGTGAAGGTGTACGGCAGCGGCGACACCGGCGTGCGGGCCCTGGACGGCGTGAGCGTCGACTTCCCGGTCGGTCGCTTCACCGCGATCATGGGGCCCTCGGGCTCCGGCAAGTCCACCCTGATGCACTGCGCGGCCGGCCTGGACACCCTCACCTCGGGCACCGCCCACATCGGCGACACCGAGCTGAGCAGCCTCGACGACCGCCGCCTCACCCTCCTGCGCCGGGAGCGCGTCGGCTTCGTGTTCCAGTCGTTCAACCTGGTGCCGACGCTGACCGTCGCGGAGAACATCACGCTGCCGCTGGACCTGGCGGGCGGCAAGGGCGACCCGGAGTGGATCGACGCGCTGATCGACGTCGTCGGCCTGAGCGACCGGCTTCACCACCGCCCCTCCGAGCTCTCCGGCGGCCAGCAGCAACGCGTCGCCGTGGCCCGCGCCTTCGCCGGCCGGCCCGACGTCGTCTTCGCCGACGAGCCGACCGGCAACCTCGACTCCCGCTCCGGCGGAGAGGTACTCGGCCTGCTCGGCCGCGCGGTGCGCCAGACGGCCCGCACGGTCGTCATGGTCACCCACGACCCGGTGGCCGCCGCCCACGCCGACGAGGTCGTGTTCCTCGCCGACGGACGCCTGGTCGACCGTATGGAGTCGCCGACCGCCGACAAGGTCCTGGACCGCATGAAAGCCTTCGAGGTGCCGTCATGAACGCCTCCGTCCGCCTGAGCGTGTCCTCCCTTCGCGCGCACAAGCGCCGCTTCTCGGGTACGTTCCTCGCGGTCTTCCTCGGTGTGGCCTTCCTCGCCGGGACGCTCGTCATGGGCGACACACTGCGGGCGAGCTTCGACACGATGTTCGGCAACGCGACCAGCGGTACGGACGCCGTGGTCCGCAGCGCGGACGCCATCACCACGCCCGGCGAGAGCCAGGGCGTACGCGAACCCGTCGCCACGGACCTCGTGAGCACGATCGAACAGGTCCCCGCGGTCGCGGCCGCCGCGCCCAACATCCAGGGCGCCGGCCAGCTGGTGGGCAAGAACGGCGATCCCATCGGCGGCCAGGGCCCGCCCACCCTCGCCGGCAACTGGATCAGCGACCCCGAACTCAACGCGTACCGGCTCGCCGACGGCCGCGTCCCGCGGAAGTCCGGCGAGGTCGTCATCGATCGAGGCACCGCCGAGCGCGGCGACCTGCGCATCGGCGACACGACGACCCTGCGCACGCCGGACCCCGTCAAGGTGACGATCGTCGGCCTCGCGACCTTCGGCGGCGAGGACGGCATGGCCCAGGTGACCTTCACCGGAATGACCCAGGCCGACGCCGAGAGGTATCTCACCGCGCGGCCCGGTGAGGCGGCGAGCATCCAGGTGCGGGCAGGCCCCGGCGTCAGCCAGCAGGAGCTGGTCGACGCACTGACTCCTGTACTGCCCAAGGGAGTCGAGGCCATCACCGGTCAGGAGTCGGCCGAGGAGAACACCGACATGATCTCCAGCCAGTTCCTGTCGGTCTTCACCACCTTCCTCCTGGTGTTCTCCGGTGTCGCCCTGCTCGTGGCGACCTTCTCCATCCACAACACCTTCGCGATCGTCGTGGCCCAACGCACCCGCCAGAACGCCCTGTTGCGCGCCCTGGGAGCCTCGCGCCGCCAGGTCACCGCGTCGACCCTGGTAGAGGCGACGGCCGTCGCCGTCACGGCGTCGGCGGCCGGTCTGGCCGGCGGCATCGGCATCGCGGCCGGACTCCAGGCGCTGTTCCCGGCCATCGGATTCCCCTTCCCCGAGGGCGACTTGGTCATCAGCGCACTCTCCATGGCCCTGCCGCTCGTGGTCGGCATCACGGTCTGTCTCGGCTCCGCCCTGCTGCCCGCCGTGCGCGCCGGCCGCACCGCACCGCTGGCAGCCCTGCGCGAGACGGCCGTGGACACGTCCGGCGCCTCCCGCCTCCGTGCCGTCACCGGTCTGGGTCTCCTCGCCCTCGCGGTCGGCGTGACGCTCGGCGGCGTCCTGCTGTCCCCGTCCATCTGGACAGCGGGTACCGGCGCGGTCCTCGCCCTGGTCGCCTTCGTGGTCCTCGGCCCGGTCGCCTCCACGACGGCCGTACGCATCCTCGGCGGGCCGCTCGACCGGCTGCGGGGCGTCACCGGCGGACTCGCCCGGCGCAACGCCCTGCGCAGCCCGAAGCGGACGGCCGCCACCGCGAGCGCGCTGATGATCGGCGTGGCCGTGGTCTCCCTGTTCACGGTGTTCGGCGCCTCGCTGAAGGCGACCATGGACCAGACCGTGTCCCGTTCCTTCGCGGGCGACGTGGCCGTCAGCACCCCGTCGTTCGGTGCGGGCGGCAGCGGACTGAGCCCGCGCCTCGCCGACGCCGTCCAGCAGCTGCCCGAGGTCGACACGGCCGTCGGACTCGGCCGCGGCGTCGCCGAGGTGGACGGCGAGGGACGGGCACTGACCGTCACCGACCCCGTGGCCCTGGAGCGCACCTTCGACCTGGGCGATGTCCGGGGCTCCCTGCGCGACCTCGGCACCGACGGCATCGCCATCACCGAGCAGGAGGCCGACAAGCGGAACGTGACGACCGGCGACAAGACCCGACTCGCCTTCACCGACGGCCGCACCGAGACCTTCACCGTCCGCGCGGTCTACGGCCGGTCCGAACTCGCCGGCGACCACGTCATCACGCGTGACGCCTGGGCACCGCACCGAACCCAGGACGCCGACACCCTGCTGGCCGTCTCCTTCAAGGACGGCGTGAGCACGGACGCGGGCAAGGCGGCGGTCGAGAAGGTGGCGCAGGGGTACGGCGACCCGCAGGTGCAGACCCGCGACGAGTACGCGCGGTCATCGGCCGGCGGCATCGACATGATGCTGACGCTCGTCTACGCGCTGCTAGCCCTCGCGGTGCTGATCGCGCTCCTCGGCATCGCCAACACCCTCACCCTGGCGATCCACGAGCGCACCCGCGAACTGGGCCTGCTGCGGGCCGTGGGCCAGACCCGCTCCCAGCTGCGTGCGATGGTCCGCTGGGAGTCGGTCCTGGTCGCCGCCTTCGGTACGGTCGGCGGCCTCGTCCTCGGCGGCTTCCTCGGCTGGGTCCTCGTCGAGGCGTCCGACGGCGCGAGCGACAGCGCCTTCGCCTTCGCGCTGCCGCCCCTGCAACTGGCGGTGGTGGCACTGGTCGGCCTCACGGCCGGAGCCCTCGCGGGCCTGCGCCCGGCGCGCCGCGCGGCCCGCCTGGACGTACTGCGGGCCATCGCCACCGAATGAGACCGCCCGCACGGGGGCAATTGTCACCGCCCGGTCAGCCGACAACGGCCGACCGGGCGGGAGCGTGTTCGGGCCTGCGCAGGTCGACCCGCGGCCCGACCTCGGCGAACCGGCGCGCGGGCTTCTCCACGGCCGGAAGCTGCGGCGGGCGCGCGGCCTTGGGCCGTACCGCCGCGCGCGTCGGCAGCGTGAACCACACGACCTTGCCGGACTCGCCGTCCGGCCGCGCACCCCAGCTCTCGCTGACGGCGGCCACCATCGCCAGCCCACGCCCACAGGTGGCGAACGAGTCGGCGTCCTCGACGTCCCCCACGACCGGCAGCCGCGGGTCGTGGTCGCGCACCGAGACCTTGAGCCGGTCGAGCAGCAGCTCGATCTCCACGGTGCACATCTTGTCCGGCTGGGCGTGCTGGTGGACGTTGGTCAACAACTCGGTGACCCCGAGCGCGGCGCGGTCGATCAAGGGGTCCAGATGCCAGTAACGCAACTGCGCCGATACGATTCTGCGGACCTGACCGATCCGCGACGGCAGGGCTTGGAGCTCCACCGTGCAGTGCCTGCTTGGGTAACTGATCACGGCTGCGACTCCCCGACTGAAGAGGTCCGGAAGAACACGAAGTACGGATCCAGCAGGGTGCTTGAGGAAAACGGCCGCCTGCTGCTGACGTGGCCGGCGGGCTGGTTCGCAGCGTTATCGCCGGTAAACCCAGAGTGACGTGAGACCAGCGTGACGCAGGGGGTGCGGTACCGCAACTCGCGGTGACTCAGCCCTTACGCCCCGCGGCCTTCCGTACGGCCTCGATGAACCGGCGTGCCGCGGGCGGACCGGGTTCCCCCGGCGCGGGGTCGTGATCGCCCAGGGTCAGCGAGTAGCGCGTGCCGTTGACGTCCGCCAGCGCCTTGTCGTCCGGCGCGAACCAGGGCTTGGACGCCCGCACTGCCTGCACCGGCGCGCTGTCTATCTCGCTGCCGTAGCTGGTGAGCAACTGCAGCCTGCCGTCGCTGATCCGCACCTGCCCGGCCCGGGTCAGCGAGCGCAGCCGCTTGCCGATCCGCACGCCCGTGGCCGTGAACTCCGGCTCCGCCATGCCCCGCCCCCTTGTGCGCGTCGGTGGCCGGCTCGTTCCGCGTCGGTGTGGCCGGCTCTGGTCGTGATCCAGTGTGCCCCCGCTCGGGATCGCCGTCCCGTCCGGTGCAGTCTGCCCGCGTCCCGCGTCGAGCACCAGTACGCACGTCACGGCCGGCCGGGGCGCTCGGAGCACTCGCGTGAATGCGCCCCCACAGGTGGCGTCGGACAACCGGTCCAGGGATGCCTTTGAGGCTCCCAAAGGTGTGTTTATGCAGGTGAGAAGCGTGCGGAAGATGTTTATGCTCGAAGCGACGGCCGCGCGAGTCGCCGCTGCCGCACAGCATGAGGAGCAGCGCCGTGAGCACCATCCAGCAGATCCCGTCCGGCGTGACCCTCGACGTCGACCACACAGACGCCGCCTACCGCGATTGGCTGAAAGAAGCCGTCCGCAAGGTCCAGGCGGACGCCAACCGCTCGGCCGACACACACCTGCTGCGCTTTCCGCTGCCCGAGCACTGGGGCATCGACCTGTACCTGAAGGACGAGTCGACCCACCCGACCGGCAGCCTCAAGCACCGCCTCGCCCGCTCGCTCTTCCTGTACGGCCTGTGCAACGGCTGGATCCGGCCGGGCCGCCCGGTGATCGAGGCGTCCAGCGGCTCGACGGCCGTCTCCGAGGCGTACTTCGCGAAGCTGATCGGCGTGCCCTTCATCGCGGTCATGCCGCGCACGACGAGCGCCGAGAAGTGCCGCCTGATCGAGTTCCACGGCGGCCAGTGCCACTTCGTGGACGACTCGCGCAAGATGTACGAGGAGTCCGCCCGTCTCGCGGTCGAGACCGGCGGCCACTACATGGACCAGTTCACCTACGCCGAACGGGCCACGGACTGGCGCGGCAACAACAACATCGCCGAGTCCATCTTCCGCCAGCTGAGGCTGGAGCGGTTCCCGGAGCCCGCGTGGATCGTCGCCACGGCCGGCACCGGCGGCACCTCCGCGACCCTCGCCCGGTACGTGCACTACATGCAGCACGACACCCGCATCTGTGTCGCCGATCCGGAGAACTCGTGCTTCTTCGAGGGCTGGACCACCGGTGATCCGGACGTCACCTGTGACTGCGGCTCCCGCATCGAGGGCATCGGCCGGCCGCGCATGGAGCCGAGCTTCGTGCCGGGTGCCATCGACCGGATGATGAAGGTGCCGGACGCGGCGAGCGTCGCCGCCGTACGGGCCCTGGAGCGGGCCATCGGCCGCAAGGCGGGCGGCTCGACCGGCACGGGACTGTGGAGCGCGCTGAAGATCGTCGCCGAGATGGTGGCCGGGGGGCGGCAGGGGAGCGTGGTGACGCTGCTGTGCGACCCGGGGGACCGGTACCTGGACAAGTACTACTCGGACGCCTGGCTGGCCGAGCAGGGCCTGGACATCGCGCCGTACTCGGCGGCCATCGAGCAACTGCTGGCCACGGGCGTGTGGCCGGAGTGAACAGTGGGCCGCAGGGGCCCGGTGAAGAGCCGGCCTCAGGCGGCGGGTGAAGGGGCCCCTCAGGGACCGGGTGGACGGTGGGCCTCGGGCCCCGGGCGAAGAGCGCGCCTCAGGGATCAGACGAACAGCGGGCTTCAGGCCGGGCTCCAGGGACCGGGTGAGCAGCGAGTCCAAGTACCCGGGTGAGCGGCGAGTCTCGGGGGCCGACCGAACAGGGCGCCTCAGTGACGCGCGGACGCCAGCCGCCGGTCCAGCGCGGTCACCGCGCCCCGGAACGACCGGCCGAGGCCCGCCCGCGCGAGGCCGAAGGTGAACCGGAACGGTGCCGTGCCGTCCACCGCGAACGTCCACTGCACCCGCGTGCCCGTCCCCGCCGGGGCGAGCCGCCACTCCTCGACCATGGCCCGCGCCCCCGGCGCGTTGGTCACGTCGACGCGGTAGGCGTACACCTCCGGGCTCTTCGCCGCCAGGACGGTCTCCTCGAAGCGCGTACCGCCCCGGAGCCGGACCTCGCGCCGGGCCCCGTCGTCCAGCGGACGGGCCAGTGCCACCGCCGAGAACCACTCCGACCAGCCCGGCACGTCCTCGGCCAGCGCGCGGAACACCGGCTCCGGGGGAGCGGAGATCTCCCGCGCGAAGACCAGCCGTACGGGCGCGCGCTCGATGAAGTCGAGCCCCACCTCACGCAGCAGGTGAGCCATGGACGAAACCCCCTATGCCGACGCCGCTCCGGGCAGCGCCACCATAGCTGGCGCCCCGTCAGATGTCTGCACCGCCGGCCATCGCACACCTCGGCCACCGCAGACGGCGGACGCCCACGACCTCAGAGGTCGTCGTCCTCCTCGGGCTCGCCCGCCACCACCAGCCGGCGCAGATGCTCAGCGATCTCCGAGCGTGCCTCGGTCGCGAGCCCGGCGTCCGTCACCAGCGTGTCGACCTGCTCCAGCGCCGCGAACGAACTCAGCCCCACCACACCCCACTTGGTGTGGTCGGCGACCACCACGACCCGGCGCGCCGACTGCACCAGGCGCCTGTTGGTCTCGGCCTCCGCCAGGTTCGGCGTGGACAGGCCGGCCTCGACCGATATCCCGTGCACACCGAGGAACAGCACGTCGAAATGGAGTGTCGCGATCGCCTGGTCGGCCACCGGACCCACCAGCGAGTCCGAGGGGGTGCGCACCCCACCGGTCAGCACGACCGTCGCCGCGCCCTGCCGGGGGCCGGTCGTGCGCTGCGCGGCGTGGAAGACATCGGCGACCCGCACCGAGTTCGTGACGACGGTGAGGTCCGGCACGTCGACCAGCTGGTGGGCCAGCGCGTACGTCGTCGTACCGCCCGACAGGGCGATCGCGGAGCCCGGCACGACCAGCTCGGCCGCCGCCCGCGCGATGTCCTCCTTGGCCGTCAGCTCCAGACCCGACTTGGCCTCGAAGCCCGGCTCGTGCGTGCTCGCCTCGACCACCGGCACCGCGCCGCCGTGCACCTTCTCCAGCACGCCCTGCCGGGCGAGCGCGTCGAGATCGCGGCGCACCGTCATGTCCGACACGCCGAGCTTGCGGGTCAGCTCGTTGACGCGGACCCCGCCTCGGCGCCGTACCTCGTCCAGGATCAGGGCGCGCCGCTGCTCCGCGAGGAGGTTCTGATTCTCACTCACGTACGCTCCGGTCCTTTCGCCTCATGCCGTCCGACACACCCTGCGCCACCCCTCCGACAAGGCCATTCTCGCCGTTCACGGTGCGCGGGACGACCCATCCTCGCATGGGTCGGTACCGGTCGCGCCACTGGCTGTCACGACGCGCGCATGTCACTTCCGCATCATCCATTGCTCGGTTGTTCACGCGGATCGGGGAGATTCCGTGACGAGAGGTGTCAAGGACCCTCCGACAGGAGATCCTTGTGCCCGCACGGACAGCAGCCGAAGGCTCGTCACGGGGGAAGTGCGAACAGTGGAACGTGCGCAGGAACGCGCCCGGATCGAGGGCGCCGACACGGCGACGAGCGGTCCCGACGGGCGCGCCGTCGCGGTCACCGACAGTGCGGGGACCGCCCTGGAACTCCTGGTCCACGGTGTCGGCGGGACCACACCGCAGGAGATGCTCGACGATCCGCGGACCGTGCGGATCACCGGCGACGACACGGCCGCCGTGTTCAGGCGGGCCGAGGACGTCGACGCGGAGGACCGGCCGGCCGACTACCGGGGCAAACCGGTCCCCGAAGCGTACGTCTGGTGCAACCTCACCTCCGGCAACAGCGCACGCGCCCTGTGGCTGCTGCTCCTGCCGTTCATGGTGGTCAACCTGGCCCACTGGATGCGCCCGGCGGCACGGGGCCGAGAGCGGACGGTACGTCTGTACGGACTGCTCGTGCGGCTCGCGGGGCTGTCCCTGACCGTGCTGCTCGTCGCCGCCGCCTGCGAGGTCGCGCTGGATCTCACGGCCTGGCAGTGCGCGGGCACGCGCGCGTGCGCCGAGCGGCACACCTGGCTGGGCTTCCTGTCGCCCGTGGTGTCCGAGGGCGGCTGGTGGAGCCACCCGGGCCGCAGGCTCGCCCTCGCCGCCGTGGTGCCCGCCGCGCTGACCGGCCTGCTCTGGTATCTCTCCCGCCGCACCTGGAGCGCGTACGAGTCCCAGCAGCCGATGTCCCGCGACCCCGAGCCGGACGAGGACTCCGGGCGCACCTCCCTGGGCCGCCCCGGCTTCTGGTACGGCCGGCGCCTGGTCGCCCGGCTGCGCGCCGCGCACACCGCCGCCGGCCTGCTCACCGTCGCCGCGGCGGTCGGCTCGGCCGCGGCACGCTTCGACCGCCGGCCGGGTGGACCCGCGCTGCTGGACACGCTGGGGTGGCTCCTGCACGCCGCGCTGATCGCCGGGGCGGCCGTCGTGGGGTGGGTGGTCTGCCGCCGGGGCCGCAGCGAGAGGCGCCTCGACCAGGAACTCGACGAGCGTCTGGTACGCCGGCTCCCGCTCGCCTCGCTCGTCCTGCTGGCGCTCGCGCTGCTCTACGCCGGGTGGGACCGCCCGGGCTGGCAGTCGGCGGGCCGCCTGCCCGGCGACCCCACCTTCGGGGCCATCGCCTTCTTCCAGGGCCTGCTCGTGATCGTCCTCGCCGTGGTCGCCCACCTCCTGCACCGCACGCGTCCCGATCCGCGTGCCGCGATGCGAGGACTGGGTGGACCGGCCGTGGCGATGCTGGCCTGCGCCCTCGGCGGGGTGATGTCCGGCGGGGTCGCCCAGCGCGTGGCCGACTGGCTCGACGGCACCGGCACGTCCATCGCGGGCCCGCCGGTCCTGCTGACCTGGCAGGCCTCCGTCATCCCACCCCTGCTGGTCCTGGTGCTGCTGCTCTGCGGCTGGCTGGCATGGCGGGCCTGGCAACTGCGCCGCACCGAGCTGGGCACGGTGGAACGCGACTACGCGGGGGAGCCCCGGGACACGGCACGCACCCGCCGTATCGCCGGCACGCGCGCGATGGCAACGCTCACCGACCGCGTCCCCCTCGTCGTCGCCGTCACCTCCACCGCGACCCTGCTGCTGGGGGCCGGAGCCCTGGTCGGCGCACTGACCAGCGACAAGACGCCCAGCAAGGCCGCCGGGGGGACGCATGCCTTCGTCCACGGCGCCGCCCAGACGGCGCAGGCGCTGGGCTCCTGGCTGATCGGCGTCGGCTTCATACTGTTCGTCACCTGGGGCCGCCGCGCCTACAAGGACGCCTCCGCGCGACGCACCATCGGCATCCTGTGGGATGTCGGCACCTTCTGGCCGCGTGCCGCGCACCCCTTCGCGCCGCCGTGCTACGCCGAGCGTGCGGTTCCCGACCTGACCTGGCGGATGGCGACCTGGACCCGCGCCGAGGAGGGCCGCCGCCTCGTCATCTGCGGGCACTCCCAGGGCAGTGTGCTCGCGGCCGCGGCGGCCTGGCAGCTGACACCGGCCGACCGCAAGCGGGTCGCGCTCCTCACCTACGGCTCCCCGCTGGAACGCCTCTACGGCCGCTGGTTCCCGGCCCACTTCGGCCCGGCCGCGCTCACCTCCCTGCACGCCGAGGTCGACTGCTGGCGCAATCTCTACCGGCTCACCGACCCCATCGGCGGCCCGGTCCGCCTGCCCGGCGACAAGGGCCCAGCCGTGGACCGCGAACCCCTCAAGGACCCCCTGGCCTACGGCCGCACCCCCGAGCACCCCTTGCCCGCACCCATCCTCGGCCACGGCGAGTACCAGGCGGACCCCGCCTTCGCCGAGGAACGCCAGAGGCTGCTGGCACGGCTGAGCCCGGAGCTGCCGGCACAGCGGCCGGAGTCGGCACCGTAGGGAAACGAACGACTGATTCCCGGAACCGCTCATCGTCGCCGCCCCGGTGGCGGCCGCCCTCTTGTGATACGCCATCGTCTGACACCGGACGAAGGCAGAGAAGATGACCACCCGGAACCACCCCGTCGACCACGAGCTCGTCCAGGCAGCAGCGCACGTGGCTCGCACACGCTGCAGGGGCGACAACCACACCATGGCAGCCGCGGCCCGCGCCCGGGACGGCAGGATCGTCACCGCGGTGAACGCGTACCACTTCACCGGCGGACCGTGCGCCGAAATGGTCCTCATCGGCGCGGCGGCCGCCCAGGGCGCCTACGAGCTGGACACGATCGTCGCCGTGGGCGACCGGGACCGGGGGGTCGTACCGCCGTGCGGAAGGTGCCGTCAGGTCCTTCTCGACTACTTCCCCGACCTCGAGGTCATCGTCGGAGAGGGCGAGCGCATCCGCACCGTCCTCATCGCCGACCTGCTGCCCGAAAGCTACGTCTGGGCCGACCACCAACTCGACGCCGAACAAAAACCGCTGGGGGAGGGGCGCCGCACCTCCTGATCAGGGCAACTCGGGCAGATCCTCCGCGTACAGCAGCGTCAGGTCGTCCGTGCTCGGCTCGTCGAGCTGGGCGACCCGGCCCGCGTGCCGTTCCACCATCGCCTCGAAGGTCTGGCGTGCGGTGCGGCCGTTGCCGAACGCCGGGCCCTTGGGGAGCGCCGTGAAGTACTTCAGCAGGGCCTCGGCCAGACCCGGGCCGAGCCGGTACTCGTGTTCCTCGGCCTGCTGCTCCACGATCCGCAGCAGCTCGTCGGGGCCGTAGTCGCTGAAGGTGATGGTCCGCGAGAAACGGGACGCCACCCCAGGGTTGACCGACAGGAACCGCTCCATCTCGGCCGTGTAGCCCGCGACGATCACCACGACCGCGTCCCGGTGGTCCTCCATCAGCTTCACCAGCGTGTCGATGGCCTCCTTGCCGAAGTCCCGGCCCGAGTCCTCCGGCGACAGCGCGTACGCCTCGTCGATGAACAGCACACCGCCGCGCGCCTTGTCGAAGGCCTCCTGCGTGCGGATCGCCGTGGAGCCGATGTGCTCGCCGACCAGGTCGACACGGGACACCTCGACCAGGTGGCCCTTCTCCAGGACACCCAGGGAGGCGAGGATCTCTCCGTAGAGGCGGGCGACCGTCGTCTTGCCCGTACCGGGCGAGCCGGTGAAGACCAGGTGGCGCTTGACCGACGCGGCCTTGAGGCCCGCCTGCTGACGGCGCCGGCCCACCTCGATCATGTCGGTGAGGGCGCGCACCTCGCGCTTGACGCTGTCCAGGCCGACCAGCGCGTCCAGTTCACCGAGGACGGCCTTGGAGGTCCGCGTCGGCTTCTCGCCCTCCGAGGCGGCGAGGAGCGGCTCCTGCTCGGTCGTGCGCTGACCGGGGATCGCGCCGAGGAGGCTGGGCGACTGACGCGCCGTCTGCACGGCGGGTTCCGGCGCCGGTGGCGGCTGCCTGAGGCCCGCGCTCTCGTCGCTGGTGCAGTCCTCCACGTCCGGGCCGGCTCCGGTGGCGGCGTCCGGGCCGCCGTCCGCGAACTCGTAGCCGCCCCGCGCGCACCGCTCCGTACGGCACTTCTTGAGCGTCGTACGGCAGCCGTCGATCACATGGAAGCCGTAGCCGGCGCTGCCCCGCACCCGGCAGTTCAGGAAGGTGCCGCGGCCGCCCGCCGACACGTAGAACCCGGCTTCCGTCGGGGAGTCGACCGTGCAGCGCTCGATGACGGGGTCGGCGCCCTTGGTGACGATCACGCCGGTCTGATTGCCGTCCAGGGTGCAGTTGTTGAGCGTGCCGCCGCTGCCGTGGTCCCGGAACCAGGCACCCGTCGCCGCGTCCCGGATCCGGCAGTCGTCGAGCTGGGCGGTGGCGCCGTCGCTCACCGACACCGCCGTGTTGCGCACCTGGGACAGGTCGCTGTCGACGACGTCCGCGCGCGAGCCCCGGTCGAGGACGAACAGGGCGTCCGGCACGTCGTGCACCCGGCAGGAGTCCAGCACCGCGGTGGCGCCGTCGCTGACCCACACCGCCGGGTAGTCGCCCGTGCTGTCGAAGATCTCGCACTGGTTGGCATCCACGCGCGTACCCGGGTCCCACACCGACAGGCCGTTGCGACCGAACTGACGCACCGTCGTGCGGGTCAGGGTGAGCACTGAGCGGGAACGCAGGTCGACCGCGTTCTCCGGGATGTCATGGATACGGCAGTCCGCCAGCGTCAGCACGGCGTCCGTGTCGAGCGTCACGCCGTCGGCGGTGGTGCGGTGCACATCGCAGTCCGTGAGGTGGGCGGTGGCCCGGCCGGTGACCTGGACACCGGAGCCCCGGACCTCGTAGACCTCGCAACCCACCGCTTCCAGCGCGGAGTTCTCACCGGTCGCCGTCAGCCCCGAGCCGGAGGCGTGGTGCACCCGGCAGCGCTCCAGACGGGGGTGGCCGCCGCCGCGCACGGCGATACCCGCCTGCCCGGCCGCGACGACCTCGCACTCCTCGAACACGCCGCCCCCACCGTCGAGTACGGCGATGCCGATGCCCGCGGGATTGTCGACGGTGCAGCGCCGCACGGTCGGCCGCGCGCCACCGCGCACCTCGATGCCGACCGCGGACCGCGTGACGATCCGGACGTCCGACAGCTCCGGAGCACCCTCCTCGACGAGCAGCGCGGGTGCCGCCGCGTCCTGGCCCTCCACATGCAGGTCCTGGACCACGGCCGAGGCGCGCACCGTCAGCGGCACCCCGTCAACGGGCGCGATCCGCACCGAGCCCGGGGAACCCTCGGGGCCGCGCAGCGTCACCGCCCGCTGGACGACGAGGTTCTCCCGGTAGGTGCCGGGCGCGACGGTGAGGACGTCGCCGTCGGCCGCGGCCTCCAGGGCGGCGGCGAGCGATGCGTACTCACCCGTGCGGCGCCGCCACCGCGATGTGCCGGTGTGCGTCACCTGGACCGTGCCCTGTGCCATGGCGTTGATGTGCCCCCACCTCGTTGTACGCGGGTTTTGCTGCCGAGGACTTCGGCCGGTCCACCGTAGCGTGCGCGCGGGCGGTGGGTTGACCAGAGCCGGAAGGCCGTCAACTGCCGGTGCCGGCCCGGCCCCAGTCCGGACCCGCCTTGTCCCATGCCTGGTCCCAACGCGCGTACCGGCGACGGACCATGCGCCAGACGACCAGCCGTCTGCCGCCCTCGACGAGCCCGGCGGCCAGGAGAGCCGCGCCCAATCCGGCGAGAACCGCGTGCGTCGCCGCCGTCGCTGGGTCCAGTGGGCGGGCCACTGCGCGACCCTGCCGGTCCGTCCATATCGTGAAGCGGTCGCCGGGCTGGGGCGTGTCCAAGTTCGCCATGACCGCCGACTGGTGAGCGCTGCCGTCCGGTGCGGTCCAGTCGGCCACCACCCGGGTGCGCATGTCCCGGCCGGTGGAGGCCTCGGGGTCGACATCCAGGGTCGAGCCCTCCACCTCGCGGACCACGGTCGCCGTCACCAGGTGCCGGGACGCGCGCTGTTCGCGGACGGACTCCTGCAGGGTGTCCTGCGCCAGGCCGCCGATCAGGGAGCCGGCCAAGGGCGCGGCGACCAGGACCAGCAGCAGGGCCGCGAGGGCGACCCAGGCCTCGACCAGATCGGTCGTACGGCGTAGCGGATTGTGCCGCCAGCGCCAGAGTCCGCTGATCGCCCGCATCCTCCGGCCACCCCCCTTCCCGCTCCGTGATAACCCCTGCCAGAGTCGTTCATCCGCGGGCCCGGCGAAGAGAGAGCGAAATCACCTGCGCCCGGGACCTCTCATGAACTTCTCACGAAAAGCCCAACGAGCAGGCCCCCGGCCCGGGTTCCCGCATGTCGTCGCTCGACGGGATCTTCCTCAGTCGAGGGTCGCGGCTCAGTGCAGGACGGTGGCTCAGTTGGAGGACCGTGGCTGAGTCGAGGCTCGTGGCTCAGTCGAGGATCGTGACCGGGTCACCGACCCGGATCGTGCCGCGGGACAGCGGGACCAGGTTCTGGCCGAACACCAGCTTGCCGTCGAGGCGCCGGTGCCTGCCAAGGGTGTGCAGGGGCTCCCGGCCGCGCTCGGCGGTGGCCTGGTCGGTCGTGGTCACCACGCACCGCCCGCACTTCTTGGGCACACGGAAGGTGACCTCGCCGATGGCCAGGCGGGACCAGCCGTCCTCGGCCCAGGCCGGCGTGCCCGACACGACCACGTTGGGCCGGAAACGGTTCATCGGCAGTGGGCCCTCGTCGGCATGATCACCCTGCGCGATCAGGGAGTTGAGGGCGTCGAGCGAGGCCGCCGTGGTGAGCAGCAGCGGATAGCCGTCGGCGAAGGAGACGGTCTCGCCCGGCAGCGCGTACCGCGGGTCGACCGGGCGGCGGGTAGCGGGGTCGTCCATGTGCGCGAGGCGTACCTCCGCGCCCAGAAAGGCGGTGCACCAGGCATGCGCGGTGTCGTCCTCGGCGAGAACCGCCTCGACCTTGTTCCGGAAGATCTCCACCGGCACGGTGCCGACCGGGCGGGGTACGGGCACCGTCAGCGGATCCATGCCGGGCGCGGACAGCCGGACGCCGCCACCGGGCAGCGGCTCGGCGGCGGCCAGCGCGAGGCGCGGTCGCCGGCGCTGCGTCACGACCTTTCCCCCGTCGTCGATCAGCGCCCAGCGTCGGTCTCCGGCCAGCCCCCAGGGCTCCACGACGGCCTCCCGGGGCGCAGTGCCCCGGCACGCCTTGACCGGATGAAGGTGAATGGACTGCAGCTTCGCGTGCCCCATGGGGCCATCGTGCCAGGTGGCGCCGACAGCCCAGGGCGCACGGATCAGTAGCCGCGGTACTGCTGGTTGTTGTACGGATCCTGGTAGGGGGCCGCGGCGGGACGGGGAGCCGCGGGGCGCATCGCCTCGTAGCCCGTGCCGCCGGGCGCCACCGGCCGAGGCTGCTGCGCCTGCGGGCCCGGATAGCCGCGAGGAGCGGCCGCCTGCTGCGGGATGTAGGCAGCGGGAGCCTGCTGTAGCGGGGCGGGCTGCTGCGTCTGCGGATAACCGTAGGAGGGCTGGGACGGGGCCGCCGGGAGGGCCGGCAGGGCCGAAGGCAGCGCGGGCAGGTTGCTGCTCGGCATGTCGTACGCGGCGGGGACCCGGATCGGGGCGATCTGCGGGGTGCCCCGCTCGGCCACGAGCGAGTCGTAGATCGGGGTGTCCGGGAAGGAGGCGGAGTAGTAGCCGCCGCCATAAGTGGAGCGGGGGGAGGTCATGGCGCATACGTTAAGCCCACGATGTGCTGGTTGGGGAGACCGATAAGAGGGTTGTTTTATGTGCCCGCAGTGACGGCGGATCCCCAATGCGAGCGAACTTGCCAAAAAGGGACGCCAATCCGCGTTCGCATCGTGTAAATGCCGAGTTCCGAGCGGGTTACCGGCGGTTGGCCACCAGCGTTCCTGTGCTCCACGTGGGAGTTCGCTGTCGCGGGGAATAGGTTGGCCCGGTAGAAGAACCCAATGAGCGGCCGGGGCATACCTGGCGCGGTGACCCGTCTTGGGGGCGGACATGACAATGTCGAAGGGGTCGAATGCTCCGGTGCCGACGACGGTACTGCGAGTCGAATTGGGTTGGCGCTCCGGACCGGGCGTGCCCGACGCCGACGCCTCGGCGCTGTTGCTGGTCGGCGGAAAGGTCCGTTCCGACGGGGACTTCGTCTTCTACAACCAGCCCGAGCACTCCTCCGGCGCCGTCCGTCACGAGGGCAAGCGGGACACGGCTGGCCGGGTGACCGACAGCCTCCTCGTCGACCTCGCGCGCGTGGAACCCGCGATCGAGACCGTCATCCTGGCCGCCTCCGCGGACGGTGGCGCCTTCGGCCAGGTGCCGGACCTGAGCATCGAGGTAAAGGACGCCGCCCAGGGCACCCTCGTCGCTCGCTTCGACAGCATGGGCGCCACCGTGGAAACCGCTTTCGTGCTCGGTGAGTTCTACCGCCGCCAGGGCGCCTGGAAGTTCCGCGCCGTCGGCCAGGGCTACAGCAGCGGCCTCGAGGGCCTGGCCACCGACTACGGCATCACCGTCGACGAGCCCCAGAACGCGGCGCCGCCGGTCGCACCCCCGACGACCATGCCCGCGCCCGTGACGCCGCCGGCCCCCACGCCCGCGCACCAGGCGCCACCCGTCAGCCTGAGCAAGGTGACGCTCACCAAGGAGGCCCCTTCCGTCTCCCTGACCAAGCAGGGCGGCACCTCGGGCGTCATGCGCGTGAACCTCAACTGGCAGGTGCGCAAGCAGTTCTCCGGCTGGGCGAGCAAACTGGGCCGCCCCGTCGCCATGCACAACGACCTCGACCTCGACCTGTGCGCCCTGTACGAGCTCACCGACGGCAGCAAGGGCGTCGTCCAGTCCCTGGGCAACGCCTTCGGTGCCCTGCGGCAGCCGCCGTACATCCACCTCGACGGTGACGACCGCACCGGTGCCCTGGCCAGTGGCGAGAACCTCACCATCAATCTCGACCACCAGCGGTCCATCCGGCGCATCCTCGTCTTCGTGACCATCTACGAAGGTGCGCGCTCCTTCGCCGACCTGCACGCCACGGTCACTCTCACACCCCAGTTCGGTGCCCCGATCGAGTTCTCGCTGGACGAGTGCACGGTGCCCTCGACGGTGTGCGCACTCGCCCTGATCACCAACACCGGCAGCGACCTGGTCGTCCAGCGCGAGGCCCGCTACCTGGTGCCCGAGCGCGGCGTGAGCCCGCAGCGCACGGTCGACCACGCCTACGGGTGGGGCATGAACTGGACGCCCGGCCGCAAGTAGGTCAGCCCTCGTCCGGCACGGCGTCAGGACGCGTGTAAGTGCGCCCCTTCCAGGCCGCCCCGCGCCCCCGGTAGTGCTGCACCGCGGAATCGACCGTCATGAGGAGATACAGGAACGCGGTGAAGGGCAGCAGCGGAGCGAGCCACAGCGGCTGGCGGTAGTAGCGGAGCATCGGCACATACGTCCCCGCCATCACCAGCCACGCCAGACCGCCGACTGCCGCGGCCGCCGCGTCCCGGCCGGCCGCCCCCGCGATCACGGACGCGGGAGGCACCAGGTACACCAGCGCGAGCCCGGCGACCGTCCCGGCCAGCACCAGCGGGTTGTGCCGCAGCTGCGCGTACGCGCTGCGCGAGACCATCCGCCACAGATCACGCAGCCGCGGATACGGGCGCACGCTGTCCACGCGCTCCGCCAGGCCCAGCCAGATACGCCCGCCGCCGCCCTTGACGGCCCGCGCGAGCGCCACATCGTCGATGACGGCGTGCCGGATGGCGTCCGGGATCCGCGCCCGCTCGGCGGCATCCGTACGCAGCAGCACGCAGCCGCCCGCCGCGGCCGCCGTCCGCGTCCCCTTCCCGCCGATCCGGCGGAACGGATACAGCTGCGCGAAGAAGTACACGAAGGCCGGCACGACCAGCCGCTCCCACAGGCTCTCCACCCGCAGCCGGGCCATCTGCGAGACGACGTCGAAACCCCCGCTGCGCGCGGCCGCCACCAGCTCCCGCAGGCTGTCGGGCGCATGCGCGATGTCGGCGTCCGTCAGCAGCAGATACTCAGGGGCACGCGCGCGTGCCAGGCCGATGCCGTGCCGCACCGCCCAGAGCTTGCCCGTCCAGCCGGCGGGCGGCTCACCGGGGGAGTCCACCGTCAGCGACGGCCCGCCGTGCCGCCGCCCGAGTTCGCGCGCGAGATCCCCGGTACCGTCCGAACTGCCGTCGTCGATGAGGAAGACCTCCACGCGCCCCGGGTAGTCCTGGGCGAGCAGCGACGGCAGGCTGGCGGGCAGCACCTCCGCCTCGTCGCGCGCCGGTACGACGACACAGACCGAAGGCCAGGCGTCCGGCTCCGACCGATGCGGAAGCCTGACGTCCGTGCGCCAGAAGAAGCCCTGGCAGAGCAGCAGCCACAGCCAGGCGGCGAGTGATCCGGTGGCGGTCCACGCGATGGCGCTCACCCGCGCAGTCTGCCCCACCGCGGCGGCCCGCAAGGGCCCATCGACTATCGTGGCCGGGTGAAGATCGCGCTGATGGACTCCGGAATCGGCTTGCTGGCGGCCACCGCCGCGGTACGGCGGCTGCGACCCGACGCAGATCTCGTGCTCTCCCTCGACCCCGACGGAATGCCCTGGGGACGCAGGACGCCCGAGGAACTCACGCAGCGCGCCCTGGCCGTCGCCGAAGCCGCCGCCGTGCACCGGCCCGACGTCCTGATCGTCGGCTGCAACACCGCGACCGTGCACGCCTTGCCCACGTTGCGCGCCCGCCTCGAACCCGGCATTCCGGTCATCGGCACCGTCCCGGCGATCAAGCCGGCCGCCGCCGGCGGCGGCCCCGTCGCGATCTGGGCCACACCCGCCACCACCGGCAGCTCCTACCAGAAGGGGCTCATAAAGGACTTCGCCGACGGCGTGACCGTCACCGAGGTGCCGTGCTTCGGGCTGGCCGAGGCGGTCGAGCACGCGGACGAGACCGCGATCGAGGCCGCCGTCGCGGCCGCCGCCGCGCTGACCCCCGAGGACGTGACGACCGTCGTCCTGGGCTGCACCCATTACGAACTGGTCGCCGACCGCATCCGCGCCGCCGTCCAGCGTCCCGGCTTCCCGCCGCTGGTCCTGCACGGCTCCGCCGGCGCGGTCGCCGCGCAGGCGTTGCGCCGCCTTGGCGAACTGCCCGCCCCCGAAGCCGAGCCCGACGGCACCCTGACGGTGCTGCTGAGCGGCCGCGAGGGAATCCTGCCCGAGCCCGCTCTCGCCTACGAGGAAGGCCGTCTCCTGCGGGCGATCAGCCCCGCACGGTGACCCGACGGTCACAGAACGGAGGCTCTCGGTCCGGCCTGGTCCAGTCGGCGCAGTCACCCTGTGCGACGCGGTACCGGCGCAGCGAAACCTGAGTAACCTCATAGCCATGAGGGACCACCCCCACGGCGGTAAACCGCACCCCGATGTCTGGACCGGGCGGGCGACCAACCGGGTCCAATGGCTGCTGGCGCTCATCGGCGCCGCCTGCATGGCGCTCGGGATCGAGCTGGCCGTCGACTCACCGTGGAACGACGGCATCGCCCCGCTCGTCATGGCCGTCGTCGGCTGCATCGCCGCCGGGCTCCTGGTCCTCTTCGGCACCCTGGCGTTCGTGCACGTCGCCCTGAGGGTCGACAAGGAGTGCCTGGAAGTGCGCTGCGGCCACATCGGTGTGCCGCGCCGCCGCATCCCCCTGTCCGAGGTGGAGGACGCCGACTTCGTCGAACACGTGACTCCGCGCCACTGGGGCGGCTGGGGCTACCGGTGGCGGCCCGAGAAGGGCACCGCGGTCGTCGTACGACGTGGTGAGGGGCTGGTGCTGAGGCTGGGGGACGGTCACACGTTCACGATCACCGTGGACGACGCGGAGGCGGCCGTACGGGTCATCAGGGACCGGCTGCCGGCGCGGACGCCCGGCGCGGCGCACTGAGAATCGCCGGCCGCCGGGTAACCGGGCACAAAGATCCGGTGGTCACTGGGGGGGGCTGGTGGGAGGGCCTTGGGGGGCGGTGCCGGTCGGTTGGCCTTTGTGTCGCGCACCAGTCGCGCACCAGGGGAGCGGGCAGTCGGCTGCTGGGTTCGGTCGGCTGCTGCCCTCCGGTCAGAGGACGGGTCGGTTGCCGCTCTCCCGTCGTGCGGCCAGTCCGTTGCCCGTCCGGTCATTGGGTCCGTCGGTCGCCACGCTTGGGTCATGGGGTCCGTCGGTCGCCACTCTCGGGTCATGGGGCCCGTCGGTCGCCACTCTCGGGTCATGGGGTCCGTCGGTCACCACTCTCGCGTCAAGGGACCCGTCGGTCGCCACGCGCGCGTGCCTCGATCTCGCGCTCCGGCGATGCGTCGGCGAGCGGTCGCGCCGTGGCCAGCCCCGCCAGCAGCCCAGCGCCCACGGACACCGACGTGAAGCTGAGCGCGTTGCCTACGGCGGCGATCGCCGCCACTGCGGTAAGGGCGGCGCCCGCGGTCAGCGCGACCGGAGTGGGACGCGCGGTACGCCACAGCGCGAACAGCATCCAGCAGAAGGCCGCCGCCAGCAGGATCACGCCGACTACTCCCTGTTCCGCCACCTGTTGCAGAGGCGCCGAGTGCGGCTTGCCGTCGGACGGCAGCGTGCCGGTCGCCGTGGTGCTGAGCTCCCCGAAGCGTCCCGGGCCCACTCCCAGGGCGAGGTCATGGCGTGCCAGGTGCAGAGCGTCCCGCCACAGCTGGATCCGGTGCGGTGTCAGCTGACCCTCGAACCAGGCCGCGAACCCGTCGGGCACCGCGCTCGCCGCGACCGCCCAGGTCAGGCCGGTGACCGCGGTCGCGGTAAGCGCCAGCCCCGCGATGCCCACGCCGCGATGGCGCATCTGGCCGGCCGCGAGCGAGCACAGCACGACGGCGGTGCAGGTGACGAAGCCGGTGGTCGAGCCCAGGACGGCGGCCGTCACCGCGATTCCGGCGGCCAGTATGCGCAGGGCCAGGCGCAGGACAGGTGCCGAGGCGGCCCAGGCGGCGCAGCACGCGGCACCGGTGGCGAGGGTCAGTACGGCGGCGGTGGCGCCGGCATGCCCCAGCGGGGCGATGATCTGCGGCCCCGGGGCCAGGTGCGGAACGGTCAGCGTCAGGCCCACTCCGGCCAGCGCACCGGCACAGGGCGCGGCGACCGGCAGAAGCGCCCCGCTGATCCGCCCCGCGGCATAGCCGGCGGCCACGGCGAGGATCGCGAGCAGAACACCCTCGGGCCGGCCGCCGGTCACGGCAGCCGAGATCAGCGACCACGCGGCGCAGATCCCCAGCACGACCACACCCGCGGCATCAGAAACGTTTCGTCTGTCGCCGTCCGCACCTGGACCCGCCGCAGACGCCATCCCCGTGACACCCACCCCGCCCCCCGAACCCGGTCCCCCGACCTGTGACGGACCCCGGCCGCCCGGACCTGACCGGCCGGTACGACTGAGGCTCCGGGACACCGTAACGGCTGATGGCCGATTTGTGGACGTGTCGTGCAGGAACGATGCATCACGTGCGTGCGGAGGGATCGGCTCGTCCGGTCGGCGGGGGCTGGCGCCTGACTGCCGAGCACGCGGCCGCGGAGCGGGTAGGCAGGCGGCCGCGCGGGACCTGCGCCGTCTCGGCCAGTGCGTCAAGATCGCTGCCTCGGACCGCGCTGTCGATGCCGAGGTCGACCGCCGTACACTCCCGGAGTGACCGTCACCGCAACTTCCGTGGACGAGTCGGACCAGCTGCCGCCGCAGATCGCGCCCGCCTCGCGCGCGGCATGGCTCGTGCGCCTGGTTCCGGCCCTCACCGCGGCGCTCTCCGGAGTGCTGCTCTATGTCAGCTTCCCGCCGCGCACCCTTTGGTGGCTGGCCCTACCCGCCTTCGCCGCTTTCGGCTGGGTGCTGCGCGGCCGCAGCTGGAAGGCGGGCCTCGGCCTCGGCTATCTGTTCGGCCTCGGCTTCCTGCTGCCGCTGCTGGTGTGGACCGGAGTGGAGGTCGGTCCCGGCCCCTGGATCGCGCTGGCCGTGATCGAGGCGATCTTCGTGGCACTGGTGGGTGCGGGAGTCGCCGCGGTCTCCAAGCTGCCGGGATGGCCGGTGTGGGCGGCGGCCTTGTGGGTTGCCGGAGAGGCGGCACGCGCGCGTGCGCCGTTCAGCGGCTTCCCCTGGGGGAAGATCGCGTTCGGTCAGGCCGACGGTGTCTTCCTGCCGCTCGCAGCGGTGGGCGGCACCCCGGTGCTCGGCTTCGCGGTAGTCCTGTGCGGCTTCGGCCTCTACGAGATCGTGCGCCTGGTCGTGGAGCGGAGGCGCACCCGGGAGATACGACGGTCCGCCGCGGCCGTGGCCCTGCTGAGCGTGGCCGTGCCGGTCGTGGCCGCCGTGGCCGCTCGGCCGCTGGTCAGCGACAAGGCCGAGAACGGCACCGCGACCGTCGCGGTCATCCAGGGCAACGTTCCGCGCGCGGGGCTGGACTTCAACGCCCAGCGGCGAGCCGTACTCGACTACCACGCGCGGGAGACCGAGCGGCTGGCCGCCGAGGTCAAGGCGGGCAAGGTCGCACAGCCCGACTTCGTGCTCTGGCCGGAGAACTCCTCCGACATCGACCCCTTCGCCAACGCCGACGCCGGCGCCGTCATCGACGCGGCCGCCAAGGCGATCGGTGTGCCCATCTCCGTCGGCGGTGTCGTGGAGCGGGACGGCAAGCTGTTCAACGAGCAGATTCTGTGGGACCCGGTCAAGGGCCCGGTCGACACGTATGACAAGCGGCAGATCCAGCCGTTCGGCGAGTACCTGCCGCTGCGCTCCTTCGTCGGCGCCATCAACGAGACCTGGACCTCGATGGTCCGCAAGGACTTCAGCCGGGGCAGCGAGCCGGGCGTGTTCACCATGGACGGCGCCAAGGTCGGTCTCGTCACCTGCTACGAGGCGGCCTTCGACTGGACGGTGCGCTCCGAGGTCATGGACGGCGCGCAGATGATCTCCGTACCGAGCAACAACGCGACCTTCGACCGCAGCGAGATGACCTACCAGCAGCTCGCCATGTCCCGGGTCCGCGCCGTCGAGCACAGCCGGACCGTCACCGTTCCGGTGACCAGCGGCGTCAGCGCGATCATCATGCCGGACGGCAGGATCACCCAGAAGACGGGCATGTTCGTGGCCGACTCGCTGGTCCAGAAGGTTCCGCTGCGCTCCACCGAGACGCCCGCAACCCGCCTCGGCATCCTGCCGGAGATCGCGCTGGTCCTGGTCGCCGCCGGTGGACTCGGCTGGGCGATCGGTGCCGGTGTGCGCGGTCGACGCGCCGCCGAGGTGTAGCAGCACGCCGGTCGCGCACCCCCGGAACCCGCAGGGGGCGCCGCCGTCGGCCCGTTAGGGTCGAGGCCATGGCCACTCCTGACTTCATTCGTACGATCCGAGCCTCCGCCGGGCACCAACTGCTGTGGCTGCCGGGGGTCAGCGCCGTCGTCTTCGACGATGAGGGACGGGTCCTGCTGGGGCAGCGCTCGGACAACCGCAAGTGGACGGTGATCAACGGCATCCCGGACCCCGGCGAGCAGCCCGCAGCCTGCGCCGTGCGGGAGGTGTACGAGGAGACGGGTGTCCGGTGCGTCGCCGAGCGGGTCGTCCTCGTCAGGTCCGGTAACGAGGTCACCTATCCCAACGGTGACATGTGCCAGTTCATGGACATCACCTTCCGCTGCCGCGCCGTCGGCGGCGAGGCGCGTGTGAACGACGACGAATCCCTGCAAGTCGGGTGGTACGAGGTGGACGCGCTGCCCGTGATGGACGAACGTCAGCTGTTCCGGATCAAGCAGGCGCTGTCCGATGAACCCACGTGGTTCGAGCCCATGACTTCGGACTGAAGTATGGGCTGTGACCATATGTGGGCCGACGAGAGGGCTGCCTAGGGTCGAGCCATGACCCCGCCCAGCGCTCTCCCGGCCGACGGCTCATCCGGGCCTTTCTCGCTCGACCTCGATGGCCGCACCGCCCTCGTCACCGGCGCCGCCGGTGGGATCGGCCGTGCCTGTGTGCTGCGGCTCGCCGCCGCCGGGGCCAAGGTGAGAGCGGTCGACCGGGACGGTGCGGGCCTGGAGGCGCTCACCGAGGCGGCGCGGACCCTCGCGGGTGCGGTCGAGCCGCACATCCTCGACCTCACCGACCTGGACGCCGCCGAACTCGCGGCCGCCGGGACCGACATTCTGGTCAACAACGCCGGGCTGCAACTGGTGCGCCCCATCGAAGAATTCCCGCCGGACGTCTTCCACACGGTGCTCACCGTGATGCTGGAAGCGCCGTTCCGGCTCATCCGTGGTGCCCTGCCCCATATGTATGGGCAGGGCTGGGGGCGGATCGTCAATGTGTCCTCGGTCCATGGGCTGCGCGCCTCGGCCTTCAAGTCGGCCTATGTGGCTGCCAAACATGGTCTGGAGGGACTCTCCAAGACCGTCGCCCTGGAGGGCGCGCCCCACGGTGTCACCTCGAACTGTGTGAATCCCGCCTATGTGCGCACCCCACTGGTCGAGAAGCAGCTCGCCGACCAGGCACGGGCGCACGGCATCCCCGAGGAGCGGGTGCTGTCCGAGGTGCTGTTGCAGGACAGCGCGGTCAAACGGCTCATCGAACCGGAGGAGGTCGCCGAGGCCGTGGCGTATCTGTGCGGTCCGCAGGCATCCTTCGTGACCGGCACGTCGCTGGTTCTCGACGGTGGCTGGACCGCTCACTGAGCGCCGGTCCACCGAAGATCCGGCCGACTTCCGGGTTATCCACAGGGCTGACGGGGTGGCGGTGCGATGAGCAATCCTGTGGGCATGTCCCGCGATCACGTGCAGTCCGCCGAACGTTCCGCCGCTGCGGCCGGAGCGCCCATGAGCAACGCCGAGGCACCGTTCCTCGAGCTGCTGGCCCGGGGAGCGTCCGCCGACGCCTACGAGCAGCCGGTGCTGCTCGCGCGTGCCGAGGGCAGACCGGCCGAGCGGATCGTCGCCCTCGAACAGGCCAAGCTGCTCGCGCTGCGGGTGCGCTCCGAGCTGGAGGGGCGGCGCAGGCGGGAGGCCGAGCTGTCGGCCCTCTTCGAGACGGCCCACGACCTGGCGGGCCTGCGGGACCTGGACGCCGTGCTGCAGGCGATCGTGCAGCGCGCCCGGTCGCTGCTCGGCACGGACGTCGCCTATCTCAGCCTGAACGACCCGGCCAGGGGCGACACCTACATGCGGGTGACCGAGGGCTCGGTCGCCGCCCGGTTCCAGCAGCTGCGGCTCGGCATGGGCGAGGGCCTCGGCGGCCTCGTCGCGCAGACCGCCCGCCCCTACGTCACCGACGACTACTTCCAGGACGACCGCTTCCAGCACACTCTCGCCATCGACGCCGGCGTGCGTGACGAAGGGCTGGTGGCCATCCTCGGGGTGCCCCTGATGCTGGGACACCATGTGATCGGCGTCCTCTTCGCGGCGGACCGGCGCGCCCGCGTCTTCGAGCGGGAGCAGATCGCGCTGCTCGGCTCCTTCGCCGCGCTAGCCGCGGCCGCCATCGACACCGCGAACCTGCTCACCGAGACCCGCTCCGCGCTCGCCGACCTGGAGCGGGCCAACGAGATCATCCGGGACCGCAGCGGAGTCATCGAACGGGCCTCGGACGTGCACGACCGGCTCGCCGAACTTGTGCTCCGTGGCGGAGGCGTGCACGACGTGGCCGCCGCGGTGTCCGAAGTCCTCGACGGCGCGGTCGAGTTCGCGGACGCCACCGCCGCGCCGGCCGGGGCCCTGGAGGTCTCCCGCGCCGAAGGCCACGCCGTGCGGCACGGCGACGACTGGATCGCCGCGGTGGCCGCGGGCGGTGAACTGCTCGGCGCCCTGGTGCTGCGCGGCCATCCCGGCCTCGACCCCGTCGACCAGCGCACGCTGGAGCGGGCCGCGATGGTCACCTCCCTCCTTCTGCTCGCCCGGCGCTCCGCCGCCGAGGCCGAACAGCGGGTAAGGGGCGAGCTGTTGGACGATCTGCTCGACGCCCGCGACCGCGACCCACGCCTGTTGCGCGAACGCGCGGCGCGGCTGGACGCCGACCTCGACGCCACCCATGTCGTCCTCGCTGCCCGCCTCGACGCCGCCCCGGCCGACGCCGACCAGGAGGCGGCCGCCCGCAGACGCCTGTGGTCCGCCGCGTCCCACCTCGCCGCGACCCGTCACGGCCTTGCCGCCGCCCGCGACGGCGGCACGGTACTGCTCCTGCCTCTGGAAGCCGGGGACACGGCCACCGAACTCGCACGCCGCACCGCCCGGCACCTCGGCACGGCCGTCCACGAGGCGGTGACCGTCGGGGCCTCCGCCCCGGTCGAGGGACTGGCCGCCCATCCCGACGCCGTGGCAGCCGCCTACGACGAAGGCCGACGCTGCCTCGACGCCCTGCGGCTGCTCGGCCGTCCCGGAGACGGCGCCGCCGCCGAGGACTTCGGGTTCCTGGGTCTGCTGCTGGCGGGGGACCGGGACATCGCGGGCTTCGTCGGCCGTACGATCGGCCAGGTCGTCGCGTACGACGAACGGCGCGGCACCGACCTGCTGCACACCCTCGACGCGTACTTCGCCTGCGGGATGAGCCCGGCCCGCACCAAGGACCAACTGCACGTCCATGTGAACACGGTCTCCCAGCGACTGGAGCGCGTGGGCCGTCTCCTCGGGGAAGACTGGCAGAGCCCCGCCCGCGCGCTGGAGATCCAACTCGCCCTGCGGTTGCACCGGTTGTCGGCACCGGCCCAGCGCTGACCCCCGCACGCACGGGCGTACGGGGGCCGGTTCACAGGGCCTCGGGCCGTGAGGGGGTGGGGGTCAGACGGTGCGCGCGTCCGTCGCCCGAGCCGTCACGGGCTTCGCGTCGGTGGTGGGCTCCACATCGGACAGATCCCGGTAACGGGTCTCCTTGGCGACGCCCACCGCGATCACCGTCAGGACGGCCGCGGCGATGACGTACAGCGCGATCGGGGTGGAGCTGCCGTAGTGGGACAGCAGCGCGGTGGCGATGAGAGGCGCGGGGGCGCCGGCCGCGACCGAGGAGAACTGCGCGCCGATCGAGGCGCCGGAGTAGCGCATCCGGGTGGCGAACATCTCGGAGAAGAAGGCGGCCTGGGGCGCGTACATGGCGCCGTGCAGCACCAGGCCCACGGTCACGGCGAGGATCAGGCTGCCGAAGCCGCCGGTGTCGATGAGCCGGAAGAACGGGAACATCCACAGCCCGACGCCGACGGCGCCCAGCAGATAGACGGGACGGCGGCCGATGCGGTCGGACAGCGCGCCCCAGGCCGGAATGACGGCGAAGTGCACGGCGGAGGCGATGAGGACGGAGTTGAGAGCGGTCTGCTTGGACACGCCGGCCGAGGTGGTGGCGTAGACGAGGATGAACGCGGTGATGACGTAGTAGCTGATGTTCTCGGCCATGCGCGCGCCCATCGCCACCAGGACGTCACGCCAGTGGTGCCGCAGCACGGAGACCAGCGGCAGCCGCTCGGCGTCGTCCTGCTGCGCCGCCTTGCGGGCCTCGGCCTGCGCCAACGCCTGCCGGAAGACCGGCGATTCATCGACGGAGAGACGAATCCACAAGCCGACGATGACCAGCACCCCGGAGAGCAGGAACGGGATCCGCCAGCCCCATGTGCCGAAGGCACTGTCCGACAGCACGGCCGTCAGCAGGGACAGCACACCGGTCGCCAGGAGCTGCCCCGCCGGCGCGCCGGTCTGCGGCCATGAGGCCCAGAAGCCGCGCCGTCGCGCGTCCCCGTGCTCGGACACCAGCAACACGGCTCCGCCCCACTCACCGCCGAGCGCGAAACCCTGCACCAGCCGCAGCACGGTCAGCAGCACGGGCGCGGCGGTCCCGATGGTCGCGTGCGTCGGCAGCAACCCGATCGCGAAGGTCGCCCCACCCATCAGCAACAGACTCAGCACCAGCAGCTTCTTGCGGCCGAGCCGGTCGCCGTAGTGCCCGAAGACAAGCGCGCCCAGCGGCCGGGCGGCGAATCCGACGGCGTACGTGAGGAACGACAGGAGGGTGCCGACGAGCGGATCGGAATCCGGGAAGAACAGCTTGTTGAAGACGAGGGCGGCGGCGGAGCCGTAGAGGAAGAAGTCGTACCACTCGATGGTCGTGCCGATGAGGCTGGCGGCGACGATGCGACGGAGGTTCGCGGGTGGTGGGGGAGCGGTGGTTCCGGAGGCCATGTGCGCCACTTCCTCGTGTGCGGTGGGGATGGGTATGTGTTCGCACACCGTAGGAACCTGCAGGTCAGGGGCACATGTGGTGGGGCAACATAGTTTGGGGTGTGGCTATGCGTCGGACCGCCATGCCAGCTCGCGGAGCGGCGGCTGAGAGGCTTGGAGCGGGCCGAAATGAGTGCTGTCCGGGAAGCGAAGTTGAGGGTGATTTGACGGTGGCGTGCTGACTCCCGTGCTGGTTTGGTGCTGACTAAAATCCCACGTCCCCACCCGTCTTCGTCCCTCCCGTGCTGACTTGGTGCTGACTACGCTCCGTAGAACTCGGGCATCGGGGGCGGATCGGGCCCAGAGCTGTGCTGCGGGAGGGCAAGCTCAGACATGAGTCTCGGCCGCCGTGATGGCGACGATCGGCACAGCGTGACACCCGCGCAAGCATTTCTGCTGTGGCCGAATCGTCCGAGAAGCCGAGGCTTGCCGACTGCTTGCTGTCGCAGCCGGTGGGCGCGGGTTCAACGGAGCGCAGGGGCGGGCTGGGCATCAGTAGGTACTTCGACGTACTGCGCGTGCATGCCCGCCGTGGTCACGTTGATCCTCGTGAATTCGCTGCCCGAAACGCATGCCGGTGGAGGGGTGGTCGCCCCCGAGCTTTGTCCCGCGGCGCATCAGGGAGTTGAAGTGATGGCTGCAGCTGGCTCAGTTGTTCTGGAACTGGATCGGGCGATCTCAGGAAGAGATCGTACAGGCCCGTCAGGACTGGATGGAAGGCTCCCGGTTCGGAGAAGTGAAGGGGTACGACGGGGCTCCACTGCCCGTACCGGAACTGCCGCCGGTGCCGTTGAAACCGCGGGGAAGAGTGCGCTGACCTGCGGAAAAGCGTCAACGTTGGTGGCCGCAGGGCGGAAGGCGGTCGGGTAATTCTCACTGTCTTCCACCTGCTTGCCGGAAGGCGTCCAAACAGTCGGCTGGCTCAGGCCGGTGCGCTTGGCGATTCCACGGTGTGGCTGTCTGTGGGCGGCTGTGGCAGGACTCTTGCTGACCTAATGCTGACTTTGCTGACACCCCGTCAGGCTCGGCTGGGGGGCTCTTTTCCAAGCTCCGGGGCTTACGGAGGCGTTTGCAGCTTCGGTGGTGTCCGGACCGATGCTGACCTGGCTGGCGGTCGAGTCGCGTGTTGCGGAGGGGCGGCGTCGCTCACACTGCTGCCTTGTGGAGATTCCACAAGATTCCGATGCCGCCGCTGTCCGTCGGCAGCGCCGCTTGTCTCCCATCCGAAAGCCCTGCGCCGCACGCTCCGCCTGGTCGGGCGAGTGCGCCAGAGTGGGCAGCCCGTCCGGTCGCTCGTCTCCTACCAACTGAGCCGCCGTCTTCGCCAGGCAGCCGGTGAATGCCTGGAAGTCGGGCTCGGACCGCTGCTGTATCGAGGCGACGGCGTCACCGAGACAGGTCTGGGCGAGCCTGCCGACGTTCTCCGCGAGCGGCTGGACGTCTACTGCCAGACGCAGGATGTCCCGATCGCCTTGGAGGTAGGCGATCAGCTCGGTGATCTGCTGGTTCGCCATGGCTCGCAGCGTCTCCGGTGGAAGCACCGTCTTCAGCTTGGATGCCACCGCCGACTCGGGCACGGGCAGCGGGCCAGCAGGTCACGGGTGAGGGCCTAGCTCTGCGGAGCGACCAGCACTTCGTCGTACAGACGTTCGCAGGCCCGTTCCTCCGCGAGGACCTTGCCGTAGAAGCCGGCATTGAGCACGGTGCTCCGCATGATGGCGGCAAAAGCCAGACGGCCAAGCACAGAACCGCCACCGTCCAGGCCGCCGGATGCAGCCACCGCGCGCCGCGCAACGGCCCTCGCATCCCCCCATTGCGGATCACGCTCCGCGAGGTCGGCAACCGGCAGCCTGCAGGCGTCGCCCCGGCCCCATTTGTCCAGGCGGCTTCGGTCTGACGTCTTCTGATCGTCCGGGTCGAACGGGCCTTGATCAGTTCGCCGAACAGGCAGGGCGCGGGTCCGTTCACGGTTGCCTCGCCGGTCCGACACGGTACGGCCAGTGGCAGCGGATGCCGCACTCTCCCACTCGCCCATCGGCGATATTCGCCGCCGTCTTTAGCGCGCCCGGCCCCGGGTACTCGCTGAATCCCGCTGCTGCAGTGCTTTGTGGGAGCGAAAAGGAAAGCGAGTGCAGCCATGTCTGATGCCGTCCCGCTACAGGACCGGCCCGTCATCGTCGGCGTCGACGACGGCCCGGACCAGGAGGAGATCGTACGCTTCGCGGCACGGCAGGCGGCCCTCCGGACAGGTCGACTCCACGTCGCCCATGCCATCCGTTTCCCGCTACCGGGCGGCTCTGCGACAGACAGCCGGGAGAAGGACGCGGCGGTCCAGGTGGGGGCACGGCTCGTGGAGCGATATGAAGACCTCGCGCGTTCCGAGTTCGCCGGCCTGACCGTGGCGGGCGAGCTTCCCGTGGGGCACGCCGCAGCCGTACTGATCGAGCGTTCCGCGGATGCCGACGTGCTCGTGATCGGCCACCGGGGCAGCGGTGGGTTCCCGCGGCTACCGCTCGGCTCGGTCAGCTGGCAGGTTGCCACGCATGCGGACTGCCCAGTGATCGTGATCCGCCCAGGAGACACCAGTGGCCCGCCGGACAACCGTGTAGTAGTCGGAGTGGACCCGGCCGATGCTTTGCTGAAGCCCCTGGATTTCGCGTATCGAGAAGCTGACCTGCTGGGCGCGCACCTGGAGGTGGTCTACAGCGCCGAGCCTGTGGCGATGGGGCCTACCGGCCCGATGGGAATGGTGCCTTCGGATTTCGAGGTGTTGGAGCAAGGGCCGCGGGACTTCCTCGAAAAGGAGATGGCCGAGCGGCGTGCGCAGTATCCGTCGGTGCGGGCGGATCTACGTATAGAACGCATGAGGCCGGCGACGATTCTCGCGGAAGCCGCCCGCAACGCTGCCCTGCTGGTGGTGGGATCTCGTGGCCGATCGGGGCTGAAGAGGCTGCTTCTCGGGTCGGTCAGCGCCGAGGTCCTGCACACAGCCGAGTGCCCTGTGGCCGTCGTCCCCGGGCGAGATGGCGACTGAACACTCCGCAAGCCACTCGTCACATTCGGTCGGAAGGCGAAGCTGCATGGGCAAGGGCAACAGTGGGGTGAGGCAGTTGCAAGAACGCGATGGCTACCTTCCGATAGAGGAGCATGGGTTGCTCGGGGACGGTCGTGGGTCAGCCCTGGTGGGGCGGGATGGTGCTGTCGGGTTCATGTGCGTGCCTCGCTTCGACTCCCCGCCTCTGTTCTGTGGACTGCTGGACACCGACCGCGGCGGGCGATTCCTGATTGCCCCGCAGGACCTGCGGGCCAGCCACCAGTGGTACGTCGACGACACCGCTGTGCTCGTCACGCAAATGGCGACCCCCACAGGGACGGTTGAGGTCACCGACGCGTTCCTGCTTCGGCCGGATTCCCTTCTGGAAGAAGACACACCGGCCGGGGCCGGAGCCTTGGCGCGACACGTGCGTGTAGTTGCAGGCAGCGTCGACCTGCGCGTACTCCTTCGACCGCGCGGTGATGCCCGCACCGAGCGGCGTACCGATGGCTGGCACCTCATGTGCCCCCGGCAGGGGCTCTCTCTCCACCTCGCATCCTCACGCCCCCTGCCCGCCCTCGACTGCATTGTGCCCATGGACGCGGGGGAGGAGCTGGCACTGACCCTGAGCTGGGACGAACCTCTTCGGTCCTCGGACGAGGCTGTCAGCGGAGCGCTGGAGGACACCGTCCGTGCCTGGAGGCGCTGGTCGGCCCAGGTGATACGCGATGTCCCCCAGGCCGACCTCGTGCGACGCTCAGCGATCACGCTGAAATTGCTGGACCACATCGAAAACGGCGCCATGGTCGCGGCCCCCACCTCGTCCCTGCCCGAGCTCGTCGGGGGCTCAAGGAACTGGGACTACCGCTATACCTGGATACGAGACGCCGCCTACGCCGTCTTCGCCTTGCGGCGTATCGGACTGCCCATGGAGGCCGGCGGATTCCTGCACTGGGCACTCGCCACCGCCCAATGGAGCGACCGGCCACGGGTTCTTTACGACGTCGACGGCCGCCCGCCTCAGCCGGAGTCCGCCGACACGGAATTGGAGGGCTACCGCAAGTCGGCTCCAGTGCGCTGGGGAAACGCCGCCGCCGACCAGATCCAGCATGACGTGTACGGGGAGATACTTGACTGCGCCTTCCAGTGGGCGGCAACAGGCGGTCGGCTCGACGACAGCCTGTGGAAGCGCCTTACGGTGCTGGTGGATCAAGCCCGTCGAGCCTGGAACACCCCCGATCGTGGCATCTGGGAGGTACGCACCCGAGGCCGCCCGTTCACCTATTCCGCCGCGATGTGCCAAGTCGCCCTGGACCGGGCCGCCCGGCTCGCCCACCGGCTGAGCCTGCCTGGTGACCCGGTTGCCTGGGCAAAGGAAGCACAGCGGCTGACCGACCACATCCTGCGAGAAGCCTGGGACGAGGACATCGGCGCACTCACGGAGCACCTGGGCACCGGCGGCGGTCTGGACGCCTCACTGCTGGCTCTGCCGCTACGACGCCTCGTACCCGCGGATCACCCCCGCATGGTCGCCACCACGGACGCGATAGCAAGTCGGCTCGACGGCGGCGGGGGCCTTCTTTACCGTTACCTTCCCCAGCAGTCACCGGACGGACTGGATCAGCCCGAGGGCGCCTTCGTCCTGTGCAGTTTCTGGCTCGTGGACAACCTGGCAGGACAGGGCCGCCTCGACGAAGCCGCAGACCTCTTCGAACGGCTCTGCTCATACACCAGCCCTCTGGGTCTCCTCCCCGAGCAGATGGATCCCGGGACAGGAGCTTTCCTGGGCAACTTTCCCCAGGCTCTCAGCCACGTCGGGCTCATATCCAGCGCCGTCGTGCTCGGCCGGGTTCAGCGTGGGATCCAGCCGGAACTGTCCACCCAAGCATGGTTCTCCTGACACGCCCCCCGCCTCACGAGAGGGACGAGATTGGCGATGCGCGCATTGACCATAAGGCCCGGCGAGAAGGATTCCGTAGAGGCACGGGAGGTGCCCGACCCCGTCCCGGCCACCGGTGAGCTGCTGGTGCAGGGCCTGGCGGTGGGGGTGTGCGGAACGGACAAGGAGATCGTCCGAGGCGAGTACGGCTGGGCCCCTGCGGACCGTGAGTGGCTGGTACTCGGGCATGAGTCCCTCGGGCGGGTGCGGCAGGCGCCGCCCGGCAGCGGGTTCTCGGCCGGTGACCTGGTCGCCGGGGTGGTGCGCCGTCCGGACCCCGAGCCGTGCGGGGCCTGCGCCCATGGAGAGTTCGATATGTGCCGCAACGGCCGCTACACCGAACGCGGTATCAAAGAGATGGACGGCTACGGCGCGCAGGCGTGGTGCGTGGAAGCCGAATACGCGGTGAAGCTGGCGCCGCATCTGGAGCACGTCGGTGTGCTCATGGAGCCGATCTCCGTGGTGGCCAAGGCATGGGAACAGGTCGAGCGTGTCGGTGCCCGTTCGTGGTTTGAGCCCCGTCGCGCCCTGGTGATGGGTGCGGGGCCCATCGGTCTGCTGGCCGCCCTCCTGGGCACACAGCGCGGACTGGAGGTGCATGTACTCGACCGGGTGACCGAAGGGCCCAAGCCCGCTCTGGTGCGGGATTTGGGCGCCACTTACCACGCGGAGGACGTCGAGCAGGTCGTCTCCGCGGTGTGCCCGGATGTCGTCATCGAGGCCACGGGCGCGAACGAGCCGGTCCTCGCCTCGCTGACGGGCACCGCGCCCTACGGGGTGGTGTGCCTGACCGGTGTGTCGCCCGCAGGCCGCAGGATGACCGTGGACGCGGGCGCCATCAACAGGGAGATCGTGCTGCAGAACGACGCGGTGGTGGGCTCGGTCAACGCCAACCTGCGTCATTACCGCCAGGCCGCCGACGCGCTGGCGAAGGCCGACCTGCCATGGCTTGAGCGCATGATCACCCGGCGGGTGCGGCTGAAGCACGCAACGCAGGCGTTCACGCCGCAACCCGATGACGTCAAGGTGGTCATCGAGCTGTAGACACAAGGCCGGAAGGAAGGCCCTGGATGTCGCGCAACACCGCTCCATTGGTCATCGTCATGGGCGTGTCGGGCTCTGGAAAGACCACCGTGGGCCAACTCCTGGCACAGGACCTCGGTGTTCCTTACGCCGAGGGGGACGACTTCCACCCCGCACCCAACGTGGCGAAGATGCGGGCCGGCCACCCGCTCGATGACGAAGACCGCCGCCCCTGGCTGGACGAGATCGCACAATGGCTGGCCAGCCATGCGGACAGCGGAGGTGTGATGACATGCTCGGCGCTCAAGCGCCGCTACCGTGACCGGCTGGCTTCCGCCGCTCCGCACGTCTACTTCCTTCACCTCGACGGCTCCCCTGAGCTGATCGCCGCAAGGACCACCGCGCGACGGGGCCACTTCATGCCACCAGACCTGCTCAAATCGCAGTTCGCCGACCTGGAACCACTGGACGACGACGAAGCGGGCGTGGCCATCCCGATCGACGGCACACCGCAGGAGACCGCTGCCCTCGCCCATTCCGCCGTTACCCTCCTGACCCGTTGACATCGCAGCCCGCTGCCGCTGCTGACTGCCTGCCGGTCACGTGGACATCGTCGCCGTTGCCTGACCCGTTCGCCGCTTCGTTACCAAGGCACTGCTTCCAGTTCCGCGGTTTAAGCAGCACGTACGCCACCGTCACCGACAACCGGCCACACCGGGACCGGGATGATGGGGATCGGTAGATCCCCGGGATCCGTGGGACGCTGGTCAACAGGCTTGATCGACTGGAAGCCCGCCGTTACGGTCGGTGCAAACCCTATGTCGCGGGAGTGAACGGGAAGCCCCGAGACGAGGGGCGGGTCGACTGGCGGGGGGACAGTGCAAGACGTTAAGGCGGTTGCAGCAGGGGTGCCCCCCATTAGCTTCGCCGCGCATATTGTCCGGACTGGCGGTCTCGGTGGTGCTCGTGATGACTTCGAGAAGATGGTCACTGAGCTGGCCGGATCCATCACGCCCGGCGTGCGAATGATCGCTGCGAACCCCGGCGATTGGGGTATCGACGCGTTCGCAGGCGACCTTGGCGGTGAAATCAGCGTCTGGCAGTCCAAGTACTTTTTTCCGACCACGGACAAGAGCCATCAACAGCAGATCCGCGAGTCCCTAAAGTCGGTTCTCGACACTGCCGCGGACAAGGGTCATACGGTCAGGATGTGGATCTTGTGTATCCCCTCCAGCATGGACGGTCCCACCACGGCCTGGTGGGACGGCTGGAAGAAGCGGCAGGAGCGAGCGCACAACCTTGTGATCGACCTGTGGGACGAGACCCGGCTGACCAAGCTGCTCCGCACTGCCGAGGCCGATGACGTCCGCCGCGGCTACTACGAGGCGTACCGCGGGGAGCCGTCGACTGAGGAGCCACGTGACCTCGTCGAAGTCGACGACGACAAGGCAACCGCATTGGAGTCGGCGCTCTTCATCCTGCAGATGAAGGAAGCCGGGCACATTGAACTCGACTCCGCCAAGCGCCAGTTCTTCAATGCAGACGTCGTCGCCCGGGAAATCGCACACAAAGGTATGCCCGCAGAACTAAAGGCGCTCACGTCGGCAGATGCCACCCTGCACGGCTTGTGGGAGGCCCGGTTCAACCAGTGCTGGGCGGAGGACAAGTTCCCCAGCCTGCATGCATCGGTCTGGTCCGATGTGAGGGCAGAACACCCGCAGCTGCCGAAGATTCTGCGGCTGGATCTGCTCCACGCGTGGGGACTCGTGCACCGGTTGGTGGACAACCGGAAGGCGGGATGGGTCAAGCACTGGCGCACGATCGCGGAAGCCCACACCGACCCATGAACCTGGCCGACTTACGAGACCGGATGACTCACTCAACACAGAAGGGGCAGTAGTGGAGGCTGATCGCCCGGTCGCGATGCCGGAAGACGAGGTGCAGTTCCGGCTCGCGCAGCTGCTACTCCTCCTGGAGGCTCTGGCCGGCCAGGACCTGCCTGGAGCGACCCTGGAGAGAATCGGCTACTACGACTTCCTCTCAGCCAACCCCTTCCTGGTTGTTGACGCGGACAGCCGGGAGGCGTCGCTGCTCAGGCTCGCCGGCTTTGACCCCCGCACACTGTCGTATGCCTCGTCCGGACAACGCTTCACCAGCCGCCGGGAACGCATCCAGCACGATCTCAGCCTCCTGGTCGCCTACGGCTGCTGCACCGTCACAGCCCAGCAGGGAAGTCTGCTCTACAGCATCACCGACCACGGCCGTCACCTGAGCTCCCACCTCACCACGACCTACGCCACATCCTTCTCCACCGCGGCCGAAATCATCGTGGGCAAGCTCAAGCGCATGAGCGACACCCGCCTGCGCAAGGAGTCGGTGACCTGGCTGCGCCTGGACAGCGCTCGAAACCCCGGCGCGGCGCTGGCGCAGATCGTCGGTTCCGCGAGCCAACCCCTGCACACCATGACGCCCCTCTGGATGGAGGTCGAATGAGCGCCACCACCGGAATCCGCATCAGGCGTCTGCGACTCGTCGGGATCGACCGCAACTACGACGTCGACTTCACCAGTGACGGGGACGTCCGCCGCCTGTCGATCATCTCCGGCGCCTTCAGCTCTGGAAAAACCGCCGTGCTGGAGTTCATCTCCTACGGCCTCGGGGCCAGGAGACACCCTCGCCACCCGGAGATCATGCGCAAGGTCAGGGCATCCCTGCTCGAAGTCGAACTCTCCGGTGTGCCGCACGTGATCGAACGCGCGGTCGGGGAGCCGTCGACAAGTGCCTTCGTGCGCCGTGGCCGCCTCGACGAGGCGGCAGCCTCAACCGCGGAGCGCAGGCCGATCGACCCAGCCGGCGATCCCCAGAGCCTTTCCACACTCCTGCTCAGCCACTGCGGGCTGGAAGGTGTGCAGCTCCGAGAAGCCCCGACCAGTACCGAATCGCGCACGGACCCGCTCAGCTTCCGCGATCTGATGTGGCTGACGTTCCTTACCAACGAGCGCGTGGCGGACAAGAACTTCCTGTTCGAGAACAGCTTCATGCGCAAGCACAAGCTGCGTCAGGTCGTTGATGTCGTCTTTGCTGTCCATGACGATCGGCGGATCGAGATCGGGGCCCGGATCAGGGAGCTGGAAACCCGGTTGAACCGTTCGCGTTCTGAACTGGCCACGGCTCGTTCGTTCGTCGAGGAGCAGCACACGGGGCCCGCAGATGCGCACACGCGTCTCGTCGCCGAACGGGAACTCGCCGACATCACACGACAACTTGAGGCCATCGACGCCCAGGCGAGAGCTGCGACGGACTTCGCCACGCAGTTGCGAGCCAGGCACCGCAGCGCAGCGGAGAAGGCACAATCGGCGGCCGCTGTTCTGCGGGATCAGGAGACCCAACTGGCGCGCATGCTTCCGCTTCGCGCTCAGTACGCTGACGATCTGCTGAAGCTCGGCATGCTGGCACAGGCCAAACACCTCTTCGACCCGTTGCGTGTCCGCATCTGCCCGGCCTGCCTGCAGCCCCTCCAGGAGCCTCCACACACCGATGGCGGACACTGCAGTCTGTGCCACCACCCCGTCCAGTCGCGGTCCGATCCAGCAACAGATCTGGGCTCCGCAGCCGACGCTCTGACACCCCATGAGGAACGACTGGACGTGGCTGCCGAGACGCGCGCCACGAAGGCCCGACTCAAAGCAATCACCACCTACATCGAGGAACTCGAACAGTCCCTGGCCACCGCCGAGAAACGCGCAGCAGACACAGCCTTGGAAGAGCAACGCGCGGCCAAAGCCCTGGACGAAGCGACGGGACCGGTCGTATCGACCTACCTGTCGGCTCGTGATGACCTGCATCGCCAGCAGATCCAGGTGAACCGCCGGATCGATGAACTGAGCACCGCCGCCAAACTCCAAGAAGGACTGGAGAAGCGGGCGGCCAAGGTGACTCAACAGGAATCCCAGCTACAGCACCTGCGCGACGAACTAGCGAACCTGGGTGATGCGGCAGTGGACCGCGACCAGGTACTACGGGAAATCAGCAGGCGCTACGCACGGCTCCTCACCGAGTGGCACTACCCCAAGCTGAGCATGCCTCATATCGCTGACGACCTGACGCCACACGTGCGGGGCGAGCCCTACCAAGAGGCTTCTTCCGGAGCACGGACATTGATCACGCTCGCGTGGCAGCTTGCTGTGTTTGAGGTGGCTGTCGAAAAGGGAGCTGCCCATCCCGGCTTCCTCATGATCGACAGTCCCCAGAAAAACCTCGGCCATGGCGGAACACGCGACTCCCTGATCGCTGACGCCGTCAGCATCGATGACTTCTACCGTTTCCTCCGGCAGTGGCTGCAGGATCGCGGAGACACAGCACAGGTGATCGTCGCGGACAACAGCCCGCCCGACCTGATGGAAGAGAACGTCATCGTGCGCTTCAGCCGGGACGAAGAGCACCCGCCGTACGGTCTGATTGACGACGAGACCGGGTAGGCCGAAACTGGCGGTCGGGTCCGACGACCGGCGATGGGCAGCACGGCCGCGGGAGCCGTCCCGCTCACCAGAGTGTGAGCGGGAGGCCGGCTTCTTCGGCGGCACTGATGCGTTCCTCGATCAGGTCCGGGGCTCGCCCGCATGAAGGCCGGTCCGGATCGCGTGGGCGATGGCGCGTGTGCGGCTGGCGGCGCCTCGAACGGCGGCGAGCGGACCGTGAGGGTTGTGATTCGGAGCTGCCATTCGGCTCGGTTCTCGGAGGCTGTACCTAGCCGAAGGTGGGCGGGGTTGGTACAGCCGTGGAAGTCGCGTGTGTGGCAGACGACGGGGTCCTCGCGGCAGACCATCCAGGTCGGCTTTGACGCCGTGGGCCAACTGGAAGGCGAATAGGTGCGCCAGGACCGTGCCCCGTCGCGAGGGGCCAGGGAGGCTCGCCGCGCCGGAGAGATCCATGGCCTGTTGGGCTGACTGCGCCCAGCCACGGCCAGTATTGAGTTGTCGAGCGGATGTAGGACCTGGCTTCGAAACGGGCGATGACCGTCTCGTCGTTCAACCAGGTCAGCCACAGTTCGGTGGGCAGACGTATGAGCGTGGGGTGACCAAGTAGAGAAAGCAGTTTCCGGCCCCCGGTGTGGCACGGAGCCTTGCCTAGCGATGGAGCCCAGGGGCAATTGGTCTAGCTGTCTGCTCATGGCGCTTCTGCCTGGGGCGGGGTGAGGTCGGGCGGATAGCCCTTCGCGCGAAGCCAGGTGTCGAGGCCAGGGCGACGATGTCGCCGTGGGGCTACAGAGGCCGTCGGAGGCGCCGCACTCGATGAGCGCGCTCACATGCCAAGGGTTCGGTGATCCGAACGAAGCGGCCTAGTGCTGGTTTCCTCTTTCGCTGGGTATATGTGCTGTTGGCGGGGTGGTTCGGGTGCTCGGGGGCGGGTGCTGGACGGTGGTGTTACGAGCGAGGCCGAGTCGTGACGAGAGCGAGCAACGGATCGTCCGTTGGCTGTCCCGAACGCGCAAGGCGCCGCGAGATCTGCTGCTGCGGGCTAGGATGGTCGAGTCGAGTTGGATCGGGCTGCGGGTGCCAGCCATCGCGGACGAGCTGAGATGCAGCCCCAATACGGTTCGCCGCTGGTTGCACCGCTTCAACCTCATGGGCCTGCATGGGCTGGAGGATCTGGGCGGGCGGGGCCGCAGGCGGCGGATCAGTGAGGCGGAACGCTCAAGGGTCATCGGCCTGGCAAACAGGTGCCGCCGGGTCGGCCGGCCGTGCAGGCGGACGGTGAGCTGGCCGCGGAGGAGGAGTCCGGGCCGCCGGAGTGGACCCTTGACTCCCTGGCCGCAGAGGCCCGCCGGATGAGGATCGAGATCGGCGGCAGCCAGGTCCGCCAGATCCTGCTGGCCGAGGGGGGCGCTGGCGTCGCACCCGGTCCTGGACCCGCTCGAAGGACGCAGACTTCGAGGGAAAAGGACCAGGATCATCGAGCCCTACACCTGCCCGCCCGAGGGCGCGACGGTCGTCTGCGCCGACGAGCTCGGACCGGTGATCCCCCGCACGTTCCAGCCGCCGCGACCACGTGCCGACAGGACGACTCAACAACGAATCTGCACGCCCCCGGGGAGCAGTACACCGTGACGGCCGGTCGTCGATGCCTCCTTCGGGCGGAGGCACCCGGCACATCGCACGCCGTAGCCGGCCGGGCAGAGGGGTCGCCCGGCCATGACCAGCTCGACGCCCAGCATGGCGCCTCCGATGGCGACGCAGCCGGAAGGCAGCCAGCCGATCTTGTGCTCATCAGCCCAGGCCGCGGTTACTCGCGGCGAGGAGGAAGCCCAGCAGGCAGCGGTGCTGATTCCGGCATCCCGCCAACGAGAAAGCACCGGCTTACCCCTGCATGTGGTGCGATCGGGACCTCTCGGCAGCGGCACCCGCCTGTCCACGGTGCGCTGCCCGGCGTCGGCGCAGCCAGTCGCCGATCTCCCCGATGCCGACCATGAGTGCGGAGGAGGCGGCGCATGCCGTGAGGGAGGTGGCCTGGTTGACGGCCTGTCCAAGGAGCCAGAGAGCCAGGGCCAGCAGCAGCCACCAGGCTGTGAGCGACCAGGTGTGCCGCCACAAGCGTGTGCGGCCGGTCATCGGGCGGCTGCCCTGGTCCGCCGGGTGGCGACGATCACCACGATGGAGCCCGTGAGTGTCACTGCCATCGCCCCGGCAGTGGCGGCCAAGATGATCAAGGGAGAGGCGCCCGCGAGGCGGGGAAGAGCGTTGAGCGGCGCGGCGGCGTAGAAAGCGAGGAACGCCAGGCCGCAGGGACGCGTTGGGGTAAGGCGAGGACGCAGCCGCCGCGGTACGCGATTGGTGAGCAGGGCAACTCCGGCGGGCAGCAACGTGACAGAGAAGACGGCGAGGCCAATCCACTGCCAGTTCATCGGTACCAGGGCTCCTGTCGGAGAATGCAGGTGGTCACGTGCGGCGGGTCGGACAGGCCCTAACGCAGTTCTGTCGGACGGTCCTTGACGACGGTTTCGAGCTTGTCGCGTTGTTCGTCGTTCGCGAGTGCGGTCAGCCTGTTCGCGACATGCGGTGGCAGGTCTTTGATGCCGAGTTCGACGCCGGACTTGTGCGAGTGGTCGATGAAGGTCAGCAACGCCTTCGCCCCGGACATGTCCATGTAGTCCACGTCCTTCAGGCTCAGCGACAGGTTCGACCGGTCGCTGCGCAGCGTGGAGAAGACACGGTCGACGGACAGGAACGACAGGGGCCCCTCGATCCGGTAAGTGCCGGCGCCGTCGTGGACGATCGAGGCTTTCCGCCGACGCGATTTCACGACGTGGACGGCGAGCGCCAGGGCGACGCCGACGGCGACCGCCACGGTGAGGTCGACGAGGACGGTGACGATCATTGTCGCGAACATTACGGCGACGTCGCCCCGCGGAGAGGCATGCGCCTTGCGCAGGCTCTCCCAGTCGAACATGCCCACTGCGGTCAGGATCAGGATCCCCGACAGCACGGCGAGGGGGATGTACTGCACGACGGCCCCGAGGCCGATCACGAGCGCGAGGAGGATGACGCTGTGCGTGGCCGCCGACAGGGCGGTGCGGCCGCCGCTTCTGACGTTGACCACGGACCTGACGGTCGCGCCGGCGCTGGCCAGACCGCCGAAGAGGCCGCTGGCGGCGTTGCCGAGTCCCTGGCCGATGAGTTCCTTGTTGCTGCGGTGCCGGTTGCCGGTGATGTTGTCCATGACGACTGAGGTCAGCAGCGAGTCGATGGAGCCCAGCAGGGCGATGCTGAGGGCGGGCAGGAGGAGGGTGAGGAGCAGCGACCCGCTGAGCTCGGGGATGGTGATCGAGGGGATCGACTCCGGGATCTGGCCTATGTAGTCGATCGCCGTGTTGAGCGGAACCGGTCCGACGCGCACGTCCTGCAGCAGCGAGTCCATGAACCGCAGGACCACGGTCATGAGCACGAGCGCGATCAGACTTGCCGGGATCGATTTGATCACTCGTGCCGACACGAGCATGAGCACGATCGTGCCTGCCACCACCAGGAAACTGCTCTGCACCTGGTCCAGTTCGCCCAGGATGATGATCAGCGCGATCCCGCCCATGAAGCCGGACACCACGGGGTGGGGTATGAAGCGGATCAGCGATCCAAGCCTGCACAGCCCGAACAGGATCTGGAACGCGCCGGCCATGATGAACGCGAGGAACGCGCCCTCGAGCCCGTGCTCGGCGATCACTCCCGTGGCGACCACGGTGATGGGGCCCGTGGGACCGGTCACCTGGCCGGGAGTACCACCGAACACCGCCGCGAAGAATCCGGCGAAGATCGCTCCGTACAGCCCGACGAGCGCGCCCTCGGAGGTGCCTGTCGCTGTGATGCCGAAGGCGATCGCCAACGGCAACGCCACGATGGCCACGGTCAGGCCGGAAAGAATCTCTCGCGCGACGCGCTGGAACATCAGCCACCATTTTCGGTCGACAACATGATGAAATCGCCCCATTCAGGGGCGATTTGCCGACCAGACTTCCCGGCGCTCCATCCGTAAAGATGACGTATAGATCCCGTCAAGGCAAGACCAAAGATCGCCATGTGACGCGTGTCGGTCACCACGATGCTGCGCGTTTCAGATGCCGGGGCTGGGCCGCGAGGACCTGCAGGTGAGTTCTGCGGCAGGTAGCTGTACAGCAGGCCGTCGCCCGCGCCGAGGCGTTCGGTGCTCGCCTATGTGGTGGCGGCCATGCACGGGTGGTCGGAGGGCAGGACCCGTCTGAGGGGGAGGGCGAGCAGCGAGGCATCGAGTCCTCCTGTTCCACCGAAGTGCTCGGTGAACGAGTTCATGCGCTCGTCCCATGCGTCGTGGATGATCCGTCCGGCGAGGCGGTGGGCTTCCGCAGTCCAGATGGTGGCGTTGCCCGGGAGATGCAGGCGGGTGGCGAGCCGTGCGGCACGGTCGAGGGCGACCTGGCACACCGCTGCCGAGTACGTGAACGGGCCTCCGGGGGTGCGTACTTCCCAGATGCCGTGATCTGGTGTGTGCCATGCGGTGCGGGCTCGTTCGGTCAGGCCGGACCGGGCGGTGTCACACGCCGGTGCTCAATGGGCGGCCCCTGCGGCGGCCATTGGAAAGCGCAGTCTAGGCGTTCTCCGTAGACGTCGTGCTGTTGCTGTACCTGTTCGGCGGCGGCGTTTCCGCTTCACGAAGTCGGCCTCGGCGTGCCCGGAGGTCGGCCCGGCAACGGCGATCAGGATGAGCACCACCGGCAGGGCGAGCCCGTCGTTGATGCCCGCTCTCCACGTTCAGCAACTGCCGCAGCTTCGCCGGGACTTCCTTACGCCCGACGATCGCGGTGGCGACCACGGGGTCGGTGGGGGCCAGTATAACGCCGACCACGAACGACGTCGTCCAGTCAGCCCCACCAGGAAGTGCGTGACCAGGGCCCTGCCGACGAACGCGAGCGGCATGCCGAGCCCGAGCGCGCGGGCCGGGTTGCGCCAGTACTCCCGTAGCTTCGGGAAGGAGACGTGCATGCCGTCGGTGAAGAGCACCGCGAACAGCGCCAGATCGGCGGTCACCGACACGATCTCGCTGTCCGGGGTGATGTGGATCAGATCGAGGAACCCGTCGTTGACGAGCGCACCACCGACCAGGAAGAGCAGTGACGTCGACAGCACCGTGCGGGCGGCGACGCCTGACAGCAGCACCGCGATCAGCAGCGCCACCCCGAAGACCACGACGAGCACCATGAACCAGACCCCCGATCGGCGAAAAGACCCGTCCCCAAATCGCCGACCAGACTTCCCGGCACACCGCTGCAAACCCTACATGCCGCTCCTCGGCGAGCCGTTGGCGTTGCTCTGGAGCCGCTCGGTGTTGAGGGCGTCTACGGCGCCCCGTGCGTCGCCGAGCGTCGCGTAGTCCACCGCGACGAAATTGACCGGTCTGCCGCGTTGCCGCTCACAGGCATGCGCCCGATCCAGCACCTGCCGACGGGAGTTGACCGCTGCGGCGTCGAGTCGTCTGCCACCGTCGGCTGTGACGAAGTGGTTGAGCAGGAAGAGCCGTTTGCCGGTGTCGCCCCGGTTCGGCGCGCAGGTCATCTCCTCGGGGCTGCGGAAGGCGTATGGCGTCTCCATGCCGTAGCGGTAGAAGTTGCGGTACCACGGCGGGGGACCGTCTGCCTTCTCCGCGAAGACGACCAGGCGCCGACCGCTGTCGATCATGTCTTCCATCGTCGGCCACGGGCGGTTCGGGTCAGGGTCGGGCTCGTACAAGAGGTCAGCCAGTCCTGCCCGTGCGAAGGCGCTCCTGGTCTGCCGGGGGCTGATGCCGTCCTGCACGATCAGGGTGACGACCTCCGTGGTGTGCGTGCGCAGCCAGTCCCCGATCTGCCGCAGCGTGGACTCCAGCTCAAGGGCGCCCGCGCCGCAGACCGAGTGGCACAGCCAGGGCCCCGGGCGGGGCGGGTTCACCCGTGCCAGGACCCGGGTGAGCTGTTGGCGCAGCTCGAGGGAGAACTCGGAGGTGGCCAGGCGGTCGGCGACCTCCTCGGGACGCTCCCATCGGTGGGTGTCGATGAGCAGGGCACGCACTCCGGCGTTCAACTGGCCGACGATGTCGGGATCCTGGAGGGGCCCGATGAACCGGTCCGCCGTCGTGGCCATCGCGTTGTGCGCCGCGAGATGGGCGATCTCGTCGTAGCGGGCGTCGCACAGGCGGGAACTTCCCTGACAGACGCGGGGAGCGGGGCCGGTCATCGCCACCGGCGCCAGGACCGTCCCGACGAGCGCGCACACCGACACGCCGGCGGTCAGGGCCAGGCCGTGCCGCGGTCCGGCGGGGAGCCGGAGGGCCGGCCTGGTCTGCCAGGCCCAGCCGACGGTGACCAGCAACGCTCCCGCGGTCATCAGGATCACCGCGACGACGATGCCGGTGTTCAGCAGCCGGTCGACAGCGGTGGCCTGGATGTCCTCGATGAGACGTGCCGCTGTCGGGGGCCAGGAGGGGGGTGGGCGGAAAGGGGAGTCCCCCACCACGGTGCGCACGAGGAACACCGACAGAGCCGTCAGTGCGGCGGCAGCGGCCAGGGCCCAGCCCAGCGGCATCAGCCGGCGCGCGGTGGGCGGCGGGGTGGAGAACCACAGCAGGACCAGGGCGGCGACACCGAGCACGGCGGCTGCCGGCTCCACCGCCTCCTGGAACAAACGGGTGACGGCCCGCGCCTGGTGCGCCTGCGTCGGTACGTCCCTCGATGAACCGAGGTCGGTGCTGATCACCCAGGTGGAACCCCCCGCGTCCCGCAGCAACTCGGCTGCGGCTGCCTGTGCGCCGTCCGATACGGCGACCGGCACGACGGCGGCCAGTGCCGTGGCCACGTCCCCACTGTCCAGAGCGACCTCGACCTCGGGTCTGAGTCCGGGGCGTTCCGCCTCCGGCACCAGCCGCAACAGCGCGGTCGTGGCCGCGGCCGCCTGGCGGGGGGAGAGCGCCAGCGACGGCAGAGCCTCCGCCGGGGGGCCGCCTGCCGCCAACTGCGCCGCCGTTGCCGACAGATGGTCCACAAATGCCTGGAAATCAGGATCGGGCCGTTGCTGGAGCGAGGCGACGGCATCACCGAAGTACACATGAGCCAGCCGTTCGATGTTGGCCAGTAGCGGCCGGAGATCGACCGTCAGACGCAGCCTGTCGCTGTCGCCCTTCAAGTAGCCGGTCACCTCGGCGATCTGCCGGTCACCCATGGACCGCAGGGTCTCCGGGGGAATCACGACCTTGAGGTTCGAGGTGACCGTGGACTCCGGGACCGGCAGCCGGCCCAGCAGGTCGCGGACGACCGGCGCACTGTGCGGATCGACCAGCACCTCGTCGTAGAACCTCTGGTACGCCCGCTCCTCGTCGAGCACCCGGCCGTAGAAGCCGGGGTTGAGCGCGGTGCTCCGCACGAGGGCAGCGGCGGCCAGTACGGACAGGCTCAGCACCGCCACGACCCAGACCAGCGTCCGCATCAGCGGCGAGTGACGAACCAGACCCACCATGCCCCCATTCTTGATGCGGCTGGGGAGAGGCCGCTCGTTGGGAGGTGTGCAAGCTGAAGTTGCTGGTCACAGGGCTGGTGTGCGCGTGGATCGGGATGCTCGTGCTGGTCGCTGGCAGGTGACTTTGGTGAAGATCGTCGGTCATCGGGCGACTTCGCGGTCGCGAGGACCAGCAAGGCCCTGACCGGGGCGGTCGCCCAGGCGGGGTCGGTGCGCACCTTGCCGAGGACGCGCCAGTTCTTGAGGTGGGCAAAGCCGTGCTCGACGGGTTCCCGGACGGCCACCAGTGCTGTGTTGGACAGCTTCTGGCCTCGCGTCAGGGGCCGGTTCCGGGCGACCTTGTAATTGCAGGCGTGACGCCCCGGAATCGGCCCAGGTCGGCGACACAGCAGCGGTGACGCAGGGATACCCTGCCCCTCCTGCCAAGATCCTTAACAGCAGCCCGAGCCCGAAAACGCCAGCGAGGCTTGTCAGGGTTCGATCAGTCCGACGCGGATGGCGTAGCGGGTGAGCCCCAGGCGGTCCTTCAGGCCGAGCTTCTGCAGCAGGTTGGCGCGGTGGCGTTCGACGGTCTTGGGACTGATGACGAGGATGTCGGCGATCTCCTGGGAGGTGTGGCCTTCGGCGACGAGTTTGAGGATTTCCTCTTCGCGGTCGGTGATGGCTTTGGCGGGCGGGGACTGGCCTTCGCGGACGCGGTCGAGGTAGTTGCGGACGAGGGCGTTGACGGCGCCGGGATAGAGGAAGGGCTCGCCGCGCATGGTGGCGCGGCAGGCTTCGACGAGGTCGCGGTCGGCGACGGATTTCAGGACGTATCCGGAGGCTCCGGCGGCCAGGGCTTCGAAGAAGTACTGCTCGTTGTCGTACATCGTCAGGATGAGGATGTGCAGCTCCGGCTGGGTCCGGGAGAGTTCGCGGGCGGCTTGTAGGCCGGTCATGCGGGGCATAGCGATGTCGAGGATGGCCAGGTCGGGGTGGTGGGTGCGGGCGGCCTCGATGGCTTCGGCGCCGTCGCCTGCTTCGGCCACCACGGTGAGGTCGGGTTCGCTGTCGAGGATGAGGCGGACTCCGCGGCGGACCAGGTGGTGGTCGTCGGCCAGCAGGATGCGGGTGGGCGTCGCCTCGGTCATGGTCACTGACTCCGGTGGGGGGTTGGGACGGTCAGGCGTACCTCGGTGCCGCCGTCGGGGGCGGGGCCGAGAGTGAGGTCGGCGCCGATGAGCAGGGCGCGTTCGCGCATGCCGCGGATGCCTGCCCCTTCGGTGGACCCCTTGCTTCCTCGGCCGTTGTCGCGTACGCGCAGTTCTACGCCGTCCGGTGTCCGCTCCAGGGTGAGGTGGACGCGGGTGGCGTCGGCGTGGCGGGCGGTGTTGGTCAGGCTTTCCTGGGCGACGCGGTAGAGGACGAGTTCGGCGTTCTCGCCCAGGGGCGGCAGGTCGGGCGCGATGTGGTGGCGTACCGACAGGGAGGGGCGGGTGAACTCGGCTACGAGGGATTTCAGCGCGCTGGTCAGGCCGAGCTCTTCGAGAACGCCGGGGCGCAGGCGGCGGGCGATGCGGCGGATCTCGTCGAGGCTGGCGCGGGTTGTCTCCTGGACTTGGTGCAGTTGCTCGCGTATCGGGTCGGGTACTTGGCCGGCGACGCGTTTGAGGTCGAGCAGGACGGCGGTGAGGGTCTGGCCGATCTCGTCGTGGAGTTCCTGGGCGATGCGGTGGCGTTCGGCTTCCTGTGCGGTCAGGGCGCGGGCGGCGCTGGTGGCGCGTTCGGCTTCCAGCCGGTCGAGCATGGTGTTGAACGTGGCGATCAGTTCGGCGACCTCTCCGTGACCGCCGACGTCCGGGCGGGAGCCGGGGCGCAGCAGGTCGGTGGTGGTCATGGCGCGGGCGAGACGTTGCAGCGGAGCCAGGCCGATGCGCAGCAGGAGCGCGTTGGCGATCAGCATCGCGGCCAGTCCGACGGTGAGGACCGCGGCCTCGGTGAGCAGGACGGGGTTCGACACGGTGACCGGGCCCAGCAGCAGCGCCGTGGCGGCCACCAGTACCACGGCGTTGAGCAGGAAGATCCTCCAGAACAAGGGCACCGGGTACTGCCTCCTCAAGCTGGTCCTTGCTTCCACTATCGCCTCCCCAGCAGTGGACGGTGGGTCGGCCGGTTACTGAAGGCTGCTTGCTCCCCGAGCGCTCAGCTCCAGGGTGTGCGCCGGGTGGGGCAGGCGTCCATCGGGTCCGGCACCCATTTCGCCTCACCTCTACATGTCTGGTCCGCCCGCAATTGGGTGCCGGACTCGATGGCGGGCGCCGCCGGTGGCGAGTGAGGGTGGAGCCAATCCCCCTGTCGGCCCAGTGACCGTCGTGCGAGGCGACGGCTTGCGGCGTCGGCAGATGCGAGCCCAGCTTCGACCATGGGTGTGTTGACCTGCGTCGCGGCTTCCACGGGCAGAGAGGTGAGGTGCGGCTCCTCTTGGCTGGGCGGGAAAAGCCGCAGGTCTGTCGGATCACGAGAGGAGCCCGGCACCGATGTACGCAGCGTCCCAGCCAACCGGTCACACCGAGGCGGTTTCCGGCCCGGTCCTGCTGGTGCTGCGGTTGCGCCGTATGGCGGCTGGGTGGGTGCGCCGTATGGCGGGCGTCAGCACGGCCGGAACAGGCCGTCCTGGCGTGGGGGAGGGGTGGCCGTGGGCGTTACGGCATGGTCGGCGGCGACCACCCACAGCGTGCCCTCCGGTGCCACGTGCCGCGGTGGGCGCTCGCGCTCGGCGCGGTTCCGTGCGGCAACGCCACAGGGATCGGCGCCTCCGCCGACCGGCATCGTCGTCCTCGGTGTCGCCGACCGCTTTGGCCGTCGGATCTCGTTCTGGCACGTCACTCGCTACGGACTGATCGTCACCGTCACCGTCGCCGTGTCGGTCACGTATGTGCGGCTGCACTTGTTGGCTCTGGTGTGATCGTGATGCCCCGACCTCGCAAGGAGAGCAGATGGCCCGCACCGCCGACTGCGACGCGTGTCGGCAGTCCCGTGCCCGGAGGTGGGCATCATGCCCGGATCCGATGACAGGCGTCTCCGTGAGATCGAGGCTCTCCTCGACCACGAGGATCCCCGGCTCGCCCGCGCTCTTGGGGTCGGCCGCCCCTGCCGACCGCGTGAGTACCGGCACGCCCGGGCCTGGCTGCTGCTCGCCGTCGCCATGGCCGTCCTGGGAACCGGCATCGCCCTGGCCCACGGGCTGCTCATCGCCACCGGCCTGGTCCTGGCCGGTATGGCCGGGGAACTGTTCGACCCCGAGCGTGACGCGCGCAGACACCGCATCCCTCCGCCCCGGTCCTGACCTCGGCGACCGTCAGGCGGCTGCGGATGGCACGAGGCCCTGTCGATGACCCTGTCCGAGCTGTACTTGACGCTGCTGATCGGCGGTGCCGTACTGCTGGCCAGCATCGCCGCCGCCCGTGCCGCCCACCGCGTCGGCCTGCCCAGCCTGCTGCTGTTCCTCGCGGTCGGCGTCATCGCCGGCGAGGACGGGCTCGGCCTGGAGTTCGACGACGCCCAGCTGGCCCAGGCACTGGGCACCGCCGCCCTGGCCGTCATCCTCGTCGAAGGCGGCCTGACCACCCAGTGGAGCGACGTCCGACGCCTCCTGGCCCCGGCCGGGGTGCTCGCCACGGCAGGCGTGGCCGTCTCCGTCGTGGCGACCGCCGCCGGCGCGCACTGGCTGCTGGGCATCGAGTGGCACCTGGCCCTACTGCTCGGTGCGATCGTCTCCTCCACCGACGCCGCCGCCGTCTTCGCCGTCCTGCGCTCGCTGCCGCTGCCGCAGAAGGTGACCGGGCTGCTGGAGGCCGAGTCCGGCTTCAACGACGCCCCGACCATCATCCTGGTTCTGGTCTTCTCCACCGCCACCGCCGACCTGCCCGGGCCCGCTCCCCTCCTGGGCAACCTGCTCTACCAACTCGCGGTCGGCGGCACTCTCGGCGTGCTGATCGGCCGACTGGGCGCCGCGGCGCTGCGGCACATCGCGCTGCCCGCCACCGGCCTGTACCCACTGGCCACGGTTGGTTTCGGCATCGTCGCCTTCGCCGCCGCGGGCGCGGTGAACGCCAGCGGCATCATCGCCGCCTACCTGTCCGGCCTGGTGCTGGGCAACGCCAAGCTGCCCCACCGCGCCGCCACCCGTTCATTCGCCGAAGGCGCCGGCTGGCTGGCCCAGATCGGCCTGTTCGTCATGCTCGGCCTGCTAGTCAACCCCAGCGAGTTGCCCTCCGCGATCCTCCCGGCCCTCGTCGTCGGCCTGGTCCTGCTGTTGGCCGCCCGCCCCGTCTCCGTCCTGGCCTGCCTGCTGCCGTTCCGCATCCCCTGGCGTGAGCAGGCGTTCATCTCCTGGGCCGGACTGCGCGGCGCGGTCCCCATCGTGCTCGCCACCTTCCCCATCGTCGCCGGGGTGACCGGCGCCCGCGACGTACTCAACATCGTGTTCGTCCTCGTGGTCCTGTTCACCCTCATCCAGGGCCCCACCCTGCCCGCCGTCGCCCGACGCCTGGGCCTGACCCGCCCCGGCGCGCTACGCGATGTCCAGGTCGAGACCGCCCCCCTCGACGTCCTGGACGCCGACCTGCTCACCGTCACCATTCCGCCGGGCTCCCGGCTGCACGGGGTGGCCGTATTCGAACTGCGGCTGCCGCCCCCGACCGTCGTCACCCTGATCGTCCGCGACGGCACCACCCTCGTCCCCGACCGTGACACCGTGCTGCGTGCCGGTGACGAGCTCCTGCTCGTCACCACCCCCAACACCCGGGAAGCCACGGAGCGTCGGCTGCGGGCTGTCGGCCGACGCGGCAAACTCGCCCGCTGGCTCGGCGAACACGGCGCCCCCGAGCCGGAGCCCGCCGCGTCCGCGCGGACCGAGTAACTCCTTGCACGAGCAGCACTGAGCGGACACTCGTTCGATCAACTGCCACGATCCGAGCTGCTTTGCTACAGATATGCACTGATATGCCATCCATGCGTAATTAGTCGTACGCTAAACTGCTTTACCGAGCCGTGGCGCTCTCTTGAGCGGCTGTTTGCTCATTTCTCTGGGGGATTGCTTTTCCGGCGGAGCTGGATCTCGCTGCGAGGGGGGACGTGACATGGGCTGGGTTGTCCACACCGTTGATCTGCCCGTTACCGGGTCCTCCTGCCGCCTGACCGTCCCGGCCTTGAGGACCGTGCGCATCGACAACACGGCCCGTGACAGCGTGCCCGAATCGGGCAGCGCCGTTCCCGGCGTCTGACCTCCCGGTCCGACGCACACCCCAGGTGCCCCCCGCCTGAATCCACACCGCCGCCGACCAGCGGATGACGGCCCGGTTCATGGAGCAGGGGCCTGACCACCTGCGGCACTGCTCCAGCCAGGATTGGCCGGATGCTGGTTGTCTCCTGCCCCCATACACCCGGCCGCATCGCCGGCCTCACCGGCAGCGCCCGCTCGCCGCCCGTCGCCACGAAGGCACAGACGCCGTCGCCGAACCGAACCGGAGGACCGACGCCCGTGCACAACACCACCGCCATGCTCATCGAACTCGGGGTCATCATCCTCGCCCTGGGCCTGCTGGGCCGCCTCGCCGGGCGCGTGGGCTTCTCACCCATACCCCTGTACCTCCTCGCCGGACTTGCCTTCGGCCACGGCGGCATCCTCCAGCTCAACGCCAGCGAGGAGTTCACCGCCACCGGCGCCGAGATCGGTGTCATCCTCCTGCTGCTCCTGCTCGGCCTGGAATACAGCGCCTCCGAACTCGTCACCAACCTCAAGACCCAATACCCCTCCGGCGCAGTCGACTTCGTCCTCAACGCCATACCCGGCGCCATCGCGGCACTGATCCTGGGCTGGGGGCCGGTGGCCGCCGTCGCCCTGGCCGGCGTCACCTGGATCTCCTCCTCCGGCGTCATCGCCAAGGTCCTCGGTGACCTGCGCCGGCTCGGCAACCGCGAAACCCCCGTCGTCCTCGGCGTCCTCGTCATCGAGGACCTCGCCATGGCCCTCTACTTGCCGATCCTCACCGCCCTGCTCGCCGGCGTCAGCCTGGCCGGCGGCACCGTCACCCTGCTGATCTCCTTGGGGACCGTCGGCGCTGTCCTCTACGTCGCCCTGCGCCACGGACGGCTCATCAGCCGCGCGGTCTCCTCCGACAACGCGGAAATGCTCCTGCTGGTCGTACTCGGCCTGACCCTCCTCGTCGCCGGCATCGCCCAGCACCTCCAGGTCTCCGCAGCCGTCGGCGCCTTCCTCGTCGGCATCGCCCTGTCCGGCGAAGTCGCCGAAGGGGCAAGCAACCTCCTCACCCCACTGCGGGACCTGTTCGCCGCCGTCTTCTTCGTCTTCTTCGGTCTGTCCACCGACCCCGCCGACATCCCGCCCGTCCTCCTCCCCGCCCTCCTCCTTGCCATCGCCACCGCCCTCACGAAGATCGCCACCGGCTGGTACGCCGCACGCCGCGCCGGAATCCAGGGCGCGGGCCGCTGGCGAGCCGGTGGCACCCTGGTCGCCCGCGGAGAGTTCTCGATCGTCATCGCCGGACTCGCCGTCGGCGTCGAGCCCCGCATCGGTCCCCTGGCCACTGCCTACGTCCTGATCCTCGTCATCGTCGGCCCGCTGACCGCCCGCTTCACCGAGCCGCTGGCCCGCCACCTCACCCGCCGCGCCACCGCGGCGGCACCAGCCGCGGTACCTGCTGACGCGGAGCAGGCCGAATCCGCACACGCCCACGTCTGACACAGGCACGGTCGGCACGGACGCTGCCGAGCAAGGACCCGCGACCAGCACTGGCAGGAGGGGGAAGTGACCGTGCACGACACACTTGGGGAGTTCCTCGACGGCTACACCGAGATCCTGACGGACGCCTCCACCACCGGCCGTCGTCTCACCCGGGAGGAACTGAACTCCCGCCGCAAACTGGGCGCGAAGGCCGCGGCGTCGGGCTACGGATGGCGCGTGCTGGTGCGCGAGCACCTCGCGGCCAGCCGAACCGACTGGCCCACCGCAGCCGCGCCGGACAGTGTCGTGTCCGTCATCGAGCAGGCCGTCGACGCCTTCGCGGACGGATACGAGCGGGCGCAGCGCCTGGTCATACGGCAAGAGGAAGCAGCCCGACGCGAGTTCATCGACGACCTGCTCCACGGACGCGGCGACCCCGGACACCTCGCCGCACGCGCCGAACGGTTCGGGCTGCGCCTGTCGCGCGCCCATGCCGTGGCCGTCGCCGAAGGCCCCGCCAAGTACGACGAGACCGACCCCGTCCCCCGCCAGGTGCAGGACGCCCTCTTCGGCCGCTTCGAGAACCGCCGGATCCTGTTCACCACCAAGGACGGCCGGATGGTCTGCATCGCCCCCGGCGACCAGGGCGACGTCCTGACCCACTTCGGCAATCAGGCCCACGCCGCCCACCGACGGCGGCCAGGTCGCCATCGGCTGCCCCCGGCCCGGCGCCGTCGGCATCGGACACAGCTACGAAGAAGCCCTCAACGCCCTCGACGTCGCCCAGCGCATGGGCTTCGACGACCCACTGCTGCGTGCCGCCGACCTGCTGGTCTTTCCCGTCCTGGCCCGCGACCGGCAGGCCCTCATGGACCTCGTACGCAGCACCCTCAGCCCCCTGGAACAAGCCCGCGGCGGAGCCCAGCCACTCCTCGACACCCTGACCGCCTACTTCGACACCGGCTGCATCGCTGCCGAAACAGCCCGCCGACTGTCACTGAGCGTACGGGCCCTGACCTACCGGCTGGAACGCATCCACACCCTCACGGGCACCGACCCCACCGACCCCGCACACCGCTACACCCTGCAGACGGCGGTCATCGGCGCCCGCCTGCTCGACTGGCCAACCAGACCCCTGTGATCCACAGACACATCCCCAGGCCCCGCCCAACCGACGGAGGCATCGCCGCACAGTCGGCCGGGTGTGGCAGGGGTCCCCCTCGGTGACTGGAGCGGCTGGGCGAGAAACGGGAGGGACTCATCGTCGGTGCCCAGGTGCCAGCTGATAGTGGGTGTCGTCTACCGGCGGAAATGGGTGCTGGCCCCGATGGCGACGCCGCAAGGCCGCGTGTGACGCTGGTACGGATGCTATCCGTCGTTCGCGCGGGAGAAGGAGCCATGATGCAGCCTGGCACCGCCGGCGCGGCCGTTCAGCTGCCCGCATTTACCCCCGCCGGTCAGGGCAAACGCTTCAACAATCAAGAACCACGGCTCCCGTGTCTGTTCCGCCCGGCGTTACCGAAGGTAGCTTGTTGGAGAGGGCCTCTGTAAGGAGGGCGATTCGATGCCGTGGTTCGTATGGCTGCTCGCCGCCGGAGTGCTGGGTGCCGCGGAGTTCTTCACCCTGACACTGGTCTTCGGGTTGCTGGCGGGCGCTGCGTTGGTGGCCGCCGTGGTCGCTGGTGTGGGCATCGGCGTTGCCGGCCAGCTCGTTGCCTTCGGGGTAGCAGCGGCAGCGGGTCTCTTCCTCGTCCGTCCCATCGCGCTACGGCACATAGCACAGCAGCCCCTCGCCCGCGAGGGCAGTGACGCGCTGATCGGCAAGCGGGCCGAGGTCATGCAGGAGGTCACCGCAACCCACGGCCTGATCAAACTCTCCGGCGAGGAGTGGTCCGCCCGCGCCCTCGACGAGAGCTTGGTGATACCGGTGGGAGCGTTGGTGGATGTCATGGAGATCGAAGGCGCCACTGCCATCGTCTACCCCCGCGAACTCCTTCCGTGAACGGCTGAACACACAGCAACGGAGGCACTGTGGATCCCCTCGTCATCCCCATTCTTGTGGCGGCCATCGTCGTCGTCTTCCTCGTGGCCTCCACGGTGCGGATCGTCCCGCAGGCGCGCCGCTACAACATCGAGCGGTTCGGCCGGTATCGCCGGACGCTGCAACCCGGGCTGAACTTCGTCGTGCCGGTGGCGGACCGCGTCAACACCAAGCTCGACGTGCGCGAGCAGGTGTACTCCTCCGATCCCAGGCCGGTGATCACCGAGGACAACCTCGTGGTGAACATCGACACCGTGCTCTACTACCAGATCACTGACCCGAGGGCGGCGGCCTACGAGGTCGCCGACTACCTGCAGGCGATCGATCAGCTCACCGTGACCACGCTGCGCAACGTCATCGGCAGCATGGACCTGGAGGAGACGCTCACCTCGCGTGAGGAGATCAACTCCCGGCTCCGCGCCGTCCTCGACGATGCCACCGGCAAGTGGGGCATCCGGGTCAACCGCGTCGAGATCAAGGCCATTGATCCACCGGCCACCATCAAGGAAGCGATGGAGAAGCAGATGCGGGCCGAGCGTGACAAGCGCGCGGCCATCCTGCACGCCGAGGGGGAGCGGCAAGCAAAGATCCTTACCGCGGAGGGCACGAAGCAGAAGGACATCCTGGAGGCACAGGGCACGCAGCAAGCCATGATCCTGCGGGCGGACGGTGAGGCAAAGGCGGTGGAGCTCGTCTTCCAAGCCGTCCATCGCAACAATGCCGACCCGAAGGTCCTGGCCTACAAGTACCTCGAGACGCTGCCGCACTTGGCGAGCAGCGACAACAACACGTTCTGGGTGATTCCGGGGGAGCTGACCGAGGCGGTTCGGACCGTCACCAGCGCCTTCGGTGATCAGTCGACGGCGGGTCCTCCCACACCTGCGCGACCTGACGATGCAGCCACTGCCGACGACACGTCCCACGAAAGCCGGGTTCCAGAGCTCGGTGCAGGCTCGACGGTTTCGCTCGACGCCGCGAAGGCTGCTGACGAGGCCGAGAAGCAGGCCGCCGCCGCGGTGAGCGACGCCAAGGCGGAGGCTGCGGCCGCGATGTCGCCCCAAGTGCCGCGCCGGGGGCAGACGTCCGGCGATTGAGCCCACCCTGGGGCTCTCGGCCAGGGACCGCGGTGACGCGACCGAGCGGTGACGCCGCCCTGACCGGCACCGACCCATCGACCCGAGCCACCGCTACACCCTGCAGACCGCGCTCGTCGGCGCCCGGTTGCTCGACTGGGGACCAGACCCCTGTGATCAGGCACGCCCCCACACGATCTCTGCGTTGGCGCCGAGTACCGGGTGAGTCCTGGTGATGCGGCAGTTGTTGTCCGTACCGCCGTGTTCTCGGCTCTGCTCCCTTCGTGCCGGCCCAGGAGAGGAGAGGGCGCATGCGAGCACATGACCTGGCTGAGCCGTATCAGGCGGTCTCGGCTGACGACGACGCGGTGACGGCGGCCCGCTTGTTCGTGGAACGGCGACTTCCGGCCCTGCTGGTCCTCGACGCTGATCAGCGGCCCTACGCGATCGTGCCGGGATCGCAGCTGCTGCGAGTCGTGCTCCCGGACTACGCGCTGGAGGATACCGCGCAGGCCCTCGCCCTGCACGACACCGAGTTGGAGCGGATTGCGGAGAAGCTGGAGGGACTCACCGTCGCACAGTGGCTCCCCCACCGCACCCTGCCGACCGTAGTGGGGCCCGATACGGGTATCGCGCAGGTGGCCGCGTTGATGATCCGTACCCACACGCCGCTGGTGGCGGCGGTCGAGAGCGACGGCCAGGAAACGCGGACGGTGGGAGCGATCACGGCAGCCCGGCTGATGGAACACGTCCTCACGCAGGAACAAGGCGGGCCCTGAGGCATTCGGTTTGACCGAGCCCCTCGCCCTCCGCCTCACCCGCCGCCCCGCCACCGCAACAATCGCCGGCGGCCTCGCCCCGGCCGAGGTGGAGCGGACCGGGACCACACGGTCCGGCTTGTATCCCCCGGTGCCCGGGCTCCGACGCAGGTCCCAGGAACCGGGCGGCGCTCCCGTCACGTATGCCGTGGTGCTGGCACACTCGTGACAACGGCCAGGCCACACAACGGGAGGCAGGGGAGGAACGCGCCCGGCCATGAGTCGTCGCCGGCGTGCCGGCGGTGCTGCTCGGTGCCGCCGCCCTGATCGCCCACCTGCTGTTCGACAGGCCGCGTGCCGGGGTTATTCCGCTGATCGCCGTGCTGCTCGCAGCGCCTGTGCTGCTGTTCTGGCCCGCACGTCGACTGTCGGTCCTGGCCGCCGCCAGGGTGCCGGGACCTCTGGTCCAGGCGGGCGATGTCCTGAACCACTGTGGCGCCCGCACGGTTGCGATTCACCGCGACGCCAGCCAGCGCAGCGAGGTGCTCGCCACCGTGTGGCCTTTGTTCTTCCAGGGGCGATGCCGTGAGCCGGACGCGTACGCGGCGGCCGGCGGGGGCAACTGTGACGGATATCTGAGGGTCCGCGACCGGGCCAGCGGCATCGTCGGCTGGGTCGAGCGGGACCGTCTCGACTGGATGCCGTCCGTAATCCGCTGAGCGGCTGCTGCCCGCGGCCCGGCGCGCATCGGCCCGTCCTGACCAGGGACCGGGATGTTCCGTACGCGTCTCAGCTCGGATGGCCCCGTCGCCTGACGGACGGGCGCCAGGCCAGGTACGGCAGGCTCACCGGCCACGACACGATCAGCCCGATGAGGGTGAGGGCACTGGAGACGGGGTGCAGTTCCGTATCCCGGCGCCATGCCGCACTGCGCCGTAGCAGCCGGGGCAGGTTCCGGGCGACGCCGACGACGCCGCCCAGGTAGACGGCCAGGGCGGCGAGCAGCAGGACCGCGTCCCGCTCTGTCAGCGCGGCCCAGCCGTCCTCGCTCATGACCGGCCGACCGCGCCCTGATCGTCCACCACTTCCTGCGCCTCCGCGAGCGGCGCCGGTGCCGTCGGCGCGGGCTTGCCCCACCGAGCGGTCAGACGCAGGGCCACGGGCTCGGTGTAACGAGCGGTGAGCGGACCGAGGATCACCAGGATGAGCACGTACGCCGTGGCCAGCGGGCCCAGCGAGGGCTCGATCCCGGCAGTGACCGCGAGCCCGGCGATGACGATGGAGAACTCCCCGCGCGCGACCAGCGTGCCCCCCGCCCGCCAGCGGCCCTTGACGGAGACACCGGCCCGCTTCGCCGCCCAGTACCCGGTGGCGATCTTCGTCAGCGCGGTGATGACGGCCAGCGCGAGCGCGGGCACCAGCACCGGCGGAATGCTGGACGGATCGGTGTGCAGGCCGAAGAAGACGAAGAACACCGCGGCGAACAGGTCCCGCAGCGGCGCGAGCAGGCTGTGCGCGCCCTCGGCCACCTCTCCGGAGAGGGCGATGCCCACCAGGAAGGCGCCCACCGCAGCCGAGACCTGCAGTTCCTGCGCGATGCCGGCCACCAGCAAGGTCAGGCCCAGTACCACCAGGAGCAGTTTCTCGGGGTCGTCGCTGGAGACGAACCGGGAGATGTGCCGCCCGTAGCGCACAGCGAGCACGAGCACGAGCCCGGCCACACCGAGCGCGATCGCGAGTGTAGCGCTGCCGGCCGCGAGACTGGTCCCGGCCAGCAGGGCGGTGATGATCGGCAGATAGACCGCCATGGACAGGTCTTCCAGCACCAGGATGCTCAGGATCACGGGCGTTTCCCGGTTGCCCAGCCGCCCCAGATCACCGAGCACCTTGGCGATGACGCCGGAGGAAGAGATCCAGGTAACGCCTGCCAGCACCACGGCAGCCACCGGGCCCCAGCCCAGCAGCAGCGCCATCGCGGCGCCCGGCAGCGCGTTGAGCGCGGCGTCGACCAGCCCGGCCGGGTACTGCGTCTTGAGGTTGGAGACCAGGTCGCTGGCCGTGTACTCCAGTCCGAGCATGAGCAGCAGCAGGATCACACCGATCTCGGCGCCGATCGCCACGAACTCCTCACTGGTGCCCAACGGCAGCAGCCCGCCGTGACCGAAGGCCAGCCCGGCCAGCAGATAGAGCGGTATCGGTGAGAACTGGAAGCGTCCGGCGAACCGGCCGAGCAGCCCAAGACCGAGGATGATCGCACCGAACTCGATCAAAAAGATGGCGGAGGAGTGCACGGATCACTCCCGCCCGAGTATCACGGCGGCAGCCTCCACGCCCTCGCGGGTGCCGATCACGATCAGTGTGTCCCCGCCGGCCAGCCGGAACTCCGGGCCCGGAGACGGGATCGCCTCCGCCCGGCGCAACACCGCCACGATCGACACACCGGTCTCCGTACGCATCCGTGTCTCGCCCAGCACCCGCCCGTTCCAGTGCGAGGTCGCCGCCAGCTCGACCCGTTCGGCCACCAGTCCGAGCTCGGTCGTCGACAGCAGACTCGGGCTGTGATGCGCGGGCATCAGCGCGTCGATGAGCGCCGCCGCCTCACCCGACGTCAGCCGCACCGACAACGCGCAGGCGTCCGGATCGTCCTTGCGATACGCGCTCAGCGTCCGCGACCCGTCCCGGTGGGCGACCACCGACAAGGGACGCTGCTCCCGCGTGGTCAGGTCGTAGCGCACCCCGATCCCCGGTAGCGGTGTACTGCTCATACGCGCAGCGCCCACGGCTGTCCTCCTGTCTGGCTGTCTCGTTTGACTGTTTCTTTAGAAAGCCGTCGATGCCACCCTAGCGAGCACCCCGAAACCGCTTCACGGAGCCCGACGGACGGCCCGGTGAAACAATCCGTGCCCAGGGTCAGTACGCCGCAGCCACCGGTATCTCTGGCGTTGTTTCGCAGCGGCGTAGGGGAGGACCGGAAGGAAGAGTCAGATGATCGAGTGGGTGTCCATCGGTACCGGGGCCAGGCCCGTCCCTCAGCCCGTCGCCACGCCGTTGGTGTGGGCCGGGGCCTTCGGCGGCGCGTTGCTGCTGGTGGCACTCCTGAACGCTCTCGTCGGCACGGACCGGCCTTCGCTCGCGCTGGCCGGGCTTTCGCTCCTGGCCGCGCTGCTGGGTCTCTGTGCCCGTTTCTCCGCGGCCCCCGGCACGGCCGTACTGTGCTGGCTGTTCCTCAACGGTTTCGCCATCCCGCCCGCCGGCACCCTCACCTGGGCGGGGCACCGCGATACGTTCTGGCTCGCTTGGCTGCTCGCTGCGGCTCTTGTCGGTACGGCGCTGGCCCGCTTGGTCCACGCCCGCGCTGCCTACCGCCGTATCACCGAGGGTGTTGTGGCGGCAGGGCCGGGCGACGGGCGGGGCTACTCCTGACCGGGGTCTGGCGGTGTACTCGAAGCACGGATGGCGTTGCCTCAGCTGAAGGGTAGGTGCTCCGGTATCACATGGAGCGCCTTTTCAGGGCGTAGACCACGAGCTTGCGCTCCGGGATGCGGCGCCGCGGCGGACCCGGCGTGGTAGGGCAGAGGGCCGTGGAGAGTGGTGTCTCCGCGGCCCTCGGTTGCGTGTACGCCGGTCAGTGGCTGCCGGTGAGTTCGCCGCTGAGCGTGTCGTGGATGCGGGCGCTGGGTCCGTTCAGATGGATGATCTCGACGGTCTTGCCGCGCTGGGCGTACTTGCTCTCGATGGCGTCCAGGGCGGCCACGGAGGAGGCGTCCCAGATGTGGGCGGCGGACAAGTCGATGACGACCCTGTCGGGGTCGGTGGCGTAGTTGAACTGGCTGACCAGGTCGTTGGAGGAGGCGAAGAACAGCTCGCCGGTGACTCGGTAGACGACCGTGGTGCCGTCGGGGTCGGTGACGGCGGTGACCTCGACGAGGTGGGCGACGCGCTTGGCGAAGACGACCATCGCGGTGATGGAGCCGACGACGACTCCGATGGCGAGATTGTGGGTGGCGACCACGCAGGCGACGGTGATCACCATGACGGTGATCTCCCCGGCGGGCATCCGCTTCAAGGTCTTCGGGGCGATGGAGTGCCAGTCGAAGGTGGCCACGGACACCATGACCATCACCGCGACGAGCGCAGCCATGGGGATGTCGGAGACGATGGGCCCGAAGACGATGCACAGCACCATCAGGAACGCGCCGGCCACGAACGTCGACAGCCGGGTGCGGGCGCCGGACACGCGCACGTTGATCATCGTCTGGCCGATCATGGCGCAGCCGCCCATGCCGCCGAAGAAGCCGGTGACGATGTTGGCGACGCCCTGGCCGACGGACTCGCGGGTCTTGGAGGAGCGGGTGTCGGTGATGTCGTCGACGAGCTTGGCGGTCATCAGCGACTCCATCAGGCCCACCAGCGCCATGGCGAGCGCGTACGGCGCGACGGTCGTGAGGGTGTCCAGGGTGATCGGCACGTCCGGCAGCCCCGGCACCGGCAGCGCAGACGGCAGGTCGCCCTTGTCGCCGACGGTGGGCACGGCGATCCCGGCCGAGACCGTGAGGACGGTGAGGATGACGATGGACACCAGTGGCGCCGGGATCACGGTGGTGACCTTCGGGAAGAACACCATCAGCGCCAGCCCGGCGGCGATGAGCGGATACACGGCCCATGGCACGTCCGTCATTTCGGGCACCTGTGCCATGAAGATGAGGATGGCGAGGGAGTTGACGAAGCCGACCATCACGCTGCGCGGCACGAACCGCATCAGCTTGGCCACGCCGAGCGCGCCGAGGACGATCTGGAAGACGCCGGCGAGGATGACGGCGGCGACGAGGTAGCCGAAGCCGTGCTCGCGGTTGAGTGGGGCGATGACCAGGGCGACGGCCCCGGTGGCGGCGGAGATCATGGCCGGGCGGCCGCCGATGATCGCGATGGTGACGGCCATGGTGAAGGAGGCGAACAGGCCGACCGCCGGGTCAACCCCGGCGATGATCGAGAAAGAGATCGCCTCGGGGATCAGGGCGAGTGCGACCACCAGGCCGGCCAGCACCTCGGTGCGCCAGACCTTCGGGTCACTCAGCCAGTCGGGATGCAAGGTCCGTAGCCGCGCGGAGGGGGACGGTGCGGAAGAAGACAAGGAAGCGGGTACCTGTCGTGCTAGGGCACGCCTCTGCGGCAGGCCGCGACGTGCGAAGGAAGGCGCGGGAGGCCGGACTGCATCCCGCGGTTGGCCCGTTGAGCGGGCCGTAAGGCGATGAGGGGGTAGAGCCGGAAGGGCGCAACGGTTGCACCGGGGCTCTTGTCAGGGGCGAAGCATCACGGCGGACAGGCGGCGGCGCCGGGCACCACGGACTCGCGCACGCGTCTCTCCTGCAGGGCTCGGGGTGTTCGCCGGGGGCGGCGTCGGCCCCGACACGGCAGCGGCCGGGCGCTGCAGCCCGTACCGCACACGGCGGAGGGCAGCCGTCAACCGACCCTCACGATCAGCAACTCTACCCTAACGTTAGAGTAGAGACTCGCGGGGTCGCTGGGGCGCGGCACCGCCTGGGACGAGAAGAGGCCAGGGCAGGGACGTGGACGGCAAGCACATGCAGATCGGCGAGGTCGCTGCGCGGACCGAGCTGTCGCTGCGCACCATCCGGCATTACGAGGAGACCGGCCTCGTCGTCCCGTCGGCTCGCTCGCAGGGCGGCTTCCGCCTCTACACCGAGACCGACGTTGCCCGCCTGATGGTGATCCGCCGGATGAAGCCGCTCGGCTTCACCCTGGACGAGATGCGCGACCTGCTGGAGGCCACCGACCGCCTCGACGCCGACGATACGCCCGCCGGGGAGTGTGAGGAGCTCCTGGAGCGGGTGCGGGGCTTCGAGGAGATAGCGCAGCAGCGAGTGGCGGATCTGCGCACCCAGTTGGCGCGGGCGGAAGAGTTCGCGGACACCCTGCGTCGGCGCCTGCCCAAGATAGAGGCGCCGGCGCAGTCACCCTGAGAGCCGCTGACAGCCCGAGTTGACAGAGGCCGAATGAGGGCCGACGGCGCGCGGGTCACGTACCCGTCACTGCTTCAGGTGGCGAACCTGGAAGGTCAGTCCCTCGGGGCTGGTAAACCGCACAACAAGTCGGCCGGTCACCCGCCGTTGGCTACCTGGTCAACCGCGTCGAGCAGCGCATCCACCAGCTCCTCATGACGCTGCCGTTCCACACCCCGTGACGGGCTGGACAGCACGATGCCTTTCGCCTTTCCCAGGGCAGTCGGCTCCGCGCCGAGCAGCTCTCGCGTCACGATGATCGAGTCCATCACGCTCACTCCGCGGTCACTCAGCTGCTGCTGCACGGCGGCCATCCCCGCATCCGAGTCGAGCAGTGGCCTGCACTCCGCGACGAGTGCGGAGATCCGCTCAACGCGAGCTGGATCAAGCGCCATCGACTCCTCACCCCTCCGTCCGGTGGGGCCAAAATACCCCGTCCAAACCCCGTCCCGAGATCGAGGAGTGGGGCCAAATCAGCTGACGCGCGGGGCCAGTCAAGACTGACGAAGCCATCGGACTCCTCGGACGCTGTTGGCGAATTCCGCCCGGCGGTTGCGGGTCGCCGAGAGCAGCCGCGGACCACGGCGACGCTGATCACAACCTCGCGGACGACCTGGGGACGGTTCGTCGTCACGAGCGATCACGGACATCTGGCGGCGCCCAAAACCTCTCCGCGGATCTTCATTGCCGACAGCAGGCAGCCAGGCCGTGTCCGGTGTGCCGAATCAACACGTGATGCCAACTCGACCCACTGTCTACCCTGTTCAACATCACGGATACGAAGTGCAGTCCCTGTGTGGGACGTTGCACACCGCTTCGATTTGAACTGAAACGGATGGGGAGAGACCTGGACGGCAGATCGAACGCAGGTGCCACCGGCACGCACCAGCAGAGCGCGGCCGTAGGTGGCGTGGGGCCTCGTACGGCCCTACTGATGTCGCTGGTGCTCGCGCTGCTACTGGGCGTGCTGTCGGCGCTGGTGATGTTTCCGGCGGCCCAGCACCTACGCTCCCTCCAGGACGGCGAGCGGGCTCATGCCACGTTGCATACGAGCGGCGCGTGTATGGCGGGGCGATGCCAGGTCAAGTTCGAGGCGGACGGGCGGACCGTGGTGGCCGATCTGCCGCTAGGCAGCGGCGGCGGCAAGAGTTCTGTCGGCGCCCGACTGACAATCCGTTACGAGGCGGACGATCCACAGGTAGTCGCCCGTGAAGAGGATGTCGGGGGCGGCGGGGCAGCTGTGCTGGCAGTGATGTCGGGCGCGGGCGCCCTGCTCTTCCTGATGATGTCGGTCGTGGCGGCGATCTTCGTGGCGCGGCAGCGGCCCGCGGGCTCGAAGCCCGGCCGGAGTCCTCAGGATGGGCAGCGGAACGGCGGCGACTAGGTTCATCGGAGTAGGGATGCGAGATTCTTCGACAGGGCCTTCCTGTGACTGGGTCGGCGCCGGCACGTGGTGCGTCACCTTCACTCGGGGCATCACCCCGGACGAAGTGCTCACCCGCTATGGTGCGGCGCCGCGTCACGCCCGGGTCATGCCGATGCGGGAAGCCGACAGACTCGGCGCCGACAGCTACAGGGCCGGGACCACGAAGTCCGTGCTGCGGGTCGGAGCGGTGGGCGACTGGTCGTTCTATTACGAGAGATGGGGAGTTCTCGGCACCATGCCCGGTCCCCTGTCGGCGCTCTCCCACGACACGGAGATGTTCACCGTCACCGTGGGCGGAGACCGCATGAACACAGAGCACTGGCACGAAGGCCGGTGCACCGAAGTGTTCGAGCCCAGTCGACCGGACACGCGGCGGCTTTCCCCGCACCCGTGGTGGGATGCCGTGCAGGAGTGACGGGAAGCAACGGGAGGATGCGAACCCGGACTGGTGCCGGTCATCCGGGTGATCGGTTCCCACGTGGGTGCCCTCCTGGACGACGACACCATCGGCGGCCCCTGCCGACCGCGTTGCTGGGTGACGACCAGCCGGCCAGACCGCCTTCACCCGGGGGCCGGGGCAGGGAAGTCATTCTTCCGCTGCCGCCCCGCCCGACGTCCGATGGGTGAGGCCCGACCCGAGCGTGCGTCTCCGCGCTCAGTGACGGAGCCGGGCTTCGGGAGCGGCGGATGTGACCCTCGAGAGGGCATGTGAGGGTCATATGCCGCAGAACTCGCCGTGGATGACCGCGTCGATGTCGCCCGCCCAGTCGCCGTTGAAGTTGAACGCCAGCACGTGGCTACCGTCGCGGGTCGTCACCGCGACCGCAACCGTGCCGTGAAAGTCGCCGCCGTGCGCCCAGACTTCCTTGCCGCAGCTCGCCTTGGACTGCCGGAGGCCGAGACCGACCCAGGACCGGCATGCTAGGCACATGACAAAGAGGCGGGGACTAGCGATCGTCGGCTACAGCACGCTTACCATGCTGTGCGCCGCAGCGACAGCGTGGGCGGTGATCACCGGCCTCGCACGGCTGGACCTGCTGGGGAACGCTGTGGAGGTTCGGTTCACTGAGTGCCACGTTGAAGGTGGAGGCCGCGGCGGAAGCCACACCGTATGCAGCGGCCCCCAGCTGGACACTACGATCAAGCACACCGTGAAGGTCACGTACGACGGCCACAAGGGCGAGACCATCCGGGCTGCACAGAAACCATGGGGCAGTTACGAAGCGGTGGATACAGGTCTCGTTTCATGGGGCATCGCGGCACTCCTCCCGGTCTTGCCACTCGGTGCGACAGCAACTGCAGGTGCTTTCACCGTCAGGGAGGTCCGCCGAGCATGGCGAGAAGCCACGTCCGATGAGCTTCGTGAGTAGCTCGCGGCCTCAGCAGCGAGCGTCGGCCCCTCCCAGTCACAGATCGCTGGACCGACCTCGAAGCGGTACGCGGGAGCGACCGCCTGATCTGCGAAGCCAAGGGGCGAACCAGCGAGAAGGGCATCGACGCCGACATCGCCTACGGGCAGCTCCTGCGCCGCATGACCAAAGACCAACCAGACATACGGTACGCGCTGGTTGTGCCGTCCTCCTCGGTCAGAGCCGCCGAACGCGTCCCGGCGCATGTGCGGCGACTGCTGCGGATCGACGTGTACGAGGTGACACACGACAACCAAGTGCATCAGCTGACCTCGTAGCCGATACCAACGCGCTCTTCACCGGCTTCGGCCTGGTGAACTCGACGTTCCAGGTTGATCTTTGGCACCTGCTTCTCCGACGCCGAACACCGTCACGTCCGAACCCGGTGCCCTCACAGGCGGCATGTACGCCGCGGACGGCGGGCTTGGCAGTCAGGCCGGCCGGTAGACGGCCTGGTCCGGATCAGGTCTCACGATCAGGCCGTCTTTGGCGAGTTCGCGCAGGTTGTGGCGAGCTTCCTTCCCTGCGGCCTCCTCGCTCGCGGGCTCGTACCCGGCAACGCGCAGGGCCAGTACGGCGCGGTTCGTGTCCCAGGTGCCACCCAGCGCCTGGATGACCGCGGCGAGTGCTTGCTTGTGTGTCAGAAGCTTCTCAGCCATCTCGTCCTCCCCCTTTGAAAAGCCGCTACAGCATGACACACGGCTGCGAAGTCCCCTAGGCCCGCCGGAGAGACGTCACCCAACATGGCATGCGCGAGGAGGGCCATGTGGCGGCACACGATCGAGCAGGCGGCGGAGAGCGCCATACGGCATTCCTGGCCGGAGTCTGCCGAGTGGCCGGACGAGGCCGACAGCCGTCACAGGAAGGTCACTACCCCCTCAGACAGCGGACACATTTCCTGTCCGGCAGTACCGTCATGCCCTCCGGAATCGCCCGTGGGGGACGAGATGAGCAACCCGTACATGTGGCCGCCCAGACCGCAGCAGCCGCCGCACCCGACTCCGAGGTGGGCGCGCAAGAGATACGTCCTGCCCGCGCTCGGCTTCGCGTTCTTTCTCGGCATTGGCGCCGGAGCCAGCGGCGACGCCACCAATACCGACGACGCGAAACCCGCAGCGGCCAGCCCTGGCCCGACCGTCACTGTGACGGCAACCGCGACGGCGAAGGCGAAACCCGCGCCCACGGTCACCGCGACGAAGACGGTCAGGGTGAAGGTGACCGTCACTGCGCGACCCGGCCAAGGCGCCAGCTCCGGCAGTAGCGGGACCAGTGGCGGGAGTAGCACAGGCGACCAGACAGGTATCCAGTTCGGATACGCCTGTTCCCCCGTCGGCGCTCTCGGTATCGCCGAGGACGGACGACCCGCCAAATGCTTCATGGGCAAGGATGGCCGGGCTCGATGGGGCTATGACTCGAACCGCGGCTAGCCAAGCCGCACCGCCGCGCAGCGCTGCTCCAGCGCCCGACCTGCTGGCGCCGGCCGATGTGGTGATCTCCACCCCGCATGCACTGGATGACGATTGGTCGATGTGAGAGTTCGAGGAGCGCTTGCTGAACCTGACCAGCGGGGGCTTTGGCGCGTTGTGTGCGCAGGGGTTCTCGGGTGAGGCGACAAGGGTGGGGTTCGGTTCGGATTCGAGGTCGTATTCCTCGAACTCCCACAGAGCGATCTTTGCGTCTTTCGGTACGCGGTAGACGAAGAGCATCTCGTCCTTGAAGCCGGGCTGCAGTTGGGCGTTGTATTCCGGTTTCCGGCGACGTCGTAGAGGTCTTCGATGGTGTCGAAGCGGCGGCCCTGGTCGTCGATGAGGGCGTTGACGATAGGGAGTGAGCAGGTGAGGTCCATGCTGCTCCGCCCTCGTTGCTCACGGTGGTCTTCAAGGTGACGTACTTGGCGTCGGAGCCTGCCGCCTTTTGTGCCCCGGCCAGGATGATGGTGTCGCTCTCCACCACCTTGGAGATCTTGACGGTGGCTCCCCCCGTTGCGCGCTTCTTCGCCGACCTTGAAGTCGCTGTCCTGGGTGGGGGTTGGTGTCGCGCCCTCTCGTTCGGCGGCGGCTTCGGCCACGGCTGGTGTGGTGATGGTGGACGCGGGCGCGGCGTCGCTGCTGTCGCTACCGCTGTTGGCGATGATGCTTCCGCCGATGACGGCGGCAGCGGCACCGATGATGGTCGCGTTGGTGTTCTTTCTTGACGACTGCGCCGGCGGGTGGCCGGGCAGGGGGGCGGCGTGATGTTCTGGCTCATGGTCCCCCCATGAGTGATGCTGTTGGGAAACAGACCATCTCCTGCGTGGATGGATCGTGGAGAGTCTGAGTCTGATCTGAATCGTCCTCGCCCGCACCCAGCGCGGCCTACGTCCGGAACTCTCCACCCAGGCGTGGTTTTGGCGAGGGCAGCAACCGGCGCCCGAGAAAGCGGTTGGCGGTGACGCTCGTTGACCAAGCGGATGCAGCCCTGGGCGGGACTCGCAAAAGTCCGCGCCCGGGTGTCGAACGTCGTCTACACGGTCGCCGGCCTGGCCGGTGCCCTGTTGCTCCTGGTGAGCCTGCTGGCGCACGAGGCTGCCCACGCGATCATGGCTCTAGGAAGGGTATCGAGGTCCAGAGCATCACGCTGTGAGCCCTGGGTGGGATGACGGAAATGGGGCAGGCCGCGCGCGGCCTGCGCGGCCTTTCTGATAGCCGTGAGCGGGCCGGTCGCCAGCCTGGTTGTCGGTGCGAGCGCGCTCGGGGCGGGCATCGGAGTGGACATGTTGTCCGGCTGGGACGTGCCCGCAGCCGTCCTGCTCTGGCTGGGATGGGTGAACCTCGTCCTGGCCGTGTTCAATCTGCTGCCGCCCGCGCCCCTCGACGGAGGCTGGGTGGTGCAGGCACTGATGTGGTGGCGTACCGGAGACCAGGACGGCGCCGAGCGAGCCGCCGCGCGCAGCGGTCAGGTCTTGCCGATCCTGCTGATCGGCCTGGGATGGATCGCCGTCCTGCGCGGTGTCTTCAGCGGTCTGTGGCTCGTGGTCATCGGCTTCTTCATCATGATCGTGGCTGGCGCCGAACGCCAACGCGCCCGGCTGGTCCCGGCCCTGCGCGGCGTACGCGCGGCCGATGCCATGTCTAGTCCCGTGGAGACCTGCCAGGACTGGCTGACCGTGCAACGCTGCGTCGACGGCGTGGCCGTGCGAACCCGCCACTCCCCCCTGGCCCTGATCGACTTCGACGGACGCCCAAGCGGCCTGCTCCACCTCTCGCGGCTGGCGAGGATCCCCGCCCAACAGCGGGAGACCTTGCGCGTACGCGACGTGGCGATCCCGTCGTCACAGTGCACCACCTGCGCGCCGGACGACTTCCTGGAAGAGGTGCTCGAAGAGCTCTCCCCGGGCCGTGGCCTGCCCATCCTCGTCACCGAGGGGCAGCGCCTGGCAGGCATCATCACCCCGCACGACATCTCCCGGATAGTCCAGCGCCACACACTTCGCGGCAGGCAGAGCCAGTGAGTACTCCCAGGAGTCGGTGCAGTTCCCACCGCAGCCGTGAGGGCTTTGGCAACGGCGGGAGCAGCGCCGCTTCACATGGGCGGCAGCGAATAGGCGGACGAGCGAGACGGCGTCCTGCCATCGCCGCCCCACATCCTCACCGGCCACGCCGGGCGTACCAAAGAGACGCGCTGGAGCGACGGAAGAGGCAAGGGTGAATAGTCAGGTATAGCCTGAAATAGACCTACTGGTTGACATGCGTCGCTTATCGCACCGGAGGGGTTCATGACCTTCGTCCAGCTCATCGACTGCAAGACCAGCAATGTCGATCGACTCAACCGGCTGATGGACAGTTGGGTTGAGGCGACCCAGGGCAAGCGGACCGCCACGCACTCGATCGTCGGGCGGGACCGTGCGGACTCCGCCCATGTCGTCGAGATCGTGGAGTTCCCGTCGTACGAGGAGGCGATGAAGAACTCCAACCTTCCCGAGACCAACCGCATCTTCGAGGAACTCGTCGCCGCCTGCGAGGAGACTCCCACCTTCACCGACCTCGACGTCGTACGGGACGAGCAGCTCAACAAGCTCGTTGTCCGCCGCTTCTTCGACGAGGTCATCAATGCCAAGAACCTCGACCTCGCCGATGAACTGTGCACTGGCAACTACCGGGAGCACGACCCCGCCCTCTCCTCCTACGACGTGGACCTCGCCCAGGCCAAGCGGGAGAACGGCGAGATCCTGGACGCCTTCAACCCCCGGCTCACGCTGGAGAGCATGATTGCCGAGGGTGACCTGGTGACCTGCCGGATCACTTTCCAGGGCCGGCACACCGGCACCTACCAGGGGCTGGAATCCACCAACCGGGACGTCGCCGGGACCGGCCACGCGACGTTCCGCTGCGAGGGCGGCAAGATCGCCGAGAGCTGGTGGAACTGGGACGACCTCGGGCTGCTGCGCCAACTGGGGGCCCTGGAAGCCTGACCCATCCCAGGCTCCGGCCCTGTGATGCGACCACGCTCAGCACCACTCGGTGGGGATGGCGGCCCGGGCTGACGAGAAGGGGCGTCGCTGGTGACAGGCCGGTGCCGGTTGGGGCGGCGGTACTTGCTGCGCCGCCCCAACCGTCACAAGATCGCGATCAAGCGGTGGTGCGGAACGGGCCGGTGACCTCGTAGGTGATGCCGCCGGAGGAACTGCCGGAGGTACCGCGCTGGCTGGAGAAGTGGAGCCGCTTGCCGTCGGGGGAGAAGGCCGGGCCGGTGATCTCCGAGCTGGACTGGCCGGTGATGCGCAGGAAGGGGGCGACGATGTCGTCGGGGGTGATGATGCAGATCTCCATGTTGCCGCCGTCCTCGGCGACGAACAGGTCGCCGGAGGAGCTGCCGGTGACGTTGTCGACGCCGGTCAGCGGTGCGGTGCCGTTGGTGACCAGGCTGTCGTCGTAGGCGAGTTCGTAGGTGCTGTTGAGCAGGTTGAGCTGCCAGACGCGGTTGTCGCCCTTGGTGGTGAACCAGACGGTGTCGTTGGCGTAGTGGCAGCCTTCGCCGCCGTTGAAGATCTTGGCCCCGGCGACCTGGTCGCGGGTGGAGGTGGGGGAGCCGTCCGGGTCGGGCACATTCGCCCAGGTGAAGGAACCGGAGGTGCCCGTGCCGGCCTTGAGGACCTGCAGCGTGCCGGAGGACAGGTCGCCCCAGGTGGCGGGGATGAACCGGTAGAAGCAGCCGTCCGACTCGTCCTCGGTCAGGTAGATCACCTTGCGCACCGGGTCGGCGGCGGCCGCCTCGTGCTTGAACTGGCCCATCGCGCTGCGGCGGACGGCGGCCTTCACGCCCCACGGGTCGGTCTCGTAGACGTAGCCGCGGCTGACCTCCTCACAGGACAGCCAGGTGTTCCACGGGGTGGAGCCGCCCGCGCAGTTGTTGCGGGTGTTGGACAGGATGCGGTAGGCGCCCGTGATGGATCCCGAGGAGTTGAACTTGACGGCGCTCGCGCCGCCTCCGGTGCTGATCTCGGAGTTGGAGACGTAGATCCAGCCGGTGCCGTCGGCGAAGCAGGCGCCGCCGTCCGGGGCGTTGTGCCAGGTGTAGGAGGTGCCAGAGACCGTCTGGCTGGAACGGGCGATGACTCTGCTGGTGAAGCCGGACGGCAGCTGGATGCCGTTGGCGTCGGCGGCCAGCAGACCGCCGTACGGGCTGGTGCCGTTCTGGGCCGGGGCCGCATAGGCGGCGCCCTGCATGAGGGTGCCGCCGAAGACGGCGGCCGAGGTGCCGAAGACGGCACCACGCAGGAAGTTGCGACGTTCCACAGCTACTCCTTCATCAAGGAAGGGCGAACAGTGAGTTGTTGAGCGCCGCCGACTGGTCACAGGGACCGTAGGGCCCCTGGCAGGGGACAGTCAGGGTCCCTTGGGCCAACTCTTTGCGGCCAACCCGTGAGTAGATGTGGTGCAGAAACGATCAGTCCGCCACCAAATGAACGAACAGGGAATCGTTGCGGCCCACGTGATGGAGGTCCCTTGTTGGGAAGCCAGCCAAGAACCCCCTGGACCGAGGGCCGTTGGCGCTTCCCATACCCGTGGTAGCCACCGTAAGTCCGTGTCGCGATGCTGTCCGACGTGACCCGGCTACATCTGCTGTGGCTCCTCGCGCGGGAGGAGTCGGACGTCGGCTCGCTGGCTGGGATGCCGGGTGTCGCGGACGGCGGTGAGACAGGATCCGACGGAGCTGTGGCTCGCAGGCTGGTGGAGACGCGGCGCAATGGCCGCCACGTGAACTACCGCCCCTGAGACGGGCATCTGCGGCGGGCGTTGGGCGCGGGCCCTGCCGAGGTCGCCCAGCGCGCTGGTATCAGCGTCGAAGTCCTCCGGCTGGAAGTTTCTGTGCCCAGACCGTCTCTTCGTGCAGTTGGCTCCGCACAGCGCTGGGTCCTCGCGCGTGTAGTCGCCGATTCCTGAGTGCAGTTGGCGGATTCGGTCGCGCGGTCGCCTTGCTGGCTCTGCAGGGGAGTCGGGATGTCGTTTGTCGTTGAGCGCGGATGGCACCGCCGTTCCCGCGAAAGCGATATCGCTGAGTTCTAGAGGCGCTTGGGGCCTTGTGGTGGGACGATGGCTGTGCTTCTCCCTCTGGGGGCACCGATGCGTCTGTCGAAAACCAAGGCCGATCTGTACGCGGCGATCCGCCGAGACCACCGCGCCGGGGTCGGGCACGGCCTCCTACCGACTCGCGCAGACGCGGGTCCGAGCCGAACAGGCAGCCACACTCTGACCCCAAGCTCGAGAACCACCAGAGGACCGGGTCTGACGGGCCGGGTGTCTCAGCGGAAGATGTCAGCGTTCTCCGCAGCCCACTGCCGGAACGGTCTGGCCGGGGAGCCGGTGACCCGTGAGACCGTGTCGCGCACCGCCAGCAGCTCGTCATTCACGTCTCCGCCCGTGACGTCGAGCACCGCATCCACGGCCTCGTCCCCGAAGGCCACGGCCATGTGAGCGCGAGCCTCCTGCCGGCTGATCTCTAGGAAGGGCACATCCCGCCCGAGTGCTGCCGCGATGGCCTCGATCTGCTGCCGGGCGGTGACCGGCTCGGGACCGGTCAGGGCATACGTCCGCCCCCGGTGGCCGGGCTCGGTCAGCGCCCCCCGCGCCACCGAAGCGATGTCCGCGGGTGGATCGTGGGCAGCCCGGTGTCCGCATACGGCGCACGGACCGTCTCACGGTCGCGAATCGACGCCGCCCACATCAGGGCGTTCGAGGCGAACTGCGTCGGCCGCAGGATCGTCCATGCCATGCCACTGTCTTGGAGCAGCCGCTCCACCGCCAGGTTCTCGTCGGCGGGGCCCAGGTGCGGATGGGTCTGGACGGTGATGGACGACACCAGCACCACGTGCTCCACGCTCGCCAGCCGGGCGGCCTCGAGGATGTCAGCATCCGAACCCAGACGCGACACCAGGAACAGCGAGCGCACCCCCTCCAGAGCGGGCTTCAATGACTCCGGCTCCGCGAAGTCACCCTCAACGGCCTCGACCCCTTCGGGGAACGCGGCCCGTGCGGCGTCGCGGGTGAATCCTCTGAGTGGCCCCGCACCGCATGCGTGCAACTCCCTCAGCAGTGCACTTCCTATGTTTCCGGTTGCTCCGGTCACGAGGATCACGAGCGCGTTCTCCCGTCGTCAGATGATCAACTTGAAGACACGCTAAGAGCTCAATCGCTCTTCAGGTCAAGGAGCCTCTGGGCCTTCCCGCTGCCAGGAAGAAGAGCGCAGACCCTCTCCTGACGTCCTAACTCATCGACAAACGGCACTCGTTGAGAGCGACGCAGTCACCTTGTTAGTTGTCCTTACCACTCGGCTTCCAAAAGCGGGCCGGGTAAGGGGCTCTGTCCGCGGCGAGCAGCCAGTCCGAGGTCGTCCGCATCAGCTGTTGCGGACGATGTTCAGGGTGGCGCTCCGCGCGATGTCGACCGGGATAGCGACGCCCATGTCCCCGTCGGCCGCCTCGGTGAGCATGCCTGCCGAGCACGTAACCGTCCTCGTTGACCAGTGGTGCGCCCCGGTTGCCCACGGGGCATGTCCGCATCGAGACGGATCGCCTCCAGGCGGTCGCCGCCGTCCAAGGTCACGCCGGCGTGTCGATTGAGCTGCCGGTTACCGCTCCTGAGGCGCCTGTCGCGAAGGTGCGTCCCCGCTCCGCGCCTCGGACAGCCCGGAACCGGAGTACAGGGGAGGCGGGCTGGAGTGGTTTTACGAGCGTCCCTCTCCCGCCGTGCGCTGGTCACCAGGATGCCGGGCACGGCGACGCGGAACGCCGACCCGGCCCCGTGCGGTGCCGCTCACCGCGACCACGCTGTCCGGCACCTGCGCCGCATCCCCGCTCAGCTCGTCCGTCCCTGCCCCGAGTTCGCCCCACGCCGTGCCGAACCGGGTACGGCAGGCCGGCGGGCCGTACAGCAGGCCGACAAATCCCGACTGCGACTTCCGGACGGCCGCGAGGACGCCAGCTCCCTCTACCCGAACTCCGACTTGAGCACCGGGATCCTCACCATCTCGGGAAGCGGCGCCCCACCCGATTTGAGGCTGCGACTCGGACACCCACGCCGGGTCGCCCCTCGCCAGGCCAGGGCAGAGTTCGACTCAGCTTCATGTCCCCGCCAGCTCCCGCCGTGCACACACGGGGCAGGAGCACCGCTCAAGGTGCACCGCTGGAAGCCCGGTGCACCTGGACGGGCGGGCATCCGGGGATGACGACAGCTCCACCGGATATCCGCCCCGCTGGCATCCTGCCGCCCAGCCCGGTCTGGGTCGGCGATGGCACGCCAGCACTGCATCCGAGGGCACCTGGACAGTGCAAACACGCTCTTCGCCGGTGCGGCTGTCCGTCACTCGGAACCGCGCCTGCGCCGTTGGCGCTCGACGAGCCATGAGACGGTGAAGAACACCGGCAGGGCGATGCCCACCAGGAGCGCGGAACCGGTGAGCGCGCTGGTCAGAAAGTGGCTGCCCAGGCCCGCCACCCCGTGGTGGTACCCGATCACCACAGTCATCAGCAGCACGTATCCGCCGGCGGCGGTGCCGAGCACCTGGCGGATCAGGCCGGGCCAGCCGGGTCTCGGCGCGCCGGGGGCGAGTTGTTTCGCGAGTCGGCGTTCCGGCTTGCCGGCCGCCGTGCCTGGGCCGGGCGTCTGTCGGCGAAGGAGCCGCAGGCCAAGGGCGAGGTACCCCATGACCAGCAGGTAGCCGGTCAGCATGAGCCCGATGTTCAGAGGGAGGGGGAGCACGGTACGGGCCCTACGGTCGGGCGGAGAGCCGTCACGGTGCGTCCCGGAGGAGGAAGTGCCAGCCGCGGACGAAGGTGTGCCAGCCGAACCACAACCACAGCGCGAACAGCGCCCATCGTCCGGATGGGTAGCGCATCACCGCGCGCAGGGCATCACTGAGGGTGGGGAATCCGTCACTTGTGCGAACGAGGGCCACGCCCTCCCAGGCGAAGACGGCGCCGAACAGAACCGCCCAGACGAGATATCCGATCACCGGATGCTCCGTCACCGCGACCTCCACCCTCGTGTGTGTCGGCTGGCTGTCACAGGGCAGCCGGGGTCATCATGCGTCACGACGCGGTCGAACCTTCGGATGTGCGGACCATTGCGGCGGCCTGTCGTGGGGTCTTGATCGTGGCGAGCCTGGACCGCTGACTGCCGTTGCCTGCCATGGCCTCGCGAGCAGACGCATAGCAGACTCGATGGTGAAGGAGCCCGGGCGCGAGGACGTACCCCGAGTGCTCGGCGGCATCCACGTACGCGCACCGGTTGGGCCCTTCCCGACTGCCGCCCGGCTGGATGGTTGTATGAGCCGCGCCGGCCCAGTGGAGGGAGAATGAGAGGGGCATCCCGGCGGGCTGAAGGCGGTGGGAACCATGGTGCGGGCCTTGGTCGTGGGTGTCGACGGCTCGGAGCCCAGCCTCCACGCCGTCGACTGGGCCGTGGACGAGGCGGTTCGCCACGTTCTCCCGCTGCGGATCGTCCACGCCTCGCTGTGGGAGCGGTACGAGGGCGCGACCCTTGCGGACACACCCGGGGCTGTTCCCGATGTGGTGACTGAGCACGACATCGCCGAGAGCGTCGTGGCGCGAGCCGCTCAGCGTGCCCGGCAGCGCGCGCCGACGCTGGAGATCAGCACCGGCGTGGTGCCGGAGGATCCCGTGGCGGCGCTGCTGGGCGAGGTGCGCCTCGCCGATGCTGTCGTGACCGGGGTACGAGGCCGGGGCCCGATCAGGGAACTCCTGCTCGGCTCGGTCAGTCTCTCCCTGGCCGCCCGGGCCCCCTGCCCGGTCGTCGTCGTACGCGGCCGGGCGGAGAACAGACAAGCCGCCAACGGCCGCATCGTCCTGGGCGTCGGCGGTGCCACCGCCCCGGCAGCGGTCCGGTATGCCTTCCGGGAGGCCGCGGTGCGCGGGTGCGAGGTCGAGGCCGTACGGGCCTGGCGTCGTCCGGCGCACAGGGCTGCGCCGCATCCGCTGCTGACCGGGGAGCCCGCCCATGCCGAGGAGGACCATGCCTCGGCTCTGCTCGACGAGGCATTGGACGGCGTTGTCGAGGAGTACCCCGGCGTTGTCGTGCACCGCGCGCTTGCCGAGGGCTCTGCACGCCATGCGTTGGTGGCCCGGTCGTCGGCGGCCGACCTCCTGGTCATCGGTGCCCATCGGCGTCGCGGACATCTCGGACCGCAGCTCGGCTTGGTGGGGCATACGGTGCTGCACCACTCCGAGTGCCCGGTGGCGGTGGTTCCGCAGCAGGAGTGACATCGGCTGACTGCTCGGGCGATGAAAGACGCGAAGGGGATCGGCTCGGTGGCCTGCCGTGCCAGCTCTTCGGTCGTGTCCCGCGATGCGTACATGTGTCGTTCCGTTCGGCGGATGCCAGGCAATACGAGCCGAACAGCCCGCAGTCCGCGTCGGTGAGCCGGTCAGTCGAAATGCGATTCGAGCGTGCCGCTGCGCCGGACATCGAGCGTCGCAGAGTGGAACGAGCCGCTGAACGGCGCGTAGTGCAGCAGGTCGCACGGGATCGGCTCGAAGCCCCATTGCTCGAGCGCCCGCAGCATGCCGGTGTGGTGCCGCTCCACGACGTGGCGTGGCAGGGTTGTCCGCGTCAACGGACCGTCAACCGGCTGGGTGTGCGTCCCTTCTGGTGCAGGAGTCCTGACGCCGATCGGCTGCAGGTTCGGAGCTAAGTTCACCGCGCCTGCGGCCCGATCCGAACACTGCGGTGCTGGCCGCACAGAGACAACAGGGCTCAGTGAGAGGGGTCCTGGGCGCTGCTGGGAGTCATCTCCACATCTTCCACGCCGGCTCCAGGCGGGGTGCGGTGTGAAACGCGGATCATCCGCGAAGCACGCGTGGATCTCGGCGGGAGCGCCGATGAGATGGAAACGCACCTCGTCGTCGAGCGCGAACAGTTCCCGAAGGACGTCCGTCGGCATCTCGCCCTCGTAGCGGAGTTCCCTCATGTCCAGGAAGAACTCGCCGTGCTTGCCATCGTCGCGGGCATGCAGCTGCTGTGCGAGGTGAGGTGCTGTAGCGGCGCCGAGTGTGCCGCTGACCGCTATCCACACACGAGACGGCGCCTCGGCGAGCACCCGTGTCCGTATCACCAAGATCTCCACGGCTGTCCGCGCGCCGTTCCCTGCTCCAGTCCTTCCCCGCTCTGCGGACGACTGGGGCCGACTCCTCGAGTCTCATGCGCCGTGCTGGCCCTGCCTGAAGCCAGGGACCTCCAGCCGCCACCGAGTGGGGCCAGGTCTAGCTTTGCGAGCTCCTCATCTCGATGCAGACCACTGGCACTTCGGGCGCCCGGACGGTCGCGTAGGCCACGCGGCAGGCCATCATGCGGACGGCCCAGTGGTCGTGATCCCCGCTCGGGCCGCTTGGCGGGCCCCTCGGATGTCGTCTCCCGACCCTGGCACAGCTTTTCAGCCTTGCGGCCCCGATGACTGCACGGGGCCCGGCGTCCGAGGGTGAGGTACGGAGTGCCGGACGGTGTCGGTCGTGTTGCTGATGCCTGGGGTGATGGTCTCGCCCTCGATGACGCGGGGCGCCGTCTGTTCCGCCTGCTGCGTGGGCGCGGCCTGTTCCTCCTTCATCGCCTTGGCCTCGGCCTTGAGGATGCGGGCTGACCTGCCTGCGGAGCGGGCGAGGTCGGGGAGGCGTTTGGCGCCGAGGACAAGTATGACGACGATGAGGAGGATCGCGAGTTCGCTCAGTCCGAACATGCGGGTTCTGCCTTCTGGTTGGCCCACGCCGGGTACGGCGCGAGCATAAGGGGGATTCGGGAGAGACGGAGGGATCTCGGGCTCTGGCAAGCTGCGCATCCAGCAGCGGGCGCTGCGTGTGGGGAGTGGTGATCGACCGGGGTAGTACTCGGGGCGGGGCGGCGGCTACAGATGGGGCGCGATGGACGGCAGCAGGTCCTGGAAGGTGCGGCCGGTGGCCGGTGTGGCCTTCAACTGCCAGGTGGCTCCCGTGCGGTGGACCTTGGACATGATCTGGGCGGTGTGATTGCCGCCGCCGGTGAGGGTGTAGCGGGCCAGTTCGGCTCCGGTGGTCTCGTCGACCAGGCGGCAGAAGGCGTTCTGCACTTCGGTGAAGGTCTGGCCGGTGAAGGAGTTGACGGTGAAGACGATCTGGTCGATGTGGCCGGGCACACGGGCGAGGTCGACGAGGATGCTTTCGTCGTCGCCTCCGGCGCCGGCGCCGCCCTGAGGTTGTCGCCTGTGTGCCGGACGGAGCCGTCGTCGCTGGCGAGGTGCTGGAAGAAGACGACGTCCGCGATCTTCCCCGAGGCGAACAGCACGGCGGAGGCGTCCAGGTCGACCTCGCGCGGACCGGTGAGCTTGGCGAGAAAGCCCTTGCGGGGTGCGGCCTGCCATCCCAGACCCATGCGGACGGCAGTCAGGGCACTGCCGTCGGATTTGCTGAGGCTGATCTGCTGGCCCTTGCTCAAGTTGACCGACATCAGGAGTGTTTCTCCTTCGGGTGTCCGGGCGGCGGATGTAATGGCGCCGGTCGGTGCGGGTTAGTGGGTGTGCGAGGAGGCGCCGTTGGGGTCGGCAGGCGGGGCGCCCTGGGGTGGCTGCTCGGGCGGCGAGGAGCGGCGCAGCGGATTCTGCCGGATGTGCTGGCGCAGGTGGGGCAGCATGCCGCGGTCCAGCAGAGCCTGCTGCCAGTTCAGGCGTGCCTGCTCCAGCCGGTCGGCGTGCGGTGGGCCGCCGCGTCGGCGCATCTCGGTGTGCAGCAGCGTGGCGAAGGCGATGCACGCGCCGACCGCCGCGACGAGCGCGAGCACCCAGCCGGCGGTGACGAGCGAGCCGGGCAGCGTGCCCTGGACATCGACCAGTTGGAGCATGTAGCCCAGGACGAGCAGGACCGCGGCGGACGTGGCGGCCACGGGCGGGGTCAGGACCATGAGGGCGGACAGCAGGGTGCCGTCGGCGGTGCGACGGCGCGGGCCGCCCCGGGCAGCCGCACGCATGGTGACGTATTGCTGGTACTCGTTCCGGGCCGCGGTCATGATCTCGTCGGCGGCCTGGAGCGCCGTGGCACGCAGGCGCGTGGCGGCCTGGTCGTTGGGGTCCGCGTTAAGGGCGCTGCGGATGTCCGGGGTGCTCAGCGCGAGGTGCAGCACCGCTTGGAAGTCCGCTCGGTCCTCCGGGTGCAGGCAGGGCGGGCCGGTCACGTGGTCTCGCTCTCCTGACGACTGGACTGGACGGAATGCGGTGCGCGCCGGCATGGCGGGCAGCCGCCCTGCGGAAGGCGACCGCCGGGCCGTTCCTCAGCGGCCGGCCCGGCGGCGCGGTTGGTGCGAGGTCAGACACCCACGCCGAAGTCGGACGCGATCCCGGCCAGCCCGGAGGCGTAGCCCTGGCCGACCGCGCGGAACTTCCACTCCGCGCCATTGCGGTACAGCTCGCCGAAGACCATCGCGGTCTCGGTCGAGGCGTCCTCGGACAGGTCGTAGCGGGCGATCTCGGCGCCGCCGGCCTGGTTGACGATCCGGATGAAGGCGTTGCGGACCTGGCCGAAGCTCTGGCCGCGGTTCTCGGCGTCGTGGATGGAGACCGGGAAGATGATCCGGTCGATTTCGGCGGGCACGGCGGCGAGGTCCACCTTGACCACCTCGTCGTCGCCCTCGCCCTCGCCGGTGAGGTTGTCGCCGGTGTGCTCGACCGAACCGTCCGGGCTCTTCAGGTTGTTGTAGAAGACGAAGTGCTGGTCGGAGAGCACCTTGCCGGAGGTGTCGAGCAGCAGGGCGGAGGCGTCGAGGTCGAAGTCGGTGCCGGTGGTACTGCGCACGTCCCAGCCCAGGCCGACCAGGACGGCGGTCAGGCCCGGCGCCTCCTTGCTGAGCGAGACGTTGCCGCCCTTGGCCAGTGAAACTCCCACGGTGTACTCCTTCTTCGCATGTGCGGTCGCGGCCCGCGGCACGGACCCGGACCAACAATCTACATTCCTGTAGAAGATATGGAAGGGCGGCACGCGTGCGGGCGGTCCAATGTGGCCGCTGCGAAGCATCCGTTCAGTCCCGGGAGTTACCGAACAGCAGGCGGTAGGCGATCAGTAGTACGAGCGCACCGGCGATGGCCGAGCCCCAGGTCGCGGCGTCGAAGAACTCCCGCTGCACCGGCCGGTCGAGGAATTCCCCCGACAGCCAGCCGCCCACGAAGGCTCCGGCGACGCCGATGACGGTCGTGCCGATGCAGCCGCCCGGGTCACGTCCGGGCAGGATCGCCTTGGCGATCGCTCCGGCGAGAAGTCCCAGTACCAGCCATGCGATGACACCCATGTCTCCCGTGCTCCTTTCGGCGGTGCTTGCCTGCGGGGTAGGCGCGTCCGGGCAGCTTATCTTCTACACTTTTGTAGATGCTTTGGCGGTGGGCTGGTGAGCCTCTTCGGGCGGCATGGAGGCGCCCCGGGCGTCTATACGATGTCTGGTCGGGAAACGGATGGCGGCGGAGGGGAGTCAGGGCGTGGCGGATCACCGGCAGCGTCCCCGGCGGCGGGGACAGGGAGAGTTGGAGGCGCTGGTGCTGGCGGCGCTCGGGGAGGCGGACGCTCCGGCGACGGCCGGCTGGGTGCAGGAGCGGCTCGGCGGGGATCTCGCCTATACGACGGTGATCACGATCCTGACCCGGCTGCTGGCCAAGGGTGCGGTCACCCGGGAGCGGGCAGGCCGCTCCTTCGCGTGGACACCGGCGTCGGACCAGGCCGGGCTGGCCGCGCACAAGATGCGCAAGGTGTTGGACGGCGAGAGCGACCGGGAGGCGGTGCTGGCGAGCTTCGTCACGGGCCTGGGGCCGGATGACGAGCGGCTGCTGCGGGAACTGCTGGCTCAGTCCCGGAGCGAAGGGGAAGACTGAAGCCTCATGGGGTTGTTCGTCTTTCTGCCGCTGGTACTGCCCTTAACGGCATGGCCGATCGCACGCCTGGCCGAGCAGCACCTACATCCGCGGACCGCGACGCAGCTGCTTACCGGGGTGGCCGGGGTGATGGCGACGTGCAGCACGGTGTGCCTGGGGCTGGTGATGGTGGTCGGTACCGCGCAGCTTCCCGGCAACCCGCTGCCGGACGGCTGGTCGGACCCTGAGGTGCGCGAGGCGGTCCCGTACGACGAGGTCGCGGGCAAGGCAGCGATCCCCGCGCTGTGCGCGGTGGTCGTGGTCTGCGGCCGGACACTGTGGCGCCACGGCCGGGTCCGCCGCCGGGCTCACCGGGCGCTGGCAGGGCTGCCCGGCACGCAGGTGGCGGTGCTTCCCGACGAGGTGCCGTACGCGTACGCACTGCCGGGAGGCCGCCGGGACCGGGTGGTGGTGACCACGGCCCTGCTGGACTGCCTCGAACCTCCCGAGCGCCGGGCGCTGTTCGCCCACGAGCGGGCGCACCTGGCCGCCCGGCACCAGCGCTTCCTGCTCGCCGTCCAACTCGCCGCGCGGGCCAACCCGTTCCTGCGGCCACTGCGCACGGCCGTGTCGTACACGATCGAGCGATGGGCGGACGAGGACGCGGCCCAAGCGGTCGGCAGCCGCCGGACAGTGGCGCGCGCGATCGGCAAGGCTGCCTTGGTGTCCCGAGGCACTCCGGTGGCCACGCTGGCGGGCCTCGCGGCCCCGGGACCGGTACCGCGCCGGGTGGCAGCACTCCTCGGCCCGGCTCCCTTGGTGCGCAGCTGGCCATCGGTGTTCACGTCGGTGGGCTTGGCTGCGTGGGGCGCGGCGGCGGGAACGGCCGTGTCCGCGATGTCGTCCGCGAACGCCGCGGTGACCATGTTCCTCATCCTGCATGCCGCGACGCCCCTCTGACCGGAGACGAGCACCGGTCAGGCGTTGTCCACCAGCACGGCCAGTCCGGCGGCGAGTCCCACGAACGCCAGGGCCGCGAGCAGACAGACGACCAGCACAAGCCAGCCGGTCAGGATGCCTGCCAGGCGAGCCCGCGCCCCTCGCCGTCCAGTCGGCGACCCCGGAACCGGCCCACATGCCCGGCGGGAATGGCGACCAGCTCGCACAGCACGGCCAGGGCGACGAAGACGCCGGGTTGATCCAGGCGATGCCGGTGGCGAGGTTCCCGAGGAACGGTGCGCCGCCGAGCGCAGAACGCGCGGACCTGGGCCGCCCGGCTCCGGTCGGCCACGTCCGCGCCGCTCACCGACCCAGGCCGGCTCGCCCACGTCCGCGCAGGGCGAGCGCCATGGGACGACGTGACCGAGGAGGCCCTGCGCTACGCCCCACTGATCAGCCACCTGCCCCTGCGATATGCCGTCATGCCGCCCGAGAAAGCCGTCCGGATCCTGGTCGCGGTGGGTGTGGAGGGCGGCGTTCTCCGTAGGAAATCCGGCGTACTCCAGTGCCCGGAAGACCGCCTGGGCCTCGTGCGTCACCGGCTCGTCCGCAGCGCTGCTGTCCTCGTGCCGGCCGGCGCTGAACGGGGTCCTGGGGCAAGGCCGACAGTACGATGCTGACCGGGAGGCCGCTCCACTGGCTAGCACCGCCACGAGCCGTACGGGTCGCAGCATGCTCCGCCTGCCGGACTGCCCGACGTCCAGGGTCATTGTTCCGGTTCCAATGAAGGCGACGGGTGCCGGGCCGGCGTCACCGGCGTCCGCCCGGCACAAGCGTCGTAAGGTGATCAGAGATCGAACTCGTGCGGCGGCAGGTCGAGCGTGAAGCACGCCTCGCGGACGATGGCCTGCTCGGTCTTGTCGAAGTCGCCGTCGGCGCCGCCGATGACGATGCCGATCTGGATGACGGCACGCGCCTCAGCCGGTTTCTTCTTGGCCTTGGCGATCTCCTGCAGGACGCTGACCTTGCCGAAGTCGAAGTCGGTGGTGAGCTTGTTGAGGTTGTCGTCGAAGCGCCGCTGCAGATCGGTGGCATCGAAGTTCTGCAGCACCTCGTTGGTGGCGATCAACTGGGCCACGCGCCGCCGCTCAGAGGGGTCGATGGTGCCGTCGGCGGCGGCGACCAGGGCGCACATCGCCATGCTGGCGTCGCGGAAGGCGCCGCTCTTGAGGTCGTTCTTCTTCGCTACGAGCTGGGTCTGCATCGTCGATGCGGACTCCTTGATGCGGTCCCACAGGGCCATGAGGGCTCCATACGTGTCAGAGGGGAGTTCAGACCGAGCTGATCGGGCATCGATCTTCTACGTCAATGTAGAAGTTATCAGCGGGGGGCGGAGAGTCGAGACTCTCCGCCCCCCGCTTGCGCATCCTTTACCGCTCGCGACCGATACCGGTCAGCCTTCCTCTGCCTCCTCGTCACCCTCGAAGAAGTCGCCTACCTCGTCGACGACTTCGGCCGCGACCATGCCGCCGACCACACCGACCGCGAGACCGGCCGCGCCCGCGGCGACGGCCGTGCCCATGCCGGGGCCGGAGCGGTGGCCGCCGTGGTGGTGATCGCCGTGGCCGTAATGGCCGTGACCGTGCGCGTGCGGGTCGCCGTGGCCGTACGCGGCGTGTGAGCCGTGGGAGGCCCGGTGCCCGACCAGCTGCCGGATCCAGCCGTCGACGATGCTGTTCCAGTCCTGGTGCTCGACTCCGTCGTGGGCGACGGAGAAGCGGGTCACTGCGTCGTGGCCGGAGGAGAAGAAGCCGCCACGCTTGTCGGCCTCCAGGACGACCTCCATGCCGCCCGGGTTGGCGAGGAAGGTCACCTCGATCTCGTTGACCTGCTGCGCGTACTGCGGCGCCGGGGCCAGCTCGATCTCCTGGTAGAAGGGCAGTTGCTGGCCGGTGCCGCCGATGCGCCCGTACTCCAAGTCCGCGGACTTGAAGCCGCAGCCCAACTGGCCGAGTGCTTCGAGGATCGCCTCCTGCGCCGGTAGCGGCGCGATGGCCAGCTGGTCCAGATCGCCGTTGTCCTTGGCGCCGGCGACCGCCAGTTCGGTGCGCACGCCGAGGGCGATGCCCAGGCCCTGCCCGTACAGCTCGGTGATCGGCGTCTCCCAGGGCACCATCACGGTGAACGGGACGCTGTGCTGCTGTCCCGCGCCGAGCCGGAAGCCGCCGCCGATGGTGAACCGCTCGAAGGCGACGACGCCCTCGCTCTCGCCCTCACCGTGCTCGGCCTCGACCCGGGCAACGAACTCCAGGGTGATGTGCTCGATGTCGAAGTCGGCGTCCCCGCCCTTGAGATGGACCTGACCGGTTAGCGCGCCGCCGGGGCGGGCAGCCCCCGGGTCGAGAACCGTGTCGACCTTGGGTCCGCCCACGCCGAGCGATCCGAGCAGTCGTTTGAACACCATCGTGGCGTCCACTCCTTCTACGTGCGTGTGTGTCGTTCAGGTGCGGTACCGCGCGCCGGGGCGGGCGCACGGCACCACGGCTGTGCGCGGGACGGCTACTTGGCCGCGCCCAGCGCGGCGAGGGCCTGCGCCCAGCGGACGTACTTCAACTCGGCCAGGTCCGCTACGGTCTTGACCCCGAACGCCTCCTGAAGCAGCTCGCCGTCACGGTCGGAGACTCCCTTGAGCGCCCCCACCGGGGCGGCCAGGATCTCGGGCAGACTCTTGTCCGCCCACGCCTTGTCGAGCACCTTGTCCAGGTCGAGCGAAGCCATGCGTGTCCTCTCCGGGTGTGTGAGGCCCGGCCCTGCGCGGGCCTTCTACAAGCGAGTAGAAGCATAGGGCTGTTGAGGACCGGGAAGGGCACGGTCCACGTGGGCGAGCCGGGAAAGGCCGAAAACGTGCACTTGCGCCGGTCGGGGCCCGCGTCCGGAGGGCGGGGCATACTGCTGTCGTAGTACGGGCTCCGGGTGTAGGCACATACCGTGGGCCGAGCACCAGCAACGCACCGATCGATGTCCTTTGCGGCTCCTTTACAGTTGGTGTAGAAGCAGGTCATTCTGCTTCCGCCCACTGCTTTTCGTACGCGTCTTGAGAAGGAGCGACGGTCTCCCAATGGGTGAACCTCCCAGTACCAGCCGTGCCATTCCCCGCCGTCCGCGACTTGCGGCCTTCGAGGGAGCGGGGGTGGCACGGTGACCGAAGTCCTGCTGCTCCTCCTTGCTCTCCTCCTCACACTGGCCTGCGCTGTGTTCGTCGCGGCCGAGTTCTCCTTGACCACCGTCGAGCGCGGTGAACTGGAACGTGCCGCAGAGGCCGGCGAGCGCGGCGCAGACGGGGCGCTGAAGGCCGTACGACGGCTGACCTTCCAGCTGTCCGGAGCCCAGCTCGGCATCACCGTCACCTCGCTGGTGATCGGCATGCTGGCCGAGCCGTCCGTCGCGGCGCTGCTACGCGGCCCGCTCCGGGTAGTCGGACTGGGCGGCGCCGCCTCGTCGGTTGCGACCGTACTGGGCGTGGTGGTCTCCACCGTCGTGCTGATGGTCGTCGGTGAACTGGTGCCGAAGAACTGGGCGATTTCCAGGCCACTGGCTGTTGCCAAGGTCGTGGCGGGCCCGCAGCGCGGTTTCACGGCCGCGTTCGGCCCGTTCATCCGCCACTTGAACAGCACCGCTAACCGGTTCGTACGGCGCTTCGGCCTGGAGCCCGCCGAGGAGCTGGCCTCTGCGCGCACCGCCGAGGAACTGGGCGCGCTGGCCCGGCACTCGGCTGCCGAGGGCGCGCTGGAGGCGGACTCCGCCGAGCTCTTCGTGCGCACCCTGCATCTGAGCGAGCTGACCGCGGAGAACGTAATGACCCCGCGGGTGGACGTGAAGGCCCTCGAAGTGCACGCGACGGCCGCCGACGCGGCGAACCTCTCCCACGCGACCGGCCTGTCCCGTTTCCCCGTCTACCGCGACAGCCTGGACGAGGTGGTGGGCACCGTCCATATCCGTGACGTCCTCGCCCTGGAGCCGGAGAAGCGGGCCGTGACGCCAGTCATCGATCTGACCACCGAGCCCCTGCTGGTGCCGGACAGCCTGACCGCCGACCGGCTGCTTCAGCGGCTGCGGGCCACCCGCACGATGGCCGTGGTCATCGACGAGTACGGCGGTACGGCGGGCGTGGCCACGGTGGAGGACATCGTGGAGGAGGTCGTCGGCGAGGTCCGCGACGAGCACGACCCCGTCGAGGCCCCTGACCTGCTGCCCGCCCCTGCGACGCAGGACGGACGCGCTGTGTGGGAGGCGGACGGCGGCGTACGCCTCGACGAACTCGCCGGGATAGGACTGACCGCGCCGGAGGGCCCGTACGAGACGGTCGCCGGACTGATCGCCACCCGCCTGGCCCGCATCCCTGCCAAGGGGGACGTGCTCGACCTGGACGGCTGGCAGTTGGATGTCCTCGATGTCGACCATCATCGCGCCGACCGGGTCCGCATCACCGAACCGGCCATTGCACGGCCGGCCCAGCTCGTGGAGGGCGCCCGATGACCGCCCTGCAGCTTGCCATCGGTGCCCTGACGCTGCTGACCAACGCGTTCTTCGTCGGCGCCGAGTTCGCCCTCGTCTCCGTGCGCCGCAGCCAGATCGAACCCCGTGCCCACGCGGGCAACAAGCGGGCGAAGATGACCCTGTGGGCGCTGGAGCACCTCTCCGCGATGATGGCCACTGCCCAGCTCGGCATCACCGTCTCCTCGCTGGTGCTCGGGGCGGTCGCCGAACCGGCCATCGCGCACCTGCTGGAGCCCGGCTTCGAAGCGGTTCACCTCCCGCGCGGCCTGGTGCATCCGGTCGCGTTCGTCATCGCGCTGACCGTGGCGACGTATCTGCACATGCTGATCGGCGAGATGGTCCCGAAGAACATCGCCCTTGCCGCCCCGGTCCCCAGCGCCCTGTTGCTGGGTCCGCCGCTGGTTGCCCTGACCCGGGCCCTGCGGCCGTTCGTGTTCGGTATCAACACCTTCGCCAATGTTCTGCTGAAGCTGCTGCGCGTTGAACCGAAGGACGAGGTGGAGTCGGTCTTCACCGACGATCAGCTCGCCCGTATGGTCGTCGACTCCAGCCAGGCGGGGCTGCTCTCGCCCGCCGACGGTGAACGGCTGCGCGACGCGCTGGAGCTGGGCACCCGGCCCGTGGGCGAGATCCTCGTTCCTGCGCAGAAGATGCGGACCGTGGACGCCTCGATCACCCCGGCACGGCTGGAACGACTGGCCGCCGACGCGGGCTACTCCCGCTTCCCGGTCACCGGCGCCGACGGCACCCTGCTGGGCTACCTGCACATCAAGGACACCCTCGGCGTCACTGATCGTGACCGCACCTTCCCGGCCGGTGCCCTGCACCCGGTCACCCGGGTCCGCATCGACACGCCGCTGGACGACACCCTCACCGCTCTGCGCGCCGAGGGAAGCCACCTGGCCGCCGTTCTCGGCGAGGGCGGCAAGGTGATCGGGTTCGTGACCATGGAGGACGTGCTGTCCGAGCTGGTCGGACCGGCGGCGCCGACTGCCGTGTGACTGCCGGGCTGCGTGCCGGCCAACCACGCCCGGTGAGACCACTGTGTACTGCGGTCGCCGCATACGCCGGGTGTTCCTGCTCGGCGCGTGCCGCCGGCGCTGCGCGACGCCACTCGCACCTTGGGGTACCCGTGCTGAACGGCTCGAACGACTCGAACGGCTCGAACGCCTGAGGCGAAGGCTGGCCGGCTGGCGGACGCCTACGCACTGGCCGAGCGGCTGCTGGCGGAACAGCGCCGGGTCGAAGTGTTCGACCAGGCGCCCACATCGTCGCGCTCGGGCACGTACATCGGGGATGACAATCCCGTGAGACGTCCACGGGTGGGGAACATGGATTTGGCCAGAATCGTTGACTGTATGCACACCTAGATAAGGAGCCATGACTTGTCCGCCAGATCGACGGACCCCTCCGGGCACAGTCCCCGACCATCCCGCCAGGGATTTCCTGAGCACGGCACACGGCGGGATGGTGTTCGATGAGTGCCGCGAACGCCCTCCTGGGCCTGCTCGCCGTGTTCGTGCTCACCGTCGGCACTGGCTACTTCGTCGCCCAGGAGTTCGCCTACGTCTCCGCCGACCGCCTCGCCCTGGCCCGTGAGGCCGAGTCCGGGGACCGGAAGGCCGCCCGCGCGCTGAAGGTGCTGGAGCGGCTGTCGTTCATGCTGTCGGGCGCCCAGCTCGGCATCACCGTGACCGGACTGGTCGTCGGGTTCATCGCCGAGCCGTCGGTGTCCGCACTGCTCAAGCCCGCCTTGACTGGCGTCGGCATCCCCGACGCGGCCGTGAGCGGGATCTCGGTCGTGCTGGCCTTCGTCCTGGCCACGGTCGTGCAGATGGTGCTCGGCGAGCTGGCCCCGAAGAACCTCGCCATCGCCGTGCCGGAGCGGCTGGCGAAGTCGCTGGCCGCCTCCACGCTGGCGTACCTGAAGGTCGTCGGTCCCCTGGTGCACATCTTCGACGGGGCGGCGAACAAGCTGCTGCGCAGAGTCGGCATCGAGCCGGTGGAGGAACTGCACCACGGCGCCTCGCTGGAGGAGCTGGGCCACCTGATCGGCGAGTCCCATGAGCAGGGCGCGCTGCCGAAGGACACCGCCGCCCTGCTGGACCACGCGCTGGAGTTCTCCGACCGGACGCTGGACGAGGTGATGGTGCCGCGCGCGGACGCGGTCTTCGTCCGCAAGGACGCCACCGCCGCCGAAGCGGTCGACCTGATCGCCAAGCACGGCCACTCCAACTACCCCGTGCTCGGTGATCACCCCGACGACGTCAACGGCGTCCTCGGCGTGAGCGAGCTGATGCACCTGCCCTCCGACCGCCTCACGAGCACCACGGCCGGTGCCGTCGCCCGACGGCCGCTGCTGCTACCCGACACCCTTCCGCTGCCGGATGCCGTGGAGCAGATGCGGGAGCGGGACGACGAGTTCGCGGTCGTCCTGGACGAGCACGGCGGTGTGGCGGGCATCGTCACCTACGAGGACATCGCCGAGGAACTGGTCGGTGACATCGCGGATGAGTCCGACACCGTCACCGAGGTCGCCGTCGCGGAGGGCGACGGCTGGCTGGTGGACGCCGGACGCCGCCTGGACGAGGTGGCCGAGGCCACCGGCATCGAGCTGCCCGAGGAGGAGGACTACGACACCGTGGCCGGCCTGATCGTCGACCGGCTCGGCCGCTTCCCAGCCATCGGTGACCGGCTCGCCGTGGAGCTGCCCGACGGCGGCAGCACCGTGATCGAGGTACGCACCCTCGACCGGCACGTGCCCGAGCGGGTGTGCCTGGAACGTGTGGCTGTGGTGGAACGTGAGGAGGAGCAGGCATGAGTTTCCCGATGGCGCTCTTCGTCACTGTGCTGCTGCTGATCGGCAGCGGATTCTTCGTCGCCGCCGAGTTCGCGCTGGTCGCCGCCAAGCGGCACCGCATGGAGAAGGCCGCGGCCGAAGGCCAACGTGGCGCCAGGGCCGCGCTCGCCGGCATGCGCGAGCTCTCGCTGATGCTGGCCGGCGCCCAACTCGGCATTACCGTCTGCACACTGGGCCTCGGCTCGGTCTCCAAGCCCGCGATCTCCCACGAACTCGACCCCCTGCTGCACAAGCTGGGCCTGCCCAGCGCCGTCAGCTACGGCGTCGCCTTCGCAGTCGCCATGATCGTCGTAGTGTTCCTCCACATGGTGATCGGCGAAATGGCACCCAAGTCCTGGGCCATCGCCCACCCCGAGCGTTCCGCGATGCTGCTCTCTCCGCCGTTCCGCGGTGTGGTCAAGGTCGTGCGCCCGCTGATCTGGGTGCTCAACAACTTGAGCAACGCCCTGGTACGGCTGTGCCGGGTCACCCCGCGCGATGAACTGGCCTCGGTCCACAACCGCGAGCAGCTCACCCACCTCGTTGAGGAGTCCGAGCGGCTCGGCCTGATCAGCAAGGACGATTCCGAGCTGATCACCAACTCGCTCACCGAGCCGCAGCTGCCGGTCGGCGACCTGCAGATCCCCGCTGGACAGATCACCTCCGTGAGCGCGGACGTGGACGTGGACACCATCCTCGCCACGGCGGCCGAGCACGACCGCAACCGGCTGCTGGTACGCGACGGTGCCCTCGTCCTCGGCTCCGTGCACGCCCGGGACGCGCTCATCGCCCGTGCGCGTGGCCGGTCGGTCACGGCCCGTGAACTGGCCCGCCCCGTACCAGAGCTGACCGAACAGGACACCATCAGCCACGCCATCGACCTGCTGCGCCAGCGCCGCGCCTCCCTCGCCGTCGTCCGCGACGACACCGGACGGCTCACCGGCATGGTCGCCCTGGACGACCTGCTCGCCCGCCTCCTGCACCCGCAGGCGGCATAACGGCGGCTCGTCGGTCGGGTGCCCCAGCGGATTCGGGCACCCGACCGGCTCCGCACGGACGACACATCGCGTGCAGGGGGCATCGCACACGCGGAACCCGCCGCGCAGCCTTGTTGATGGCGTGCCGTTGCCGACGTAGAAGCGGCTGGTTCTTCCGTACGCACCTGGGCACCCACGGCGTCTGACTCGCTCGCTGATGGCAGGCCCTCCGGGAGGCGGGCCTGGTGAGGTGACGACGGGCAGGAAACGGACAGGGCATCGCCCTTTGGAGACGCCGGACCGACGGCGTGAGCATGGTCCGGTCGCAGGAGCGGTACTTGCGTGCAGTTCATTCACTCGCCGCGCGGCCAGGCTCCGTTGCTGTTCCGGCGGCGCTGGGCTTCTGCACTGGTGAGTCCGCCTCGGCGGCTCGTCCCTCAGGAGCGTGCTGCAGGGCCGTCGCGTTCGATGCCGGTGCCGGCGACGTTCCGCCCGGAGCCGGACGGGCCGTCCTGCTCCTTCAGGGCCTTGGCCTCGCTCTTGAAGATCCGGGCGGCTTTGCCCGCCGACCGTGTCAGCTCGGGCAGTTTCTTGATCCCCAGGACCACCACGACGACGATGAGGATCAGGGCCAGTTCACTTAGGCCGAACATCACATCTGCCCTCTCTTCGGGGGACGGGCGGCGGCCGAAAGGGCGGACCGACGACACATCGCCATCTACAGTGCTGTAGAAGTCTTTCCTGGGGCGGGATCACTCAACAAGCCCGTTTTCCAGCCTGGTTGGCCGGGAGTATCGCCACCGCGCAAGGGATCCTAGATGATCGATTCCAAGGGATCGTGCAGGTCGCCGGTAGATGGATAGCCTGCCGGGATGTCCTCGGTGAACCTGCGTCACTCAGTCCGCGCGGTCGTCCTCGATGAGGGTGACCGCATCCTGCTGTGTCGCTTCACCATTGCCAGGCCGACCGGCACGGTGGTTGTGTGGGCGGCTCCCGGTGGTGGTGTCGAGCGTGGCGAGACGCCGCTTGCCGCGCTACGTCGCGAGTTGCATGAAGAGGTAGGGCTGGTCGTCGATACCGACCCTCCACATGTGTGGCACCAGCAGGTCGTCGCCCCCCGCCACGCAGCAGGCTACGACGGAGTGGTCAACGACTATTTCCTTGTCCGTACCGCCTCGTTCCCTCCACGCGGCGCGATGTCCGACGGCGAACTCGCCGCCGAGAACATCGATGGCTTCCGCTGGTGGTGCCTTCGGGATATCGCCGACTACCGCGGTTCCGAGCTGTTCTCACCCCGCGACCTCGCCACACCGTTGGCGGCGCTGATCGCGGAGGGTGTTCCGGCCAGACCGGTGCCGCTCGGCCTGTAAGCCTCGCACCCGACGCTGGGACACAGCCTAAACCGCTGACGGGAACTTGCAGATGGCCTGCACACACGAGGCGAGGGAGCCCAACGTCAGTGTGTGAAGACAGAGCTGGACCTCCAGGCCCGCGCGGACCGCGTCACCGATGCCGTCCTTCGTCATCAGGAGGAAGAGGGTGAGTACCGCACGGCCGAGGGATCCGAAGTGCTCCGCCTCCTACGTCCTGTTCGCCTCCTTCGTCCTGATCAACGTCCTCATCGGGGTGGTCATCACCTCACTTGACGAGGCCCGCACTCTGGAGAGGAGCGACCAGGATGCGGCGCAGTCCTCGGGTGCCGGCCCTGCGGATGCGCAGCTGATCCGCGAGCGCATTGCTGCTGCCCGGCGTGCCCTCGATGATCTCGAACGCAGTCTCGACCCGGCTTCCTCGCCGTTTGCCCGTGAAACGGAAGCGACTGCCCCGCCTGCCGGCGGGCACACATCACATCAAGGCGACGAGGGGCAGCCACGGAGATCTCGGGCATCATCAGCGCGATCGTGATCGGCGTCGTCATCGGCGTCCTGGGCCGCCTCGTCGTCCCGGGCCGCCAGCGCATCGGCGTGCTGTGGACGACCCTCGTCGGCATCGCCGCCGCGCTCGTCGGCACGGGCATCGCGGCCGGCTTCGACGTCGCCGACACCAAGGGCGTCGACTGGATCGAACTGGCCATCCAGATCGGCCTGGCGGCCCTCGGAGTCGCCGCACTGGACCGGTTCAAGGGCAGCCGCTGACCCACGGGCCCGGCGCGCCGCAGGGCCGTATGGTTACGCAGGCGGCCATGCGGGCGGTGGCAAACCTGCAACCACCGGGACACCGGGCGGCTCGAAAACGGGAGTCACGGCAGGTCAGAGCGGACCACGGTGACCGGGCAGTGCGCATGATGGAGTACGGCCTGGCTGACCGAGCCCAGCAGCAGTCCGGCGAGTCCGCCGCGTCCGCGTGCACCGACCACCATCAGCTGGGCGCCGCCGCTCGCCTCGATCAGCGTTTGCCGCGTACGGCCACGCACGACTCGCTCATGGACGGTTACCTTCGGGTGGTCCTCTCAAGGCCCGGACAGGGCATCGGTCAGCATTCGCTCTTCCGTTGCCTGCAGTCTCTGCACGTCACCGATCAGGTCCACCAGGTCCGCCGGGCGTGCGTCACTGTGGTCGCTCCACGTTGTCCAGGCGTGCAACGCGATCAGGTCCGTGCCGCGCAGGGCAGCCTCATCGAAGGCGAACGCGATCGCAGCCTGCGCCTGGGGAGAGTCGTCCACCGCCACCAGCACCGGCCCGTCCTCCCGCATCCGTTCAACGACCACTATCACAGGGCAGTGGCTGTGAGCGGCCAGGTGAACTGCGGTCGATCCCAGCCGCCCCGCGAAACCGCCCGAGCCGCGATGGCCCACCACCATCAGCCGAGCCGTCCTCGACTCCGCTTCCAGGGCTCCACCTGCCTCCCCCGCGACGACCGCCTGGCCAACCGCTACTCCGGGCGCGGCAGCCAGGGCTCGTTCGACGGCTTCCGCGAGCAGATCCTCGACCGATTCCCGTACGGCTCCACCCGGCGGGCCCAAAGGCGACCCGCCGGGTGGAGCGTGCAGGGCGGGCCATAGGAAGGCATGCACCACGCGCAGCATGCCGCCTCTTATCCTCGCCTCGCGTGCTGCGGCCTCGACGGCGGCTAGCGCGGCGGGCGAGCCGTCGACCCCCACCACGACCGGCCCCGGACATCGCGCTCCGTTCTCCTCACCACGGCGTCGACGCGGGTTCCGACCCGTCGTCCTGTTCTCCCAGACTCTCTCGCTCCCCATGCCGGCGCCATCCTCATGGCCGCTCTCGCCGCCCTTGTGGCAGGCGGGGCTGCCGGTGGCGATCAACGATCGCGGCCCGGGAACCTGGCAGGGCCGGGCTATGCCGGTGCTGCCGCGCCGTGCACGGCGAAATGCCGCAGACTCGTCTACAAGGGCTGGCGTATTCCGGCGCTGGCCGCGGGGAGAGTGGCCCGCATGCTTGAAGTCCCGCTCTGGCTGTGGGCAGCGTTCGCCGTGACAGTGGTGGTGTCGCTGACGGTGGACCTGCTTGCCCACCGCACGGCGCACGTCATCGGGTTCAAGGAAGCCGCGGCCTGGAGCGGTCTGTGGGTCGGCCTCGCGGTGATCTTCGGCGGTGTCGTCTTCGCAGTCCTTGGCACCACGGCGGGAACCGAGTACACCACGGCCTGGTTGCTGGAGAAGAGTCTGTCCGTCGACAACCTCTTCGTCTTTGCCGTCATCTTCGGCTACTTCAAGGTCCCGCGCGCCTACCAGCACCGCGTGCTGTTTTTCGGTGTCATGGGCGCCCTGGTCTTCCGTGCCGTTTTTCTCTCCCTCGGCGTGGCTGTGGTCAGCCGCTTCACCGCCGTCCTGTTTGCCTTCGCCGCCGCCCTCTTCTACAGCACGTACAAGCTCCTCAAGGAAGAAGAGGACAGCTTCGACCCTGGCCACAGCTTCGCCGTAAAACTGCTGAGAAAGATCATCCCGGTACGGGACGAGTACGCCGGCACGAAGTTCTTCGTCAGGGAAGCCGGAAAGCGCGTGGCCACGCCGCTCCTCGCGGTCGTCGCCGCCATCGAGGCGGCCGACCTGATCTTCGCCGTCGACAGCGTGCCCGCCGTGCTCGCCGTCAGCGATGACGCCTTCATCGTCTACACCAGCAACGCCTTCGCCATTCTCGGCCTGCGAGCCCTGTACTTCATGCTCGCCGGACTTCTGGACCGCTTCCACTACCTCAACGTCGGCCTCGCGATCATCCTGTCCTTCATCGGCGTCAAGCTCGTCCTCCAGGCGTCACACAAGATCATCAGTCCCGGCATCCCGGAGATCCCGTCACCAGTGAGCCTGGCCTTCATCGTCGTCGTGCTGGCCGCATCCGTCTTCTTCAGCATCCGCCGGCCCGTCCAACCCAAGGTCATCCCACACTCGCTGCCCGCCCGGAAGGATCAGGCGGGCCGGGCCGGACCGGGCAGCGACAGCGCAGGGCCCGACGGGCGCACCGGTGCGGAACGCGACCAGCGGCCGGGACCACCTCCGCCCGCCACCTGACGAACGGATGCCTTCCAGGGCTATTCTTAAAATATGGGTAAAAAGCAGCATGAGGCGGGCCCTCAGGGCGTGCTGATGTGCCCAGTCTGTAAGCACCGCGTAGACATGATCGTAAAGAGGCGTCACAAGACCCTCGGGGTTGTCGTGCCCGTGTGGGCACCGGGCCCCTGCCACAACCCCGACTGCCCCGAGTACCTGGAAACCCCGGAGCAGCCGAGGCCCCAGGGCCGCCCCTGACTCATGTTGCCGAAGGGCATGCAAGGCTCTTTCGGATCCTCTCCAGCTCGCCAGATGAGCGATGTCCGGGCTTGAACGGTAGCGACCCACCAAGGTGTGGCGGCAAGCTGGTATGCGGTGGGTGGCAGGATCTCGTCGAGGGCCCAGTGAGCCTCGGTGGGGATGCGGACGACGGCTACGGGGGAGGCGCGTTGTCGGGTTCGGTCGTCTGCTGGTCTGTTGCGCGGGGGTGTCGGCGGCGGAGTGCCACGCCTCCGATCAGCAGGGCGGCGAGGAGGACGGCAAGGACTGCGGGGCCGGTTGCGTCCAGGGCGTCGGCGAGGGTGCGCTGGATCGTGCTGGCGGTGTCGATGACCGGGTCCTGGGTGGCGGGGGCGCCTTGGATGCGGATCTCGTACCAGCCGTAGTAGGCGACGTAGGCGCCGACCAGGAGCAGCAGGCCGCCGCCGGTGCGGGAGGCGACGGAGCCGAGGCGGCGCAGGCGGCCGACGCGGGCGGTGCGGGTGAGGGCGACGGAGAGGGCCGCGGTGCCGACGATCAGGCCCATCCCTGCCGCGTACGCCGTGAACAAGGTGACGCCTTCGAGGGTGGATCCGCTGCGGAAGGCGGAGACGACGATGGCGAGGAAGGGGGCGATGGTGCAGCCGAGGGAGGCGATCGCGTAGGCGGCGCCGAACAGGGTCATGGACGGCAGGGAGCGGGTGACGGCAGGGGCACGGCGGAGTTTGGGGAGCAGGGCGGGCAGATCACGGCCGGCCAGGAGCCAGCCGCCGACGAGCGCGAGGAGGAGCCCGAAGCCGATGGTGAACCAGGGCAGGTGCTGCTGAAGCTGACCGGCGACCGGAGCGATGGCGAGGCCGAACAGAGCGAATACGGCGGCGAATCCGGCGGTCATCGCGGCGGTAGCTATCAGCGCGCGGGTGACGGCGGCCAAGCGGGTCGGTGTGTCGTCGGCGAGGACGAGGAGGGAGAGGTAGGCGGGCAGGAGGGCGAAGCCGCAGGGGTTGACGGCGGCGAGCATGCCCGCGGTCAGGGCGAGGGCGAGGGGCAGGTCGGACATGGTGGTTCAGCCGACGAGTGGGCTGAGCTTGTCGGCGAGTCCCTTGCCGGCGGGGAGGCTGCCGGTGAAGACGGTCTTGCCGTCCTTGTCGAGGACCACGTAGACACTCTGCTGGGTGATCTCGAACTTCTTCCAGATCTCCCCGGCCTCGTCCGAGAGGTTCGGGAAGGTGCCGACCTTCGTGTCGGTGACGAAGTCCATCATGGCCTGGGGCTTGTCGAGTCCGGCCACCCCGATCACCTGCGCCTTGCCCTCGAACTGGGCGGCGACCCTGGCTGTTTCGGGGCCCTGCGCTTTGCAGGTGGGGCACCACGGTGCCCAGAACCACAGAACGGTGGGCTTGCCCGCCAGCGTGGCCGCGTCGAAGGGCTTGCCGTCCACGGTCGTGCCGGTGAACCGGAGCGCCTCCGGGACTGCTGAAGTTCCGGATCTGTCCTGGGCCGCCGTCGAGGAGCTGGAGGCCGACGGACTGGCCGTCGCTGCGCCGCTGGAGGACGTGTTGTCGTCCTGGGTGCCGCAGCCGGCCAGGGCGAGCGCAGTGGTGGCGAGAAGAGTCGGGAACAGCAGGCGGGCACGCATGGAAGGCACTCCTGGTTGGCGGCGATCGGCAGTTGGCAGCCGGCTGAACTGTAATCCGAGCCGATGGCGGTCGGGCTGGGGCGCGGTGCTTACGGATTGGTGACGTCGGCCTGCGTGGTCGGCGAGCCGGTCCGGGGCAAAGGCGGTGATGCGGCCGCGGGCGAGGCGAATGAGGTTCTGGCCGGCGAAGTCCCGCGGCACCTTGGTGGTGGTTTCACGGGACGTACCGGCCAGGGCGGCGATCTGCTGGTGAGTGAGGGCGATCTGCGGGCTGCGGGCCCCGAGCGATACCCGGGGCCGGGTCTCGGCCGCGTGGGCGGGCGGTGGCGATGCGCTGGGGCACGGATTTGAAGACGCTGCCGGACAGGCGTTGTTCGAGGTCGGTCAGGCGCTGGCCGAGGATTTCGGTGATGCGTGCGGAGATGCGGGCGTCGGACAGTAGGAAGCGGTGCACCGTCCGTGCGGCTCATGACGCAGACGGTGACGTCGTCGAGGGCTTCGGCGAAGTTGTCGTACATCCGCTGCCCGAGCAGCACCATCTCACCGAAAATGGTGCCCGGGCTGATGATCGCGCAGGTCAGGGCACGGCCGTCGGCGGAGACCGGGAAGTTACGGACCCGGCCCTTCATGAGGATGAACAGCACCTCGGAGGGCTGGGACGGGGAGTACAGCAGCTCGCTGGCGCTGTAGGTCTTCATCGGTTCCGCGGCGGCGATGGCCTCCATCGCCGCTTCGCTCAGGTCGCGGAAGATGTCGACCTCGAAGATGCACCAGGTCTTCTCGGCGTCGTCGCCGGTGTGGTTCATGTGGTGTGGTTCCTCGCGTCGTCCCAGTACCACGGCGGGGCGCGGCTCCCCACGCCGGGCCAGCCAGCGCGCCTGCGCTGCTGGCCAGACAGTAGTCCTCCGGGCACCGAGGGAAGGTTCAGGCCCCGGAGCGGTGAGCCGGGACCAGGCGTTGACGCCGACGGCATCGGTGTCATGCCGCGGTCCGGTCGGTCCGCCTGCCCGCCAGGTGCGCGAGGCAGGAGAAGGTGAGCCCGGCCAGGAGGCCGAAGAAGAGGTGGCCGCCAAGGCTGGAGGCGGTGACGTCATTCCATTCGAAGACGGCCATGCCCAGGTTGGCGGGGCATGATCACAGGGCCCCGAGGAACCACCACACCGCGCCGTAGAGCAGACCGAGGATGAGAGCTGGCGCGAGGCGGTGGGCGAGGCGGCCGAGCACGACGCCGAAGGTGGTGCCGGCGGACAGGGCGATCGCGAGGTGGACCAGCCAGTCGACGACGGTGTTGGTCGAGCCGACGACCAGTTCGCCGAATGGCGGAAGGCCATCGACTATGCGAAGTGGCACGGACTGGAACCTCCCGGCAAGCGCATCCAGGAGGTCCGCCTCCGGGTAATGGGTGGAAGCTATACCTCGCAGCGGGATCACACCCAACTCGTGGAGCCGGAAGCCGACGGGTGACGCCTCGGTGGTTCCGGTTCCCGCGCGGCTTACTTCTCCGCATCCGATCGTCGCCGCGCTCAGAGACATGGAGGTGCGGCTCGGGATGCCTAGGTCCGTGATCCGCCGATTGCTGATGATCACCGCAACTCACTGACCCGGAGCGTGAGTTACTCGCTCTGCTGATACCCCGGGCCGTGACCTGTCGGAACGCTACGGGCCCTGGAAGACCGTGGACACCCCCTTCCGCCGTTACGCCCGCTGTTCACCCAAGCTCTGCAGCAGATCCAAGCACGCAGCCCGACGCGGCCGGCGACACGACTGGCTGGTCCAGATCGACTCCACCATCGTCCGCGCCCACCCGACGCCGCCACCGGCCGAAAGGGGGCATCAGCAGGACGAACCGGACGATCACGCCCTCGGCCGATCCCGAGGCGAACTGACCACCAAGTCATTCGGCGGGCTGCAGGGAGCGGGAGGGCCAGTTGAGGAGGCGGGCGCCGAGTGCGGCGGTCTGCAGGATGTAGCGCTGGTCGGGGTCGGTGGGGTCGTGGCCGGTGAGCTGTCGGATGCGGTGGAGGCGGTAGGTGACCGTGCGCACACTCACCTCTAGTCGGCGCGCCGTGGTGGTGTTCAGGCAGCCGCTGGCGAAGTAGGCGATCAGCGTGTCGAGGAGTGCCCGGGGCCCGCCGCGCGCTGCTTCGAGGCCCCCGAGCACGGTGGCCACCAGGTCGGTGATGGCTGCGCGGTCCCTGCCGAGGACCTGGTAGACCAGCAGGTCCGAGGCGGACACCACCGGCGTGGTCAGGCCGAGCAGGCGGGCGAGGTCGAGGGTGCTGCACGCCTCCTGATAGGAGCGGACGATGCCGCTGGGGCCGGGCCGGGGCCGGCTGACGGCGATCCGGTACGGCTCGTCGACGGCCTTGCTGACCTCGGCGGCGAAGACGTCCGGAACCTCCAGTACCGCCCCGGGTGACACACACACGAGCAGCCCGTCCTTGGTGGTGATGAGTACGTCCCGTGTGCTGAACCTGGCGGTCAGCGCTTCCTCGATGTAGCGGGTGGTGTCATCGCCTGCCTCGAACGCGTTCCCGGCACGGGCTACGGCCACCTGGTGCGGACCTACCAGCCGCAGCCCGAATCGTTCGGCCCGTTCGGCGAGTCGGCCGAGGCCGGTACGGCCTTCGAGGAGGTCGCCTACGAATTCGCGTCGTGTCGCCTCTTCGCTCCGGATCGCTGCCCGGTAGGCGGTTTCATAGCCTTCGGTCAGCGCGATCGTCGCGTCACCGATCGCCCTGATCACGGCTGAGGCGACGTCCCGCAGATCCTCGGGCTCCATAGCCTGGCGGGAACCCGGCAGGCCGGTCCAAGCGCGGCAGACGGAGTCCAGGTATTCGGCCACCAGCACGCGCAAGGCGGTGCCGTGGTCGGCCGCGGCGGCGGCGAACTGCCGCAGACCTTCGAGATCCTCGTCGGGCAGTCGCCGCTTGCTGAGCGAGACCCCCGCGAGGTGCTCCAGGTGGCGGTCCATATTCGGTGTCGGCGGAGAGGGCTCTTTCTCGGCGGTGGGTGCGGCATCCGGTGCGGGCACCGTGGCGTCTGCTGCCGCCTGATGCGGCTTCTGGGGGTGGTTTCCCGTCGGCATGATTCCATTTTGCCGGAGAGCGGCAAAGTAAAGGGGTGTGAGACGTCCTCGTTTGGCCGCTGTCGGCAGGCGTCCGGCCGGGCCGCAAGGGTAATCCGGGGGTAAAGCGCCCGATGGGGACCCACGCGAGCAAAGGGGTACTCAGCTGTGCCCCAAAGCCGCCTCGTTTCGTCGTTCAGGAGGATCGCCGGCATCCTCCTGGTGACGCTGCCCTGCCTGCTCGCAGCCCCGGCGCTGGGCATGGCTCAGCCGCCGACCGTGCTCGCCATGCGGATCGACGGCACCATCACGCCGGTCGTCGCCGACCACCTTGAGGAAGGACTGCGCACGGCCGAGCAGGACGGCAACGCAGCAACCCTCATTGAGATTGACACTCCGGGCGGGCTGCTCCAGTCGACCAGAGAGATCGTCCAGGACGTTCTCGCCGCCGACGTTCCGGTCATCGTGCACGTCGCCCCCTCCGGGGCTCGTGCGGCGTCGGCGGGCGCCTACATCACGCTGTCCGCGCACGTGGCCGCCATGGCGCCCGGCACGCACATCGGAGCCGGTACGCCGGTAACAGGGCAGGGCGAGGAGGCGAGCGAGAAGGTCGTCAACGACTCGGTCGCCTTCGCCGTCGCGATCGCCGAGCAGCGAGGACGCAGCACGGACTTCACCCGGGAGATGGTCCGCGACGGCACGGCGGTGTCCGACCAGGAAGCCCTGCGGGTCAAGGCCGTCGATCTGATGGCGCCACGGGATGCGCTGCTCACGGAGCTGGACGGCCGCAGCGTCATGGTCGGCGCCGACGGAGCGGAGCGCGAGGTCGTTCTGCAGACGCCGGGTGCGCAGATCGTGGAGCACGATCTCGGCTTTTTCGGCGAACTGCGGCAGTGGCTGGCGAGCCCGGAGCGGGCGTACGTCACGGCGGCCATCAGCAGCCCAGATGTTATGAGGTGATCCGGATGAACCACTCGATGGATGACGGCCGCATCCTCGCGGAGATGGAGCGCCGTCTCGCCCGGGACGACCCCGGGCTGACCACGTTGATCGACACGTTGAACCACCAGTTCCCCGACGATCAGGAAGACACCGACAGCCGTGGCACCGACAGCCGTGGCACCGACAGCCGTGGCACCGACAGTCATCACGACGGCATCGGACGGGTCGACTGGCGCTGGAAGGCAGCCATGGCGGTCGCGGTCATCGCGGTGCTCGGCATGATCCTCACGGCGGTTTTCACGAGGTCTCCATCCCCTGACGGCAATCAGGGGCCGGCCAAGAGCCTCACTCCGGCCGTTTCCGTCTTCACCCAGCGCCGCGGCACTCAACGTCGGCCGCGCCCCGTGCCAGCGCTGCCCGGGCGACGGCGACCGGCATCCGAACGCCCAGAGGGGAGGAAACCTCATGCGTGCACGTGATCTCGCGCAGCCGTACGCGTCGGTCAGCACGGACACCGATGCCCTGGAAGCGGTGAGGCTGCTCGTCGAGCACGGTCTGCCAGGTCTGCTCGTTGCCGATCCCGCCGGTCAACCGTTCGCGATGCTGCCCGCTTGCGACGTCGTACGAACCCTGTTGCCCCGATACGTCCAGGAGGACCCCGTGCTCGCCGCCGTGGTCGACGAACCGCATGCCGATCACCTGTGCCGTGCGCTCGCGGGGCGCGCGCTCGCCGACCGCCTCCCCATGGGACGACCTTTCCTGCCCGCTGCCACTCCCGACCGTACGGCCGTGGAACTCGCCGAGCTGATGGCCCGGACCCGAAGCCCTCTCATCGCCGTCATCGAGCGCGATGCCGACGGTCCCGGCCGTTTCCTCGGCGTGGTCACAGCCGCCCACCTGCTGAAACGGCTCCTCCAGGCGTGAGCAGCCCTGCCCGCGTCGAAGCACACCACGACTACCAGAACCCTTCTTCCGCATCATCGAAAGGCCGGCCGGATGCCCCCAGGCAACCGCAAGAACCGCACCTTCCTCGGCCGTCTCCCGCTGCCCGAGCGCATGTTCGTGACGGACGCTCTGCGCACGGAAACGGTCGGTGGCATGGTGCTGCTCGCCGCGGCTGCCGTGGCCCTCGTATGGGCCAATACGCCGCTGAGCGATGCTTACGAGTCCCTACGGGACTTCCACTTCGGCATCGGGGCACTGGGCCTGGATCTCTCCGTGGCCCACTGGGCAGCCGACGGACTACTGGCGATCTTCTTCTTCGTCGCCGGCGCGGAACTCAAACGCGAACTGGTGGTCGGCGAACTGCGCAACCCGCGCACCGCGGCGCTCCCTGTCGTCGCCGCAGCCTGCGGCATGCTCATACCGGCCCTGCTCTACGGGCTCGTCGCCACCTCCGCAGGAGGCACGTGGAACGGCTGGGCCGTCCCCATGGCCACCGACATCGCCTTCGCCCTCGGCGTGCTCGCGGTGATAGACACCCATCTGCCCTCCGCGCTGCGCGCCTTCCTGCTGACGCTCGCCGTGGTCGACGACCTGGGCGCCATCGTCGTCATCGCCCTCTTCTTCACCTCGACGATCAACCTTGCGGCCCTCATCGGCGCCGTGGTCGGGCTGGGGCTGTTCTTCCACTTGCACGACCGGCGGCGCGTGCACGGTTGGTACTGGTATGTACCGCTCGCACTGGTGATCTGGGGCCTCACCTACGCCAGCGGTGTCCACGCCACGGTGGCCGGAGTCGCCATGGGACTGCTGCTGCGGGTGGGGAAGGACGGTGAGCGCGGCCGGCGGCCGGCCGAACACATCGCGCACCTGGTGCGCCCCCTCTCCGCCGGACTGGCAGTCCCGCTGTTCGCCCTGTTCGCGGCTGGCGTCACCGTGTCCGGCGACACGCTGGGAGCCGTGGTCAACAGTCCCGAACCACTGGGCGTGGCACTGGGCCTGACCGCAGGCAAGGTACTGGGCGTCTTCGGCGGCTCCTACCTCGCCGTCCGCTTCACCCGTGCCCGCCTCAGCCAGGACCTCGGCTGGGCGGACGTGCTGGCCGTGGCCATGCTCGCCGGGGTCGGTTTCACCGTCTCGCTACTGATCGGCGAACTCGCCTATCCGAACCCCGCAGACCTCGAGCACATCAAGGCCGCCGTCCTCCTCGGGTCCCTGGCCTCGGCACTCCTGGCGTGCGTGCTGCTCAGGCTGCGCAACAACAAGTACCGGCGGCTGTACGAGGAGGAGAACCTCGACGAGGACGCCGACGGCATCCCCGACATCTACCAGCACCACACCTCCGTCCGGCCGCACCACAACGCCGACCTGGACACCCCGCACGACCACCACCCCACCACAAGCCGCCACCCCGGCAACCCGCCCACACCCGAAAGGTGACCTGCTCATGTCCAGGAAAGCAACGCCCTCCGCCCATGGCCCCGGGCGAGTGAGACTGTCAATGGGCGGACACCCTGCCGGCCCGGTCCCGTGGACGTCCCGGCCTGTCGGCTCGGGCACCGGACCGCCGGCATCAGCCCGCAGGAGATCGTGATGAACGGCTCGGTACGGATGGGACGAGTCCTGGGGGTGCCGCTGCGCATCCACTGGACCGTGCCCCTGCTGGTGATGCTCTTCGGCTACAGCCTGGGCAGCGGCACGCTCCCCGCCACGGTCCCGGAACAGTCGAACGCCGCCTACACGGTCGCCGGCCTGGCCGGAGCCCTGCTGTTTCTGGCGAGCCTGCTGGCCCACGAGGCCGCCCACGCCATCACGGCCCGGAGGAAGGGCATCGAAGTCCAGAGCATCACGCTCTGGGCACTGGGCGGGATGACCGAGATGGGCAGACCGGGCACCGCACGCGCGGTCTTCCTCGTGGCCGTGAGCGGGCCGCTCACCAGCCTGGTCGTCGGAGCGGCGGCGATCGGCGCGGGCATCGGGCTGGACGCGGCTTCCGGCTGGGCGGTGCCCGCGGCCGTCCTGATCTGGCTCGGGTGGGTGAACGGCGTCCTGGGCGTGTTCAACCTGTTGCCGGCCGCGCCGCTCGACGGCGGACGGCTGGTGCAGGCACTGGTGTGGTGGCGTACCGGAGACCGGGACCGGGCCGAAGGAGCAGCCGCACGAGGCGGACAGGTTCTCGGCATCCTGCTGATCGCTCTGGGATGGATCTCCGTTCTGCGCGGCGTCTTCGGCGGCCTGTGGCTGGCGGTCATCGGCTTCTTCCTCGTGATCGTCGCCGGCGCCGAACGGCAGCACGCACGACTGGCCCCGGCCCTGCGCGGAGTGAAGGCGGCCGATGCCATGTCCGCTCCGGTGGAGAGCTGTCCGGACTGGTTCACTGTGGAACGCTGTGTCGAGGACCAGGCCGTGCGGACCCACCACTCGGCGCTCGTTCTGACCGACTTCGAGGGACACCCCAGCGGCCTGCTGCAGCTTCCCCGGCTCGCGCGGATTCCCCCCGAGCAGCGGCAGACACTGCGCGTGCGTGACGTGGCCATCCCTCTGTCACGGTGCACGACGTGTGCGCCGGACGACCTCGTGCAGGACGTGCTGGAAAGGCTCCGCCCCGGCAGCGGTCTTCCCATCCTCGTCACCGACGGCCGCCAGATGGTGGGCATCATCACCGTGCGGGACATCTCCCGGATCGCCCAGCGCCACGCCCTCCGCAGGAGGGAGAGCGGGTGATGGCTGGTCCTACCGGGGTTACCCGGCTTCTACCGGCCTCCGATGCGAATGTGCCGCAGACGTCGGTGTGCGAGGCGCCGCAGGAGGCCCCTCGGACGCACCGTCGTCCCGGCGCCTCGAGACGGTACGGGAAGCTCATAGGGCAGGAGTTCGCGGATGCCGTCGATCTTTACGACGCAGACGGGCACCTTCCCCGCCCTGTTCGACCCGTCGACGCGGATGGCGAACGGCTACGGGGGAACTCCGCGGCCAGCAGCCTGTCCTCCCTGGTGACGGTCATCCCGGCCGACGGTTACGGCGAGGTACTGGTCCACCGGGGTGGGAAACCAGTGAAGCTGGCGGTGAAGAGCCAGGTCCCGGCGGCGCGGGGCACGGAGGTCGGGGTGGAGGAGGCGCTGTCACAGCCAGTGGTCTCCGTACACCTGGTGGAACGCTGGCCCACCGCGCTGCCGCAGACACCCGGCACCGATCCGGCGATGCCCTTGGGTTTGGGCAAGTGGTCGGTAAACGGGCAACACAGGGTCTATTCCACCCGTCAGCCGACCGTGCCGGGCTGAGCAACGGACCGGGCCCCTGGGGCGGCGTGGAGATGCTGTGCCGATCCTGCACGACGCCTGGGACGACCGTGTCCGCGCTCTCGCGGAGGACCTGGGAGAGGGCAGCGCGCTGGATGCCTCCGTGCTTGCTCTGGCCTGCGCCAGGTGGTGTCGGCCGACCATCCCGTGATGGTGCGTGCTCGCGCACCAACCATCTGGGACTGCTGCCGGAGCAGATCGACCCGTCGGACGGAGCGTTCCTGGGTAACTTCCTCAGGCCATCAGCCATGTTGGCCTCGTCTCCAGCGCGGTCGCCCTGGCCGCACCGCCCGCGGGACGCACCCGGAGCTGTCGACAAGCGCCTGGTTCGTCTGACCGGGCCGCCACGCCCGCCGCTGTGAGATCCCCGGACCGCCACGGTTGTCCCGTAACGAAGGACCGGCAGACGGATCCGCTCCCCGCTAGTGCCGCCGCGCGGCTGCGGTCGGAACGGCTGTGCGCCCGTCTGCCACATGTCTGGGATTGATTGGCGCGATACCGGGAACTCATGGCCGTCGATCGTTGTGCAGCCCAGGCTCGAGCCGTGCGGGAGGGCCGCGTGTCGGTGGGCCGGGTTCCACTAAGGAGTTGGTGCGGTGCTGTTGCTGCTGGCCGCGCATGCGGGGGTCACGGCGGCGATCCCCTGGTGGCAGCGGCGGCTCGGCCGTGCGGTGTGGGTCGTGGCGGCTTTAGTGCCGCTGGCCGCGGTGGTCTGGGCGGGCACACGCGCGGCACGGGTCTTGGACGGCGGGGAGTACCGGGAGACCCTGTTGTGGGCTCCGTCCCTCGGCCTGGTAGTCGACCTGCGGTTGGACGCCCTCTCCCTGCTGATGCTGTGGATTGTTGCCGGGGTCGGAGCCCTGGTGCTGCTGTACTGCCCGTACTACGTCGAGCGGGACGCCGGCCGTCAGGCCGCGCTGCTGCTGGCCTTCGCCGGGGCGATGGCGGGACTTGTCCTGGCCGACAACCTCTTCGTCCTGTACGTCTTCTGGGAACTGACCACGATCGCCTCGTACTTGCTCATCGCGGGGCGCGGCGAGGCGGCTGAGGAGCGGCGCGCCGCCCGGCAGGCACTGCTGGTGACCGCGGTCGGCGGCCTGGTCATGCTGCTGGGCTTCGTTGTGCTCGGGCAGGTGGCTGGGACGTATCGGGTCTCCGCGATCGTCGCCGTTCCGCCGAGGGGCGCAATGGTGTCCGTCGCGGTGGTGCTGATCCTGGTCGGGGCGTTCGCCAAGTCCGCGCAGATGCCGCTGCACGGCTGGCTCCCCGCGGCCATGGTGGCTCCCACGCCGGTGAGTGCCTATCTGCACGCGGCGGCGATGGTCAAAGCCGGCGTTTACCTGGTCGCCCGGCTGGCACCCGCCTTCGCGGAGGTGGAGCCGTGGCGGCCGATGGTGTTCGCGGTGGGGCTGACCTCGATGGTGCTGGCCGCGTGGCGGGCGTTGCGCGCGACCGACCTGAAGCTGCTGCTGGCCTACGGCACGATCAGCGAACTGGGCCTGCTCATCACCCTGCTGGGGGCCGGGACCCGGCCCGCGGCGCTGGCCGGGGCGGTGATGCTGCTCGCACACGCGGCGTTCAAGTCGGCGCTGTTCCTGTCCGTCGGGATCGTGGACCACCAGACGGGCACCCGGGACATCCGGGAGCTGTCGGGCCTGTGGCACCGTACGCCGGCGCTCTGCGCGATCGCCGCGCTCGCCGCCGCGTCGATGGCCGGTCTTCCGCCCCTGGTCGGCTACCTGGGCAAGGAAGCGTACTTCGAGGCGTTCCTGCACGGCACTCAGCTCGACGGGCACGGACAGCTGACGGTGGTGCTGGTGATCGGATCCGCACTGACCGTGGCGTATGCCGCGCGGTTTCTGCAAGGCGCTTTCGGGGGGCGCCCCGGTGGGGTGGTGAGCGGGGCTGAGCGCCCGGGGGCGGGGTTTGTCGCGCCGGTGGCCGTGCTGTCGGGTGCGGGTCTGGCGCTGGGGGCGGGATACGCGGGCATGGCGGCCGTCGTCGAGGCATATGCCGACGTGTATCCACTTGGCGAGCAGGGGCCGTACGAGCTGTCGCTGTGGCACGGGTTCACGCCAGTGCTGGGCCTGTCGGCGCTGAGCGTGGCCCTGGGCGGTCTGGTGCATCTGGGCAGGCGCTCGCTGCCTGCCGCGCGCCGCCTGCCAGACGTGCAGGGGGCGTTCGACCGCACTGTCGTGGCTGTTGACCGGCTGGCTCTGGCCGTCACCCGGCGTACGCAGGTCGGCTCGCTGCCGCTCTATCTGACGGTGCTTTTGGTGACGGTGGTAGTGGTGCCGGGCGCGGCGCTGGCGGCAGCGGCCCCCTCGCTGGGTTCCCCGGAGCCGTGGTGGTCCCCGGCCGAACCGTTTCTGGCGGTGGTGGTGCTGACGGCGGCCGCAGCGGTGGTGGCCACCCGGCACCGGCTCACGGGCATCCTGCTGGCAGGTGCGGTCGGCTATGGGGTGGCCGGAGTGTTCGTGGTGCGGGGCGCGCCGGATCTTGCGCTGACGCAGTTTCTCGTGGAGACGATGACGCTGGTCGTGGTGGTGCTGGTGCTGCGCCGGATGCCGGTGCGGTTTAGCCCCGGCCGGACGATGACCAGGGTGCGCCTCGTGCGGGCCGGGGCGGCCGGCGCGGTCGGTGTCCTCGTCACCTGCTTCGCCCTGGCGGCGTCCGCCGCGCGCACGGCTCCGCCGGTCTCCGAGGGGTACGCGGACCGTATGGCGGAGGCGGGCGCCAACAACATCGTGAACGCGATCCTAGTCGACTTCCGCGCATTGGACACGCTGGGTGAGATCTCGGTGCTGCTGGTGGCCGCCGTCGGGGTGGTCAGCCTGGTCCGGTTGGGCGGTCGCGGCGGAGGGCGGGCTCCCGACGACGGCGGAGGCGGCGGAGGCGGCGGTCTGTTCCCGACGGCGCACTGGGATGAGCCGGTGCAGACCTGGCTGCCGGGTGCGGGCGAGCGGCCCGGCGGCGAACGTTCGGTCCTGCTGGAGGTGGCCACCCGGCTGTTGTTCCCCTCGATCCTGGTGCTGTCGCTGTTCCTGCTGTTCTCCGGGCACTACCGTCCCGGCGGCGGGTTCGCCGGCGGCTTGGTGGCGGGTCAGGCATTCGTGCTGCGATATCTGGTGGGCGGACGCGCGGATCTGGGGGCGGCCGTACGGGTACCCGCTGGTGGGGTCGCGTGTTTGGGACTGCTGCTCGCTGCTGCCGTGGGGCTGTTGCCGCTGGTCCTCGGTGGCGCGCCGCTGGAGAGCACGGTGGTGACGTTTCACCCGCCGGTGGTGGGCACCGTCAAGTTCGCCACCAGCCTGTTCTTCGACATCGGTGTCTACCTGCTCGTCGTCGGCGTCATCCTCAAACTGCTGTCGGCCGTGGGCGTCTCGCTCGGTCAGGACGAGCCCACAGCGGACGAGGCCCCGATCCCTGCCGGTGACGAGAAGGAAGGCGGGCCGCGGTGAACCGGATCGACGTGACGATGTCCCTGGTGGTCGGGGGCCTGTTCGCCGTGGGCTTCTACCTCATGCTGCAGCGCTCCCTGATGCGGATCGTTCTCGGGTTCATCCTCATGGGGCACGGAACCAACCTGCTGCTCCTGGTGGCCGGGGGCACGCCCGGCCGGCCCCCGGTGCTGGAGGGACAGGGCACGGACACGGCGGGGATGGCCGACCCCTTGCCCCAGGCCATGGCGCTGACGGCGATCGTGATCACCTTCGGCCTTACAGCCTTCCTGGTGGCTCTGGCGTACAGGTCCTGGCGCCTGTCCGGGCACGACGAGGTACGTGACGACGTGGAGGACCGGCGCATCGGCACCGTCGGCGAACGTGGCGAGGCCGACCCCGGCCCCGATCGGGCTGCGGGCGACTCGGAGCCGGGAGGAGACCGATGACGGCGGCCCTGCTCGCACTGCCCGTCCTGCTGTCGGCCGTCGGTGCCGGTCTGTCTCTGCTGGGCATGTCCCGCACGGTGGTGCGCAGGCTCAGCATCGGCGTCCTCATGGGAGTCGTCGTCTGCGGCGCGACGCTCCTCGTGCTGGCCGACCGGCGCGGTCCCCAGGCCCTGCAGGTCGGCGGCTGGCCCGCGCCCCTGGGCATCACGCTCGTGGCCGACCGGCTGTCCGCCTTACTGCTCACCTTGTCGGCGCTGGTGGCGCTGGCGGTGCTGCTCTTCGCCATCGGCCAGGGCACTGCCGAGGGGCGCCGGCGTTCGGCGGCGGTCTTCCATCCCGCCTACCTGCTGCTCGTCACAGGGGTCAGCCTGGCCTACCTCACTGGTGACCTGTTCAACCTCTTCGTGGCCTTCGAGGTGATGCTTGCCGCCTCCTACGTCCTGATCACCCTGGACGCGGACGAGAAGCGCACCCGGGCCGGCATGACGTACACGATCATCAGCCTGACCTCCTCCCTGCTGTTCCTCTCCCTGGTCGCCCTGGTGTACGCGGCCACCGGCACCGTGACGCTGGCGCAACTCGGCCCACGGCTGGCGGAATTGCCCGACGGCCTGCGCTCCGCACTCGCCCTGCTCCTCCTGGCCGTGCTCGGCATCAAGGCGGCCATCGTTCCCCTCCACTTCTGGCTGCCTGACAGCTACCCCACCGCGCCCGCGCCGATCACCGCCGTGTTCGCCGCGCTGCTGACGAAGGTCGGCGTGTACGCCCTGCTGCGCACCCAGACACTGCTCTTCCCTCGCACCGGCGTGTGGACCCTGCTGGCCTGTGCCGCGATCATCACCATGATCGTGGGCATCCTCGGCGCCATCGCTCAGGACGACATCAACCGGCTGCTGTCCTTCACCCTCGTCAGCCACATCGGCTTCATGCTGTTCGGCCTCGCCCTGTTCGACACCCGCGGACTGACCGGCACCATCCTCTACGTCGTCCACCACATCGTCGTCCAGGCGGCCCTGTTCCTCGTCGCGGGGCTCGCCGTGCGCCGCACGGGGACCGCCGCACTGCACCGCATGGCGAGGCGGCCACCACCCGGCCCGCTGCTCGTCGTGCTGTTCGCCGTCCCGGCCCTGAGCCTGTCCGGTGTCCCGCCGTTCTCAGGCTTCGTGGCCAAGCTGGCCCTGCTGCAGGCGGGCGTCGCGCAGGGCGGCCCGACGGCGTACACCCTTGCCGCAGTCGCCCTGCTCGCCAGCCTGCTGACGCTGTACGCCATGACCCGCGTGGCGACGGCGGCCTTCATGGGACAGCCGTTGGGCCGAGGGCAGGCACGGCCTGTACGGCCACCGGGTGCCCGAGACACTCGCCCGCCCGGGACCCGGCTCATGCTCGCCGCCACGGCAGGCATGACAGCGACCGGAGTCGCGATCGCCGTGTGCGCGGGCCCCCTGGCCCGCCTCGGCGAGCGAGCCGCCGACGACCTGCTGCACCCGCGCGCCTACCGGTCCGCCGTACTGGGGGAGGGGGACCGGTGAAGCCCTCCTCCAACTCTCCGGACAGGGGCCGTCGGGGCCTGCGCCACCTGCCGATGATCGCCTGGCTGTGGCTCCTGTGGATCCTGCTGTGGGGATCCACAGGAGCGGTCGTCCTCATCGGCGGCCTGCTCGTCGCCGTCGGCGTGGTCCTGGCCTTCGCGCTGCCCGCCGTCCTGCCCGGGGCCGTACCGAGGCCGTTGCGCACCGCACGAGCGCTGGTTCACCTGCTGACGGACCTCGTCGGGTCGGGGACCACCGTCGCCTGGCAGGTCGTCCGTCACGGCAGGAGAACCTCCTCGGCGATCATCGAAGTTCCTCTGCACGTCGACAGCGACCTGCTGATCACAGCCGTCGCCGAACTCACCACCATGACTCCGGGAACCCTCGTGGCAGAGATCGACCGTCGCCGCAAGCGCCTGTACGTGCACGCCCTGCCGATCCGTGACGGGCACGACATCACGCATCGTCGAGAGGAAGTACAGGCCGTGGAACGCCGGGTCGCACGGGCCGTCGGCCACCGCCACACTGCCGACACACACGGATCGAACCCCGAGCCCCCGGACGACACCTCACGGCACATCCGAAGGAGGAAGCCATGACCATCGTCCACGGCGCCACGCTGGCCATGATCGCGGCGGCCGGCCTGCTCACCCTGCTGCGTCTCGTCCGTGGCCCACGCGCCCTCGACCGCATCATGGCGCTCGACGTCCTCGTGACCACGGCCATCGCCGCGATCACCGTGGGCATGACGGCGCGCGACGACACCACCGCCGTTCCAGTGCTCGTCGTTCTCGCCCTGCTGGCCTTCATCGGGTCCGTGACGGCTGCCCACCTGATCGAGAAACGGGAAGGCATGCGATGACCAGCGCCCGAGACGCGACCACCGCCATCCTCTTCCTCACTGGTGCGGCCTTCTGCCTGCTCGGCGCCCTCGGACTGGTCCGCTTCCCGGACACCGGAAGCCGCCTTCACGCGGCAGCCAAGGCCCAGACCCTCGGGCTCCTGCTCATCCTGGTCGGGGCAGCGGTACAGATGCCGCCGCGCCATGCCCCGGTCCTGCTGCTCGTCGCCCTGTTCCAGCTGCTCACCGCCCCGGTCACCAGCCAGATCATCGGCCGCACCGCCTACCGCACCCACGGCCTCGACCGTGACGTGCTGTTCCGCGACGAACTCGCAGACCGCCTCACCCGCGAGGGCATCCCCATCCACGAAAACGACTGGCCCGAGCGCGATGACGAATCCGAACGCTGAGCGCGGCTGTGCGCGGTCGCGGTCGTCGACGGGCCCTCCGACGGGCCGGCGGACATCCGGTTCTCAACCGGCTGCGGCACGAGCGGGGCGTCGCCGGCAGGACTCGTCGCAACGGCGGACGGTGGCGGTGACGTTTGCGCCGGTCGCCGGGAGGTAATCCGTCAGGGCCTCAGGGTGGCTACGCCCGGGCGGAGCACGTGTGCATCAGCCTTTGCGGCGGGTAACGGATACGGCGGCAACAGCTCCCGGTCGTCCGCTCAGCGTCGGCTCGTCCAACAGGCATGGAGTCACGATCAGTTGCCCGGCTGGGGTCCATCAGCGCAGGCTCACTACTACACCGACGGCTGCCGCCCCCGTTCCGACGAGCCACCCCGTGAATGCCCTGAAACCAGCCACGCCGTAGAGCCGACTCTGTGTCATTTCCACGAGTTGGAGGCCGAAGATACTGAACGTCGTGATTCCCCCGCCAAGCAGCATGTAGTACGTGGCTGGTAGGTCGTGGACGATGACGCTCCCCAGCAGAATGCCGAGGGTGAAACACCCGGCGAAGTTCAACGTGAAAGGTGTCCAAGGGACAGGAGCGCCCGGCCACACTTTTAGGACTCCTTTCTCGATGGAGAAGCGCAGCAGGGTCCCTGCAGCGCCGCCAAGAATCAACAGCAACAGCTCCAAAACGCGGCCTCTTTCAATAAGGCGACTCCGCTTCACTCGACTGCAGCACGACGACCGAAAATACTCATGGTTCGGCCCGCGACAGGCGACCCACGGGACTCCGGGGAACGTTGGCATCATGCCCCCACATGCCCGGAGATTGGAGGAGCGTTGGGTCCCGCACAAGAAACTCGGCAATGACTGCTCCCCGGGATCGCGTATTCATATCCAAATGGACCCTCCTGGTTCGCCGCGGTCCCACTGACACGGTACGCATAGGGAGACGGCCCACCGTGGCGCAGTGAGGCGAGGCCCCGATAAGTGTCCCCGTGCGCCGCTTCACGAGCGGGCAGTGGCGTTTGAACACAACCGTTTGAGTGCGTGGAGGATCGCATGGCCGTGGAGATCCCGCCTTTGGTGAAACCTTCTCGGTTCAGGCGTCGCGCGGGCCTGTGGGGCGAATGCCTGTCAGAGTTCCTGGGGACGTTCGTCCTCATCTCGTTCGGTTGCGGCGTGGTGGCCATGGCGGTCGCGGCGCTGCCCGGATCGGGCCGAACCTCGGGCCCCACGACATTCTTCCTCGGTGCCGGGGACTGGCTGCTGATCACCTGGGGCTGGGGCCTGGCCGTGGCCTTCGCTATCTACGTGGCCGGCGGAGTCAGCGGAGCGCACATCAACCCGGCCGTGACCCTCGCGTTCGCGGTACGCCGCAAATTCCCCTGGGGCAAGGTCCTTCCGTACTGGGTCTCTCAGGTGGCCGGCGCCCTCGCAGGAGCGGCGCTGGTTCTGGCCGTGTACCACGACGCCATCGACACGTTCGACGCCGCCATGGAGGGGCCCAAGACGGGTGGGCACACGCTCGCCTCCTTTTCTATCTTCGCCACCTTCCCGGCGCCGTACTTCCATGGCGGCATCTGGGGACCGCTGATCGACCAGATCGTCGGCACCGCCTTCCTGGTCATGTTCGTCGTGGCCGTCATCGACCTGCGCAACACCGCCGTGAAGGCGAACCTCGGTCCGCTGGTGATCGGCTTCGTGGTGGCCGCCATCGGCATGTCCTACGGAGCCAACGCGGGATACGCCATCAACCCGGCGCGCGACTTCGGTCCCCGCCTGCTCACATGGATGGCCGGCTGGAAGGACCTGGCGTTTCCGGGCAGTCTGTCCGGAGCCTTCAGCGCCTACTGGTGGATCCCGATCGTGGGACCCCTTGTCGGTGGGGTGATCGGGGTGTTGGTGTACGACCTGTTCATCGGGGACGTACTGCACATCCGTGTCCAGAAGGCTATCCCACCGGAACCGGGCCGCACCCGCCCCACGACCTCGGACGAGGAGTAGGCCGTGGCGACTGGGGACCGAGTGTCCAAGCCGACGGAGTCGGTGACCGGTCCGGAGGCGCTGGACAGGGCGTGAGCGCTGGCCGGCCAGCAGGATGGACGCTGGGCCCCTCTGTCGGCGGCGGGTCTGTGAGCAAACAGTTGACGTGTGACTGTCCGACAGATAGTGCGCCAGGAACGCGTCGAACGACTCGCACACGGCCCAACCCAGAACGTCTCGAGCGTACTGCCGGACGCACGCAGGGGCCGATACTCCGCAACTCCCGGACTGGAACACGACGTTTGGACCAGAACGCGTCCGACGGAGATCTGGCGGCGTTCACCGACAGGCTCGTGACCGTGCTGCTGTCCGAGCCGGACCGGGTACGCCGCCTGATCACCGGCACCGGGTTCGCCGAACCGGACATCGAACCGCTCACCGCGTCCATGCACTTCGGCGCCGACGCCGATGACGCATACAGCTTCGTCTCCGGTCTGCTCGGCTGGATGCTGACGGACCTCGATGACGCCGGCCGCGAGCGAGCGCTTGCCGACCTGCGGGCGACTCTTCGCGCCCATGAGACATCCGACGGTGTGCTCTACCCGTCGGCCACGTGGCTGATCACCCTAACGCGCGCCTGAATCCGCCGAGTGCGGGCGTCCAGGGATTCAGAGGTCCTTGGCGGGCCAGTCCAGCAACCGTGCGCCGATGACTGCCGTTTGGAGCATGTACCGATGGCGGGGGTCTGCGGGGTTGGCGCCGGTGAGTTTGTGGATGCGCTCCAGGCGGTAGGTCAGGGCGCGCACGCTGAGGGAGAGGCGGCGGGCGGCCTCGGCGGCGACGCAGCCGGAGTCGAAGTAGGCGGTGAGGGTGTCGAGGAGGGGTTCGGCGCCGCCGCGGGCCGTGGTGAGCGGGCCGAGGGTGTCGAGGACGAGGTCGGCCATGGCTTGTCGGTCACGGGTGAGGACGGGGTAGACGAGGAGGTCGGCGGCGCGCAGGACGGGGTCGTCGAGGTCAAGGCGTTCGGCGAGTTCCAGGGCGTTGAGGGCTTCTTCGTAGGACTGGACGACGCCGCCGGGGCCGGGTTGGGGGCGGCCGATGGCGACGCGGCCGCCGTCGGTCGCGGCGTGGGCCTGCTTGGCGAAGTAGGCGAGTACGTCGTCCTGGTGGCCGGGGGCGATGCACAGCAGGCGGCCGTCCTTGGTGGTGAGCAGGACGCTGCGGTCCCCGAACCGGGCTATGAGGGCCCGTTCGACCTGGCGGGGTACCGGGGCGCCCTCGTCGTAGGCGGCCGGGCCCTCGGCGACGGCGACGGCGTGCGCGTGGGACAGGCGCAGGCCGAAGCGTTCGGCTCGCTCGGCGAGACGGCCGAGGTCGCTGCGGCCGTAGAGGAGGTCGTCGATGAATTCGCGGCGGGCGGCCTCCTCCTGGCGTACGGCGAGGCGTTGGGCGCGTTCGTAGCCTTCGGCGAAGGCGTCGATGACCTGTTGTACGGCGGCGAGCGCGTCCTGGGCCGAACCGGCGGTGCCAGGCCAGGTGGTTTGGGCGGCGGTGAGGTGCGCGCTGACCAGGGCGCGTAGTCCGTGTCCCGCCTCCGCGGCCTGCTCGCCCAGGGCGCGGCGTGAGGAGATCTCGTCGCGGGTCAGGCGCCGACCGGTGGCCGAGACCTCGGCCAGGATGCGGTCGTAGCCGTCCAGATACTGCTTGGGAATCTCCCGGTCCGTCACGTCGTCCCCCGCATTCCTGACGCGCCACTGACGGTTTCTTAGCGGCCACCGGCATGCAGACCCTAATGAACACTGCCGGGAACCGGCAATGCGGGGGTGGGATCCGGTCGTGCAGCATGGCTCGCGGGGAGCACCGCAGATGGTTCCGGTGCCGGACACCGGCAGGTACCCGCACCGGAACCGGAGGGGAGCCGTGCGCCGCCGTACATGACTCATGCGCGCCGCAGGCGGAGAGGGGGACCGGGAGATGCGGACCGTTCTGTTGGCCGCCACTGGTCTGCCGACGATTCTGCTGACCGCGGCCCTTGTCGTGGTCGTCTGCTTCTGGCTGCTTGCCGCCATGGGCGTGGCCGACGTCGACAGCTTCGACGCAGACGTGGATCTGCGGGCGTGGCGCATGGGCGGGGTGCCCGCTACGGTCGCGTTCTCCCTGTTGACGGTGTTGGCGTGGTCCTTGAGCGTCGGGTCGGCTGTTCTGCTCGCCGTGTTCGCCCCGTCCGGACCTGCCATCGGGCTGCTGCGCCTGCTTGTACCGGTCGTCGCGTTGTGCGTGGCCTGGGTCGCGACCTGCCGGATCGTACGGCCGCTGCACCGTCTCTTCCCGGATGAACGCGGGTCGTCTGTCCCGATCCCTGATGAACCCGAGCCATCCGCGCCGAGCCGGACTCGCGCGGGTACGGCCCCGCTGCACACTCGGGACCGCGCCGCCTGAGCCGCGCCTCCGCCGGATCTCGCCCCCGGCCGCTCTTCCTCTTGCTCAACTTCCTCATCCCTGAAGGACGTATGTCATGGTTCCCGTAATCATCGGCATCGGCGCGCTCGTCGCCGTCTGCCTGTTCGCCGTGCTCGTCGTCGCCCGGTTGTTCCGCAAGGTGGAGCAGGGCAAGGCGCTGATCGTCTCCAAGATGCGCAAGGTCGATGTGACCTTCACCGGGCAGGTCGTGCTGCCCGTGCTGCACAAGGCCGAGACGATGGACATCTCGGTGAAGGCCATCGAGATCACGCGGGCCGGCAAGGAAGGGCTGATCTGCCGGGACAACATTCGAGCGGACATCCGGATCTCGTTCTTCGTGAAGGTCAACAAGACCGTCGACGACGTCATCAAGGTCGCCCAGTCCGTCGGCACCGCGCGGGCAAGCGACCGGAACACGCTGCAAGAGCTGTTCCACGCGAAGTTCTCCGAGGCACTGAAGACCGTCGGTAAGCAGATGGACTTCACCGACCTCTACACCAAGCGCGAGGAGCTGCGGTACCGGATCATCGAGGTCATCGGCGTCGACCTCAACGGCTATCACCTGGAGGACGCGGCGATCGACTACCTGGAGCAGACGCCGGTCACCCAGCTCGACCCGGCCAACGTCCTAGATGCCCAGGGCATCCGCAAGATCACCGAGTTGACGGCCGTGGAGCACGTGCGCACCAACGAGGCCCAGCGCACCGAGGAGAAGGAGATCACCCGGCAGAACGTCGACGCCCGCGAGGCCATCCTGGAGCTGGAGCGCCGCCAGGCCGACGCCGAGATCAAGCAGCGGCGGGAGATCGAGACGGTACGGGCTCGCGAGGAGGCCGAGACCGCGCGGGTCGTCGAGGAAGAGCGGCTGCGAGCGCAGAGCGCGTTCCTGAAGACCGAGGAGCAGCTCGGCGTTCAGCGCGAGAACCAGGCGCGCGAGGTGGCCGTCGCCGCGAAGAACCGCGAACGGGTCATCGCCGTTGAGAACGAGCGCATCGAGAAGGACCGCCTCCTCGAAGTCATCGCGCGGGACCGGGAGACCCAGCTGACGCAGATCGCCGCCGAGAAGGAGGTCGAGTCGGAGAAGCGAGAGATCGCCGAGGTCATCCGCGAGCGCGTCGCCGTGGACCGCACGGTCGCCGAACAGGAGGAGTCCATCAAGAAGCTGCGCGCGATGGAGGAGGCCGAGCGGCAGCGGCAGGCGGTCGTCATCGCCGCCGAGGCCGAAGCGCAGGAGAAGCTGGTCAAGGACATCAAGGCAGCGGAGGCCGCCGAGCAGGCCGCTGTCCACCGCGCAGCCGAGGAACTCACGCTGGCCGAGGCGCGGTTGAAGAGCGCCGACCTCGACGCGCAGGCCAAGCTGCGGCTCGCCGAGGGCGTCCAGGCCGAGTCCGCGGCCGAAGGGCTCGCGGCGGTCCAGGTCCGCGACAAGGAGGCGGAGGTTATCGAGAAGGCCGGCCGTGCGCAGGCGGAGGCAACTCAGGCCCGCATGTTGGCGGAAGCCGAGGGAGCCAAGGCCAAGGCGCTCGCCGAGGCGGCGGCCATCGGCGAGAAGCTGAAGGCCGAGGCCGCGGGCCTCACCGAGAAGGCGGCGGCGATGGCCGCGCTGGACGAGGCGTCCCGTACGCACGAAGAGTACCGGCTGCGCCTGGAGGCCGAGAAGGACATCCGGCTCGCGGGGCTCGACGTGCAGCGGCAGGTCGCCGAGGCGCAGGCCACGGTGCTGGCCACCGGGCTGGAGAACGCCGACATCAACATCGTCGGCGGCGAGTCGGTCTTCTTCGACCGGCTGGTGTCTTCCATCGCGCTCGGCAAGGGCGTCGACGGGTTCGTCCGGCACTCCGAAACCGTGCAGGCCCTCGCCGGGCCGTGGCTGGACGGCACTGCCAGGTTCACCGACGACCTCAGCGGCATTCTGGGCTCGGTCTCCTCGGCAGACGTACAGAACCTGACCGTCTCCGCCCTGCTCATGAAGCTCATGAAGACAGGCACCGCGAACACCGGCCAGCTCCAGCAACTGCTCGACAAGGCAGGCGAGCTGGGTCTCGCCGACACCTCCCTCGCCGCCCTCAACGGCAGCGCCAAGGGCTGACCGACTCGTGGTCCGGAGCCGCCGCACAGGGGACGGCGGCTCCGGACCACGCATCTCATTCGAACTCCTGAGAGGGACCCATGACCACCGGCCCGGACACCGGCACGTACGACGCGCTCGACACCGGCACCTACGAGGTGCTGCGCGACCGCCTCACCGCGCAGGCCGCCGAACTCGCCCGCCGCACCGAATCGCTCAACGCCCGCCGCACCGAGGAGTTCGGCTCCACCCGGCTCGAACTCGTCGGCGCCCAGCGGCTGCGCACCGAGCACAACTGCGTACCCCGCGACATCGTCTCCGTCGGCGACGTGCTGCTCTTCGGACACAACGTCTTCCTCGGGCTCAAGCCCGAGACGACCGTCGCCGACGTCTTCGCCCTGCACGACCGCGACCTGAACCGGCTGCCCGACCACGCCGTACCCGGCCTGCTCGATGACCCCGCCTTCGTCCGCGAGTTCGCCGCCCTCTATCGCTACTACCGCCAGGCCCACCTCCTTCAACTCCGGCGCGTCGACGGCAAGCTGCTGGCCGTGTTCCAGACCGGCGAGAAGGCCGGCGACATCCGCGTCCTGCGCTGGGCCGTCACTGACGACGGACAGGTCGCATTCCTGGACGCGCGAGGCGAACGCGACCACGTCTTCCCGCCCTCCCACGACTTCGACTGGACGGAGACGACCCGCGAGGACCACATCCTCGGCCGCCACCCGCACATCTCCGTCCAGGGCGAGGTGTTCGTCGAGACGGTCGGCGGGACGCTGACGGTCAAGGTCGAGGACAACACCGAGACGGGGCAGGGGATCTACGCCGAGCCGGTCGACGAGCCGCTGCAGTCCCTCGCCGACGCGGAGATCGCGTACACGCGCGTGGGCGCCCTCCTCCTGCTGCGCGTCCTGCCCTACAAGGAGGATGTCCACCGCTACCTGGTCTTCAACACCCTCACCAAGAGCGTCGTCCGCCTCGACGGAATCGGCCGGGCCTGCCGTCGCCTGCCCGAGGACCAGGGCATCGTCTTCCCCGGTGGCTACTACCTGGCGACGGGGGCGTACAAGACGTTCGACGGCATTGCCGCCACTTCGGACATGGCAGACCTGGAGTTCGAGCGCGTGGTCCGCTCCCCGAACGGCGAGGACGTCCTGTACGCGTTCCACGCGCGCGTGGAGGGCCGCAGTCTGCTGCTGCCCTACAACACGATCCGCAAGGAGGTCGCCACTCCGCTGTCCTGCCACGGCTGGGCCCTATTCGACGACGGTACGCTCATCGTGCTGCGCGCCGACAGCGACGAGCCGCAGCGCGTGCACCCCGTCCAGTTGTGGAACTCCCCGTACGTCTCCGACACCCACGCCGCCGCCCAGCCGGTCGGCACTGGCCCGCTCGCCCGCGTCGGCAACGCTGACCTCGTGCGAGGCATCTCCGACTGCCTGTCCATCACGTACGCGGTCGCCGAGACAACCCCGACGAGCGACGTGTACGAGGCACTGGCCGCCGCCTGCGTCAGGGCAGCGGACTCCTACCACTGGCTGGGTGAAGAAGAACTCGGGGACCTGCTGGGCCCGTTGGAGCAGGTCCGGACCGACGCCGAGCAGGTACTGGCCGAGTTCGAGACGGTCCAAGCCCTCACCCGCCAGGCGGCCGACGCGCTCGCCGAGGCCGCCGCACGGGTTGCCACCGTTGTACGACGCCTGCGCGGCGAGGTGCCCAGCAGCGCCGCGGCCTGGGTAACCGGGCTGACCGAGCTCCGCCACGCACAGGGCCACCTGCTCACCCTCAAGGACATGCGGTACGCGGACACCGCCCGCATCGACGAACTCGCCGCAGACGTGGAGGCCTACCTCGCCACCTTCGGCCGGCGTGCCGTCGAGCACCTCGCCCGAGAGGACGCCTTCGCCGGCCACCAGGCCGACATCGAGCGGCTCGTCGCCGACGCCGGGGCGATCGCCACCGTCGCCGAGGCCGCGCCCGTCGCCGACCGTCTCGACGAACTCTCCGACGGGCTGAACACGGTGACCGAGGTCGTCGGTGGCCTCGACATCGGCGATGCCACGGTCCGTACCGCCATTCTGGAACGGATTGCCGAGGTCCTCGGTGGTGTCAACCGCGCCCGCGCGACCCTCGACGGCCGCCGCCGCGAGCTCCTCGACCGTGAGGGACGCGCCGAGTTCGCCGCCGAGTTCGCCCTGCTCGGCCAGGCGGTCACCGGGGCGCTCGCGGTCGCCGACACTCCCGAGGCGTGCGACGAGCAGCTTGCCCGCACGTTGGTCCAGGTGGAGAACCTGGAGGCGCGGTTCGCCGAGTTCGACGACTTCCTCGGCGAGCTGGCGGACAAGCGCGACGAGGTCCACGAGGCGTTCTCGGCCCGCAAGCAGACGCTGGCCGACGCCCGCGCCCGCCGGGCAGAGCGCTTGGCCGACTCGGCGGCCCGTGTCCTGCAGACGGTCAGCCGCCGTGCCACCGTGCTCGCCGACGCGGACGCCGTCGCCACGTACTTCACCTCCGACCCGATGGCCGCCAAGGTCCGCCGCATCGCGGACGAACTACGCGAACTCGGCGACCAGGTCCGGGCCGAGGAGCTCGACGGCCGCCTGAAGTCCGCCCGCCAGGAGGCCCTGCGTGCCGTGCGCGACCGCACGGACCTGTACGCCGACGACGGACGGACGGTCCGGCTGGGCACCCACCGGTTCGCCGTCAACACCCAGCCCCTGGACCTCACGCTGGTTCCGCACGGCGAGGGCCTGGCCTTCGCGTTGACGGGCACCGATTACCGATCGCCGGTGACAGACCCCGACTTCGCGGCCACAAGCGCGTACTGGGACCGTCCGCTGCCGTCGGAGTCCGCGGCCGTCTACCGCGCCGAGCACCTCGCCTCCCGGCTGCTGGAGGAGCACGGCCAGGTGACCCTCGCCGAGGCGGACGGCCTGCCTGCGCTCGTCCGACAGGCGGCGGAGTCGGCGTACGACGAGGGCTACGAGCGCGGAGTCCACGACCACGACGCGGCAGTGATCCTCGCCGCACTCCTACGCCTGCACGAAGGCGCGGGCCTGCTCCGCCACGAGCCCGCCGGCCGCGCGGCAGCCCAGCTGTTCTGGGCACACGGGACGACGGCCGAGGCCCGCGCGAGCTGGACCCGGCGCGCGGTGTCGCTGGCCCGGGCCAGAGACACGTTCGGCCTCGCACCCGCCATCGCCGATCTCCAGACCGAACTGGCGGACGCGATCGATGGAGAGTACGCGGGCCCCGCCGCGATCTACCTCTTCGAGGAGCTCACCACCCGGCCCGACGGCTTCGTCATCAGTGCCGGCACCCGCACGCTGCTCGACAAGTTCCGCCGCACAGTGGGCAAGTCCGCCTACCACGACGACCTCACCGCCCTCGATGCCCCGGCTGCCCGCAAGCAGCTCGTCGAGGCGTGGCTTTCCTCGTACACCTCCTCCATCGGCATGGACATCACCTCCGGCGACCTGGCCGAGGCGGTGGCGGCCGAGCTCTGCCCCGAGCTGGTCCGCTATGAGTCCGACGCGCGGCTGACCGAGACCGTCGCAGGACTGCTCGGAGCCCACCCGCGCATCATCGGCCGCAGCCTCACCGTCCGCATCGACGAATTCCTGGCCCGCACACAGCAGTTCCGCGCCCGCGAGGTCCCCGCACACCGCGCCTACCAGCGTCGCCGCACGGCACTGGTGTCCGCCGAGCGCACACGGATCCGCCTGGACGAGTACCGGCCGCGTGTGATGTCCGCGTTCGTGCGGAGCAGGCTCATCGACGAGGTCTACCTCCCGCTCATCGGCGACAGCCTCGCCAAGCAGCTGGGGACCACGGGAGAATCAAAGCGCACCGACACCGGTGGTCTGCTCATGCTCATCTCCCCACCCGGTTACGGCAAGACGACCCTCATGGAGTACGTCGCCGACCGGCTCGGCCTGATCCTGGTGAAGGTCAACGGCCCTGCGCTCGGCCATGCCGTCACCTCGCTCGACCCGGCAGAGGCCCCGAACGTCACGGCCCGCCAGGAGGTCGAGAAGATCAACTTCGCGCTGGAGGCGGGCAACAACACCCTCCTGTACCTGGACGACATCCAGCACACCTCACCCGAACTGCTGCAGAAGTTCATCCCGCTGTGCGACGCCACCCGCCGCATCGAGGGCGTACGGGACGGCGAGCCGCGCACCTACGACCTGCGCGGCAAGCGCTTCGCCGTATGCATGGCAGGCAACCCCTACACCGAGTCCGGCCGCCGCTTCCGCGTCCCCGACATGCTCGCCAACCGAGCCGACGTGTGGAACCTCGGTGACGTCCTGACCGGCAAGGAGGACGCCTTCGCGCTCAGCTTCATCGAGAACGCCCTGACCGCGAACCCGGTACTCGCCCCGCTGGCTGGCCGCGACCGTACTGACCTCGACCTACTGATCCGCCTCGCGGAGGGTGACCCTGCTGTCCGTGCCAACCGTCTCACACACCCGTACACCGCCGCGGAACTTGAGCGGATCCTGGCCGTCCTGCACCACCTACTCACCGCCCGCGACACGGTCCTGGCGGTCAACGCCGCCTACATCGCCTCGGCAGCCCAGTCGGACACGACCCGCACCGAACCGCCCTTCCAACTCCAGGGCTCTTACCGCAACATGAACAAGATCGCCCAGCGCATCCAGCCGGTCATGAACGCCGCCGAACTGGCCGCGCTGATCGACGACCACTACTCCGCCGAGGCCCAGACCCTCACTACCAGCGCCGAAGCCAACCTGCTCAAACTGGCCGAACTGCGCGGCACACTCTCGCACGAACAAGCCCTGCGCTGGACCGCGTTGAAGACGGCCTACGTCCGAAGCCAAACCCTCGGCGGTCCCGAGAACGACCCACTGACACGCGCAGTCGCCGCGCTCGGCCTCCTCGCGGACCGGGTCGCGGAGGTCGAGACGGCGATCAACCGTGCTGCCGGTCCCCGCCACTTGACGGCGAATCCCCAGGCCCGCCACGCCGCGCGCCCAGCATCGGGACGCGAGAACCACTGACTATGGTGGCCCAGGCCGGCGCCATTTCCGGCTCTCGTGCTGCTGGGCGAGTCGTGCCTGGAGCGTAGCCGTGCACGCCACACGCCGGTCAGGATCACCGCGCGGACCTGATCGGCGTACGCCCCCTCGACCTGACCGGCGTCCCAGCGTCTGGCTGTGGACGACGAAGACATACGGCAGGACGCAGCTCGCCTCCTTGTCCGCGACGTGCACGGCGACCTAGGGCCTGTCCGATAGGTCATGTGACTTGGTGGGTTGCTGCCTTAGATCGGGCCAGGGGGAGAAGGTTCGGGTGTTGCAGGTCGCGGCTGTGGACGCCATGACCTGTGATACCGGTCAGTCTGGGTCTTTTGCTGGGGCCTCAGCCTCTGGCAGCGCCGGATAGTCGGTCGGGTAGAGCCCGGCAGCGAAGCCGTACACCACAGCGCCTCCGCGGGGCAGTTGCGCGTAGTCGTTGGCCAGCTCCAGGACCCGCGCCCAGAACTCGCGGGCCTGCTCCCGCGGGATCCGTACGTGCCGCACGATCGAGGAGAGCTGATCTGCCTGGTGTGCGGGGGCCGACTCGGCGGCGGCCGTGGCGAGATCGTTGTTGCAGTAGGGCGCCTCGGCCCCGTCGGTCGGGCTGATCGTGCCGACGCGGAAGATGCGCGCGGTGCGGCCGTAGTACCGCTCGTCGATGGCTCGCACCCGGCGGGTCCGCACGACTTTCAGCAGCTGGGCATCCGCCAGGGCGCTCACGTGGTGCGCGACCGTGCTCTTGGGGCGGCCGAGTGCGGCGGCCAGTTCGCTCACGGTCGCGGCGCGTTCGAGGAGTAGCTCGAGAATGGCGTTGCGCAGTGGGTTGGCCAGCGCGCGGAGCTGGGCCGGGGCTGTCACATCTGTGACGTCGGCAAGGTCGTAGTCGGGGAGGCGGGTATTGTTCGACACCTCTCGATTATTCTAGAGTTCCGGATCATTCGCTACCCACAAGGCAAGGGGTTCGGGCATGACAGGGGTCGTACTGTTCCATCACTCGCAGGGGCTGACTCCCGGAGTCGCCGCTTTCGCCGACGAGCTCCGTGCGGCCGGCCACACCGTCCACACGCCCAATCTCTTCGACGGGCGCACGTTCGGCTCCCTTGAGGAGGGCATGGGCTACGTCGAGGAGATCGGCTTCGGCGAGATCACCGAGCGGGGCGTCCGTGCGGCCGAGCACCTGCCGCAGGACGCTGTTTACGTCGGCTTCTCACTGGGGGTGCTGCCCGCCCAGAAGCTGGCGCAGACGCGGGCGGGCGCGCGGGGCGCGCTCTTGTTCCACGCCTGTATCCCCGTCTCGGAGTTCGGCGCGGCATGGCCTGACAGTGTTCCGGTGCAGGTGCATGCGAAGGAAGCCGATCCGCTCTTCGCCGAGGACATTGACGCTGCCCGCGCGCTCGTCTCCGACTGTGCTGACGCGGAGATGTTCCTGTACCCCGGAGACCAGCACCTGTTCGCTGACAATTCGCTGCCCTCCTACGACCCGGACGCTGCCAAGCTCCTGACCCAGCGGGCGATCGAGTTCCTGGGCTCGCGCTAGGTCGTTGGCGGGTCATGCGCAAAGCCAGAGGCGCAGGGCTGCGACGGTCACGGTGCCGTGAAAAACGTACGCCCTCTTGTCGAAACGTGTGGCCACTGCCCGGTTCGCCTTCAATCGGTTGATCAGCCGCTCGACTTCGTTTCTGCGGGCACAGTGTGCCGCATCGAAGCCGGTGGGCCTGCCGCCGCTGCTGCCACGGCGTAGGCGGTGGGCCTGCTGGTCTCGGCGTTCGGGGATGGTGTGCTTGATCTGGCGACGTCGCAGGTATCGGCGGTTGCGGCGTGATGAGTACGCTTTGTCGCCGCTGAGATGGTCGGGCCGGGTGCGGGGATGGCCGCCGTCCGGCCGGGGCACGAGAAGGCGGTCGAGAACCGGGATTAAGGCCATGACGCACGCGATTTCGGGAGGCGTGGTCGTGGGTGCCGGCACGGGCGCCGTGGTGTGGTGCGCGGTGCGGGCAGTGCGTCTGGGGATGGAGCGACGCCGTCTGGAGCGGTGGGCTGCGGAGTGGGAACGGATCGACACACGGTGGGGATCGAAGACGGGCTGAGTCAGCCGACGGACCGCGTGCCCTGCGGCTTACCGTCACCGTCCCGCCCCTCATTCAGGGTCCAGGACTGCATGGCCTGCCGGTGGAAGCGTTCACCGAGCTGCGAACCGCACATGAGTCCCGCCCCGAACATCATCAGCCCGAACTGCGCGGGGAACGTGAGAAACGTGCTGTCCTCGGAGTCCAGCCCGGCCCATCGGGCGAGTGGAACGACCATACCGCTCGCCCAGAACACCAGCAGCGCGATTCCCCGGACGCGGATGCCCCACGGACTGACGTGTCGCCTGACCCGCTTGGGCGCCCAGCCTCGTAGCGAGGCGATCGCGAGAGGCAGGGCGAGCGCCGACCAACCCAGAACCCAAAGCCAGTCGAACACAGCGCAACTCCTCGTCTGTCCGGGCGGCCACCTCGGCGTTCGGTCAGCCTGCCGTCCCGTGGCCGTCATCTCACGCGCGCGACGACGGTCCCATGCGCTGTTGTGGAGCGTCACTGCCCGCTTCCGGCAGTCTTCGGGGGTTCTCGCCACCTGATCTACACATCGGTGGGCCTTGTTGCCGGCCGTGGCTGTCGACCGAGGAGTTGGGCCAGACCCTGCCGGGTGGCGGCGAGTACGACCCTGTCCTCGGGCCGCAGCACGTAGCCGGGATGAAGTTGCCACACGAGACCGGGGGCGTGGTCGTCGTGGTCGGGGGACGGGGTGGCCGCGAGGTCGGGCAGCCGGTCGGCGGGGGCGGCTGTGTCCAGGGCGATGACGCGCCAGGCGCCGGGTTGGAAGGATTCGACGATCGTGCGCCCTTCCAGTTGGGGGTGGCCGGCGACGTGCAGGGCGGCGAAGAGCAGGACGCGGCGTTCGACGGGGATCGCGCCCAGGACCTGGCGGCCCATCATCGCTCCGGCGAAGGCGGGGGCGGCGAGGGTGGAGACGCTGCGGCTGCGGGTCAGGGCGCGGGGGTGGGCGGCGCGCAGGGTGCGGTAGACGGCAGCGGCGAACGCGTCGTCGTACAGACGCAGGGCCGCCCGCAGGTCGGGTTTGACCGAGCGGGCGTACAGGGCCGCCTCCAGGTTCGTGGTGTCGCTGCTGGTCAGGGCGAGCAGGGCGTGCGCTCGGTGGATCCTGGTGGCCTCCAGGACGCCTTCCTGCGTGACGTCCCCGATGACGACCGGCACCCGCAGACGGCGGGCGAGCGGGATGCCGCGCGCCTCCGGGTCCTCTTCCACACAAACAACGGGGATGCCGAGCTCCCGCAGCCGGGCCAGCACTCGGGTACCCACCTTGCCGAGACCGAGCAGCACGACGTGGCCGGACAGTCCGCGCGGCGGACGGCGCAGTGCGGAGGCAGTGCGGAGGGTGCCGAGTGCTTCTAGGACGGCGGCGAGCAGCACGGGCAGGAGCAGTAACCCCGCCAGCCCGGACAGGAGTTGGAGTACCTGACGGGCGGTGGGCTCGCCGATCGCCGGGTCGCCGATCGCGAACAGGTCGAGCAGGGTGAGGTAGGCGGCGTGCAGCGGGTGGTCGTCGGTGGTCAGCCAGGACGCGACGGCCAGACCCAGGACACTGGCCGTGAGCCCGGTCAGCGACCAGCGCAGGCGGCGTGAGAAGAACTGTCCGAAGGGGAGGCTGCCCCGGGTCCGTCCGGTGAGTCGGCCCGGTGCGGGAGTGGACGGGCTGTGCGTGACGGTCTCCAGGACCACTGTGCCGCGTCCGGTGCCGGCGGTCACCGTGTCGTCATCGGGCAGCAGCTCTGGCCCTTCCTGTCCGCTGGCGTCCGAACCCTCCGCGCCGGCCGGGTCGTTGGTGGTCGACGACAACAGGGCGAGCGTGCACAGGCCGGGGTCGGCGACGTCGCGACCGTCCGGCGGGGTCCGCTCCACGGCGCGCAGCAACAGTCCGTCGGCCTGAACGATCTTGCTGGTACCGGCGATGGCCGTGGCCGCGAGCGCCGGTGCCGCCGTGTCCGCGTCGGACAGCACGGTGGTGGAGGTGTCCAGCGCCTCCGGGTCCAGGCCGGGGACAGCGAGGGCAGCTGCCTGGTCGAGGAGCTCCTCCAGGTGCTGGCCGAGCTTGCGGTTGTAGAGCCGGATGACCAGGCGCAGCCGGGGGTTGAGGCGGCGGGCGGCCAGGGCGGCGTGGATGTTGGTCTCGTCGTCGTCATGCACCAGTGCGAGCGCGGCCGCCTCGCGGACGCCCGCTTCGGCCAGGGCGGCCTCGTCGAGTTCCTCCGCTTCCAGCACGCGAGGAGCGACTGCGCCATCACCGTCGGCACGGTTCATCGCGGCCTGCATCCGGCCGAGCAGTGCCGACGCACGCGATGCGGGCCCGGTGCGGCCGCGCCGTCCCGGAGGTACGAGGAGGGTGACCCGCTCCCGGTACACCGCGGTGAGCTCGGCCGCCAGCCGCTCGGCCAGCGCATCGTCACCGCACACGATCATGTGTCCGGGCTGCTGGGCACCGCGCGCGGGCTGCGGAAACACGGTCATGGCGTTCCTCGCCTCCTTCTCATGCCAGGGCGAAGTACGGCAGCCACACGTACAGCGCCGAGAGCGCGAAGGTGACGGCGGTGACGTCGAGGCCGTACGGGGTGAACTGCCGGAAAGTGATGGGCTGGCGGTTGCGTTCGGCGATGGCGAGGACGACGACGCTGGCGCCGATCGCGGTAGCGTTGCCGCTGGCCCCGACGCGGTGGATCCTCTCGCTGATGATCAGGTGGGGTGTGCGTGCGGGCCATGAGGGCCGCGATGTGCATGACGCTCGCGTCCGGGCCGACCGTCGGCGGCCGGAACCTATGGCGGGGCAGCCATTCCGCGACCGTCAGCCCGGCGAGCCTTGCCGGCCTCGTTGAGGTCTTCGTCGTTGATCGCGGCCGTAAGCAGCGGGTTCTCGAGCACGTACGCCGGTGCGAGCTGCCCGATGAGTTGCGAGCCGGGCACGATGGCGTATGGCTGCGCATCGCGGTCGACGACCAGCAGCGCGGGCAGCTTGTGCTCCGCCAGCAACCGGGCGGCATCGGTGGCGTCCTCGTCCGTGGACACGGACGGGTAGGGCTCGGCGAGTTCACGTGCCGACATGGCCGGTCTCCTTGGTGGTACGAGGTGCCTCGGGGGTACCGCCGGGTATACCGGCGAGGTCGTCGACGTGGAAGAGGCGGGCGATCGGCACGTCGGTGGAGCTGTGCGCGATGATCGAGAAGGCGATGCACACGGCGATGAGCGTGAACGCCTCCTCGCCCTGTGGGATCCCGGCCTGGAGCACCAGCAGCCCATACACGACCGAGGCGAAGCCCTTCGGCCCGAACCAGGCCGCGACCAGCTTCTCCTGCCGGGTGAAGCGCGTGCCTATGAGGGAGGACAGCAGCGAGGCGGGGCGGATCAGTACGATCGCGAGGACCACGGCGACGTATCCGCCGAAGGACAGGTCACCGAACAGTTGTGGCGTCAGCAGCGCGCCGAACACCAGCAGGGCGGCGAATTTGGCCAGCTCCGCCAGTGCCTCTCCGAGTGGCTCGAATGCTTCCTTCGCATCGAGCGAGCGTGCGGTGAGTACCGCTCCAGCGGAGAACGCGGCGAGGTAGGGGTTGGCGTGCGTGAGGTGGCAGACGGCGTAGAGGATCACGCCGATCGCCAGCGGCAGCAGTGGCTGCAGCTTGGGCTCGGCGCCCAGCAGCCGGAAGCGTACGAGCTCGATCACTACGTACGGCAGGACGATGCCGAAGGCCAGACCGAGGACCAGCTCCAGCGCGATCTTCCCCAGGGATGCTTCGGCGTGACCGGCGGTCGGTCCGGCCGCGGCGATCAGGATGAGCACGACCGGCAGGGCGAGCCTGTCGTTGATGCCGCTCTCCACGTTCAGCAACTGCCGCAGCTTCGCCGGGACTTCCGTGCGTCCGACGATGGCGGAGGCGAACACCGGGTCGGTGGGCGCCAGCACCGCACCGACCAACAGCGAGGTCGTCCAGTCGAGGCCGACCAGATAGTGCGTGACCAGTGCCATGCCCACGAACGCCAATGGCATGCCGAGCCCGAGAGCGCGGGCGGGGTTGCGCCAGTTCCCCCGCAGCTTGGGGAACGAGACGTGCATGCCGTCGGTGAACAGCACCGCGAACAGCGCCAGATCGGCCGTGGCGGACACGATCTCGCTGTCCGGCGTGATGTGGATCAGCTCGAGGAAGCCGTCACTGACGAGCGCGCCGCCGACCAGGAAGAGAAACGACGTCGACAACACCGTCCGGGCCGCGAGACCAGACAGGAGCACCGCGATGAGCAGCGCTACCCCGAAGACGACGACGAGCACCATGACCCGGACCCCGATCGGCGAAGACACCTCTGTCAAAGACCGCCGACCAGGCTTCCCGGCACACCGCGAGGAACCCTACACGTTCTTTACGCGGCACTGACAGTATCCTGTCGTGCAGTCAGATAGGTCGCGCATTGCCGGATTCCGGCAGGGAGCGCTTCCTGATGTCGGGTTCATCCAGTGCTGCGGCCTCCCTCCGACAGGGCGCGAAGGAGCCCGATCTGCTGCAGGACCGCTCGCACCCGCTCGTTGGCATGCGTAAGGACCAGTCGGGTGCCGCGAGCACGGGCGGCGCGCAGGGCTGTGAACAATGCCGCGCAGCCGTCCGGACTCAGGTACCTCACATTCGCCAGATCGATCTCCAGCACTTGCGGCCCGGCGTCGACGAACCGCACGAGGCGGCGGCCCGTCGCTTCGGCGTTCCGTGCGTCCAGATCGCCATGCAGACGGACCACGTCATGGACGTGGGAGCCCGGGGGCCCGCGTCGTCGGCGGCGGAAGCGGAAGGGACGCATCGCAGGCTCTCCGGGGCAGGCGGGCGTGTGCTCGCCGACCAGGCTTCCCGGCACACCTGTAGGCAGCGTATCGAGCGCTTCGCGCGGGGGCTCGCTGCGTGCGTCCGGGCGGTGGCTTCTGACAGGGCGGCCGTTCGCGTGGCAGCAGGTCCGCCGTGCGACCGGTCATGCGTGGCCGACGACGTCCTGGCTGTCGATGCTTCGGTCGGTGCCCGATGAAGAGGGCGGGCTGTCCACGACCCGTCCGCTTGGTGTGGCGCCGGAGAAGACGGATAGCGACGGGCTCGCTGTAGCGGGCGGTGAGCGGGCCGAGGACGACGAGGATCAGGACATAGGCAGTGGCCAGCGGGCCGCGCGAGGGCTCGATGCCGGCCGTCACTGCGAGCCCGGCGATCACCAGAGTCAGTCGCAGGACGACGAGCAGCAGCTTCTCCGGATCCTCGCTGGAGACAAAGCGGGAGATGTCCGGCCGTAGCGCACCGCGAGAACCGCCACAAGGGCGGCCGCCCCGAGGGCGATGGCTAGTGTGACGCTGCCCGCGGCCAGACCGGTCGGGACACCTTGAGCGTTCGCTTGCCTATCCGGAGTGCTTCGCCGATGAAGACGGAAAAGTAGATCCAGGTGGGAGAGGGCTGGCCGAGGGCGGAGCCTGCTCCAACTGCTGGACCCTGTCGCCAGGTTGACCGCCCCCCGTGTCCCCGGTGGTGGACAGCCAGGACCAGGCCCCCAGCGTCAGAGTGATCGCGGCCGCGGTGGCGATGACGCGGCCCACGCGCCGCAGCCTGGCGCGAGCGTCGAGGTCCCGCCAGGCCGGGCCGCTGTGCGGTTCCTCTGGCTGCCACAGCTCGCCGACCGCGTCCGTCCTCACGTGTGAACGCCGCGTCCCCTCTGGCCCGTCCGTATTCCCCTTCTCGCCGTCGGGCTGCGGGTGCGGATGCCACCCATGTGCCCGCTCCTGTGCGGAGGGTTCCCTGGGGGCAGAAGCACGGATGGCGTGCTCGCTGTCGCTGAGGAACTTCAGCCACTCCTTGTCGGGTATCGATGGCGTGCCCTCCGGCTCGTCGGGTATTTCGCCGTTGCCCGACTCTCGGGTGGTCACCGTCGCTTCGCCCCCTCTGGCCAGGCAGGCCGCGCCCGGCCCTCGGGTGAAGTCGGCTGTCCTGCCGTGGAGTTGTCTCTCGTGCCCCCTCGCGACGACGTGCGGCAGCAGTCGTGGCCTGGCGGCGAGAAACCGTACACAGTGCGGGGCCCGCCGACGGCCGGCGCGCGGTTCCGTTCCGCACAACCCTGCCGGTGTCACTCCTGGGCGCCGAACAGTACTCGGCCGTCGGCTCGGCCCCCGGCTCGATCATTGCATAGTGCAAAATAAGATCGCCAGTCCCGCCGACCCGCTTTCGCGAATCTCTTTTGAAGTCTGCGACAGGACGGCGGCACGTGAGCAGGTGCGTCGAGCGCAGGGTGCGGTGACGATTCCGGATGCCGGAGCCGAGGTCCCTGTCGAGGGTGGGCATCGCGTGTTCTCGGAGCGGGCCCGGTCAGGGGCGACGGGATGTCGTGGCGGCATCGAGCCGGACGAAGGGGATGGCGCGTCCGGCTTCACGGAACGACGCCTCGCTGCCGTCTGCGGGCAGGCCCATGAACGCGCACAGGCGTCGGGCTGTTCTCGGGTGCCGCCGGGCGTAACGGGCCATGACCTCCGCGCCCTCATCGGTCGTGAGGAAGTGGGCGGTGACGGCGTGGTGGCGGTTGCCGAACTGGATGACGGTCTTCGGCTGCGCGCGCAGGTTCTGGTACCAGGTGGCCTTCGAGCCGAACCCGGCGGTAATGGTCCAACTTTCCCCAGAGGGGTCGTAGGACACGACTTCGAGGACTGCATGACGGTCCAGGCCGGTGACGCGGCCGGTGTGATGCAGCAGAAGCAGCCGTTTCCCGAAGATCGGCCCCAGCCCCGCGCGGAACAGAACGATCGGCAGCCGTGCGGCCAGGCGCCGCCATCCGGTGGGGAGTTCGAGGCGGCGGGGTGTTTCGGTGTGTCCGCGCGTCATGGTCGGCCTTTCAGGGGTCGGGAATGTCGGCTCTCGGACTCGATTGGGTAAAGGCCCGGTACGAGAGCCGTCTCGCGCGACCAACATTTGCATAGTCTAAAGGTGTGAGAGGGGCACCTGGGCAGGGTGACCTTCCAGTGTCGCCGCACCACTGGAGTACGCCGTGATCGACGAGAAGCAGCCGCCGAGCGGGACGACTCTGTCCTGGATGCCGGTCGCGGTGATGGCTGCGGTCGCGGGTGTGGACGTGGTGGCCGGCCCCGGTGTGGGGCTGCTGCCGTTGGTGTCGCTCGGGCCCGCGTTCTCCGGGCTGATCGGTGGATGGCGGCGTACGGCGCTGATCGGCGTGGTGGCGTTGCTGCTGTGTGTCGGGCTCGGTCTCTACAACGGGCAGTTCGAGGAGCGCCGGGGCTTCGCGGCTCTGGGGTCGGTGGCCGGGGTGACCGGTGCGGGAATCGCAGCGGCAGTGATGCGTTCGCGCCGGGAGGCGGAGCTGGCCAGTGTGCGGTCGATCGCGGAGGTCGCCCAGCGCGTACTCCTGCGACCGGTGCCGCTGACCGCGGGACCGTTGCAGGCTGCGGTGTCGTACACCTCGGCCGTAGCGGAGGCACGCATCGGCGGGGACCTGTACGAGGTGGTGGCCTCCCCGCATGGTGTCCGGGTGATCGTGGGCGATGTGCAGGGCAAGGGACTGGCCGCGGTGGAAACGGCCGCGGTGGTGCTCGGCGCTTTCCGGGAGGCCGCCCACGACGAACCCGACCTGGTCGGCCTGGGTGAGCGTCTGGAGCGCAGCGTGGCCCGGGAGTTGGAGGGGGAGAAGTTCGTCACCGCGATCCTCGCCGAGATCGGCACCCGCCACGAGGCCGTCTTCCTCAACTACGGTCATCCGGCCCCGATGCTCGTCCGGCGGGACGGCACGGCCGACTTCCCGCAGCCGCCCTCATACGCGCTCCCTCTCGGCCTGGGCGCGCACGGAGCCGAGGGCCCCAATCCGTTCCGCGTGGACTTCGCGCCCGGCGAGCAACTGCTCCTGTACACCGACGGAGTCACAGAGGCCCGCGACGACAGGGGCCGGTTCTACCCACTGGCCGAGCGTGCGTACTTACTGAAGGACTCGGACGCGCACCAGGCCCTGCAGGCGCTGCGCGCGGACCTGGTTCAGCATGCCGCCGGACCGGCCCACGACGACGCGGCGATGCTCCTGCTGCGTTACCACGGTCACGCTCATGGTCATGAACAGGGAAAATCTGCCCCTGCTGGGTGAGTGAGCAGAAGCTTCGGCACGATAGAAAGGATGTATGCCCGAGCATGAGACCCGCCCTGATGCCACAGACGATGTCGATGCGGTCACCCGTGCGGTGCTGACCGCGTCGCGCCTGCTGGTTGCGGTCTCAGCCCGCTCACTGGCCGCGGTCGAGGAACGGGTGACGCTGCCCCAGTTCCGGATGCTGGTCGTGCTGTCCACGCGCGGCGCCACCAAACTTGTCGCGCTCGCCGACCTGCTCCAAGTCGCGCCCTCCACGGCGATGCGCATGGTCGACCGGCTGATCGCCGCCGGGCTCGCCGACCGGCAGACCAATCCCGGCAACCGCCGCGAGACTCTGCTGCGGCTCACCGAGGAGGGGCGGCGCATCGTGGAGGACGTCACCGCGCGGCGCCGCGACGAGATTGCCGCGATCGTCGAACGGCTCACCCCGACGCAACGGCTGGCGCTCATCGAGGCGCTGACCGCCTTCAATGAGGCCGGGGGAGAGCCGCTGGCCCCGGCGCTGGACGATCAGGAACCGCATCCGCTGGGCTGGGCGGTGGATGTCGCGGTGGCTCGCGACGCCTGATGGTCCCGGGAACGGGTGATACCCGGACCGGGGGGCGCGTCTTTTTCCCCCTCGCCACGTTTTGCATAATGCAAGCGAATCGTGAAGGCGACGTGGCCTCACTGCTTCATCTCAGCAGCGCGGGCACGCTTGTGTGTCCGGCACCGGGGAATGCGGATCATCGGTCCGCGCCACCAGGATGAGACGGCAGACGGATGCCGAGCGACCAAGGAAGAACGCGGGGTGGACATGCACATGCGCCGACCGCCTCTACCCCCGTCCCCGTCGCAGCCGCATCTGTTGGACCACGTCCGCACGGTGGTGTGGGGGCCGGCGGAGTTCGTCGGCCTGCCGCCGTGGTGGCTGACTGGGGAAGGGCTCCTCGCAGGGGTACTCGCGGCTGGTGCCATTGTCGGCACGGGGATCGCCGGTGCCTGGTACGGAGTCCCCGGGATGGCGCACGGCGAAGCCGGGCTTGTGTGTGCCGCCGCGCTCGCCCTCTACCTCAGCGTCGTGCGGGCCGGACGGGCGCTGATCGGCGTCGTCGCCGTCCTCGGAGTATTCCTGGCGCTCCAGACGCCCCAGGCGGCCGCGGGCGTGGTTCTGGCGGAACGGGGACGTGTGGAGTCAGCGATGGTGACGTCCGTGGAGGGCGTGGCAGCGGTCGGCTCCGGCCGTGGCCGCTATTTCTGCTCGGTGGCCGACCAGGACGGTGTCCCGCTCAGCGTCCGCATCTGGCGGGGCTGCGAGCAGACCACCCGCCCGGGGGACGCGCTCGCCGTCGTGTATGACCCGAAGGGACGGGTGCCGCCGCGCGGTGTGGAGGGCGACGCTTCCTGGACGCGGCCTCTTCATGGTCTGGGTAGTTGGGCTGCCGCTCTCGTCGCCGCGTGTGTGATCGCGGTCGTACGCTCCTACCGACTCTCGCACACCGGATCCGATGCTCATGCCTCCCCGATGTCCATCGCGGAAGACTGACGCGGCTGCGTAAGGCCGCGTTGCTGATCACCCGGCCGTCGGGCTGGGGGTGGGTGTCGGGGAGCTGGTGTTGACGTCCAGGTCGGGGCGCGGGGTGAGGACGACGACTGGGGCGCCCGGCTGGGGTGCGGGCGGAGTGAGCTGCTCCTTGGGCAGCTTGGGCGGGTTGGTCTGCTGAAAGTTGACCTGGTCGAAGTTGACCATCCCGGTCTTCTCCAGGACTGTGATGTGATCCAGGACCGTGTCGTTGGCCAGGTCGGCCAGTTGACGGACCAGGGTGTTTTCGGTGCTGGCCCGGATCTTGGCGATGACGGGGAAGATCTGGCCGTGCGTCACCCGCATGATGCTGACCGCGGTCGAGTCGAATTCCCTGCCGCTCTTTGAGTCCACGGTCGCCACGAACTGCTGCTGCTGCGGACTTGCCTGGTTGGGCAGGGTGATGTTCAGTTCCGGCGCGATCTTGCGGCACATCACGTCGAGCCCGGCGTGCCCGACCACCAGATGCTCACCGGCCTCCTTCATCTCCTTCGTCGTGCCGCGCTCCATCGCCATCTCGCCCAGGGGGTACTCCCAGAGCCCTGCGGCGCGCACCTTGACCACGAAGTCGCGGTCAGCCTCGGTGAGTGGGCCGTAGGGCGTGTTGGCGATGATCCGGGATGTGTTGGTCGCGGTCTTCTCCACGCCGAGCATGGCCGGATAAGCGAGCGCGGCGAGGGTGAGGACCAGTGCGCCGCCCACGACGGCGGTGCCGATGGTGTTGCGGGAGATGGGCATGGAAACCTCCTATAGCGTTCGGGCTGTGTCAGGAGGTACGGGCGGGGTACCGCGAGCAATCATTGCACTGGGTAAATTTTGCATTCTGCTTGAGGGGCAGGGTCACATGTGCGGCCTGTGCGACTGGACTATGCGCCTTACGCGCACTGGCGCTCCAGCGCGGGCGACGCGCTGGAGCGCTTGGACATGACATGTGAGCGTCGCTGTCAGGCTGCGGCGATGCCCTCCATGCCGGACTCGGCGAAGACGGGCAGTCCCTCGGCTGTCGTGACCTTGGTGAGGGCGCCATCGGCCTCGACACGGAAGCCGTCGACGGTGCCGGAGACGGCGTTCTGGACGTAAACGAACCTCTCGTCCTCGGTGACGGCGAGGTCGATCACGCCCTGGGAGTTGGCCGAGGGCGGCGTGGCGATGCCCACCTCGTTGGTCAGGGACAGCTTGCCGCTCTTGTCCATGCGGTAGCCGGTGACGGTGGAGTTGCCGGTGTTGCCGCCGTAGAAGTACTTGCCCGCACGCTCCAGCCAGCACAGGGTTTCCTGCCCGTTGGGCAAGGGCTGCTGAAGGACCTTCAGCTTGCCGCCGTGGGTCACCTTGTATGTGGTGACTGTGGACTTCTCGGCTTCGGCGACCAGCATTCGCTTGCCGGACGCGTCGAAGCTGATCGCGAACGGGACGCCGCCGGCCGACTTGTTGACGACCGGTTCGGCGACTGCCGGTAGGCCGTTGCGTTTCATCGGGAAGACCACGACGGTGTTGTTGCCCTTGGTGGTGACCACCAGGTTGCGTCCGTCCGGGGTGAACTCGACCTCGCCGGGCGAGGTGTCGAAGCGCGGTATGTCCTCGTTATCCAGGCCCAGCGAGCGATGGGATCCGGGCAGGGGCTTCAGTCCCTTGCCGGTGATCCTGAAGCCCTGGACGCTGCCCGCGCCGCCCGCGTTCATGACGTACGCGATCCTGCCGCGCACCGCGATGCTCGATGGGAATTCCCCACCGGAGTCGAGGACTTGGCGGTCCTTCAACTGTTGTCCTTCGACGCGGAACGAGGTCACCGTGCCGCTGCCGGCGTTGACTGCCAGGAGCATCCCCGAGCGGTCGTCGTAGACCAGGGAGCCCTGGGAGGCGAGGGAATCGGTGGGGGCGTCGATCTGGTCGCCGCCCTTGCCGCCGGTGGCGAACGTTCCCGCAGGTTTGAGCTTGCCGTCGTCGTCCCGTGCGAACACGTGGATGGTGTTGCCGTCCAACTCGTTGCCCTGCACGAAGACGGCATGGTCGGCCCCGGCGGTGGGCCCCGAGTACTGACTGGCCGACGCCAGGGACACGGCCACGGTGGCGGCACCGGCGACGGCCAGAGCGCCACCGCCGATCACGATGCGGCGCGTCCTGGACTTCGCCCGGTGACCGCCCCGCGTGTCGCCGACCCGGCTCCTGCGGCCGTCGTCCCTGTGACTGCTGTGCATGCTCATGTCCCGCTCCTTCGGCTCTGTGCGGTGCTGTTCACGGCTGTGGAGGCACCAGAGTGGCCAGAGTGAGCAGATAGCCGATGCGAAACCGGGACTGCGTCAGATTCTCGTAATGGCTTTCTGGTGACTGAGCGGCAGTGAGGCTCTCTGGGATGCCGGCGCGCATCGCGTAGTTGAACGCCACATGCCACCCAGCCGCTCTGCGGAGGGGATAACTCAGCGGTCGGCTGCGGTGTGCACCGCGCGCAGGGCGCTCTGGTGGCTCAGCCAGCCGACCGGCTTGGTGCGGCCGGGGTCGAGAACCGGCACCCCACTCCCGGGGGCGGTGACCAGGGTATGCAGGGCCTGCGCGAGGGGTTGGTCCGTGGTGACGGGCGCGGGTGGCTCGGCGAGTTGCCCGACTCGCTCTGGGGCGCTCCCCGGCTCCTCCGTGAGTGCCTCACCGACGGCCTGAGCGGTGACGACCCCGACGTAGCCCCCGGTGTCGTCGACGACGGGGAGCGCTCCGTGGCCGGACAGGCTCAGCAGGTCGGCGGCGTCGGCGAGGGGTGTGGATGCGGGCAGGGGTGTGGGCAGCGGTTCCATGACCCTGCCGACGTGCTGGGCGCAGATGCGGGCACCAGGGACGGGGCCTTCGAGGTCGATCCCGCGGCGGCGCAGCTTGAGGGTGTAGATGGTGTCGTTCGACATCAGGCGGCCGGTGGCGGTGGCCAGCACGATGGAGAGCATCAGCGGCAGGATGATCGAGTACTCGCCGGTGAGTTCGAAGAGGATGACCACGGCGGTGATCGGCGCGCGGGACGCGCCGGCGAAGACGGCACCCATGCCGACCAGGGCGTAAGCCCCCACTGCGCCCGCTGCGCCGGGCAGTAGAGCATGGGCTCCGATGCCGTACGCGGAGCCGAGCATCGCCCCGATGAACAGGCTGGGAGCGAACACACCGCCTGAGCCGCCGATACCGATCGTCAGGCTGGACGCCAGCATCTTGCCCGTCAGCAGCAGGAACAGGAAGCCGACTGCGTACCCGCCCTCGGTGGCCTTCTCCAGCACCGGGTAGCCGACGCCGTACATCTCCGGAAGAGCCAGCAGCACCAGGCCGAGCGCCAGCCCGCCGACCGCGGGGCGCAGCCATTCCGGACCTCGCCATAGCCAGTCACAGGCGTCCTCGACCAGGTACAGAGAGCGGGTGAAGCCCACCCCGACCACGGCCGCGACGACGCCGAGCAGCGCGAACAGCCCGTACTGGGCGAAGTGGTCGATGTGGAAGTCCGGCAGTTTGAGGAAGGCCACGTCACCGAAGGCGGCGCGGCCGATCACGCTCGCGGTGACGCTGGCCAGCACCGTCGCCCCGAACGCCTCCGCGCTGAAAGTGCCCAGGATCAGCTCCATGGCGAAGAAGACACCGGCCAGCGGGGCGTTGAAGGTGGCGGCGATGCCGCCTGCCGCACCACAGGCGACCACGAGCTTCATCCGCCCCTCGGTCACCTTGGGCACCCGGCCGAGGGCCGAGCCGAGTGCGGAGCCGATCTGCACGATCGGGCCCTCCCGGCCCACGGAGCCGCCCGAGCCGATGCACAGCGCGGAGGCGAGCGTCTTGACCACCGCGACCTTGGGACTGATCCGGCCGCCGCGCCGGGCGACCGCCAGCATCACCTCCGGTACCCCGTGCCCGCGGGCCTCCTTGGCGAACCGGTGCACCAGCGGCCCGTACAGCAGCCCGCCGAGCACCGGGGCGAGCAGCACGAAGTACGGGCCGAGCCACGGCACATGCGGATTGCTCACACCAGGAGTAGCCGCATAGTCGGCGTGACCGGAGAAGGCGTGCGTGAAGCTTTGGATGCACCACCGAAAGGCGATCGAGCCGAGACCGGCCCCGCCGCCGACCACCACGGCGAGCGCCATCAAGCTCCATGAGGCGCTATGCAACCCCGCGAACCTGATTTGAGACGCGAAGCCGCTCGCACGCCTGTCTCCCTTGACCGCCGGTATGGCATCCATTGCTTTCCCTTCCTCAGTTTTGCATTATGCAAGACTCTGGGATGGTTCCAGGCGGGGTAAGCGCGTTGGGAGATCAACAGCACATGGCAGACGCATCCGCTGTGCGGCGTACACGGTCCACGGGACCGGGACTGGGGCCATGGGACTGTCCGCGGCCTCCGGGGGGTGAGCGGGGCAGAGCGGCGCCTGTGGTCGTGCACCAGCCCTTCAGCGCCGGTGGCCGTCAGGTGTCGGTCAGGGGCAATGTGGTCGGTATGGCGCGCAGTGTGGCAGATGTCCTGGCCGTGGTGAGCTGGATCGGCATCGCTCTGGATCCTGAGGAGGCCGGGACCACGCCTTTGATCGAGTGGCGGGGCGGGGGAGTCGATGTCTGGCAGTAGCCGCGCTGGTGGCAGCGGTCGCTCCTCTGGCGCAGCCGGGGCGCGACCGCCGCAGCTCTGCCCGAGATCTCCAAGATGCGCGCGTCCAGCCGGTGAACGCGGCTGACAGTGGACTTGAGGGTGCGTTCCTCGCGTTCATCATGGCTGGTGCGTTCCAGATCCTGTTCGGGCTGTGCAGGCTTGGATCACTGATCCGCTACATCCCCCACCCGGTCGTGTCGGGCTTCATGGGCGGGATCGCGGGGGCCGTTGTGCAGTAGCTGACCCGGTGTGCGGGTTTGGGTGAACATGCGCGAGACCCTCGTACGCTGCAGGTGATTAGCCGTCACTGCTCGTACGAGGGTCCCGCCATGGATGCCACGACCTTCGTCGTCGAAGTGTTCTGCCTCGTCGACGACTGGCTGCACGACCGGCGCCTGCGCCGCCGTGGCCCGCGTCCGATACTCGCCGACAGCGAGGTGCTGACCATCGAATGCGTCGGCGAGTTCTTCAACATCGACACCGATTCCGGTCTGTATGACCACTTCCGCCGCTGGTGGGGTGAGCGGTTTCCCGGTCTGCGCCGGATCCATCGCACCACGTTCGTGCGCCAGGCGGCGAACCTGTGGCGGGTCAAGAGGGAGCTGCGCCGGCATCTGCTGACGCAGGTGGACTGTGATCCGCTGCTGTCCGTCCTGGACAGCACGCCCATCCCTATCTGCCGCTTCGGCCGCACCTACCGCTGCCGCCGCCTGCGCGAGGTGGCCGCCTTCGGCCGCGACGCGACCGCCAAGCAGACCTTCCTGGGATTACGCGCCCACCTGCGGATCTGCTGGCCCGGCGTCATCGTCGACGGCAGGCTCACCCCGGCCAACACCGCTGACCAGGCCGTGGCACCCGACCTGCAGCGCGGCGCGCTGGGCGCGCGTGCTGTGGTCGAGGAGCCAGTCCGTGACGTTACCGCCCTTACGGTTGTGGGAGGTCAGCGATGCGGCGTTGGCGAAGCCGCCCACCAGGAAGAAGATCGGCATCACGTGGACCAGCCAGGTGATCGGGCGGCCCCACGGCAGCACGGCCAGGGCGCTGAAGCCATCCAGGCCGCGGGCCCCGCCGGTGACCACGATGACCATCCAGTGGCCGAGCACCACGATGAGGATGGCGAGCGCCCGCAGCACGTCGACATGGGCGTTCCCGCCCTGGGGGTGTGTGCTCCGCGAACCATTCTCCGAGGTCGAGGCCGCGCGCGTGCGGCGGAATGCCCGTACGCTGCCTGTGCGGGCTCGTCGTCGGCGGGAGCGCTCATGGGCACCGTTGATCCACGTAAGCAGGGCCGCGAGGCTTACGAGCGGCGGGCGTGGCGGGACGCGTATGAGCAGCTGTCGGCCGCCGACCGGCAGGCCCCGCTCAGGGCTGATGATCTCGACTGGTTGGCGCGGGCGGCGTACCTGGTCGGATCCGTCGACGCGGCAACCGAGACTTGGGAGCGGGCCCATCACGCGTTCCTGGACCGAGGGGATGTGGCGCCGGCCGTGCGGTGCGCGTTCTGGCTGGGGCTCACACTCGTTCTGCGCGGCGAGCACGCCCGCGGTGGGGGCTGGCTGGCACGAGCGCAGCACATCCTCGAGAACACGGCGCTGGACTGCGTGGAGCAGGGGTATCTGCGCATCCCGATGGCGCTGCGGGCTCTGGGCGGTGGCGATCCCGAGGGGGCGAGGCGCTCGTTCGTGGAGATCACCGAGATCGCCGACCGGTTCGACGACGCCGACCTGCGGGCACTGGGGCGACTGGGGGAGGGCCAGTCGCTGGTGGCCCAGGGCCGGGCGACGCAGGGTGTGGTGATGCTAGACGAGGCGATGGTGGCGGTGACCACGGGAGAGGTCTCGCCGGTCGCTTCCGGGATCATCTACTGCGCCGTGATCCTCGCCTGCCGCGGGATCTTCGATCTTCGCCGCGTGCAGGAGTGGACCGTGGCACTTAGCCGTTGGTGCGCTACGCAGCAGGACCTCAAGCCCTACCGGGGCCAGTGCATGGTGCACCGTTCGGAGATCATGCAGTTGCGCGGTGAGTGGTCCGACGCGATGGACGAGGCACGGCAGGCGTGCGAGCACCTGTCCGCCCTGCCCGGTGACCCGGCGATGGGCATGGCGCTGTATCAGCGTGCCGAACTGCTTCGGCTGCGCGGCGAGATCTCCCGGGCCGAGAGTTGCTACCGAGAGGCCCGCGCCTGGGGGCACTCGGCGCAGCCTGGATTGGCCCTGCTCCGGCTGGCACAGGCCCGGCTGGACGACGCGACCGCCGCCATTCGCCGGACCCTCGTGGAGACCGAAGGGGCGGAGGAGCGGCTCAGGGTGCTGATCGGCTATGTGGAGATCGAGCTTGCCGCCGGAGGTGTCGAGGACGCTCAGATGGCGGTGGACGAGCTCGGCAAGATCGCGGCCGACTTCGACTCGCCGTACCTGCGGGCGGTGGCCGCGTACGCGCACGGGTCCGTGCTGCTGGCCGCCGGCGATCCGGAGGCCGCGTGCATCGCCCTGCGCCGGGCGTGGGCCGCCTGGCACGAGAACGACGCTCCCTACGAGGCGGCGCGGGTGCGGCTCCAGATGGCGCGGGCGTACCGTCAGGTCGGCGATCACGACACGGCCGAGATGGAGCTGGAAGCCGCGCGCCGGGTCTTCGAGCGGCTGGGCGCGGTGCCGGCGCTGGAGCAGGTGTGGGAGCTCATGGGCCAGAGGGGTCGGGCAGCGCGCACGAGTCCCGGAGGCTTGACCCCGCGCGAGATCGAGGTGCTCCGCCTGATCGCGACCGGTGCGTCGAACCAGCAGATCGCGGACAGTCTCGTGATCAGCGACAAGACGGTTGCCCGTCATGTGAGCAACATGTTCACCAAGCTGGGTGTTTCGTCGCGGGCCGCCGCGACCGCGTACGCCTACGAGCACAACCTCGTGTAGGACCTGGCCCCCTGCATAGAAATACCCACACGGCGTGCACCGGCAAATTGGTTGACACGGCTGAAGCGGACGTCGCTGCCGGACTCGGACCCTTACCTCGTAGGCACCGAGGAAGGAGGCCGTGATGAGCACTCAGGACAGGGCAACACGACCGGAGCGATCCACCGGGCAGGAGTATCGCGGCCGGCTGCTGGCTGCCATGCCGCTGACCGAACGGCGCGTGCAGCTGGGGACTGTGTCCACCGCCGTCCTGGAAGGCGGGGACGGCCCACCTGTCGTGCTGCTGCACGGCCAGGGCGAGTTCGCCGCCATCTGGATCAGGGTGATCCCCGACCTGGTCAGGACCAACAGGGTGATCGTTCCCGACCTGCCCGGCCACGGCGAATCGGTGGTACGCGATGGCCCGCTCGACAGCGAGGCGGTCCTGACTTGGCTCGACGAGCTGATCGACCAGACGTGCCAGGCGAGGCCGCCCGTGCTGGTCGGCCACCTGCTGGGTGGCGCGATCGCCGCGCGGTACGCGGTGCACCACAGCGACCGCCTCGCCCGCCTGGTCCTGGTCGACACGCTGGGCCTGGGCTGGTTCCGGCCGGCGTCGAGCTTCGCGGTCCCCATGATGGGCTTCGTCGCCCGACCGACTCCGAAGAGCCGGGACCGCTTGTTCAATCACTGCTTCCTCGACATGGACCGGGTGGGCGCGCAGGTGGGGGAGCAGTGGGAGCTGTTGCTGGCCTACGCCCTGGACCGTGCCCGCACACCCAGCGTGCAGGCGGCGATGCGCCGCCTCATCCCAAGGGTCGGCATGCCACCGATCCCGTCCGGTCATCTCACGCGCATCGGTGTTCCCACCGACCTGATCCACGGCCGCTACGGCCTTCAGGTACGGCTGCGGACCGCGGAGGCGGCGAGCGCTCGGTACGGCTGGCCGTTGCACGTGATCGAGGACTGCCGCGACGACCCCGCTGCGGAACAACCGGAAGCGTTCCTGGAGGCGCTGCGCACGGCGCTGGGGGCGTCACGAGAGACCGGGGGATCGGGAGAGGAGGAGCCCGAATGAGTACGAGAATGTTCGAGGCCGCCGGACTCGGAGGCGGGCGCATCGGTCTGACCTCCGCTCGGATTGAGCAGCTCAGCACCCGGCTTGAGGGGCCGCTGCTCGCGGCCGGGGACGAGGGCTGGGACGAGGCCGTCCTGGTCTGGAACGCCATGGTCACCGCGACGCCGATGCTGGTCGTCCAGCCGGTCTCGGCCCAGGACGTGGCCACGGTCGTCCGGTTCGCCGCGGACCAGGGCCTGCTGCTGAGCGTCAAGGGCGGCGGCCACAATATCGCCGGCACGGCACTCGCCGACGGTGGGCTGACCCTCGACATGTCCCGCATGCGCGAGGTCACCGTGGACCCGGCCGCCCGCCTCGCTCATGTCGGTCCGGGATGCCTGCTGCAGGACGTGGACCGGGCGACCCAGCGGCACGGGCTGGCGGCGGTGCTCGGCTTCGTGTCCGAGACCGGAGTCGCCGGCCTGACCCTCGGCGGCGGATTCGGCTACCTGACGCGCCGCTTCGGCTGGGCGGCCGACAACCTGGAAGAGGTCGAGATCGTCACGGCGGACGGAAGGATCAGGACCGCGAGCCGGGCGGAGAACCCGGACCTGTTCTGGGCGCTGCGCGGAGGTGGCGGCAACTTCGGCGTCGTCACCCGCTTCACCTTCCGGCTGCACGAGGTCGGCCCCGTCATCACCGGTGGCCTCGCCGCCTGGAGTGCCGACCGGGTGGACGAGGTTCTCGCGACGTACCGGGAGCTCACCGCGTCCGCTCCCCGCGAGCTGACGGCAGTGGCGATCATCCGGCTCGCGCCGCCCGCGCCGTTCGTCCCGGACCAGTGGCATCTCAAGCCCGTCGCCGGGCTGCTCGTATGCCACAGCGGGACCAATGCCGAAGCCGACCTCGCCCCGCTCCGTGCCCTCGGAGAGCCGATCTTCAACCTCATCGGTGCGAAGCCCTACGCAGTCCAGCAGTCGATGCTCGACGCGATGGAACCCAAGGGGCTGAACCAGTACTGGAAGGCCGAGTTCCTCCCCCACTTGCCGGACGAGTACCTTCCCACCTTCCGGGACGCCGCGCTCGACCTCGCCTCCCCCTTGTCTTTCTCCGTCATCTTCCACCTCGCCGGCGCGCTGAACGAGGTCGACGACGGCGGTGCCGTCGGCAACCGAGAAGCCCGGTTCATCAGCGGCTTCTCCGGAGTGTGGCCGCCGCACGCCGACGGAGACCGCATCGTGGGCGCGGTCCGTAAGGGATGGGAGCAGATCCGGCCGTTCTCGACCGGCGGGAACTACGTCAACTTCCAACTGGCCGAGGACGACGCCAACAGAACCGCCGACGCATACCGGGGCACCTACGAGCGACTCCAGCAGATCAAGGCGCGGTACGACCCCGACAACCTCCTCCGCGTCAACCGCAACATCCGTCCGAGCGGGCCGCCCACACACGAAAGTCACGAGCCACCGCTGGAGTAATAGGCACTGCCCGGCGAAGCAGGCCGACGACACCATCAATTGCGGAAGGAGGAGTCAGGACGAGTCAGACTGACTCTTCCGCCGCACGGCATAGCGGACAGGTCAGCCGCCGCGCCGACTGGTCATGTATCACCTTGCCGGGCTGGGCGGGCTCGCGCACTTGCATTGGTTCCGAGTGCACGTGTTCTGTGCAGACAGCGGCGCCACACAGCCGGCAGATGGCTACTGCTGCGGAGGCGCGCCCCGACTGGGCGCATTCATAGCAGTTCATGGGCGGACCTCTCAGCCGAGGGGGCTGACAGCGAGGGCCTGACTCGCTTGCTGTGCGTCTCGGAGTGTCCCGGTTGCAGCTCCGTAAACGTGGTTGCCGCAGCCCATTCGTGGACCCTGTGACATGCAGTCGAGCAAGCACGCGTGGCGGCGTGAACCGGGGAGATCTCCCCCTGTCCGCGCCGACATCATCGGGGACAACTACCTGGCGCTTCCCACCCTTCCTGGGCTCCTCCGCCGTTCTGTCGGGGCTTATCGATGACAGCGCCTACGCCGCCACATGGGCGTGGCGAGCGACTTCGTTGAAGCCATGGGCGGCGAGGGCGGGCCGGACGTGCTGTGGTGGCTCTGGCCATTGGCGCCGACCTGGGCGACAACCACAGCCATCGGTGCCTGCGCCGACGTCGTCGCGCTCGGCATCGTCGAATAGGGGGCTGTGGTCCGCAGTGACGGTGGCCCACCGTCCGCAGGCAGCCCCGACTATCGGGACGGTAGGCCCGGGGCCCGCCTTACGCCTCCAGATCGATAACCGTCTTGACATGCAGTCCACCGCGTGGCGGTGAAGCCGTCGAGTTCCTTGATGCCCCGCTCGGTGTAGCGGCCGTTGCGGCACATGCCGAACCGGCCGTAGGCGCACGCGCCGCACGGCAGGGGTCGGGGCGGCGGACCACGCCGGCCACCAGGTCGCCTCGGTGGAAGCCGGTGGTGCCCGCCGGTGACCGGAGTACCTGGCCGAGGGACTCGTGGCCGATCACGAACCGGTCGCGGCCCTGGGGCGCGCTGCCGTGCTGCCCCTCGGCGATCTCCCGGTCCGTGCCGCACAGGCCCACCGCGACACCCTTTCACCAACAGCTCACCAGGACCCGGCTCAGGACCGGGCAGGGTTTCCAGGCGCAGCGAATCACGCTGGCCGGGCGCGACCGTCAATGCCTCCATGACCGCCCTGAGTCCCCCCCGCGTTCAGAAGAACACGTCAGCCGCCCGCTCCAGGACGTTCCGGTCAAGGGTGCTTGCCCGGCTTGACCGCATGAACCTCGAAGACGTCACCGCACACTCGGAAGGCGTCCGCCGGTGTCCGCAAGGCCCAAGTCGATCCTGGTGGGTATGCCTGGACCTGTGCGGCAGGACGCCAGCACGGCTTGTCCGTCACGCCCTCGACGACGGTGTGCAGGGCCGCGTAGGCGCTGCCACCGGGGCCAAGAGTCACCGCAGGGGCGTCCGGGCCCTGGCGCTCGGCGGGCTCGCCGATGCGGTTGCCCGCGGAGTCGATCAGGGTGACACCGGGGTAGCCGTGGAGCGAACAGGGCTGTGCGCTCGTGTTGGTGAAGACCAAGGGGACGTAGCGGTTGCCCGCGCCGGGCGAGACACGGCCTAGAGACAGGTCGAGGTGGTCGCGGGTGCAGCGGGAGGGCAGAGTGGTCGACTCGTCACTCGGGCCCGTCGTCGGTGCGCTCGGAGTATGCGGAGCGGACTCGGTGGGCGAGGAGGCCGAGGTGGTCGGCGTCGACGGCTCGGCACCGCCGCCTCCGCATGCCGCGGCCGCCAGGACGGCACTCACGATCACGATGCTCGTACGAGAGTGCCGTATGCGGCACCTCCTGCCAGGCGGGTCGACCGCGCGACGGTCGCCCAACTGATCCGTGTTGGTCATCACGGCTGGCTGGGCAGACGAGGGAACGGCGGATACACGTAGCCGGTCCCCCAGAACGGCGCGTATCCGTAGCGCTGGTAGACGCGGTCGTAGAACTCGTTCCGGTCCACGAGCTCCGGGTCGTACTCGGGCGTGTCGACCACCTGGTCCCGGGTCCGGTCAATGCGCACCCGGTCCTCGGTGACGTCGGCGACGGCGTCGACCGGGATGTAACTCTTCTTCTCACCGATACCGAGGAACCCTCCGTGCTCCGTGACGAGGAAGCGGACTTTGTGCTCCTCTTCGTCGACGAGCAGGTCGGAGACCTTGCCGAGTTCGTTGCCCGAGCGGTCGGTGACCTTCCGGCCGCGGCCGTCCTCATCGGCGGTGGTGATCGCCTGGCGGGAGTCGGAAATCCTCGTCAGGACAGGGATGTCGCCGGATTCCATGTGGCCTCCCTTGAACGGCACAACAGGGCAGGCAGACACGACAGCCGAGCCGGGAAGCCCGGTGCTTCCTCCACCTCCGGTTCCCCTCTCGGTGGATGCCATTCCCGGCATTCCTGGCGTTCTTCTAGCGGGTTCGACGGCGTGCGAGGGTGTCCGGAGGGTGACGGAGCGCCCACCGGAGCAGCAGCAGCCCTGCGGTGAGGGAACCACCGAGCCCGGCGGTGAGGTCGGCGACGGTGTCCTCATAGCCGACCGGAATCCCGCTGTGGAGCACATCGACGGCCAGCCACTCGTACATCTCCCACACGACCGCGACCGCGGCGCCCAGGCCGGTGGTGATCAGCGGGACAGCGGCGCGGCGCAGGGCCGGGTCACCAGGCGTGGGCAGCAGGCGCCACCGGGACAGCAGCAGGTGCAGCGTGGCCGCAGTGGCGCCGGGCGTGACGGTGTGTACGACAGTGTCGTACCAGTCGGCCGCGCGGTACCAGTGGCCCACGGACGACCATGTCGCCCAGGTGAGCGCGGCGCAGAAGACAAGATCGAGGAACGCCGGGAGGCGGGTGGCGCGGGGCACGAGCAGGGCCAGGAACATCAGCCCCAGAAGTACGGCGCCTTCCCCGGAGCTGACGGCCACGGCGATGGTGCCGGCCAGCGCCGCGACGCGAAAACCATCGGCGATGAGCCGCACGACGCTGGCCCGGACAACGGGCATACACCTCCGACTGCCCCTTTGAGCACTGGATAGTCGCGCCGCTCGCGGCGTGCCGCGAGCAAGCCCTTATCCGACGCTGTGGCGAATCGAGGGAGACGGCACCGGCCGGAGACGTGCAGTCACGCGCCATTCGCGGAACCCGGCACGTCTACGGCAGCGACCGGCACCGTAGGAGAGAGGGCCTCGGATGCGTGTTGAGCGGATCCACGCGCGCTGCGGGATCATCCCGTTGTTGCTGCTGCTCGCCACGACAGGGTTCGTGCTGCTGCTCTTCCTCGTGCGCGGCAACTGGGGGCGGCTGCGTCAGGGCGACCAGGCGGTGGCCGACGGGCTGAACGATGCCGTGGCCGGACACGACGTGATGGTGAGCGCTCTACGAGTGGTCACCCACCTCGGCGGAAGTCCGATGCTGGCGTGGCTGATGACCGTGGGCGTGGTGTGGCTGCTGGTGCGCCGCCAGATGCGCGCCGCCTTTTACGCGGCGGTCACCGCGGTGGGCGCCTGGATCCTGGTATCGGTGGTCAAGGCGCTGGTGGGTCGCCTGCGCCCGGTCGTCGACGAACCGCTGGTCTCCGAGTCGGGGCTGAGCTTCCCGAGCGGTCACGCGCTGAGCACTCTGGTGTCGTACGGCGTTCTGCTGATCGTGTTCTGGCCTGCGGCAGGCCGGTCCGTGCGTCGGCTCCTCCTCGGCGCGGCGGTGCTGGTCGTGATCCTGGTGGGCTTCACCCGTATCGCGCTGGGAGTGCACTACCTCAGCGATGTCGTCGCCGGCTGGCTGCTGGGCGCCGTCTGGCTGGCGGTCACAGCCGTGGCGTTCCGGCACTGGCGGCCCCGGCGCCTGCTGGGCCGCCCTGTGCCGCCCGCCGTCGGCGGCGACGCAATCGAGCAGTCCCGCGTGCCATCCGCGCTCCCGGTCCTCGGGTCGGTTCCCGAACTGCGACCGGTGCCGCATCCACATGAGCGCGCCCTGCCTCACCCGTGGGTCGGCGTGGCAGAACTGCTGGTCGCCTGGACTCTGATCGCCGGCGCGCTGTACGGCCTGGGAACCCTCGTCGACGGGGCGGGCCCGAGCTCTCAACCGGCCGGCTGGGACCGCGCGGTGACAGAGGACCTGGTGGACCTGCGCACCTCCTGGATGAACGAGGTGGCCGTGGGGCTGCGGGCCCTGGGGGGCGCCCCCGGGATCGTCGCCGGTGTCGCAGCGGTCGGCCCGCTCGCCGTGGCCGTCACGCGCAGCTGGCGGCCGCTGGTTCTGCTGGGCCTGGCGCTGGTGGGTCAGGTCACGCTCTTCCTGGTCACCTCGGCTCTGGTGGCGCGCTCTCGGCCCGATGTGCCACACCTGATCTCCGAGTTGCCGCCCACGGCGAGCTTTCCCTCCGGTCATGTGACCGCCACTCTGGCCCTCACCGCGTGCACGGCGATCATCGTCTTCCGCGCCACCGGACGCCTCTGGCTGCGGTCGGGAGCCGTGATCTTGGCCGTGCTCGTCACGACCACGGTCGCCTTCGAGCGGGTGTACGCGGGTGCCCACCATCCGAGCGACGTCGCTGCCGCCGTGCTGCTGGCCGGACCCTGGACCGCGGCCTGCTGGTGGGTCACCCGGCCGTCCCCGGCGGCCGAGGCGGCGGAACGGTCGGTCCTCCGAGTGGCCGGATAGCTGGTCGGAGCGGAGGAGCCGCATATCGCGCTGTTGCCGGCGCGGAGCCGCACGACCCGCGGTCGGCGCAACTGCACCCCGAGCGTCGCCTCCCGGGGATGCATCTGACCGCACGGCCATGCTCATGGCCGTCCGCCTGACCGATGCCCCATCGGGTACTCGCCGGCCCTGATCGTTTCCGCTTGCCTGACGAGCCGCAGGGCAGCGAGCCCATGGAGTCGCACTCGGACCCGGCTGTCTGGAGCGATCGGCGGGTTCAGCCTGGTTGTGCGGGGTCCGTCCCTCGGCGTAGATCCTATTTTGCCGGAGGGCGGCAAAGTGCGAGGGGGTGAGACGGCAGTGGCCGAGCACGCTGAGCTGTCGTCCGGCCGAACTGCAGGGGTACTCCGTCACCACATCGCCGGATCGAGAACCATGCGAATAGGGGGTACTGCGCCGTGCCCCGAAGCGGCTTCTCGTTGGCCAGGAGGACCCCATGGATCCTCCTGGCAATGCTGGCCTGCGTGCTCCTCGCTCCCGGCACAAGCGGGGCGCAGACGCCGAGTGTGCTCGTGACGCAGATCGACGACACCATCACACCGGTCATCGCCGACCACCTGGAGGACGGGCTGCGCGGCGCCGAGCAGAACGGGTACGAGGCACTGCTGGTGGAGATGGACACTCCTGGTGGACTGCTCCAGTCCACCAGGGAGATCGTGCAGGACGTCCTGGCCTCCGACGTTCCGGTCGTCGTGTACGTCACCCCTTCCGGGGCTCGTGCGGCATCGGCAGGCGCATACATAGCGCTGTCCGCCCATGTCGCCGCCATGGCGCCGGGGACGCACATAGGGGCGGGCACGCCGGTGACCGGGCAGGGCGAGAAGGCGAGCGACAAGGTCGTCAACGACGCGGTCGCCTTCGCGGTCTCGATCGCCGAACAGCGGGGGCGCAGCACCGAGTTCGCCCGGGACATGGTCCTCGAGGGCAAGTCGGTTGCCGACCAGGAGGCACTGCGCCTCGATGCCGTCGATCTCGTGGCCCCGTCCCGGGACCAGCTGCTGATCGAGCTGGACGGCCGCAGGGTCGTAGTCGGCTCGGACGGTGCGGAGCATGAGGTGGTACTGAACACCGCACAAGCGCGGATCGTCGAGCACGAACTCGGCTTCTTCGGCGAGCTGCGGCAGTGGCTTGCGAGCCCGGAACTGGCGTACCTCTTCCTTTCCATCGGCACGCTGGCGGTGATCTACGAACTGGCCAGCCCCGGCATGGGCTTCGCCGGTGTCATCGGGGTCGTCCTCCTCGTCCTCGGGTTCGTCGCACTCAGCGTCCTGCCGTTCGACGTCGGCGGGTTGCTGCTCCTGGCCCTTGCTGCCGCCCTGTTCGTGGCAGAGGTGTTCACCCCGGGGATCGGAATCTTCGCCGCCGGAGGAACAGTGGCCCTGCTGTTCGCGGGCGTCTTGCTCTTCCGCGGCGAACTCGGCGTGGATCCCGCCGTGCTGTGGCCGACAGCCCTGGTGGTGGGAGCCGGCTCGGTGCTGGCCGGCCGACTGGCCTGGCGAGCCAGGAAGGCACCGACCACGACCGGGCACGAGGCGCTGCTCGGCCGCGAGGCGGTCGTTCGGAGCGCTGCGGGCGGTACCGGTCAGGTATGGCTCGAAGGCGCCTGGTGGACAGTGCGCGGTCGTGACGACGCCGTGGTCGCCGAGGGGCGACACGTCCGTGTCGTGGACCACGACGGACTGGAACTGATCGTCGAATCCGCCGAGCCCGAGCCTGGGCACGGCACCGAAGAGGAGGACGGACCATGAGCGCGAGCCTCGTCGGCATCATCGCCGGCGCAGTCGTTCTGCTCCTGCTGCTGATGGCGTCGGTGAAGATCGTGCCGGAGTACGAGCGCGGCGTGATCTTCCGTCTGGGCCGGATCATCGGAGCCAAGGGACCGGGGCTGTTCTTCATCATTCCGGTCGTTGACCGGATGGTCCGTGTCTCCCTGCGCACCGTCACGATGGACATCCCACCGCAGGACATCATCACCAAGGACAACGTCACCGTACGGGTCAACGCCGTCACCTACTTCAACGTCGTCGACCCCAACCGCTCCGTCGTCGCCATCGAGGACCACATCAAAGGCACCTCGCAGATCGCCCAGACCACACTGCGCAGCATCCTCGGACAGGTCGACCTCGACGAGCTGCTGATCAACCGGGACGAGATCAACCAACGCCTCCAGCAGATCATCGACGACGTCACCAACCCCTGGGGCGTCAAAGTCACCCTCGTCGAGGTCAAGGACGTCGAACTCCCCGAGGCCATGCGCCGCGCCATGGCTCGCCAGGCCGAGGCCGAGCGCGACCGCCGCGCCAAGGTCATCCACGCCAAGGGCGAGTACGAGGCCGCCCAGACCCTGGCGGACGCCGCGGAACGCATCGAGGGCCACCCCGCGGCCATGCACCTGCGCATCCTCTCGACCATGGCCGAGATCTCCAGCGAGCGGAACTCCACCCTCATCTTCCCCCTCCCGATGGAGGTGCTCCGCCTCGTCGACATGCTCCGGCAGCCCTCGGACGCCGCACAGGGCGGCAGTGCGCGCACTGCCTGACCGTAAAGAGAGGTGATCAGCATGGGCTCTTCCATGGACGACCGACGCGTCCTCGCGGACATGGAGCGATGCCTCTCCCGCGACGACCCCGACCTGGTCACGCTGATCGACACCCTCAACCGGCAGTTCCCGGACAACCAGGACACCGACAGTCGGAACGACGGCGGCGGCGGAGGGCACGACTGGCGCTGGAAGGCAACTGTGGCCTTTGTCGTCGTGCTGGTAGTGGGTCTGATCCTCACGCTCATTTTCAGTGGCTCGCCGTCGGCCGAAGACGATCCGGCCTCGCCGAACGGCCGCGCTCCGGAAGTCTCCTCGGTCTCCCCGGTGCGCCCGGGTCAGTGATCCGGCGATGCCCCGGTAGGCGGCGAGGCGTGCGTGCTCCTGGTCGGTACGCCGCTCAGGAATCGCGCGGTGTTGACCAGGCCGACGAGGCTGAATGCCTGTGGAGTGTTCCCCAGTTGGCGCCAGGCGAGGGGGTCGTACCCCTCGCTGAGCAGGTCCACGTCGTTACGCAGGGACAACAGACGTGCGAAGAGCATGCGGGCCTCGTCGCTTCGCCCGATTCCGTGCAGGGCGTCGGCGAGCCAGAACGTACCGGCCAGGAAAGTGCCTTCGTCCCCGGGCAGCGCGTCGACTCCGCCGTCGGCCTCGGGACGGTAGCGCCGCAGCAGGCCGTCTTCGCACAGCTCATGCTGTACGGCCTCGACCGTGCCCATACGCGGATCCCGCCAGGGCAGGAAGCCGACCCTCGGCAGGAGCAACAGCGCGGCGTCCAGGCCGCGGGAGCCGTAGAACTGGGTGAACGTGGCGCGCTCGGCGTCGTACCCGTGTGCGCATACCTCGGCGTGGATGGTGTCGCGCAGGGCGCGTCAGCGGTCGACCGGACCCGGCAGGCCGTGGCGCAGGACGGTGTCGACGGACCGGTCGGCAGCGGCCCAGGCCATGACCTTGGAGTGCACGAAGTGCCGCCGTGGACCGCGGACCTCCCACAACCCGTTCTCCGGCTCCGCCCAGCGGCCTTCCAGGTGGTCCAGCAGAGCGCGCTGCAAGTCCCCCGCGGCGTCGTGCGGGGCGAGGCCGGCGTCGCGGGCCATGTGCAGGGTGTCGAGGACCTCGCCCCAGACGTCCAGCTGGAGCTGGTCGGCGGCGGCGTTGCCGATGCGTACAGGGGAGGAGCCCTCGTAGCTGGACAGCCAGTCCAGAGTGTGTTCCGGGAGCCGACGGGCGCCGTCGACCGCGTACATGATCTGGAGTTTCGCCGGATCTCCGGCGCCCGCGCGCAGGAGCCACTCCCGCCAGGCCGCTGCTTCGTCGACGACGTAGCCCGTGCCCAGAAGGGCCTGCAGGGTGAAGGCGGCGTCCTGGAGCCAGCAGTAGCGGTAGTCCCAGTTGCGCACGCCGCCGATCCGCTCGGGCAAAGAAGTGGTGGCCGCGGCGAGAACCCCGCCCGTGGGCGCGTAGGTGAGGGCCTTGAGGAGGAGCAGCGAGCGCCGCACACCTCCTGCGGCCACCGGCCCTCGTAGCGGCACCGGGACAGCCACGAGGTCCAGAACGCCTCAGTGTCCGCAGGGGCCTTGTCCGTCACCACGGGCTCCGGACGGGGCTGGTGGGAGGGAGAGTGCGTCAGCACGAAAGGCACGCGTTGTCCGGCGCTCACCGTGAGCTCGGCGATTGTGGTCAGGTCCTCGCCGCGCAGTTCCACGGGGGTGTGCAACCAGAAGGCGTCGGGCCCGGCGATCGCGGCCAGGTCCGGCCCGCTGCGCCGCACCCAGGGCACCAGGTAGCCGTAGTCCAGCCGCAGCCGCAGCTCCATGCGCATGGTCACGCGCCCGGACAGGCCCTCGACCACACGCACGACATCCGCCGCCGGGCCGCGCAACGGCATGCAGTCCACCACTCGTACGTCACCCTCGGCGGTGCGCCATTCGCTCTCCAGGATCAGGGTGTCGTCGCGGTATCGGCGGCGGGCGGCCGGACCGCCGGACGCCGGCGCCAGCAGCCATCGTCCGGCCTCCTCGTCGTCCAGTAAGGCCGCGAAGCAGGCGGGGGAGTCGAAGCGGGGCAGGCAGAGCCAGTCAATGGAGCCGTCGCGGCCGACCAGCGCGGCGGTGTGCAGATCACCCAGCAGGGCGTAGTCCTCGATGGCTGCGGCCATAGGCACTCCCGGTGAGGTCGGGTACTTCCGTGGTACCGGCGGGGCGCGGCTCTGCGTGTGCGCGATCGGAACGGCTGATTGAGCCGAGTTCCCTGTAGAGCGTCCTGCACACGGCAGGGATCGGCGCGGGCGGCGTGCCTGAACGAGGGGTGGTTGACGAGGGACGACGAGCATGGGGTGCCGAATGCTCCCTGCTCCTGCTCGATGGGCTCGTCAGTCGAAGTACGACTCGAGCGTGCCGCGGCGCCGGATGTCCAGCGTCGCGCAATGGAACGAGCCGCCGAAGGGCGCGTAGTGCAGCAAGTCGCAGGGGATCGGCTCGAAGCCCCACCGCTCGAGTGCGCGCAGCATACCGGTGTGGTGGCGCTCAGCGATCACGCGCTTCTCGTCGACCATGAGCACGTTCATGCTGAGCCACTTGCCGCACATCGAGGTGATCCTCAGCATGCGATTGTCGATCGGGTCGGGCTCGGGGGCGACCAGGACGTCCCACGAGTTCAGGACGTCGGGCAGGTGGTCGACGTCGACGTATTCGGGATTGACCAGGACCTTGCCGGGCGCGAGCGGAAGAAATGTCGTGTCGATGTGCATGGGTGTGCGACAGCGGCTATCGATCTCGTGGATGCGATACGCGGGGCCGAGATGACGACGCAGCCACTCGATGCCCATCTGATTCGTCACATTGCTTCGTGTGACGAACAGATCCCGGCCCGCGCGCACGAAGTCTGCGGCATCGAAGACCGGCTCGAACTCGGTGAGGATGTGACGCAGCGGCTCACCGGGCTCAGGCGCACGGAAACCCGGCTCGAACAACGCATCGGTGAGCTGCGGCTTCGGCGCCGCCGTCCATCGGGCGCCGCGCCGGAAGTAGTCCTTGAGGAGCGTGCGGTAGGAGTGCGTCTCGAAGTACCGGCACGGCCATGCCATCGGTGTCTCGATGATCTCGTCGCCGATAACGAGCAGGCTGTCGCGCGGACAGGTGTTGCAGAAGCCGCGCGACGACCACTCGGGAGTGCCGAACCGCTGCCTGTGGTCGACTGCGTCTGGGCGCCTGACCGTGATGCCGAGGGACCGCAGCAGTGAGATGAACTGATCGAGTTCCCGCTGCGCCTGCTCGATGAGCATCCACGGATATTTGAGGCCGCCGGCAAGCCTCAGCAGCCGCCCTGTCCATGGCGGGACGTTGCTCGCCACGGCCGGATGGCGGGAGGGGATCGTCGCGCCGTCGAGGCGCCCGACGATGATCTCCTCCAGGGGATCCCACTCATTGTGCGAGTTGACCGGCGAAGCGAGAGGTTCCGCAGCACCGGCGGCCATTGGAACATCGCTTCGTGCAGCTGTCGTCGAGACGTCGTTCCTCTGTACGGCTGTCATCCTCATCCGCTTTCGCTCACATTAGTTCCTACATGCGGCGATTGCCACATTACGTGACGTGAGCGCCTCGGGCTTGTGCACGTCAAGGAGCAGGACCAGCTCCCGCTGACCTAAAGCCCGCAGCGACGGCAGCAGACCTCAACCGGGGGGCAGCTGAGTAAGTGACCCGTGACCAGTGGCCGGCGGACTGGTGGCCATCGACACAGATACCCCGCCAGTCACTGAGACCGGGCCAGACCAAACGCGATACTCACCGGAGAAGCGGTGGCCAGAACACCGCAGACGACCCTCACGGTCGTCGGCGTCAGCACCCGATTGACCCCGACCCTGTTCGACATGAAGTCGTGGATCCGCCACGCGGCATCGCGATAGTTGAACGCCACTACCAACATGGCGGCAGCGAAGACCAGCCCCCACCCGAACTCTGCCCACGCACTCATCGATTCCCCAACAGAGACCCGACGCTCAGTATCGGTCCTGGCAGTACCCAACCCCCATTGGCGCGCCCTGTCCCAGGTCGAACCCCTGCGTGCCGATCGCTTCCCGACCCGCAGGATGTACGTCCCTTCGGAGGGTGGTCCGGCGCGGGTCGACGCTGTTCCAAGGTATTTCCCTAAGGTTGATCGCAAGAGGGCGGACAGCGGGAGCAGCCTGTGATCTTCTTCCGGCGGACTCGTCTGAAGGCGCGCACGGTGAAACTGAGGATGAGGAGGGCGGCGGAGCGGACCACGTGGGCCCTGGACGAGCGGTCGCCGGTCGGTGAGACCGGTGGGCTGCTGCGCAAGGCTTTCCCCGGTCACTGGTCCTTTTATCTGGGGGAACTGGCCCTCTACAGCTTCGTCGTCCTCATTCTGACAGGTATTTACCTGACGCTGTTCTTCAAGCCGTCCATGACGGAGGTCGTCTACAACGGTTCTTATGCGCCACTGGACGGAATGCGGATGTCGGAGGCGTTCGCCTCCACCCTGGACATCAGCTTCGACGTACGCGGTGGGCTGCTGATGCGCCAGATGCACCACTGGGCAGCCCTCGTGTTCGCGGCGGCGATCGGGGTGCATATGCTGCGGATCTTCTTCACCGGAGCCTTCCGCAAACCCCGCGAGGGAAACTGGGTGATCGGTGTCACGCTGTTCGTGCTCGCCATCGCAGAGGGTTTCGCCGGCTACTCGCTGCCCGATGACCTGCTCTCCGGAACCGGCCTGCGGATCGCGCAGGGCATCATGCTGTCGATCCCGATCGTCGGGACCTATGTCGCGATGTTCGCCTTCGGCGGTGAGTTCCCCGGCGAAGAGATCATCGGCCGACTGTTCGGGCTGCACATTCTGTTGTTGCCGGGTCTGCTCCTTGCCCTGGTGACGATTCATCTGATCCTGGTGTTCTACCTGAAACACACTCAGTGGGCGGGCCTCGGCAAGACCAATCGCAACGTCGTGGGCAAGCCGATGCTCCCTCAGTTCGCCACGTCCTCCAGCGGGCTCTTCTTCATGGTGTTCGGTGTGCTGGCGGTGCTCGGCGGGATCGCTCAGATCAATCCTGTGTGGCTGTACGGGCCTTACCGTCCCGACCTTGTGTCGACCGGCTCGCAGCCCGACTGGTACGTCGGCTTCCTGGAAGGCGCGCTGCGGCTCATCCCGCCATGGGAAACCGCGATCGCCGGGCAGACCCTGATGTGGAACGTCCTCCTGCCGGCCGTAGTGCTACCCGCCGCGCTCTTCGCGGTCCTGTACGCGTATCCCTTCATCGAGGCGTGGGCGACCGGCGACCGGCGTGAGCACCATCTGTGCGACCGGCCACGGGACCGGCCCGTACGTACCGGTTTCGGTGTCGCCGGGATCGTCTTCTACGGGGTGCTGCTCCTGGCCGGCGGCAACGACATCGTGGCACTTACCTTCCGCGTCTCCCTGAACGCGCTGACCTGGGTGCTGCGCGTGGCCGTGATCGTCCTGCCCGTGCTCGCCTTCCTGGTAACCAAGCGGGTCTGTGTGGCGTTGCGGGACGCAGAACACGAACGGCTCACCGAGGGCATGGAGACCGGCGACGTACGGCAGACGATCGAGGGCGGCTACACAGAGAGCCACCGGCCGGTCGAGGCTGAGCAACGCCACGTCCTGGAGCGGGGGAGTCTGCCGGTGGCACCGCCCCGCGAACCTGGCGCTTCCGCGGACAAGCGCACGAGGCTTCGGTCGGTGCTCCACAAGTGGTACACGGCCTCCTCGCACCCCCAACGGCTGCCGGGGGACGCCGAAGAGGAGGCCCCAGTCGAGTCGGCCGCCCAGCGGTCCGTTCAGAGCGGCCGGTCGGCGGACGATTCGCGGGAGTCCTGACGGCCCACGTGCTCGAGGACCATGCCGAGGACACCCAGCGCCAGCATTCCAAGGCCGATCAGCAGCAGCCACAGCCCGAAGACCACACCCAGCGCCGCGATGACGAAGCCGGTCGCGACGATGATCGGCCAAGGGCTGTCAGGCGGAAGGAACTCCACCGGGCCGACACTCGGAGCCACTTCGGCATCCTTGCGGTCCTGAGGTCGGCGTCCACGCCGCCGGTACTGGACGGCGAGGAAGAAGGACACCAGTGACGCCATGACACAGGCCACGATCAAGACGGCGGTTCCGGCAGGTTCGGCTGAGAACCATCCATAGATTCCGGCCGTAGCCGCGAAGAACGCCGCCACGCCGGCGAAGAGTACGGCTTCCGTTTTCATCCGTGGCGCCTCTTCTCTTCCTCCTTGATGTCGGGGCGATGCAGGTCGAAGGCCGGCGACTCGGAGCGGATGCGTGGCAGCGCGACGAAGTTGTGGCGCGGGGGCGGGCAGGAGGTCGCCCACTCCAGTGAACGCCCGTATCCCCAGGGGTCATCCGACTCGATGTTCTTCCCGTACCGTGCAGTTTTCCAGACGTTGTAGAGAAATGGCAGCGTCGAAAGGCCGAGCACGAATGAACCAATGGACGAAACGGTGTTGAGCACAGTGAACCCGTCGGCCGCCAGATAGTCCGCGTAGCGCCGGGGCATTCCCGTTTCCCCGAGCCAGTGATGCACCAGGAACGTCGTATGGAAACCCGCGAAAAGAGTCCAGAATTGAATCTTCCCGAGTCGCTCATCGAGCATTTTCCCGGTGAACTTCGGCCACCAGAAGTAGAACCCGGCGAACATCGCGAAGACGACGGTGCCGAAGAGAACGTAATGCAGGTGAGCGACAATGAAATAGCTGTCGGTGAGATGAAAGTCCAGCGGTGGTGACGCGATGATCACCCCGCTCAGGCCCCCGAGCAGGAAGGAGACCAGAAATCCGACCGCGAAAAGTATCGGTGTCTCGAAGGACAGGGAACCGTTGCGCATAATGCCGATCCAGTTGAAGAACTTCACCCCTGTCGGCACGGCGATCAGGAATGATGCCGCGGCGAAGAACGGCAACAGCACCGCGCCCGTGGCGAACATGTGATGCGCCCACACGACGGCCGACAGCATGGTGATGGCGATCGTGGCGCCGACCAGGCCGAGATAACCGAACACGGGCTTCCGGGAGAATACGGGCAGAACCTCTGTGATGATGCCGAAGAATGGCAGTGCGACGATGTAGACCTCGGGGTGCCCGAAGAACCAGAACAGGTGTTGCCACAGGATCGCTCCACCGTTCGCCGCGTCGTAGATGTGCGAACCGAACTTCCGGTCCGATTCCAGGGCGAGCAGCGCTGCCGTCAGCACGGGGAACGAAGGGAGAACGAGGATGGAGGTGAACAAGATATTCCACGTGAAGATCGGCATCCGGAACATCGTCATTCCCGGCGCACGCAGACACGTGATGGTGGTGATGAAGTTGACCGCTCCCAAGGTGGTGCTGACGCCGGTCACCACCAGACCCATCGTCCACAGGTCGCCACCCACCCCGGGGCTGAACACCGCACTGTTCAGCGGCGCGTAGGCGAACCAGCCGAAAGCCGCGGCCCCGCCCGGCACCAGAAAGCCGCTGACCACCATCAGGCCGCCGAAGAGGAACATCCAGTACGACAGAGCGTTCAGACGGGGGAAGGCCACATCCGGCGCGCCGATCTGCAACGGCATCACGGCGTTAGCGAAACCGGCGAACATCGGTGTCGCGAACAGCAGCATCATGATGGTTCCGTGAACGGTGAACCACTGGTTGTACTGATGGAGGTTCGCCAACTGGAGTCCTGGACGGGCGAGTTCAGCCCGCATCAACAGCGCGAGCACCCCGCCCAATAGGAAGAAGCCGAACGCGGTAACCATGTAGAGGTTGCCGATGACTTTGTGATCAGTAGTCCGCGTCCAGCGCACGAGCACCCGCCCGAGCGGCGGCGCCTGCGGCCGGTGAACCTGTGCGGAGTCTTCAGTCACTTCGGTCACGGCTTCGTCCGGTTTTCACCTGGGCTCACCGGGTGCTCCCTCGCGTCTCTCCGCCTTCTCGCCGCTGTGCCACCGACCCCCTGCGGGAGGTGTGAGTGGATGGGTCAGAATGTCATAGTTCTGTGCCCTTGGCTGGGATGCCCGCCCGGGCGGAGCATGACGGCTGGGGTGCAGCGCTGACAGCACGACCTGCCGGGATTCGAGCCTGTGATGTTCGGTTGCGAGCCGCGAGCCTGGCGAGTGTTGCAGGGGACGTTCCCCCCGTTCGTTCAGGTTTCGTCACTGGAGGGAGGATCACCCGGCACGCAGACCTCACAGGGGCTGGACGAGTGAGGTGGCTGCTGTGCGGGCTACGTTCTCGCTGGGCCGCCTGGCCGGTGTTCGGGTAGGCGTGCACTGGAGTGTCCTTGTCATTTTCGTCGTGATCCTTTTGGGGCTGGCAGGGGGCCGCTTCCCGGAAGATCATCCCGAGAGCGCGGCATGGCAGTACTGGTTCGCCTCATCGGTGACCGCGGCGGTCTTCCTGCTGTCGCTGCTGGCTCATGAGATCAGCCACGCATTGGTGGCCCGTCGCAACGGTGTGCCTGTCGACGACATCACCCTGTGGCTCCTCGGCGGGGTCGCCCGCCTCAAGGGCGAGGCGGCCACCCCAGGGGCAGAACTGCGTATAGCCGGCGTGGGGCCGTTGGTCAGCCTGCTGCTCGGAGGCGTGTTCGCTCTGGCGGCCGGGCTGCTGGACGCGGTGTCCGATGCCGGGCTTGCCGTGGAGGCGCTTGCCTGGCTGGCGGGCATCAACATCCTGCTGGCTGTGTTCAACGCCTTGCCCGCCGCGCCGCTGGACGGCGGTCGGCTGCTGCGCGCGATCGTGTGGTGGAAGACGGGCAGCCCGCTGCGCGCCACCGCCGTGGCCACAGGCGCGGGACGGCTGCTGGGCTGGGTGCTGGTCGGCCTCGGTTTGTACCTCGTCCTCGTCGGGGCCGCCTTCAGTGGCATATGGCTGGTGGTCATCGGATGGTTCGTGCTTGCGATGGCCACGATGGAAGGCGGCCAGGCACGATTGCGTGAACTGCTGGGCGGCATCCCGGTGAGCGACGCGATGACGCCCGATCCGGTAAGCGTCCGGGCCACCACCACAGTCAGTGAGTTCCTCGCAGACCCGACTTTCCGCTTCCGCCACTCGGCCTTCCCCGTCGTCGACGACGGGGACCGCGCGATCGGCCTGGTCACTGTCAAGAGCGCCGACTCGGTCCCGGAGGCGGAGCGCGCGTCCACCGCCGTGTCCCGCGTAATGGTGCCGGTCGACGATCTGCCGACCCCTCACCCCGACGACCCGCTGGCCAGGCTCGTGCCCGAGTTGCAGGTCAGCGCCGCCCACCGCGCCCTCGTCCTGGATGGAAGCCGCCTGGTCGGCATCGTCACCTCCTCGGACATCAGCCGGGTCACTTCCTGGCTGAGTTCCTCGTCCGCCTGGCGGGGCCGGGCCTTGTGAGCGGAACAGGTCCAGGCCGCGGTGCCAGCAGCACGAGGACTGCGGAGCCTATTGCGGTGCCGTGACGACAACCGCGTAGCTGCCCACCCCGATGAGTTGGTCGCCGGGGATCTGCTCTTCGTCGGTCAGCAGGTGGCCGACGCGTCCTGACCGCTCGTCGAATTCGACGTCGAGCACGGTCCCCTTGTTGAGGCCCGTTTCGGTCAGTACGGCTTTTCCGATGGGGTCGTGTGCCGCGTGGGCGTGGTCGCTGGGGTCGATGCTCTTCTCGTTGCGGATACGGCCGGCCTCTTCGACGGCGACAGCGTCCGGGCCGAACGACTGGACGTTGTTCCAGTCCAGGGTGTGGTGTCCGCGGCCTCGGGTGCTCAGGCGCAGCCCGGCGATACGTGCCGGTGATGGTGCGACAGTGCACGCGGAAACCGTCCCGACCGTCTCGGCTGTCGCGAGGTCCATGACGGCCCTGCCCTGGGCCTGAGTGAACAGCATCAGTCGCCCTCCTGCGGGTCGTGCTGGAGACGGTTGCGCAGGCTCTCCGCGGCGGCACCGAAGCCTCCCAGATCACCCGCGCTGTACTGGGCTGTGGCGTCCGGAACGAGCACCCTTTCACCGGAGACGGTGACAGGGCCGGTCACCGGCACAAGGACGCGGCGGTGCTCTGCGTTTTCGATCTCGTAGCCCGCAACCACCGGAGTCCTGCCCATCTCGACGATGGCGTCGGTGACGGTACCCAGCCGTGCGCCGCCGCGGGTCATCACGGCCACCCCCAGCACGTTTCCGCCGCCCGGTTCCTTCGCGGCCGATCGGGCGGCCGTGTCGTCCTCCTCCAGCGTGCTCTCGTCGCGCACCATGACCGCGTGCGCCCCCAGCGCATGGACCTTCTCCCACAGTAGTGCACGATGGAGCGGTCCCGCCAGCAGCCCGCGGCCCGCGAGGGTGAAGCATCGGATGCTGCCCGTCGAGGGGTCGAAGACGAGGTCCTTGACCTGCCCGAGGTCTTCCCCGGCCAAGGTGACCACTGGTTTCTTCGTGATCGCGCTGGCTCGCATGTAGGCGGTCACGGCTTCCGCCCTCCTTCCCGCCGGGGACGACGGCCCTGGGCTATGACACCGCCCGAGCGGCGCCGTGCCTGCAGTGACACGAGTGAAGCGGCGGCAGCCAGGAGGATCGCGAGAGCGATGATGAGCCAGGTCCACCATTCCATCGGCGTGCCCCTTTGCTCGACGAGCTATCGCTCGTATGTCCTCTCTTCAGGGTCGGCCCACCAGTGCTCCGGTGTCGACCTGAAGAGTTCACGGTCGGGCCGGACGGTGCCAGGCATGTGGCCGGAGCGTTCGACGGGAAGGCGCATCGGCGGGCGAGGCGGATACGGCGCTCAGGGGCCGAAGCGGGGGTACATGTAGCCGGGCCCCCAGAACGGGACGTACCCGTAGTGGGTGTAAAGGCGGTCGTAGTACTCGCTCTGATCCACGAGCTCCGGGTCGTACTCGGGAGCGTCTGCCACTTGGTCCCGGGTACGGTCGATGCGGATCTCGTCCTCCGCCACGCCTGCCACGGCGTCGACCGGGATGTAGCTCTTCTTCTCGCCGATGCCGAGAAAACCGCCGTGTTCCAGGAGCAGGAAGCGGACTTTGCGTTCTTCCTCATCGATGATGAGGTCAGCCACCTTGCCCAGTTCGTTCCCGGAGCGGTCGGTCACCTTTCGGCCCCGGATGTCCTCGTCGGCGGAGGGGATCGCATGAGGCGAGTCGGAGAGCCTGGTCAGGACGGGGATGTCGCCGGACTGCATGTGACCTCCCTGAAGTGCCACGATTCGGTCACTGCGGCCGGACGCGTGTGCCCGGCCGTCCGTTCCCTTCCCGGGGTTCCCGTCTCCCTCAGAGGCATGCCTGTGCGGGAGGCGTGGATGACATGCGGTCATTGGCTCACGGCAGCGGATCTGGACGTACCCGTCGTGTGCGGTCAGCGGGCCCCTGAGGGGATGGCCCGCTGATCGGCGAGGGCGATGGCCAGCGCGCCGGCGGCCGTGGGGTGCAGTGGAGCGCGGTCCGCCGGCCCCTGTACGTACGGCTGGTCGCTGCACAGGGCGTGTCCACCGAAGTCCGGCTTCACCGGGGTGAAGCCGGACGTCTCGGCTCCTTGCCGCAGAACGGCGTTGAGCGCGGTCAGTCGTGAGCGCAGCACCTGCACCTTTTGCCGGGTGAGACCTTCGTCGCGCAGGCAGTCGACGTTGGGGCCGAAGGGGTCGTAGTACTCGTTGATCAGGACCGCGGGGTGCTGCGGGAGGTCGGCCAGGTGGCGCAGAAGCCTTCGGTAGTCGAGGGCGAACCGGGCGAGGCGGTTCTGGAAGAACGCGGTGGAGGCCCGGTCGTCACAGGATGGGGAGGCCGCGCAGAGCTTGACCAGGTCCGACCATCGCACATCGTTGGCCCCGACACTGACGAGGACGACGGATGCCTGGGTGGCGAGCTGCGCCTGGGCAAGCTGAGGAGGGGCCACCTGGCTGCCGACGATCTGCACGCCGAGGATGCCGTCGCGGACCGTGGCCCCGGAGCAGGCGAGGTTGAGAGCTCGCCAGTCGTTGGCCCGAGCCAGCAGCCGCGGGTAGGAGTCGGCGCTGCGCCGGCAGGCTCTGTCCAGAGGACTGGGGTCGGGCAGGGGGCGGTTGCCGGTGCCTGCGGCCGTGGAGTCGCCCAGGGCCACCGCCCGCACATCAGTCAGCGGCGGCCCCTCCGCCCTGGGCACCGGGGAAAGGGGGCTGTCGCCGACCAGGTCCTGCAGCGACCGTACGTTGCGCAGTTCGTGAGGCGTGTCCGAGGCCAGCAGATAGAAGCCGACGGCGTTGACGGCGGTCACCAGGGCGATGCCGCCGACCAGCAGGAAGACGGTCCGCCGGCGCGACATGCGGCGCAGGCCCGTCCACGCGGCTAGGGGAAGCAGAACCAGCCCGGCAGCCACCGCTGTTTCCCATGCTCCGTAGCGGACCCAGCCCGATGCCAGCTTGCGGCCCACCTCCAGGGTGAGCCGGTCATGGTCGCCGGAGCGCAGGAGCCGGGCCACCTCGGCGTCCTCGTCGATCTGGGTCAGCTCCAGCCGGGGCCGGATCGGCCCGTCGAAACGCGGCTGCGTGGGAATGCTCTGACCGAACAGATCGAGCTGCCCTGGACCGGACCAACTCCATTCCAGCGGCGTCGCGCCCACCCGCACCGTCTGACCGGCCGCCGACACCGTCTGAAGCGGCGTGATGCGTACCGCCAGCCACACCGCGGCCAACGCCAGAACCGAGAGCCCCAGAACGTATGAGGCGGCGACTGCCACCCGACGCCGTAACCCGCTGGGTTTCCGTGATGCGGGCCGTTGGCTCCTGAACCTCACGGCTCCCACTTCCGTCGGCCTGGAGCGGCGCCAACGACGGCTGCCACGGGTCGCGAACGTGGTGAAGGAGGCAACGCGGACGGTGTGTGCCTCCGCCGTCCGCCCGGGCTGACGAGACGGGAGGTCACGAGAACGACTCCGCCGTGCGCAGCTTTCCGAGATTGCTCATGGTCGGCGGCCGCTGCCTTGCTGGCCTCACTCGTCCGGCGACGGGGAAGTCAGTCCTGGCGCGTCGGTGGCGTCCTCGTCGACGTAGGTGGGGATCTGGGAGTGCACCTGCAGTGCGATCTCGCCCGCTCGTTCGAAGCGCAGGGTGATCCACACGAAGTCCCCGCCGCGGATCTGCTGTCGCAGGTCCCTGAGCAGCAGGTGGGCGCGCCCCTTCTCCAGTTCGACGAGATTCCCGGTGGGCAGTTCGACCGGGCCTCGTACAGTGCCGTTCGCGTTCACGATGTCCACGGACCGTGCGACGGTCGTCTCCGCACCGAGCAGCTTGTCCTCACGCTGGCCCTGGTTGAACAGCCAGAGATAGAAGGGGGCGTCGTCGCCGGGCTTCCACGGGCCGTCGGGGGGTTCGGCGATGTGCGCGTAACGGATCAGGACCGGTCCGACACGGGCGTTGGCGCCCGGCGGGTTGTATCCGTCCTCGGAACTTCCGCATCCGGTCACACCCCACACCGCCGCGACACAGCCCACCACGAGAAAGACGAATGCCCTCCGGCACGGCCCTGATGTCCTTGCCCACACGCCCACGCCACCTCGCTCCCGGAGTTCGGGCAGCACATTGGCCACCCCTGTTACGCATGCCCCGCCTGGTGCTGCGGGCGTCAGTGCTTGGGCCAGACGAGGGACCGACACGGGCACGCGGGTTGTACGCGTATGGAGCGGTGAAGCCGACCACTCGCAATCTGCCCTGGCTGGCTGGCTGGCTGGCTGGCGCGGGCGGGGGTGTCTTCCGATCGCCTGGCGAAGAATCGGCGGTCCAGCAGGGGGACCTGCCTCCCTTCAGGCCGGGCATCCCATACCAGTGCTCTCATCCGTCCGCCGCTGCCGGAACGACGGCGACGGGGCAGCTCGCTGTGTGCAGGACCTCGCTGCTGACCGAGCCGAGGAGTAGCCTGCGCAGGCCCGCGCGGCCGCGTGAGCCGACGACCAGCAAGTCGGCCTGCTCGGACATCTCCGTCAGGTACGTCGCCGGATGCGTCCACTCCAGACGCAGCGCGACCGGTACGCCTGGGTACCGTTCGCTGAGTTCGGCGATCCGTTCCTGGATGATGTGCCGGGCACTGCCCTCGGTCTCGCGCACATGGGGTTCCAGTGCGGTGCCGGTGCGTGGGAGCGGCAGCAGCGCGGGCCGGTGCAGAGCATGCACGACCTGGAGGTGGGCCGACCGCCGGTCGGCCTCCGCGAAAGCGAACTCCGTGGCCTCCGGTGAGTAATGCACGAGGTCGACACCGACGACGATGGGCCGGCCCTGGGCATCTACCGGTCTGCCAGGTCGCATCACGAGGACCGGGCAGTGGGCGTGGGTGGCCACCTGAAGGCTCACCGAGCCGAGAGGCAGGCGTGAGAAGCCGCCGGCCCCGCGATGACCCAGCACCACGAGGGACGCCTCCGTCGATCGCTCAACCAGCGTCCCGGCGGGATCGCCGAAAGGCAGCTCGCCCGCCACGGTCAGGCTGGGGAACGCCGATCGGGCGACTGCCTCGAACCGGTCCACCACCACCCCACCCCGCTGCACAGCAGCCCTCGCCTCGGCGTCCTTCTCAGCCGCCTTCCCGAAAGGTGCGGGCAGTAGGACGGCATGGGCGATGTTCAGAGGCACATTGCGCAGAGCAGCCTGGTGGGCCGCGTACCGGACGAGGGCGTCCTGATCGTCGGCGTCGTCGACACCGACGATGACGGGCCTCGCGTCCACCATCTCGCCTCCCAGTAGATCTCTTAGGGCACAGCTGACCCGAGTCGGCCGTCGAGGGCGTGCGATGCCGCGGGCGGAGCCAGCCCGTATGGCTGGGGCGACTGGCGCTCACCGCCGCCGGGCGCCGAGAGGATCGCCGTGAGTATCAGCCCGACCGCGGCCAGTACGGCCAGCGCAACAGTGACCTTGACTGTCCATGAGCGCCCTTCACCGCCTTCGAGGACCTGACCGGTGACGTCCTCCTCGTCGGCGTGCCCGGTGACCGGGCCCAGGTCCCGGCGGTCGGTGGATCGGTCGTCCCGCCCCGACTCGGTGAACCGCGTGTTGAGGGCATCTATGCGGCGGGCCAGCGCCGGGTCCTCATCGGCCAGACGTTGCTCGATGCGAGCGAACGCGCGCTCATCGTCCTTCGGTGAACTCATGTCGGTCACCTCGGTGTCGAGTGACTGCCGGACCCGCCCGACGGGCGTGACAGGCAACCGCGACGTGCTCGTCTGTCAGTGCTGGGCGGGCGCGACAGCCCGTCGACACCCGCCTTCACGCCAGCCACGGCCGGGTACCCCCGACCAGGCGCACGAAGCGCGCCGGGAGGTTGGGATACGTCAGCCAGCCCCGGACGGGCCTCTTTCCGGTCACGGTGAAGGCGGGTTGAGTGGCGCCGGGCTGCCTCGCACTCCTTGTCGCTGCTGCCGCCGCCACCTGCACGGGTTGGGTCAGCTGCTGCCACGGCCCCTCCCGGTGGCGTTGCGGGAATCGCTCGGCGGTCCCGAAGTGGCCTCACTCGTATCCGCTCCCGGCCGCTCGTCGGAGCCGCCGGACGGGGCGGGACGCAGCACGCTGAGCACCACGGAGACACCCAGGACAATCACGATGACCGCGAGACTGAGGAGCGAGTGAATCTCGGGAATCGCGGTGCTGATGACTTCGTGGGACGCCTGCATGACCAGTTTGACTCCGATGAAGCCAAGAATCAGCGCCAGGCCCTTGCTGAGGTAGTGGAAGCGGTCCATCAGACCGGCGAGCAGGAAGTACAGGGCGCGGAGGCCAAGGATCGCGAAGGCGTTGCTGGTATAGACGATGAAGGCGTCACTGCTGACGCCCAGGACGGCGGGCACGCTGTCAACGGCGAACACCAGGTCGGCGCCTTCCACCGCGGCGACGACGGCGAGCAGCGGGGTGGCGACGAGCTTGCCGCCCTCGCGGACGAAGAAACGGGCGTCCGCGTAGTCGTCGCGAACGGGGATGACCTTGCGAAGGAGGCGTACGGCGAGGCTCTTGCCGGGATCCACACTGTCCTCTTCCTTGGTGAGGATCTTGTACGCGCTGTAGAAGAGGAAGGCGCCGAAGACGAAGAGGACGGCGGTGAAGCGGCTGACCACCGCCACGCCGGCGGCGAGGAAGAGGCCGCGGAAGACGAGGGCACCGAGTACACCGAGGAACAGCACGCGGTGCTGGTACTCGCGAGGCACCTTGAAGTAGCCGAAGATCAGCGCGAAGACGAAGAGGTTGTCCGCCGAGAGGCTCTTCTCCAGCAGCCACGCCGTGGTGTACTCCACGCCGGCGGTGGTGCCCACCACGAGGAAGACGAGAGCACCGAAGACGACGGCCAGGCCCACCCAGACCCCACTCCAGGCGGCGGCCTCCCGCATACCGATGACGTGTGCCCGCCGGTTCGCCAGAAGGTCGACGGCCAGGGCCGTCACAACGGTGACCGCGAAGACGATCCACAGCCACAGCGGTACGTCGTGCACGAGCGCAACCTCTCTGTCAGGATCGGTCGGCGGACCCTTCTCCACATGGGCAGGCGCCAGTCGTCATGGGGCTGGGATTCTGAGGACCTCGTCGTCGTAGTCGACGGTGATCGAGCCATAGTCGCTGAGCACGTCCGAACCCAGCAGCCCCTGAATGCCGCTCCCTCCTCTGGGAGGTCCGAGGTCGACGACCGTGACCTCACCCGGCTCGATGGGTACGTCACCGACCCTCCACTCGTCCACCTCGGCGACGGGAACCTGTCCGGTACCCAGGATCCCGCTCACCGAACGGCGCTCGCCGGTGAGTTCCAGACCTGCCCGGTCGGCGACGTCGTCATCGACGACGCTGGATGAGGCACCGGTGTCCAGAGCGAACATGAACGGGCCCTCGCCTTCGATGCTCACCGGGACGAACGCCAGCGTCTGGTCGCCTTGCTCCACGACCCTGAGTCGTACTTCGCGCACCGCTTCAGGAGAGGTCTGCGCGGCGTCCGGGTCGCCGCGGTCCTCGTACCCGACGCACCCCGCGAGCAGCAGCGCGGCCAGAGGCACGGACACCCGCCGGCTCGAAGGTCGGTGCCTCGTGGCGGGCGGTGTGTCGTCCCGCATGCTCATGCGGCCGGGGTGCCCGCCCAGCCACCCCGCAAACGCCGGTGAACGCCGACTGGAAGGGGATCCGTCGGACGCCTGGTCTTCTCCTCGCCGCGCAGCGCCATCGCGTTGCTTGCCGCCCGCCTCGCGTGGATCTGGGCCGGGCTGCGGTTGTGTGGCCTTTCTCCATCGGCGCCGGTCTGCTCACCCTCGCGTCCGGGGTTCGTTTTCCGGCGCGGCGAACGCGATACCTGTAACGAACAGACGCCGAGTCAGGAGGATGGATGGGCCGGACGACACAGCAGACGGTTGTGGTGACTGGGGCGAGTGCCGGAGTCGGACGGGCGACGGCCGGAATGTTCGCTGCCCGCGGGGCCCGGGTGGCGCTTCTCGCCCGGGGGCGGGCGGGCCTCGACGGTGTCGCGGCCGAGGTATGGGCGGCGGGCGGGCAGGCCCTGCCCGTGGTCACGGACGTGGCGCAACCAGACCAGGTGGAGGAGGCGGCCAGCCGCGTCGAGGAGGAACTCGGCCCGATCGATGTCTGGGTGAACAACGCCTTCACGGCCGTCTTCGGCAGGTTCACCGACCTGTCGCCGGACGAGTTCCTCCAGGCGACGAGGGTGACGTACCTGGGCTATGTGCACGGCACTCGCGCCGCCCTGACCCGCATGCTGCCGCGGAACCGCGGAACCATCGTCCAGGTCGGATCCGCACTCGCCTACCGTGGTGTTCCGCTGCAGAGCGCCTACTGCGGTGCCAAGCACGCGATCCAGGGCTTCACGGAGTCGCTGCGCTGCGAGCTGCTGCACGACAAGTCCGGGGTACGGGTGACGATGGTCCAGCTGCCCGCCGTGAACACCCCGCAGTTCACGTGGCTGCGCACGCACATGCCCCGGCACGCCCAGCCGGTGCCCCCGATCTACCAACCGGAGGTGGCCGCCCTGGCCGTGCTGCGCGCCGCCGACCACCCGGAGCGGCGCGAGTACTGGGTCGGAGCCTCCACGGTGGCGACGCTCCTGGCGAACGCGGTCGTACCGGGGTTACTGGACCGCTATCTCGCGCGCACCGGATTCGGCTCGCAGCAGACAGATTCCTTCCCGCTGCCCAAGGGGCGTGGCAACCTCTGGGAGCCGGCGGACGACAACGCGGACTACGGCACCCACGGCATGTTCAACGATCAGGCGCACGCTGCCAGCCCGCAGCAATGGGCGAGCCGTCATCACATCGGGCGAGCCGTCGCCGTCGCCGGTGCCGCGGGGGCGGGCTACGCCCTCACGCGTTACCTCAAGTCCTGACTGTGATGCGGTGCCAGCCGAGACCGTTGTGGTTACGGCCGAATGCGTGGATCTCCGGTTTGTTGCCGTACGGCCAGGGATACACGAACAGGAAATTCATGGCATTGCGGAGGAAAGAGCCTCCATTGGATGGCCGTGCCGTCGTTGCGGAGCCGGCCGCGAGGCGCTGACGTCAGGCGATGCCCAGGGCGGGGCCGCTCCGCCCGGCCAGGAGGGGACACACCCCCGTGCCGACCGTGCCGACAGAGGAAGGCTTCGCATGAGCCACGTGGACCTCCCGTTGCCCGTCGTCCGTCGGTCGTCGGAGGAGGTCGACGTCGTTGCCCTCGAGCGGGATCTACTCGACCGGGTCGACGGCGAGGTCCGCTTCGACACCGGGACGCGCGCGGCGTACTCGACGGACGGATCCAACTACCGGCAGGTGCCCATCGGCGTGGTGATTCCGCGCACCGTCGAGGCCGCCGAGGAAGCGGTGGCGGTGTGCCGGGAGTACGGTGCGCCCCTGCTCTCCCGCGGCGGCGGCACGAGCCTTGCGGGGGAGTGTTGTAACACCGCCGTGGTGCTGGACTGGAGCAAGTACTGCAACCAGCTGCTCTCGGTGGACGCCGACAACCGGCGGTGCGTGGTCGAACCGGGCATCGTGCTGGACGACCTGAACCGGCAGCTGGCCGCATACGGTCTGCAGTACGGGCCGAGGCCGGCCACCCACCCGAACTGCACTCTCGGCGGGATGATCGGCAACAACTCGTGCGGTTCGACGGCTCAGGCATACGGGAAGGTCGTCGACAACCTGCACCGTCTCGAGGTCCTCACCTACGACGGAACCCGTATGTGGGTCGGGCGGACCGATGACGCCGCGCTGCAGCGGCGGATGTCCGGCGAGGGGCGGGAGGCGGAGCTGTACCGCGGGATGGCGGCGCTGCGGGACCGGTACGCCGGCCTGGTCCGTGAGCGCTTTCCGGACATCCCGCGCCGGGTCTCCGGCTACAACCTCGACTCTCTCCTGCCGGAGCAGGGCTTCGATGTCGCCGGGCTGCTGACCGGCTCGGAGTCCACGCTGGTCACCGTCCTGAGGGCAGAGCTGGAGCTGGTGCCCGTGCGCCCGCATACCGCCCTGGTCGTCCTCGGTTACCGGGACATCTGCGAGGCCGCCGACCATGTGCCGGCTGTCCTGGAGCACGCGCCGGCGGCGCTGGAAGGCGTGGACCACCAACTGATCCACTTCCAGCAGGAGAAGCATCTCAACCCGGAGGCGCTGCGGATTCTGCCCGGAGGGCGGGCGTATCTGTTCGTGCAATTCGCGGGGGACACGCGTGAGGAGGTCGAGGGTCGGGCGAAGGCCCTGATCCAAGCGAAGCCGGACGACGTCGACCACACCTGGTACGACGACCCCGAGCACGTACGCGACCTGTGGCAGGTGCGCGAGTCCGGTCTGGGTGCGACAGCCCATGTCCCCGGGCAGCCCGACACCTGGGAAGGCTGGGAGGACGCCGCAGTGCCCGTCGGCCGCCTTGGTGACTATCTGCGGGATCTGAAGCGCCTGTACGAGGAGTTCGACTACGGAAGTCCCTCGGTGTACGGGCACTTCGGTCACGGCTGTGTCCACACCCGTATCCCCTTCGACCTGGAGTCCGAGGAGGGCGTCGCACGTATGCGGGCCTTCGTCGAGCAGGCCGCCGATCTGGTGGTGTCCTACGGCGGATCGCTGTCGGGCGAGCACGGGGACGGTCAATCACGGGGCGAGCTGCTGGAGAGGATGTTCGGACCGGAACTGATCGAGGCGTTCGAACGGCTCAAGGGACTGTTCGATCCGGGCAACCGTATGAACCCGGGGAAGGTCGTCCTGCCGTACCGCCTCGACGAGAAGCTGCGGCTCGGCGCTGACTATCTGCCCTGGGAGCCGAAGACCGTCTTCTCCTTCCCCCACGACGACGGCAAGTTCAGCCGGGCCGCCGCCCGATGCGTCGGCGTGGGGAAGTGCCGCTCCCTGGAAGGCGGGTTGATGTGCCCCAGCTACCGTGCCACCCGCGAGGAGGAGCACTCCACCAGGGGCCGGGCCCGGCTGCTGTTCGAAATGGTGCGTAACGACTCGCCCGTTGACGCGAGCTGGCGTTCCCCCGAGGTGCGCGACGCCCTCGATCTGTGCCTGGCCTGCAAGGGCTGCAAGACGGACTGCCCGGTCAACGTCGACATGGCCACCTACAAGGCGGAGTTCCTGCATCACCACTACAAGGGCCGACTGCGGCCCCTGGCGCACTATTCGATGGGCTGGCTGCCTGCAGTGGCCCGGGTGGCCGCTTTGGCACCGCGCACCGTCAACGCGCTGGCCTCGGCGCCGTGGGTCGCCCGGGTGACCAAGGTGCTCGGCGGCATCGCGCCCGAGCGGGACGTGCCCCTCTTCGCCGAGCAGCGCTTCACCGACTGGTGGCGCAGGCGAGGTGGACCACACGGTGACGGACACCGTGGCGAGGTCGTGCTGTGGCCCGACACCTTCACCGACCACTTCCACCCCGCGATCGGCAAGGCCGCCGTGGAGGTCCTGGAGGCGGCGGGCTTCCGGGTCAAGGTGCCCGACGCGGCGGTGTGCTGCGCGCTGACCTGGATCTCCACCGGTCAACTGGGCATCGCCAAGCGGGTCCTGAGCCACACGATCGACGTGCTACGCGAGGATCTGCGCCGAGGCACACCCGTGGTGGGCCTCGAACCGAGTTGCACAGCCGTCTTCCGCGCGGACGCAGCCGAGCTGCTGCCCAAGGACCCCGATGTGGACCGGCTGCGGAATCAGACGCGCACTCTTGCCGAATTGCTGGTCGAACGCGCGGACGACTGGGAGCCGCCGGCTGTAGACGCGCGGGCGGTGGTCCAACGGCACTGCCACCAGTACGCCGTCATGGGCTTCGACGCGGACCGGAAGATCCTCGAAAGGGCAGGGGTGCACGCCGACGTGCTGGATGAGGGCTGCTGCGGACTGGCGGGCAACTTCGGTTTCGAGAAGGGCCACTACGAGGTGTCCATGGCCTGCGCCGAGGCGGGGCTGCTGCCCGCAGTGCGGAAGGCGGACGAAGCCACGCTGATCCTGGCAGACGGATTCAGCTGCCGTACGCAGGTCGAGCAGGCAGGTACGGGGCGCACCCCGTTGCACCTGGCAGAGGTGCTGGCGGCGGCACTGCGTGGGCGCGACGCCGAGCCCGAGCGTCCCGGGCCCTCAGGACGGCGCAGCCTGTTGCCACTTGCCGCTGCGGGTGCGGCCACCACGGCACTGGCCGCCGCACTGGTCCACGCGTGGCGCTCCGGCCGCCTGCAACGAACGGGCCTGCGCCACCGGTGATCCGCGCCCGCCACCACCGAACGCACCTACTGGATGAGACGCGGACTGCCCCGGCGCTCGTGCCATGGCCAAGCCGCTGACGGAAAGGATCTGGTAGGTGGAGGGCACCTGGTCGTTCGGACTGGCCGTACTGGTCGTGGCGCTCGCGGGCGTCGTCGCGGTGGTGTCCAACCGGCTGAGCGAACGCACCCGTATCCCTGCCCCGGCCTTCTTCCTGGTGGCGGCCGCGGTCGCGGTGGACCTGGTGCCCGAGCTGCGGAAGCTGTCGATGTCGACGGTGCAGGATGTCGTGACCATCGCCCTGGTGGTCCTGCTGTTCCAGGGCGGAATGGAGATCGGCTGGCGGCGTTTCAGACCGGAGGCCCGGGCGATCCTGTCGATCGGTGTGGTGGGGACCCTTGCCACGGCCGGCCTGGTCGCCGGCGCGGCCCATTTTCTGCTCGGGCTGGACTGGCGTCCCGCTCTGCTGCTGGGCACGGCCCTGGCGCCCACCGACCCGGCCGTCGTCTTCTCCGTGCTCGGCCGTCGGAAGATCACCGGCCGGACCGGCGTCCTCTTGCCCGGAGAGTCGGGTGTGAACGACCCTGTGGGGATCGCCCTGATGGCGGGCCTGTTGGGCACGTCAGCAGGCTCGGCCCTCGACACCGCCGGGCATACGGCGCTGGTCTTCGTACAGGAAATGGCGATCGGCGGTGATGGGTGTGGCGGGCGGCTGGGCGCTGAAGGTCTTCATGCGCAAGGTACCCCTGCCAGACGAGGGCCTGTATCCGCTGCGCACGCTCGCCGGAGCGTTCGTCGTCTACGGACTGACGACGGTCGCGCACGGGTCCGGTTTCCTCGCCGTCTTCGTGGCCGGTGTCCTGCTGGGGGACGCCCGTGCCCCGTACAAAAGGGAGATCGAACGCTTTCACGCCGCTCTGGGCAGCCTGGGGGAGATCATCGCCTTCGCCGTGCTGGGGCTGACGGTGCCGCTGTGGACCTTCACGGCGGAGGGGGCGTGGACGGACGGTCTGCTCCTGGCCGCGCTGCTCGCGTTCGTCGTGCGCCCGGTAGTCATGGCCGTGGTGCTGTGGCGAATGCGCCTGCGTGCGGGGGAACGGGTGTTCCTCGCCTTCACCGGGCTCAAAGGGGCCGTCCCGGTACTCCTCGGCAGCTACATCGTCAGCGCCGGCGTGCCGGATGCCGATCGCCTGTACGACGTGGTGTTCGTCGTCGTCGTTTTCTCCGTCGTCGTCCAGGGGGCGCTGCTGCCCACGGTGGCCCGGCTGTGCCATGTGCCGATGCGGGCCGTGGAGCTGGAACCCTGGGCGTTGGGTGTGCGCCTGCGGGACCGCCCGGAAGGCGTCGTCCGTCATGTGGTCGAGGAAGGGTCCGTGGCTGACGGAAGCAGTGTCGACGAACTCGACATCGGTGAGGAGACGTGGATCAGCCTGGTCGTACGTGAGGGGCGGCTCGTTCCGGTGCGCGGGTCCACACGGCTGCGGGAGGGAGACGAGGTGCTGCTGCTCACCGGTGACGACGACGAGCGGTGCGCCGGACTGTTCACCGCCCGGCAGGGCTGACGGCGCCCTCGGCGCTGCCCAAGCGTGCCGAGCACTCCAGCAGCAGGGCGTGGACGAACCCCTGCGGCAGATTTCCGCGCAGCTGGCGCTGCGCGACGTCGAACTCCTCGGCGTACAGACCCGGTGGCCCGCACGTCGAGCGGGTGCGTTCGAACCACCGCACCGCCTCGGTGCCCTGGCCCTGTGCGTGGGCGGCCAGCGCCATCATGAAGCCACACAGCAGGAACGCACCTTCCTCCTCGCCGAGCGGTCTGTCCCCGTGCCGGAAGCGGTATACGTAGCCATCATCGGTCAGGTGGCGCACGACCTCGGCGCGGGTGAGCGCGAGGCTGTGATCGCCGGATGGCACAGCGCCGCGGGCGAGGGGAAGCAGGAGTGCCGCCTCGGGGCCCGAGTCGTCGGCGGCGCGCTGCCAGTGACCGTCGGGGTGCAGGCAGCGCGACCGGGTGGCATCCAGGATCCGGTCCGCCAGACGGGACCACTCGCGGGCTGCCGGGACATGCGTCTCCCGTGCCAGGTCGCGCAGGCCCACGACGCAGCACAGACGGGAGTGCGTCCACCAGCGGCGGTCCAGCTCCCACAGTCCGGCATCCGGCGCCGCCCAGAATTCCGCGACGGCCTCGGCGGCGATGTCGGCGGCCTTGGCGGCCTGGGCGTCCAGGCCGCCAAGGCGGGCGGCCGCCGCGTACAACTGGAGTGCTTCTCCGAAGACGTCGAGCTGGAACTGGTGGCCCGCGCGGTTGCCGGTTCGGTCACTGCCTCCCGGATAGCCGACGAGCGGCAGGGAACTCTCCGGGGGCAGCGGCTCGCCGGTCAGGGTGTAGGCGGGACGCAAGTGAGTGCCGTCTTCGAGGATCCGCTCGGAGACGAAGCGCACTGCGCGGTTGAGCAGCGAGTGGGGGCCGTGCGTAGCGACCGCGATGCAGGCGTAGCACTGGTCGCGCACCCAGGCGTAGCGGTAGTCGTAGTCGCGGTCCGTGCCGGCACGCTCGGGCAACGACGTCGTGGCCGCGGCGACCATGCCGCCGGTCCTGCTGGTCATCCCGTTCAGCACGGCGTAGGCCATTCGGGTGTCGCGGGGTGCCGCAGTGTCGTCGCAGTCGGGAACAGCAGTTGCCCACCAGCGCTCGGTGGCCTCCCACAACACCTGAGGCTGCAGGGGAGCCTCCTGTGGTGCCGTGGCGATCTCCAGCACGAGGTCGCGGCGGCTGCCCTCGGGCAGCCGCAGCTGGGCCCGCAGGGCGCCGTCCCTGCCGGGCTGGGCCTGTTCGGCACCGGTGAACCGCACGTGGAGGGGACCGGTGCGTGCCCGCCACAGGCCACCGTCTCGACCGACGCCGGACATGGGCTGGAGCCCGTAGTCGCCGCGCACGTCGAGTTCCACATCGACGCGGGCGTCACCACGTACGGCACGGATCTGCCGCAGCAGCACGACCCGCGCGCGGTCGGCGGGGACGGCCAGAGCCTCCCGGCAGGAGACGATGCTGTCCGTGGTGACCCACCGGCTGACGCGGATCAGTGTGCCGTCCTCGTAGTAGCCGCCCCACACGTTCCACGAGTCGGAAGGGCAGACGCGGTACCGGCCGGGTCCGCCGAGGAGACCGGAGAAGACGGCGCCGCTGTGCCAGGCCGGCGCGCACAGCCAGGCGATCTGCCCGCGCGGGTCGACGAGTGCACCGCGTTCTCCGTCGGCGATCAGGGCGTAGTCGCGCAGTACCCAGGGGCTGCCCGATGGCGCCGTACCGGTGGGGCCGGTCATGGTGCTGCCGCTCATGTCACGCGGTAGGGCTCGGCGGTCTTCCGGTTCAGAGTGAGGCCATGACCCGGTTCCCCGGACACGCCGGGCTTGATGGTCCCGCCCTGGGGATCGAGCGTGCCGTGGAACAGCAGCTTCTCGATGCGCACATGGTCGTGGAACCACTCCAGGTGGCGGGTGTTGGGCACCGACGCGGCGACGTGGGCGTGCAGGTGCGGGGCACAGTGGCACGAGACGTGCAGACCGAGGCCCTCGGCAACGGCGGCGGCGCGCAGCCACACGGTGATGCCACCGCAGCGAGTGACGTCGGCCTGCAGGCAGTCGACGGCTCCCGAGGCCGCCATCCGGGCGAAGTACGGCAGGTCGTAGCCGTACTCTCCGGCGGCCACGTCCGCGCTGACCGCCTCACGCACCACGCGCAGCCCGGCGAGGTCGTCGGAGGAGACCGGTTCCTCCAGCCAGGAGACACCGAGGTCCGCCATGGCGGCGGCCATGCGCACGGCCTGCTTGCGGGTGTAGCCGCCGTTCGCGTCGACGTACAACTCAGGTCCGTCGCCGATGGCCCGGCGGGCCAGCCGCGTGCGGTGCAGGTCGCGGGCCTCGTAACGCCCCCACGACTCACCGATCTTGATCTTTACCCGGTTGATGCCCAGGTCGCTCCACCCCTGCAACTGCTCCTCGAGTTGCGTGTCGTCGTACGTGGTGAAGCCACCGCTGCCGTACACCGCGACCTCGTCGCGGGCCGAGCCCAGCAGTCGCACCAGGGGCAGGCCGAGGAGGCGTGCCTTGAGGTCCCACAGCGCGGTGTCGACGGCGGAGACGGCTCCGGCCGCGATACCGGGCTTTCCGGTGTTGCGTACAGCCCGGCTCATGCGGTCGTTGGCGGCGGGGACGTCGAAAACATCGTGGCCGAGGACGAGGCCCGCCAGCTCGGCATCGACGACCTGGGCGGTGGCGGCCGACCCGTAGGTGAAGCCGATGCCCGTCTCTCCCGCCGAGGTGAGCTCCACAAGGACGAGGTTCGTGGAGTCCCAGGTCAAGGTGGCGTCACCGCCGGGAAGATCGGTGGGAATCCGGTACACGGAGACGGACATGCGCTCCACGGCGGAGCCGCCGTGGAGCTCCGGGGCACTGCCGCGTGGGTCACTGTGGGTCACTTGTTCTCTTCAGTGCTGTCGTGCTCTCCGGCGCCGGGCCGGTCACCGCGGTGCCGACTGCCGGGCAGGAATTCCTGCACCTTGGCCTTGAATCCCTGTTTCACCATGGCGCCTCGGTCGCTGTCGCCGCGCAGGACCGCCAAGGCCGCGGCCTCGATCTGATCCAGTGAGGCGTGCGGTGGGATCGGCGGGACGGCCGGATCGGTGCGGAAGTCGATGACGAACGGCCGGTCGGCGGCAAGGGCACGCTCCCAGGCGGCCTCTACCTGCTTGGGCTTCTCGACCCGCACACCCTCCAGGCCGATGCGCTGGGCGATCTCCGCGTACGGCAGGTCCGGGATGGCCTGAGACTCCTCGAACTGCGGGGCGCCGGACATGGCCCGCATCTCCCAGGTGACCTGGTTGAGGTCGTGGTTGTTCAGCACGGCCACTACCAGTCGCGGATCGGACCACTCACGCCAGTACTTGGCCGCGGTGACCATCTCCATCATGCCGTTCATCTGCATCGCACCGTCACCGACCAAGGCGATCGCCGGCCGGTCCGGGTGGGCGAACTTGGCACCGATGGCGTACGGCACGCCCGGCCCCATCGTCGCCAGGGTGCCGGACAGCGAACCGCGCATGCGGCCGCGGAAGCGCAGGTGGCGGGCGTACCAGTTGGCTGCGGAGCCGGAGTCGGCGGTGACGATGGCGTCCTCCGGCAGTTTGCCGTCGAGGGCGTGCACGACGTATTCCGGGTTGATCGGGTCGGCGTTGACGGCGGCTCGGCGCTGCATGACCTCCCACCACCGGGAGACGTTCTTCTCGATCTTCCCCCGCCAGGCGCGGTCTTCCTTGCGATGTAGACGCGGAAGCAGCCGCTGCAGCGTCTCACGGGCGTCACCGACGAGGTTCACCTCGAAGGGGTAGCGCAGGCCGATCATGTGCGGGTCGATGTCGATCTGCACCGCCCGCGCCTGGTCCAGCTCCGGCATGAACTGCGTGTACGGGAAACTGGAACCGATCATCAGGAGGGTGTCGCACTCCTGCATCAGCTCGTACGAGGGGCGGGTGCCGAGGAGCCCGATCGCGCCGGTCACATAGGGCAGGTCGTCCGGCACCACGTCCTTGCCGAGCAAAGCCTTGGCCACTCCGGCACCGAGCACGTCCGCGAGGTGCTCGACCTCGGCGCGCGCTCCGCGGGCGCCCTGACCGATCAGGACGGCGACCTTCTCACCGGCGTTCAGCACGTCCGCCGCGCGCTGGACGTCCTCGTCGGACGGCACCGGCGCATAGCGCCCCAGGCCCAGACTGGACGGCACCATCTTGAAGGCGTGGGTGGGCGGACTGTAGTCCAGCTCCTGCACATCGGCGGGCAGGATGATCGCGGTGACGGTGTGCTTGGCGTACGCGGTGCGCATCGCCCGGTCGATCAGGTTCGGCAACTGCTCGGGCACCATCGCCGTCTCGCAAAACTCCGAGGCGACGTCCTTGTACAGGTTCTGCAGATCCACTTCCTGCTGGTACGAGCCGCCCATCGCGCTGCGGTTGGTCTGCCCGACCAGTGCCACCACGGGAACGTGATCCAGCTTGGCGTCATAGAGCCCGTTGAGCAGGTGAATCGCTCCCGGACCGGACGTGGCCGCGCACACGCCCACCTTGCCGGAGAACTTCGCGTACCCCACTGCCTGGAACGCCGACATCTCCTCGTGCCGTGCCTGCACGAACTTCGGCTTGTTGTCGGCCCGGCCCCAAGCGGCCAGCAGACCGTTGATGCCGTCGCCGGCGTAGGCGAAGACATGGTCCACGTCCCAGTCCCGAAGCCGCTGGAGGATGTAGTCCGACACCTTCATGCTGGCCATGGGTACTCCGTTTCTGCTCCTGAGACTTCTGCACGAACGCATACACGTGCGCCCGTGGCGAAGGACATTCCATGGGTAACCGTGCAGGTCGAATGGAAACGCCGCACCTTGAGAGGCCGCATCTGCGGTTCTTGGTACACCCGCGGCCCCCAGCAAGGCTCCGTCAGCGACCAGCCCGAGGCCGTGAACATCACCGCCCGGCGCGTCGGCCCCATGAGAAGGGTTGACGGTCCGCTCACCCGTCCGGACCCTCCGGGCAGGGCGTGGACGGCGGGCGGGGCCAGGATGGAGGTGCTGTCGACGTACGAGGGAGACCTATGACCGAGACCGACTCCGACGAGTCCGGAAGCGGTCCGGCCTCGAGGTATCGCCAACCGACTGCCCCGATGAACGACCTTCGGCGCGTCGGGGCGAACCCGGATTTCTGGTACCCGGTCGCGTTGTCCCGGAGCGTGCGCACAGGACGGGTGCTCGCGACCTCGTTCGCCGGCGAGCGCATCGCGCTGTACCGAGGGGAGAGTGGCACCGTCCATGCGCTGGAGGACCGGTGCGCTCATCGGCAAGTGCCGCTCAGCATGGGCGTCGTGGAAGGCGAGACACTCCGCTGTTGCTATCACGCGTGGGCCTATCGCGGAGATGGCCGCATCTCACAGATCCCCTATCTGTCCAAGGGCGACGGCCGGCCACCGCGCGGCGTGCGCGGCTACCCCGTCTGCGAGGCGTACGGCTTGGTGTTCGTCTTCCCGGGTGACCCGGAAAAGGCGACGGTCACCGCGCTGCCCGACCTGCCGGCGTTCGGCTCGGCGCAGTACAAGACCATGACCTTCTCCCGGTCGGTGCGCTGTCACTACTCGTTCATGCACGAGAACCTGCTCGACATGAACCATCAGTTCCTGCACCGGGGCGTCGTCGGCAGGCTCCACCCCGAGTTGTTGGAATACCGGACGGGCCCACGGTCGGTGGAGGCCCGGTACTTGTTCACCCATACCGGGGGGAAGCGGAACCGCGGCGCCTCCCTGCTGGCCGCCGAGGGCATCGGCGGCAGCGACTCAGCCGACGTCATGACCATCCGTACGGACTACCCGTACCAGACACTCGACCTGGTACCGGAGAACGCCGAACGCCCGGCCTTCCGCCTGTGGACCGCGTACGTGCCCGAGGACGCCGAGCAGCGTACATGTCACGCCTACGGCCTCCTCATGATCGAGAAGCCCAGGATCCCCGGCGCTCTTCACCTGGCCTGGCCGCTCATCAGGCGCTTCACCGAGCGCGTCTTTGCCGAGGACCGCATGGCCGTCGAAGCCGAGCAACGGGCGTGGGAAGAGCAGGGCGAGGACCGCAATCATGAGGTCTTCCCCCTGATCCTGGACGTCCGGGAGGTGTTGCGCGCCAACGGTGTCCCTCTGCGCTCGCGGGCTGCCACCTGCGGTTCGGTCGCCGGCGATGATCCGGCGTCGGAGCCCGGCCACCACCCCGGAGGACCAGGCACGTCTGCCAAGCCGGGATCCGCCGTCGAACTGCCGGGCCGGTGAACGCGGTGAACGTCGTTCGGCGGGTAGGCGGCGGTGGGCCGTTCGGCGGACGTGTGGTTCTTGCTCGCTCGGCGTGGAACCCCTGTGACAGCAGCCGACCGGCCGCTGTCCCCGTCCGCCACCCATCGAGGTGACCATGCGTCTGCTCCTCGTCCACCCCAGCGCCCTGATGTACTCGGAGATCTTCCTGCGTCTGGAGCCGCTGGGCCTGGAGCGGGTGGCCGGCGCGGCGCGCGACGCGGGCCACGAGGTGAGGATCGTGGACCTTCAGGTGACCGGCACGAGAGAACTCGCCCGTGAGTTCGCCTCGTTCCGCCCCGACGCCTTGGGCGTGTCCCTGAACTATCTGGCCAACACCCCCGAGGCGATCGGCCTCGCCCACGCGGCGAAGCGTGCCGCCCCGGACTGCTTCGTCTTCTTCGGCGGGCACAGCGTGTCCTTCGTGGCGGAAGACGTCCTCGCACAGGCAGAAGGAGCCGTGGACGCGGTGGTGCGAGGAGAGGGGGAACCGGCCGTGGCTCCGCTGCTGGCGGCTCTGCGGGACGGCGGCGTACAGGATGTGCCGGGGATCGTCACTCCGGCGGGGCGCGGCCCCGAGCCGCGGATGCTGCACGGGATCGACAGCCCTGTCCCGGCGCGCGACCTGATGCGCCACCGGCGCCGCTACTTCATCGGGGAACTTGATCCGTGCGCGTCGATCGAGTTCACCCGGGGCTGCCCATGGGACTGTTCGTTCTGTTCCGCCTGGACCTTCTACGGCCGCAGCTACCGCAAAGCGTCCCCCGAGGCGGCCGGCGCGGAACTGGCGGGCATCCGGGAGCCGAACGTGTTCATCGTCGACGACGTCGCGTTCATCCGGCCCGAGCACGGGCACGCCATCGCCGCCGAGGTGGAACGCCGCAGGATCCGCAAGCGCTACTACCTGGAGACCCGCAGCGACGTCCTGCTGCGCAACGAAGAGGTCTTCCAGCGCTGGACCCGTCTGGGCCTTCAGTACATGTTCCTCGGTATGGAGGCCATCGATGCCGAGGGACTGGACCTGTATCGCAAGCGCGTCAGCCCCGACGACAACTTCCGCGCCTTGGAAGTTGCACGCCGGCTCGGCATCAACGTGGCTATCAACCTCATCGTCGACCCGGCGTGGGACGAAGAACGCTTCCGTGTCGTACGGGAATTCGCCTTGGCGGTACCAGAGATCGTGCACCTGACGGTGATGACGCCCTACCCAGGAACCGAGATCTGGCACACCGAGTCCCGGCGGCTCACCACCCGCGACTACCGGCTCTTCGACATCCAGCACGCCGTCGTGCCCACCACCCTGCCCCTGGACGTCTTCTACCGCGAACTCGTACAGACCCAGGCGGTCATCAACCGCAAGCACCTGGGCCTGCGGACCGCGATGGGCGCCCTGCGCGTCCTGGGGGGCAACCTCGCCCGCGGGCAGACCAACTTCGCTCGCATGCTGTGGAAGTTCAACAGGGTCTACAACCCGGCACGGCAGTTGGCCGACCACCGCCGCCCGGTACGCTACGAACTCCCGCTGCCGCAGCACCTGGACGTGGGCGACCGCCGCCAGCTGTACGTCCATGCCCGCGCGGCTCCTCGACGTGACGCACGGCAGGCGGAATAGGCCATCTGAGGTATCCGCAGCCACCGATCGATTGGCTTCGCCATCGCCTACGGGCAGCTCCAGGCTGATGATTCAGAAGGGTGTCCGGTTCGGATACGCCTGTGCCCCGTCGGCTCTCTCGGCATCGCCGAGGACGGACGGCCCGCCAAGGTGGGGGCTGATGCGGGCTCTGGCCAGCTGATCCCGGGGGGCCGAGGGGAATTTGGCAAGAAAGCGCAGGAACAGGGCGGTTCGGTCTGTGTACTCGACGGCCTCGCCAGGCGGCTGGCGTTGTTCCTCGTGCAGGACCCCACGGCGGATGTCGTCCTCGCTGGCGCCATGGAGGTCCCTCTGCCGGCCCGCGGGGCACAGCGGCCTTGTTTTGTGAGGAGTTGGCGGGCGGTCACATCGCTGAGCGGCCGGTCCTGCACTTCGGGCCGGAAGGTGGTCTTGGGCGGGGGCACGAAGCCTGCTGGGAGTACCATCCCTGCAAGGTTCTCCGGTCGGCTCTCCGCACCCCCGCAGTGGCGCAGTCGTATGGGGGTATCCGCGTAGAGAGGGCAGAGGGGAATGAGTGTGGCGGAGAGCTGGTCCCGCGTGATGCATCTCCTTCGGCAGCACGCCCCGGCCGATCACGCGGATCTACCTGGGCCCGCTACGGAACTGATGCTCGCGGCCGCTGAGGAACGGATGGGTATCTCCCTCCCTCAGGATCTGCGGGCGTGGCTGCTGCAGAACAATCTGGATCTTCCTGAGGAAGATGTGGACGACGATGTGGCATGTTGCGGCTTCGCCGGGTTCCCGGATGAGGGAAGCTTCTTTCTCGGCATCCGGGCGATGGAGAAGCTCTACGCGAACCACTTCATGCCCGGTGGATTCGACCCTCCGAACCAGCCGGACAATCCGTTCTGGCGTAATGAGTGGATCCCGTTCCTGTCGGACCAGGACGGCTGGACGGGAAAGTTCGTCGACGCGCGGGACGAGCGTGTCGGCAGGTGGTTCGTGGGTGAGGCCGCGGTCACGGGCGAGTACGAATCGTTGGCTCAGTATTTCGACTCCGTGGCGGAGATGCTGAAGAAGATCGCCGATGGAGAATATCCAGTCTGTGAGGTCGCCGAAGGGCGACTCATCTGGTCGTGAAACAAAGATCCATTTCGTCAGTCCCAACTGGATGGCCGTCATCGCCAATGCCGTCCTCGCCCTGGAGAGGCAACGTGAAGAAGCATTTTCAGCGTTGACGACCCATGGTGACAACGGCCGCGGCGATGGCCGTCATGCGGTTGGGGCTGGCGCGGGCTTTGCGGAAGACGTGCCAGGACTTCAGTCTCGCGGCGCTTCGTTCAACTGGTGCTCGTGCCGCTGACAGGGCCCGGTTGACTGTCCGCTGGGTCGGGTTGAGGTCCTGGTGACGCAGTCGCCTGATCGGCGTGGTCACCCAGCTGGATTCTCTGACCTCTCGTCACCTGTCGTGATCCCCCCATATCTGTACCCTGCTGGATTCGCGCTGGATGCCGACGAATCGCGCGGACACCAGCGGTGTGCGTGCCATTCGGCAGGGGCTGTTAACCCAGCCGATCGGGCCTCCAGCACACGTTCTTCACACGAGGAACGCCCGTTGTGGAAACAAAACTCCGCCTGCTCGACGTTGTTGATCTCCGGTGCGATAACGGGGGTGGTCGGCTTGAAGCTGTTCCGTACGGACACAACGAAAAGCGGGGGGGGGGGGGGGGCCCCCCCGGGGGGTGGGGTGGGGGGGGGGGGGGGGGGGGGGGGGGGGGGGGGGCGGGGGGGGGGGGGGGGGGGTGGGGGGGGGGGGGGCGGGAAACGAACC
>NZ_JBITES010000011.1:0-105228 GCF_044455405.1 Streptomyces sp. NPDC051243 | reverse complement strand
TTTGTCAAAACAAACCGCCGCCCGCTGTGGGTTTTTGCGCGGGGGTGGGAGCGGGGGGGGGGGGGGCTTTACGGGGTCCCGTACGCAAACAACCCCCCGGGGCGCCCCCCCCCCCCCCCCGCGTCTTGCTGAGGTCGAGGCGGATGTGCAGGGCCTCGTCGAGGCGCATATGGAGACGCTGCTGGGTGTTCGGTTCCTGGCCAGCGAATACGGCACCGGGCCGGTCCACGGGGGCCGGATCGATTCGCTCGGGCTGGACGAGAACGGATCACCCGTCATTGTCGAGTACAAGCGCGGTGTCGATGCCGGCGTCTTCTCTGAACTTGCGGTCGGTGTCCGGGTATTGGCGTGAAGCCGTGACTACCTTCGTCCCTCTGGCTTGTGTTGGTGTGGGACGGCGGGGGCGGTGATCGTGGGAATGCCGAGGTCGACGATGCTCCGGTTGGCGGGGCGCTGGTCGAGTTGGGCGAGTTTTCCCTCCGCTCCGGTAAGGCTCACCTGGAGCCCTTCCACCTCGCCGAGCCATCCTTCGCGTTCGGCCTCGGCGATGCGGGCGAGGAGGTTGTCTCGGATTTCGACGAGCCGGTCACGTTGGGCGGGGTCGGGCCAGAGCATCGGGCAGCGGACGCAGGCGTGTTCGTGGATGCAGGGGGTGCCAAACGCGCGACCGCAGGCGCCGATGGAGACTTTGCGCCGCTCGAAGTGGCCGAGGAATTCTTGCCATTCATCATCGGTGGGGACGCGGTATTCCTCGCTGGGACGGAGAGATCGGCGGCGGGCGAGGAAGGCCATGTGCGCCTGAATGGCCTCTTCGGGATAGACGGCCTTGTAGCCGAGGGTGACGTTGATGTCCTGGTGGCCTGCAATGACCTGGGCGATGTGTGGCGGCAGTCCGTTGAGGATGGCGTCGGTGATGAACAGCCGGCGGAAGTCGTGCGGTGTGTAGCGCAGTGGCTCGCCGGTGGCATCGGTCAGACCCGTCGCGATGAGGGCCTGGTCCAGCATCGTGCGGACGGTTTCGTCGGTGAATGCGCGGTCCTCGCCGGAGATGCGTCGTTGGAACAGCAACGGGGCTGGTGCCTGCCACTCGCATTCGCGGCGGTCCCAAGAACGGACCAGGGGAACGGCGCCGGTGGTGTCCCGGGCTCGGCAGATAATCGCGCTCAGGACGTCGGCGAGCTCGGGGCTGACCAGCAGCAGCCGCTCGGTATCGGTCTTGGACGGGACGATCTGCAGGAGGGGGACGAGTTCACCGGTGGTGGGCAGCCGGTATTGGACCAGGCTGTGATGGCTCAGTTCCAGTAGTTCTTCGATGCGGATGCCGGTGGCTCGCAGGACTTCGACGGCGGCCCAGGTCCAGAAGGCCCGCTCGTCCTCAAGCCCCAGATCGCGGCGTTTGCCGGTCTCCGGATCCTCGGCCCAGATCCGGCCGGCCGTTCCGTGCGGAACCACCGCGCGTACGAGTTGTTGACCGGCTGCGGTGAACACCTCGCCAGGGCGGGTGTGTCGGGCGGCTTCCAGTACCGCGGCCGCGTCCCTGCGACGCTGGTCGACCGAGCGGACGAGGATGGGCAGGACCGGAAGACGCTCGCGGGTGCGGGCGTCCATCCTCGCCTTGCGTCGTCGTTGGTGCTTGCGGTTCTCCAGCTCGTCAGCCCGCACGGGGCTCGGTGCCACCCACGGGCCCCACCGACCGGGGTCTTCCAGTGCCCTCTGGGCGATATCGAGGTAGAAGGCCCGCACCTGGGTGAGCGTGTCGCGGTGATTGAGCCTCTCGACCTTGGTGCTCGTGCGCCGGCCGTCCGGGGTGGTGACGGTCTTGTCCTTGGTGCGATTCCTCTGCTTCCACTGCGCGATGACGTCCGGGGCGAGGCGGAGGCTGTCAGCGCCGGGATGGTGGTCCTCGATGTCCTGCCAGAAACACTTGCCGAGGTGGTAGGAGAGGGACTTCAGGCTGCTGTAGTCCAGCGCGGGCTGGCGTTCCCGCAGGTAGTCCACCAGCAGATCCCTGACGGGGCGGCAGATCAGTCCGTAGCGGTCGATCAGCTCCTCCGGGGTGCGCTGTCCCAGGTTGCGGACGGCGCGCAGATTCGGCGGGGCGTCTTCTCCGAAGGCTCCGAACTGGTGCAGTAGGCGGTAGAACACCTCGGTCCCCGCCATCGCCCGCTTGAGCACCACGGCTTGGGTATCGAGGAGTTCCAGCACGTCGCCGATGGTGATGTCGGCCAGCGTGCCGCCCTTCGCCGCGAGGATGAGGGCGCTGCGGCAGAGCGTCGTGCTGACGGCGCCCGGCCGCACTCCCTGAGCTTGAGAGCCCAGCTCCCGCAGGCGCTCGAATCCGCGGGGATCACGGCTGTGTGCCATGGAGCGGACCAGCACTCCTTGACGGCTGGCCCCGGCCGCCAGCCAGTCCACCGACGGCCGCAGCAGCTCAGCACTGATCACCGTGGTCAGGGCCCGGCCCACCACCGGCATGCGCCAGGCCGCCTTCAAGCCGCGCTCGTGAAGCCACTGCTTGATCACCGGCCGCCAGGCGGCGCCGGCCTGTTCGATGCCGCTGGCCTGCCACCGTTCCTGCCAGGTCTGTCCGGGCTGGTCCTCCAGCCAGTCCAGCACCATGACGAGGCCGTGCTTGTGGTGCAGTTCGCTGCCGGCGTTCTTCAGCGTGTAGGGCGGACGGGCCAGCAATCGGGCCGCCTCGACGCGCGAGCGCTCGGTGCCCGGCCAGCTCTCGGGAACGATCCGGGCGGGGAAGCTCTGCTGGGCGGCCAGTGCGCGGTTGCGCCCAGGGGTGACTCCGGGTGCCGGTGCGTGGTCGGCGCGTGCCGACAAAGTGGTGGTCATCGGGCACCGGCTCCGAACAGCACCTCGAGGCTCTCCGGCCGGTAGTCGGCTGCGGGAGGCGGTGCGACGCGGGCGGCTGCCTGCCGCGTCTGTTCGGCGTGGTGGGCCAGCAATCGCCGGATCACCACCTCCTTGCGGGGCGTGAGATAGAGCTGTGTCGTGGTCAACAGGGCGTGACCGAGGACGAATTGGACATCGATGAGGGGCAGGCTGGGATCCTCGGCCATGCGGTAGGCGGCGGTGTGCCGGAGCGCATGCAACGTCGCAGAGGTCCCCGCCTTGGCGTTCGCCCGCTCGAACATGCGGTGAACCGCGTGATAGGTCAGCGGTCTCGACGGTGAGCGCAGGGTCCACCACAGTGGGAGGCGCCGCCCGCGCGGGATCGCATCGTCCATCTCCACCTGGTAGAGCCGCAGCCAGACGAACGCGTCGGTCGAGGCCGGGAGTTCCTGGACTTCCCGGGTGCCCTTGCGGACCACCGAGATCAGCTGACGCCCCGGATCCACGCCGGCCTGCCAGGTGCTGAGCAGCTCGCTGGCCCGGGCGCCAGTGGAGATGTAGAAGGCGACCAGGGCCCGGTCCCGGTGCGACGGGAGCCGGGCGAAGATCTCGTTGAACTCCTCATCAGGGACACTGCGGGGCACTCGCGTGGGCACTCTCGGACGGTAGAGCCCACTACGTTCGTTGCGGGGCGGGTCCATCGGATTGCGATGGGCGTGCGCTCGTCGGCCATGACGTGATCGGTCCAGTGGGAACGGGTTGAGGACCGGACCGGTGCCGTTGTCGCGGTGGAAGTCGTAAAAGGTGCGCAGCACTGTCTCGCTGTGCGCTCGCACCGACGGTGCGTACGGCTTCCCGCCCGCAGCCCATCGGCCAGCCTCGCTCGGGCGCCGCCAGTGCGGACGCCTCGGCTGGCCGGCGATCTGAAGCCAGCGGGAGAAGTCCCTCGCCTCGATCCGACTTGCCCGGTCCCACGACACCTCGACAGCCCACAAGAAGCGGAACCAGCGCAGCAGATCCATCCCGTAGGAACGGGCCGTCGCCGCCGAACGACCAGCTCCCTGCAGATCCCGCAAGAAGGCGCCAGCTCCCTCGACCGGTTCCCCGGCTGGGTTGATCAGCAGGTAGGGATCCCACGGATCATCCATGGCCACCAGCTCCCCGACCAGGGGTACGGACAGGGCTGACAGGTCTCTCGATGCCTCCATGGCCGACTCAACGAAGCCCCCACCACAAGGTCACTGACCTGCGGAAACACCGCCAGTAGTTCAGTCAACAGGTCATCAACCAGGGCTTGTTCTACCTGGCGTGGCTGATGGACCATCGCGCCGAGTTCGAGCACCTGGTCCGCGACCGGCTCGGGGTGACGGCCGCGTCCCAGGTCCTGTGGAGCGGCCCTCGACTGATCTGTATCGCCGGCGACTTCACACGCTACGACGTGCATGCCGTGCGTGAGCACCGGCGGTCGATCGACCTGGTCCGCTACCGACTCTTCGGCAGCGACCTGCTCGGGCTTGAGACCGTGGCGTCCGTGAGCGGCGGCATGCAGGTGGCACACCGGGCGCGCCGCCAGGCAGTTGCTCGGACGGCAGCCGACGCCGAGGGTGCGTCGATGGTGGAGCTGGCGGGCGCGGTCGATGAGGCGCTGCTCGGGCTCGGGGACGGTGTGAACCGTGTCGAGCGCAAACAGTACCGGGCGTATCAGCGGTTGCGGAACTTCGCCTGCCTCTGCCCGCCGCAGCGCAGCAAGCTGCTGGTCTACCTGAAGGTCGATCCGAAGGAGGTCGACCTCGTTCCGGGCTTCACCCGGGACGTGTCCGGGCTCGGTCACCACGGGACAGGTGACCTGGAGGTGCAGCTCCGTACGCCGAGGGACGTGGAGCGGGCGCAGGATCTGTTTCGGGCGAGCTACGCGGCGGCGTGATCGGGTGCCGCTGCCTGTCACCCTGGCGGGCTGCGCTTCGTGCTGTGTCTGCGGTCGTGGGCGGGGGCCTTTCGACGTCCGGGCAGGGGGTGGCGGTGGACTATCTATGGTCCGCGGGATCGCCGGTTTGGCCAACCGGCGATCCCGCGCTATGTCGCCCCGCTCGCGTGGGCCGATGATCAGCGCGAACGGCTGGCGGGTCGGCTGGCCGTGACCGCCCGAGCCGCCGGCGCACTGGCGGCGAGTCGGGTCCTGTGCTCGCGGCCCGGCTGCGCCTGGCGCGTGCCGGTCTTGTGGGCGAGGGTCTCGGCGAGGCCCGTCAGCAGTGAACTCGGGGTGTGCGGGGACGCGGTGATGGCCCAGGTGGGCCGGTCCGGACCGGGACCGGCCCAGATGGTCCAGGTGGCCAGGTTCTGAATCGGGTGCTGTGCGGCGAAGGCATCGAACTGGACGCCCGCGTCCCCGTCGGGGGACGTCCAGCGGATCCGCCCGTCCACGGTGTGCTTCCATCCGGCGTCGGAGAGCGGCTGGGTGGCTGCAGTGACCGTCTTCTCGTCCACCGGGGCACCGATGGCCGTGTCCCAGCCGTCGCCGTCGGCGAGGTGGATGAGCAGATCCTGCAGCACCGGCCCTGGGGTGGCGCCGGTCGCGTTGAGGACCCACATGCGGTCGGAGACGGGTGTCTCGTAGGCGGCTACGGTCCATGCGGTCTCGTGAGCGGGGGTTTCGTGGACGCGCTCGATACGTAGGGTCTGCGACTCGTGGATGGCGTGCGTCGTCTCATCCGACCAGGTCCGCCACTTCTCGAACTCGCCGTGCGCGTCGAGGAAGGTGTCGAGAAGCGCGTCGTGGTCGCCGGCGTCGGCCAGGTAGACGGGGACGGTCTCCCGCTCCGGGCGGGAGGGTTCGGACTTGGTCGTGGTGACGTCGAAGACTGAGCGCGCTTCGACGGCGGCGCGTTCGGTGTCGGTCAGGGGGGCCGGGCCGGGGCGCATCTCGGCCGAGTGGACCTTCTCGAAGGCGAGCAGGGCCTGCGCGGGTGAGTCGAAGGTGTCGGCGACCTGGCGAAGGTGGTCCTCGCCGTGCAGGTAGACGGACTTGCCGCCCCGGTGGAGGTATGTGCCGACGGCGACGGTGGTGTGGCCGTCGTGGGCGTGGGCGTGGATGAGGAGCTGGCCGTGGCGAATGTCGTCGTGGATCTTCTGCGCTTGGTTGGAGACCTCGCGGATTTCGCTGCGCGTGCACCACGGCATCGGATAGTTCGCCCAGGTCCATTCCTCGTCTATCGCCTCTTGGAGCCGAGGGGTGATCTCGACGGTGATGCCTTGGGCGATCAGGTGCTTGGCTGCGACGTCGGCCCAGTAGGGCTCCTCGTGATCGATGCGGGCCAGGACCAGGACGTTGGTGGCGGCGACGCTCCAGTTGGCAGCCTCCAAAGCCATGAGGGCGACGCGGGCCTGCGTGCCGGTCAGGACGGCCTGCACGGCGCTCGGGTGAGTGGGGTGGGTGTCGAGGCGGACGTGGGCGTCGATGGTGGGAGTCACGTGGGGTCTCGTCTGTTCTGCCGGTGGCCGGGCCTTCGGGTCCGGCCACCGGCGTACGTGGGGGCTATCGGGTTGCTCGTGTGGACCGGGCGGCGTGCGCGACCGTGGTGGTCGGCGGTCCGGCGCGGGTGGTGGGCGCGGGCAGCCGCTGCTGTGGCGGAGTGGCTCCGGTGGCGTGCTGCCAGCGGGTGCGGACGGCGGCGATGTCGGCGAGGGAGCGGCGGGCGCCGACGACGAGTTGGAACGGGGTGTTCGCCGGGTCGCCGGCGTACGCCTCGATGAGCCGCCCGGTGTATTCGGCGGTAGCCAGGAGGGAACGCCGCAGGGCGCGCTCGCCCCAGTGCTCCACGGAACCAGCCGGTTCCGCCAGCATGCGGAGCACCTCGCCCGGTTCACTGCCGTCGTCCAGCAGGCCGCGCTGTTGGGCTTCCCACAGGACGGTGACCGGGTCGACGGGATCGCGGCGGCGGGCCAGGGCGGTCAGGCACTGCCACAAGCCGGCGTGCAAGGGCAGGGTGAAGTCGGCGGGGAGCAGCCACGGGACGGACTCGATGTCCGCGGGGTGGGCGGTGGCGGTCGCGAGCAGCAGTTGCTCCTCCTGGACCGCCTCGGTGTAGTCGGGCGCGATCACTGGCGGCGTTGCCGCGGTGCGGGGCAGTATTCCGGCGCGTGGCGGGAAGCGGCTCGCGATGTCGTCCACCACCGCGGCGAGGGCGTCGGCTGCGGCGAGCACCGTCTGGACGGGGTGAGGGAGGGACGTGTCGTGGACGGTCAGGCCGAGGCGTTCGGCGGCACTCTGCAGACGGCGGCGGGCGTGTTCGGCCTCGACCATCCGTGCGTAGGCCGGTGCGTGGCGGGGCCAGGGGCAGACCTGGATGAGCGTGTGCAGGTAGGAGGCGGTCAGCCCGCGCGCCTGCTCGCGTCCCGTGGCCAGCACCTGGTTGAGCCAGTCGGTGTTCTTCGCGTGCTCCGCAGGGTCGGGCGGCGGCAGGGTGCTGATCGAGGCGAACAGGGCGGCATGTGCGGCGGTGGAGAACGAGTCGGCGGCGATGCCGCTCACGTCGCCGAGGCGGTGCGGATCGAGGAGGAGGGCACCGAGGAGGGCTTGCTCGGCGTAGCGCACGGGTTGCGGCGGATGGGTGTCGGGCAGGTCGTCGAGGTCGTCATCCTCGTACGGGTCGGTGGGGTGGGGCATTTAGGCGGCCAGGGTGAAGTCGTCGGGGGTGAGGGTCTTGCCCAGGTGCGGGGCCAGCAGGTGGGCGGCGAGCCGGGGCGGGACGGCATTGCCGATCTGGCTGAAGATCTGGCCTTTGTTGCCTTGCCACGGGTAGTCGGCGGGAAAGGACTGCAGGAGGCTGGCTTCCTGGGCGGTGATCCGGATCGGGTCCGGTGCCGGTGCGTTGCCGTCCGGGTCGCGTGTGGGTTCGGCGACCCAGGTGCACTCGTTCGCGCGGTGTCCGAAGAACAAGGTGCCGGCGGGCTCGTTCACGCTGCGGATGGTGGCGTTGGACTGGTTGTTGCTGCGCAGCGACCAGGACCAGCGGTGCTCCGCGGAGGTGGGCGCCCGTGCCGGGCGGTTCGCCCGGGGAGCATGCTGGTGTGCTCGGCCAGTACCGTCTCGATGGCGTTGCGGGACGTTCTCCGGGCCGGGCTGTGGTGTCCAGGTGCCGCGATTGCGGGCGTCGATGAGGGTTTTGCGTGAGCCGGATGGGAACGGCTCGGGCCCTCCTCCCGGGCCGCCGCCGGCGCACACCGTCGGCACCGGTCGGTCGGTGGCGCCCCAGCCGAGGGCCTCGGCCATGGACACCCACCGGGCGCGGCCGGGCCCGAACAGGCTCTCCGGCTCCGCGGTCTTGGCGTGCGTCGGCGGGGGAGGTTCGGCGGTACGGGTGCGTGACGCGAGCAGGATCGCCCGCCTTCTCGTCTGTGGGACGCCGTAGTCGGCGGCGTTGAGGATCCCAGCCCATACCGAGTAGCCCCAGGTGCGCAGGATCGCGGCGTACTGCTTCCAAAGGGGCAGGACGTCCGGCACTTCCTCCATCGCGACCCAGTCGGGCTCGCCGACCGTGCTGAGGGCGTGGAGGTAGCGCATCGGCTCTGCTGCGAGCAGGGAGCGCTCGTCACGGCACGCGGCGAGGAGGCGCTCGCGGGTGTCGCGTCCGGCGGCCAGGTCCTCGACCGCGGTGTGCACCAGCGGCTGGTCCACCAGGCCGAGGCGTTTGCCGGCCATGCTCCACGCCTGGCACGGCGGGGAAGCGATCAGCCCGCGCGTGCGGCCGATGAAGGGCCATGTCGGATACATCGCCACGTCGGTCCGGACGGTCAACTGCCCGGCAGCGGCACGGGTTTTGCAGGCCCACGTGTCCCATTCCAGACCGACGTCGCGCACGCCGAGGACGCCCAGTGCTCTGCTCCAGCCGCCCGGCCCCGCGAAGAGGTCGAGTATCACGTGGCAAGCCCGAAGTCGTCCTGCGTCAGTGCATCCGCATCTCCGCGGCATGCCCAGGGCGAGCAGCCGTCCTCGACGCTGTTCTCCTGCGCGTCGGCCTCGTCCGCGTCGATACGCAGAGCGGCTCGTTCCACGGCGGTGACGTGGTCGATCGGCGCCTGGCTCAGCGGGACGTGAGAGCGGTGCAGGAAAGCCTCGCCGAGCAGTCGGCTGCCCGCCGCGTTGGCGCGGGCATTGCCTTGTCGGATGGCCGCGTCGAAATCAACGACGTCTGCCCACTCGGACGGCGATGTGTCCCTGACATGCCTCCACTGCGGATTGCCGTGCAACGGACAGGCTATTGAGAATCGAGACAGGGTGGAGTCCTCTGAGTGTCGTCTGTGAGGGATGCAGGCGCGTGGGTGATCGCTTGATCTGGGACGCGGCTTCGTGGGGGTGTGCTGTCTGGTGACGGAAGCGGCGGGAGAGCAGACAGCGGGTGGAAACTGCGGCTAGAGTCCGGAGGGCACGGCCAGCTGGACTGGCTGCGACGGGAATGGGTCCGACGTCCCTTTCGGGCGTGGTTGCCACGGAACTTGGCGCTGCGTCAATCGCGACAACTTCACACGCGGCCTGTACGTCGGCAGGGCCTCAGTTGATCACCGTCTTGAGGGTGGTCGACCTGAGACACCTGCCACTCTGCATGCGGTTTGCACTCAGCTCGACCATCCTCCGTCCGCGGGAGGGACCCGAGCGTGGAGCAGCAGATTGTCCTGGCAGTTCTAGGAGCTGCTGGTGTTGTATCGGCCTTTTTGTTCGCCTTGAAGGGCTTGCTCGACCAGATTCCCGATGTGATCCGTTCATGGCGCCGCGTCGTTGATGAAGCCCGCCGCTCCCACTCTGATCACGGTCTGGCGCCGGAGGATCACCGCCCGTCGTCCTCAAGCAGCGATGGATCGCGGTGACCGATTCGTTGTCCGGGGAAGAGCTCAGGGCGGCTCCTGCACGCGTTTGTCGCAGTCCAGTTCGAGGCGGAGCCATAGTGCTCCGGATGATCAGGGGTCGGTGAGCGCGGTCGGGGGTGTGGAGCAGCCCGATCAGGCGGCGGTGCCGTAATCGATCTGCTGGGGTGCGGGCTTGGCGACGGCGCGGGCGGTGATGGCCTTCGACGCACGTGCAGAGGCGGCGGACAGCTCGTCGGCGCCCGGCTCCAGGTACCAGGGGCGCAAGTCGAGCATGGCCGCGCGCATGCCGGTGGCGAAGCACAACGCGGTGCCCTTGGGCAGAGCGCGGATCGCGTCGGCGGGCAGGATCCGCTCCTGCCGCATCGACACCGAGGTCGACGTGCCGGACTCAGACATTGAGGTGGAAGTGGTCTCGACGTCATGGTCGCCGATAAGCCGGGAGAGCTTGTCGGCGAAGTCCGGGTCGTCGATGCCGCTGCCGATCACCTTAACGGTGGAGGCGGACCACATCGCGTCCATGCCCGCGTCGCCCCAGACTTTCTGGCCCTGGCGGTAGGACTGCAGGATCGTGATCGGGATGATCCCGCGCGAGCCGAGGTGGGAGTACAAGTCCGGCAAGTCGCTGATCTTGCACACGTTCGCGGCCTCGTCGAGGATCGCCAGCATCGGCGGGTCGAGCCGTCCGCCAGCACGTTCGGCCTGCGCGGTGGCGGCCCGCATCACGGAGTCCGCGCACGCGGCGATCAACGCCGATGCTCCGCCTCCGCCGTCCTTCGACAGCAGGTAGAGGGTGTCGGCGGAGCGGACGAACTCACTCGGCCGGAACTCAGGTACGTCTTCCTGTGGGGTGACCCATGCAGCGATCTCCGAGTTGAGCAGCGCGGCGGCGTACTGGCGGGCGGTCTCATAGATGCCGTCCCTCGTTTCCGGCGGGCCTTCCACCGTGCCCTTGAGCTGAGCGGCGACGGCGGTGAAACCGTGGTCGCGGAGGATGTCGAGCGGGGTCCGGTCGGCGGGGAAGGCCAGCCACTGCATGACGTCCGTGATCGGGCGGTCGTCGAGCGCGGCGGCGAGGAAGAGCTGGGACAGGATGTTCGATCCGGCCTTGGACCAGAAGTCGCCCTGCTGGCTCGCGTCTACGGAGGCGGCGAGGAAGTGGCCGGCCAGGCGGCCGGCGCCGTCCAGGGTCTTGGCGTCGGCGAGGGGGTTCCACCACATGGCGCGGTCGGCGTGGGCGATCTGCTGCGGGTCCATCGACCACACCCGCCCCACCGCTGCTCGTGCGTCGATGGTCGCTGTGTAGGCGTCGCCGGCCGCCTTGTTCGAGGTCAGCAGGACCGGTCCGGGCGCGTTGAGGATGGAGGGGATGGCCAGCGACGTGGTCTTGCCGGAGCGGGGTGCCATGATCGCGACGGCGACGTCCTCGTACCCCATGCGGACCTCGTGACGGGTGCCCTGCAAGTTGCCGAGAAGGATGCCGGTGTCGCGGGCGTCGATGTGCTTGGCGTCCTTCAGGCTCGGGCGAAGGGATCTCGCCTTGGCGGTGATGGCCTTGGCCATCAGGGGCTCGATGTCCTTCTGTTTGGCCATGCCGTCGAAGCGCTTCTTGCGTGTGCTGCTGCCGCCTTTGTGCCGCGTGTAGAGCACGGCGGCGGTGATACCGAGAGCGAGCAGCGCGGTGCCGGGCAGGATGCGCGTGCCGATGAGGAGGGAGGTTTCTCCCAGGTCGGGCCAGAGCTGGTCGGGGTGCAGGAGGGCTTGAACGGGCTGGTAGGGGGCGCCGGGCCCGGAGTCGGTGGCCCAGGTGGTGAGGTTGCCGCCGAGCCAGGCAAGGTTGGACAGGGGGACGGCGACGGCGAGGACCCCGAGCAGGATCTTGAAGGCTATGTCGTAGCCGTCGGTGGAGTTGGAGGAGGACTGGGGCAAGGGGGCAGTTCCAAAGGGGGGAGTCGGGCGGCGCGGGCCGGTCAGCGGGCTCGGCGCGGCTTTGGCACCGGTGGCCGGGCCGGTGGCGTCGCTGTTGACGGGGCGCGACGCTGGGCGAGGGCGGTCGTGCGGTGCTCCAGCGCGAAGGCGACCGTGTCGACGGGCAGTTGCTCGGTGCGAAGGAGTGGGTGCCGGCGGACGCGGGGCGGGAGGCGGAGGGGGTCGCGGTTCACCGGGGATGGGTCGGCGAGGGCCCGGGTGAAGGCGGTGATCAGGTAGGTGGGGGTGGTGCCGTCGAAGCGTGCCTGCCAGAGCTGGTTCTCCGGGTCATTGCTGAGGGCGGCTGTGATGAACCAGCTGCTGCTGTGATCGGTGAAGTGCTCGATCTCGGCGATGCCGTCGGGCGAGATACAGGCGCCCGGTGACCAGGCCCATCCGGCTTGCCGGGCAGGCTCCCAGGGGTCGGAGGAGTCCGGCTTCGGCGTGACGGGGTCGGTGAGCGCATCAAGGACGGCGGCGATGAGTTCCACCGGGGTGCGCGCCCCGAAACTCGCATACCAGGCCGGATGGTCGGCGGTGTCAGCGTGATGCAGGCGCCACCACGGGAGATCCGGAGCGGGGTCGAGGCGCAGTTCGGCCTGCCGGTCGGGGCTGGTCAGCAGGACGCGGGGCATCAGCGGCTCCTGGGCGGTGGTCCAGCCGCAGGCGCGGCGGAGCGGGACGGTGATCCAGGCCGGGTCGCCGGGGCCGGCGAGGTAGCGGGGTGCGACCAGCGCCACGTCGATGTCGTTCGCCATGCCCGTCACCTCCGGGCCGCAGGCGCCGCGCCGGGTGCCGCTGGGCGTGGATGGGCCTGGACGGCGGTGGCCAGGGCCGCTGCGCGCGGCGGAAGGTCGTGGGCGGTGGCCTGGATTTCGAGGATTGCCTTGCCGTGGCTGACCCAGGCGTCGAGGTAGGACCAGGCTTCGGCGTTGCGTTCGGCGAGGGCGTCGTCGTACGCGGGGGTGCCCGGGCGGGCGGTGGGCGGCAGCGCGTCGCGCGTGTCGAGCCACTCCTGCTGTAGCGCATCGAGTTGCTTCAGGGCGGAGTCGAGGGTGGCGAGCTGCCAGGGCCAGCGGGACTGGAGGTGCGCGGCGTTGAGCTGCTGTACCTGGACTTCGGCGGTGGCGAGCAGGTCCTTGGCGAAGGACCGGACGCGGTTGAAGGAGCGCCAGGTGTCGGCGTCACGCTGTGCAGCCCGCCGGCCGTAGGCGACGTCGTCGAGGGGCCAGCCGTCGAGGTCGGTGTGCTCCTCGGAGTAGGCGTCCCAGTCGGCGAGGATCTGCTCGCTCTCGCGCAGGAAGACGGCGAGCTGGTGGAGGCGTTGGCGATGGATCTCATCGGGGGTAGGGGCAGTTGGGGACAAGAGCGCTCTCAGCGGAAGTGCGGAGGAAGGGGTGGGGCGCGGTGAGCCGGGCGGGTGAGGTCCGCCCGACTCCGTTCAGCGGGTCCGGCCGATGGCGGGTACGGCGGGGGCGGTAACGGGCGCGGGTGGGTGCGTGGTGAGCGCGGCCTTGCGGCGGGTCTTGCGGGTGGCGGCGCGGATAGCCTTGAGCCGGGCCTCTTGCGCGGCGGCGAGCTGCTCTGCCTGCGGGCCGCGCTGTTCCTGGGTGACCAGGTAGGTGTGCGGCACGTCGCAGTGTGCGCGTTGGACGGGCTTGTCGCTGGCCAGGGCGCCTGTGAACGCGGCGATCAGGTGGGGCGGCATCTGCTCGTCGAGGTAGGCGTGCCAGATGCGCTCAAAGCCACCGAGACCGGTGGGCAGGGCGGCCAGGGCCCGCCAGTGGAAGTCCTCGCCCGGTTCGACGGCCCACCGTTCCAGGCTGAGGATGCCGTCGGGGTGGTGGGCGATCTCGTTGTCGTGTTCGTCGCGCTGGTACGACCAGCCCGCAGCGGTGAGCGGCGACCAGATCGGTGGCGTCTGCTTGGGGGCGGGCTCGAGCAGGGCGTCGGTGAGGGCGGCGATGATCTCGACGGGGGTGTGCGCGCCGAACTCGGTGTACCAGCGCCGCCCGTCCTGGTCCTGGCCGCGGATGCGCCACCATGCCCCGTAGGACCCCGGGTCGGGCTCCAGCACCACGCTGTGCTGCTGGTCGGGGCTGACCAGCAGGACGTGGGGGAAGTCCGGGTGGGAGCGGTTCTTCCAGCCTGCTGCGCGCAGGGCCTGGGTGATGTGCCGGGGGTCGCCGCGTCCGGCCAGGTGGCGGGGCTGGGTCTGGAACCAGAGGGTGTCGTGCGGAGCGTTGGCGCGGGTGGGGATGTAGGGGCTGGTCATCGCCCCGAGGCATCGGCGCCGTGGGCGTCGGCCTGCGTGACCAGCCGCTGTACGTCCCAGTGCAGGACGTGCCAGTCGGTGGCCTCCTGGGCCGCGGCCCGGAATGCTTCGACTGCCTGGCGCACGGCGTCGATTCGGGGGTGGTCGAAGTGCTGGTTCACGATGTGTGTGCTGGCGCGCAGGATGTCGCCGAGCAGGATCGGGATGCCCTCGTCCTCGTCGAGCAGACAGCTGAGCAAGGGCAGGGCCTGGTCGAGCGAGGGATGCGTGCGGAAGTAGTTCTTGAGTTCCGCGAGGGTGTCGATGGCCTGCCGGATCCGCAAGGGGCTGGGGGCACCGGGCGCGTCGGGGGACACCGAGTCCTGGGCGCCGGGGGACGGGCGGCGGCCCGAGGGGGTGTGGGTGACGTCCGGGGAGAAGGTGCGGAACTTCTCGTCGAGACCGTTGACCTGGTTCAGCAGGTTCCTCAAGGAATCGAAGGCTTCGTCGGCCTCAGCCTGCAGGTCGTCGGCGTAGCGGTCCTGGAGGACGAAGTCGTTGCAGATGTCGCCGATCGCTTCGAAGATCTGCGTGAGCCGGCGAAGGGCTCCGTCGTGGCGGTCGACGATCGGGGTCAGGACCGCGGCGATGTCCGCAGGGCATTCGGCCCGGTCGATGCTGGCTCAGGCGGAGCAGTCCGGTGGTGATGGCCTTGATGTCGGCGGGGAGGAGGTCGTCGTGCTGGGGCAAGGGGTGGGGCTTTCGGTCGGGTACGGGTGAGGGAGTGGTCAGCGGCGGGCCCTGCGGCCTGCGGTGGCGTACGGGCCGGTGGAGCTGGGGCGGCGGGGCCGGTTGGTGGCCCAGGAGTTGCGGGCCCAGGTGGCGGCGCGGGCGGCGGTGACGCGGGCCTGCTGCCAGGCGGCCAGTTGGTCGGGGAGCACCGAGACGGAGGTGGTGCGGATGCGGGTGGACGGCGGCACGTGTCCGCGCGGGCGCATGACCTGCTGCGGGTCGGCCAGCGCGGCGCCGAACGCCTGGATGAGGTGCATCGGCGTGGAGGCGGTGAAGCTGGCGTCCCAGATCCGCCCGTGCTCGTTGCGGGCCCCGGCCCACCACAGCGCATCGCCGGGCTGGGACTGATGAAACTGCAGCCAGGCGCCGCCGTCAGGGCTCATGGCGGTGAAGTGCTGGCCTTGCTCGGTCTGCCAGTGCTGTTCCTGCAGCGGCGCCCACACGTTGGGCGCGTGCGCGGAGCGGGGCCGGGTGAGCGCGTCGGTGAACCCGGCGACGATCTCCACGGGCACCTGGCGGGTGAACGTCGCGTGCCACGCTTCCTGGCCGGTGGTTGCTTTCCCGGAGATGGTCCAGCCGCCGGGCTGGACGTGTGGGTCGTAGCCGACGCGGACGGATTTGTCCGGGCTGTCGAAGACCAGCGGTCCGCCGGTGGTGGATTTGTCGCTCCAGCCGGAGGCGCGCAGGAACTCGCTGACGTAGCGGATGTCGCCGCCGCCGGCGAGGTAGCGGGGCTCCACCAGGTAGTGCTGCTCGGCTTGTGGGGTGCCGGGGCCCCAGCCGGTCCACTGCTGCTTCTTCACCGGCTTCTCCTGACGACCATGGCGGAGGCGACAGGCTTGGGCGGTGCAGTGGTGGTCGTGGCGGGCGGTGTCCCGAGCTGCTTGAGCGTGTCGGCGTGCTCGTCAAGGTCCACGCCGACGCGGTGCAGTTCGTTGGCGGCCCGGCCCATGGCGAGCCACACCTCGGGCGGGAGTGCGCCGCGGTGGGCCTGGCTCTGGGCGATGCGGGACCCGGTGCCGACCAGGTCGGTCACCCGGGTCAGGATGCCGACGTCGGCGTCGAGGACCTTGCCGAGGATCTCAGCCGCTTGACGCGTGCTGGCCCGGGCGAGGTGGTCGTGCAGGGTCTTGATCAGGCTGGCGATGTCCTCGGCGAGGCGTACGGGGTGGGTGGGCGGCTCGGTCACGGGCCTCCTGGATGGGAACGCTGCGGGGAGAGGGGGAGTTAGCTGTGGTGGCCGAGGTGGCGGGATTCGTCCAGGGCGGTTTCGGGGCGGCCGGTGGTCGGCGGGTGGGCCCTGCCGCGGGGGCTTGGGATGAAGGCGCGCAGGTAGCGGCGGAAGCGGAACACGGCCAGGCGGGGCGGACGTTCAGCCGTGATCGGCGGGGGTGTGCGTGGGGCGAGAGGTACGGAAAGCTCCTGAAGAGTGCGGTCAGCGGGTGCGGGTGAGACGTGTTCGGCTGGCGGCAGGCGTCGGTGCGGCGGCCGGTGACCCGGGGAGGTGGTGGCCACGGGCGTCGGCGATCCGTGCTTCGAGCAGCGCCTGTTCGTCGTCGTAGCCGAAGGAGGTCTGGCTGAGACGGGTGTAGCGCTCACATCCGTAAAGCGGTGTGCCGATGGCCATGCGCGGCAGCGGGTCGTCGGAGGCGAGGCTTTGGGTGAACGCCGCGACGAGGCCGGGCGGGGTGTGGGTGCTGAAGACGGCTGTCCACCAGCGGTACCTGTCGACCATGCAGGCGGCGTGCCACGGCCCGCGCGTGGGGCTGAGTGCGGTCTCCTCCGTGAAGCGGACCAGGCCGTCCGGTGACACGGCCGTGGGCGCGGGGGCCGCGGCGTCCGCGTTCCAGCCTGCCGTGTGCAGCGGGCCGAGGACATCGGGGCGGTGGCGGGAGGCGGGCCGCAGCATGGTGTCCACGAGCGTGGTGACGTACTCGACGGGAAGGTGAGCGCCGAGCAGCGCTGCCCATTCCCGCCCAGCGGGGGTGGTGGCGCGCAGGGTCCAGGTCCAGGCCGCCCGGCGGTCGAGGGCGACTTGGAGTCGGCCGTCGGGGCTGGCCAGGGCGGTGTGCTGGTCGATCGTGGACACGTCCTGCCAGCCGTGGCCGCGCAGCAGCCACTCGGTCAGGTGTTCCCAGTCGCCGCCGCCGGCGAGGTAGCCGGGCGCCGCCAGGACGTAGGGGACGGTGGGGTGGGGCATGGGGTTCCTGCAGATCGGACGGAGGGCCTGGACGAAGTCAGCCGGCGCGACGGGAGCCTCGGGCCCGGGAGGGCGTCCCGGTGGCGGGCGCGGGTGCGGCGGGTGCGGCACGCTGTGCGCTGATCTGGGCGGCGGCGCTGCGATAGGCGACCGGGTCGAAGAGGTAGTCAGGGATATGGACGACGTATCCGGCCATCAGCAGCGCGGGAACGGCGCGGGAGGCGAGCTGCTTCTTCTCCTCCTCGCCGAGGTGGGCGGGCGCCTCGTGCCAGACGTAGGTCGGGCCCGAAGAGCCCGCGGGCCGGACGGTGTTGCGTTCGAAGCCGAGCTGGTCGAGCAGCGCGAGGAGCTGCTCGGGGGCACCGGTGGGGGTGTCGGCGTGGACCGTGTCGGTCAGGGGTTTGCGGTAGATCTCGACGTCGGTGCCTTCGTCGTCGGCTCTGCTTCCCACGGGCGGGGCTTCTCCCTTCTCGCGGAGGACTATCGCCGCACGGCAGACGGTTTGACAGGGGTGTGGCTGTGGCCAGTGCGGGCGCGGTGGCGGTGCGGGCGGCCTGGTCACGGATCAGCTCGATCTGCCGGGCATGGTCGGACAGGCGGCCGGTGGTCGTCATCAGCCGCTGTGCCGGCTCGGATTCGTGCCCGGCGTTCCTCAGACGCTGGGTCCAGGGGGCCCAGGTGGAGACCAAGGTCTGCACCAGGCGCGGCAGGAGCCCGTCGTAGGGCGCGGCGATCTCGGTGAGAACCTTGGCGACCTCCTGGTCGTCGGCGGCGCTTTCGGCCCGGTCGGCGAGCTGCTTCAGGTAGCGGTGGGTGGCCTGCCGGTCGTCGTCGGCGGTGGCCAGGATGTTGAGCGTGGGATCCAGGTGGACGCTGAATCCGGCCAGCAGCAGCGCGTGGGCGGCTGCGGTGGCGCCGTGACGCTGCTGCTCGACGGGCATGGTGGGCGGCTGGTACTGGTAGGGACCGCGAGGCCCGGGGGCGGAGACGAAGCCCCCGGCGGTCTGCAGAATCCCCTCAGCGCGTTCGTCCCCGCCGATCGCCACGACCAGTTGCGTCTTCGCATCGCGTGTGATGGTGACGTAGTCGCCGGCGACGAACGTCGGCTCGCTGTCCTTCGGACCGTTCACCGGGACCGGGCCGTGGACGGTGCGGCGGGGGCGGGGGCGGCGACCGCGGCGGTGTCCAGGGCGGGCTTGGCCTGCGGGAGCCGCACGCTGACACCGATACCGAGCCGGTCCAGCTGCGCGGCTGCATTTTGGATGGCCTGTGCCTGTGCGGCGGTGTCCTCGCCGGACAGCACGAAGACGTCCTTGTCCTTGTCGTAGACGCAGCCGTTGTCGGTGAGGATCTGGACGGCATCGGCCCGCTCGGGTTTGGTGACACGGCAGTCCCGGCCGCTCAATGTGATCACCACGAGTTCCGGTGCAGGTGTCGGGGAGAGGCGGGCGGCGTTGTCGCGGACCTGGGCGAGGGCCTTGTCGTAGCGGGGCAGCAGGTCGGTGGCGATGTCCTCGGCGGCCTGGACCGGGTCATCGGGAACGGCGATGCCGTCGGGCTCGCGCACATTTCGGAAGGCTTCGGGGTCGATGCCCTCCGGGGCGATGGCGCCGACGAGGAACTCCTCGCCGCTGCGAGGCCGTGCGATGACGTACAGGCGGGTGCCGTCGTCGCGGGTGAGGACGGCGTCCTGGCCTAGGACGTGCTGGGCGATGGCGTGGGCGATCAGGTCCAAGTCCCACACGTGCTCGGCGCGGGCGAACTGGTCGAGGTACTGCTCGTGCGTGTGGTGCTCGCTGGTCCAGTGGCCGGGGAGTTCCTCGGCGAGGGCGATGGCGAACGACGCGAGATCGGGAGTGTCGGGGGTGGGGTGGTGCATGGGTTCCTCGGGGGTGGGGGTCAGCGCCGCCGTCCGGCGGGGGCCGGGAGCGTGGGCGGCGGGCTGGGCGTGGTGTGGTCCGTGGCGGGGGTGGGCAGCCGCAGACGGCGGAGGCTTCCCGCTCGCCCGGGCCGACTTCGGCGGTGCACCGGCTGCGCTGCGGGTGGGCCTCGTGCCGGTCGGCGAGTTCGGCGCGCACATGGGCCAGGTCGGAGCGGATGACGTCCAGGCGGCTTTCGGCGAGGTAGCGCAGCCGGCCGGCGGTGGCCGCGTCGGCTGCTTTGCCGAGGCCCTGGTAGAACTCGGCGGTTGCCGTGAGGACGTCGTCGAGGGCGGCCAGGATGCCGTCGTGGGAGGCGGTGAACTCGGTCAGAGCGTCCGCCACTTCCTCGGTGGTGGTCGCCTGGCGGATGCGTTCGGCTTGGTGAGCGACCGAGGCGCCGAGCGGGAGATGGTGCGCTTCGCGCTGGCCGGTGTCGAACGCCTCGTCGCAGTCGACGCCGTACTTGACGGCGCGCAGTCGTGCCACGGCCCGGACAGCCAGACGTTCCTCCTCGGCCTCATCGAGGCCGGTGGGCAGCCGGTGGTAGTGCTCGTGCACGCGGACGACGGGGACGAAGCCGGTGCGCTGAAGGATGCTGTATGCTTCCGGGTCGCCTCCGCGGGCGAGGACTTCGCCAGAGTGCACGTCGCGTTGCAGGATCAGGTAGCGGTCGGCAAGGGCCAAGGGCAGTGCCTTCTCGGGGAGTTCAGCGGAATCGGCGTGCGGGAGCTGGAAGCGGCGCGGTAGGTGCAGGGGTGGCCCCGGCGGCTCGTTGGCCGGCTCCGGGCAGGTCGGCGGCGACCGGTTCGAGGTCCTGCTGGATGCCGTACAGGCGCCGGGCGATCCATCCCAGGCGCTGTGCCGCCTCGGGCCCGTAGGAGTGGGGCAACTCCTCCAGCCGGTGGGCGGCCTGCTCGATCAGGGATCGCACGCCGGCGACGGGCCCGGTGGTCTCGTCGGCGAGCTGGCACATCAGGGTGGCGAGTTGCGCTGCCACGCTCGGCGGCGACTGCGGCGCAGTGGGGCCCGGCAGCTGAGGGAGCTGGAAGGGCTGTTCGGCGCCGTTCGCGCGCGGGACCCTGGTGCGAGTCGGCACCCGGGTCAGGCGTAGGTCGGACTCGATGCGCCGGCATTCCGCCTCCAGGGCCCGGCGCAGGGCGGCGGGGTGGTGCCGTGTCCTGGAGCCGTCGGAGCGGATGAGGTTGGCGATCACGTCGAGACGGCCGGGGCGGGCCTGCAACGCGACCCAGTGGCAGGCCGGTTCACCGTCGGCGGCCGGGTTGATGCCGGCGGCGTGGCCGAGCCGGTGCGCGATCTGTGACCACTCTGGTAGTGACCGATCGCGGTCGTTGGGGTGCAGCCGGACCGCGAGGTGGAAGAGCGAGCTCGCGGCATCGGTGTGGTCCTCGGCGTACGGGTGCAGGTCACCCGGTTCGAGGAGGTAGTCCTCCCAGTCGGCGAACATCCACTCGCGGGTCGCGCCCTCGAAGGCGGCCTCGCTGAGTGGGGAGTGGGCGACGACGAGGTCACCCAGTACGTCCTGTTCGGCGATGGGGCGGCCGAGTGCGCCTGCGAGGGCCTCGCCGGGGAAAAGTGGCGCGCGGTGGATGTGGCAGATCACCGGCCGCCCCGGGCGTCGGCGATGTGCACGAGCTGGTTCAGCGCGGTGACCGAATACCAGCCGCAGTCGACTTCGGCGCCTGCACCCGCGAGCTTCGGGATCAGGTAGTCCTCCAGCGCGCGCAGGTGGATGAGGCAGTCGGGGCACCGCCTGGAGAGGTGGACCAGGTAGCGGGGGTGGGCGGTGATGAAGGTCTGCTGCCCGCCGTTGGGGTCGCGCAGCCGCCACCCGTCCTCGTCGGTGGGCGTGTGCCAGGACGGGGTCACCACCGTCATGGCGTCGCCCCACAGCTCCCCGTCGGCCACGCCCTTGAGGATGACGACCTGGTCGCCGGGCCGGAAGTGGCCATGGGGCATGTCCCTTTCGGGCGTGAGGATGTCGGCGGGAACGTACGGCGGGCGGGAGGCTGGGGCCACGGCGGGGTCCTTCCACGAACGGCACGGGGTGGCGGTGGAAGGACAATGGTCCGGACGATCCCCGGTTTCGCTAACCGGGGATCGTCGGGTATAAGGCATCCCCGTGCCCACCCCGCCGTGGGCCTCGGGGCACTAGCGGAACGGGTTCTCCGTGCCGCGATCGGCTTCGGTGGCGGCGTCGAGAAGCTCGGGAAGATCGGTGCCTTCGGCGTCCCTCTGATCGATCCACCACCCGGCCCGGGTGATCGTGCGGATCTTCTCCTCCAGGACGGCCCAGTCCGCCTCGTCCCAGGTGCCTTCGGTGACCAGCGCGGTGTAGGCGGCGGTGACCAGCTGATGGCGGGAGCGCTCGCCCCAGTCCAGGGCCTTCTGCGGGCCTTCGAGCGCAGGCATCTCGAACTGCGTGGCCCAGGCGGCGGCGGCCTGCTGTTCGGCGGCGCGGCGGGCGGCGAGCCACTCCTCCTTGCTGGCGCTGTCCCCGTCGCGGGCGGCCTTCCAGCAGTCGGTGCAGTCCTTGGAGGCGAGCCAGCGGGCGAAGGAGGCCCGCTTGTCGGCGGGCCGGTCGGACAGGTTGTGCGTCGCGGTGTGTCCACAGGAGTGGACAACTTCCCACGAAGTGCGGACGGCGATAGTGAAACTCCTTGCAGATAGCGGGTGTTCAGTGGGCGGCATGAGCCGGTGTGCGGCGCTGACGGCCCCGGCGGCGGGCAGGACCGGGCCAGAGGGCGTGCTCGGCGAGGGCGCCGGACACAGGGGTCCCGGCGGACGGGCAGGTGCCGGTGGCGGCGATTAGCTGGGAGTACGCCTCGGTGGTGGTGCCGGGCGGGCGAGAGCGCCCACGGTGAGGAACGCCGGGGTCATCACGGCGGCCAGCAGCAGACACGGCACCGCGGTCAGCGCGATCGCCGAGGCGGCGTCCGGGATCGCCATTGGCGGGCAGCCACCCGGCCCGGCGGGCGCGACGAGCCCTGTGGCCATGCCGGGCCGGGCGGCGGCGACCACGGACAGCACCAGCAGACAGGCCGTGGTGACCATCACCGCCGTGCGGTAACCAGGGTCTGTCCGCGCCCGTCGACCATCCGGCCCGGGACCGGCTGCCTGACAGAGGAAGCCAGCCACGCTGGTGGTGGAGGTCAACATGTGCGTGCCGTGGGTGGGGCACCCAGTGCGGGGGCGCTAACGGTGGCGTGCGGAACCGGTGATGGAGGGCGCGGGCGGTCCGGCAGGCAGTGCCGTTGTCAGTGCCGGGGTTGCGGGAACGGTGTGGAACATGGGGCGCGGAGTGCGGTGCGGTGGCAGAACGCCGACCCCGAGGTCCTGGGCGGCGGACTCGATTTCCTCTCTCAGCACGCCCAGCTGTCGGGAGAGGACGGAGAGCCGGGCGGCGGCACGCTGGCCCTGCTTTGTCTCCAACGCGTCGGCGAACTTCGCCGCTTGGTCGATGAGTTCGGTCAGACGGGGCAGCGGGCCGCGGGAGACGCCGGGGCCGTCCACGGCATCGAGCAAGGCCATGGAGACGTCGGCGGTGTGCCGTGCCTCCTCGACCTTCCGGATCAGCGCCGCGACCGTGGTCTCCGGTGCCGTCGGCTGATGCTTGAAGGGGGCGTAGTCCGGGCGCAGGACGCCCGCGGGTACGGGAGGAGGTGACGCCCGTTCGGCCTCGTACTCGCTGTCGTAGTGGCCGAGTACCTGCATCTGCTCGCTGCCGAGTTCGCCGACGAGGACGACGACCGTCTCCTCGTCGTGTTCGACGAGATGGGCCAGGGTGATCAGCTCGTTGTCGGCGCTGTACCAGGCGTCGGAGGCATCCAAGTTCCCGCGCTGCCAGGCGGCTTGCGCACGCTCGGTCCAGAGCCGCTGTTCCTCGCGCGGCAGCGGCGGACCTTGGGGGCGGTGTTGTCCGGCGAGGTCGCTGACGATGAAGGAGCGCTCGGCCCAGACCAGGATGTAGGGCCACAGCTGGAGGTGGCGGGCAATGGCAGCCTTGGGTTCGGGCTGGCTGGCCGGCGTGGACAGGATGCGGTGGATCTGGCCCGCGGCATGGGCCAGGTCGTCGAGCAGCAGCCGCCAGGCGTCGTGGTGCCGGGCCGGCGGCATGGCGTCCACCGCGCTGCGCGCGGCGGCCAGCAGCCTGTCGGTATGCGGCAGTACGTGGCGTTGGAACGCCTCGGCGCCCTCCCGGCGCCGCCCGCGCGCGATGTTTGCAGGCGAGCCGCCGATGCCGGGAGGACTCGGCAGGGCACGCTCGTAGCGCGTATGGATCAAGGCGAACTGTCCGCGGAAGGTGCGCAGTGCGTCGAGGGCGGTGCCGAGGTCGTCGGTGAGGCTGTCGGTGATGAGGTGCTCCGGAACAGGGATGCGGCAGGGGGTGACTGTTGTGGGGTTCAGCGGTGCGGACCGGTGGCGCTTGCGACCACCGCACTCGGGGGCAGCACGGCTGTCGCCGGCGCCCGGTCCTTAGCCGCGGTGACGGGCGGGGGTGTGGCGGCGCGAGCCATCTCGATCAGCTCTTCGCCGTGGATGAGCCATACCGCCTGCGCATCGGCGAGCGCCTCGGAATCCAGCTCGTGCGGTTCGTCGAGCGTGAGGCCCAGTCCGTCTTCCACGCGATCGAGGAAGACGGACTGTTCGGCCGTGAGAGGCTCACCGTCACGCAGGGTGGCGATGAACGCGGCGGCCTGGGTGCGGAACCGGTCGAGCGCCGCATCCAGGGCCGCGGCGTAGTACGCGCCGGGTTCGTGCGCCTCCTGCGCCCAGCGCAGGTCCTGTTCCGCTTCACCCAGCCGCGAGAGATGGACGGCCCGCTCGTAGTCGGGCAGCAGGCGGGTGCGGATGAGCGCGGCAGCGGTGTGAGCGTGGGACGCGATGACGCTGCGCGGAGGCGGGGCTGTCGCATTGAGGTGATCAGCACTCGGGGTCAGGGCGCCGACCACGTACGAGCCGTCCGAGGGGCGCTCGACCAGCAGCAACTCGGTGCCGCCACCGTCACGGAGGAACGCTGCGAAGCCCAGGCGCTCCTTCTCCAGCAGCTCGTAGAGGGCGCTGGTCTCCCACAGGTAGTCCCGCAGGTGGTGCTGGTCCTGCTGCTCTCGCAGGCCCAAGACGGTGGCTGCCCAGGAGCCGGGCAGCGCCGCCACGATCGCCTCGGCGATGTCGCCGAGGTAGGGGCGCGGGTGGGTGGCGACCCTCACCTGGCAGTCGCGGGCGGCCTGGTGGAGATGGGTGAGCGCTTGGCGTGCCCTGGCCGGGTAGTCCAGGGGCAGGGTGTGGAGCAGATCGTCGTCCTCGGTGAAGCCGGCCAGCGCCAGGGCGGTCTCGGCCCACCTGCGTCCGGTCCCGCTCGCCAGGGCGACGATCTTGTTTCGGGCGCTGAGGTACAGCGTGATGGTGGCGGATGGGGTGTGCATAGTGCCTTGTGTCGTGGGGTTCAGCGTCGGGGCCGCTGCGTGGAGTTGGGGGCGGGCTGCGAGGTCATCGCGGCTTCGGTGCGCGGCGGCCACCCGTTCACGGGGGAGCGGTTGCCGGCGGCCGGGAGCAGGTTCGGGTCGAGGTCGACCGCGTAACCTGCGGCGCTGAGCATCTGGGCGGCGTAGGTGGCCTTCTGGTTTTCGCGTTCCTGGCCGGTGTCGAAGTGCAACCGGATCCACACACCGCGCAGGGTCGGCTCGAAGATGAACCCGGCGCGGTCGAGGATCCGTGCGGCGAACTCGTCGATGGGGCCCTCGACTTCGACCTCACCGCCCAGTTTGCGGGCGATGCGGATGGGTTCGGTGCTCATGCTCATCGCCTCAGTCCCGGACCTGGGCGGCTCTGTGCGTGTCCGGCGGGGATCGCAGCCTTGTGTGCCGGGGGCTGTGTCGGGGTGGTGGTCAGGGCGGGGGCGTGCTGGGGCGAGGTTGCCGCGGCGGCCTGGGCGATGCGCCGGCGGCGCTCTGGCAGCCCGTCGCGCCCATACGGGCGGTCGGGCTCGGGGGTGAGCGCGTGGTCGAGGGAGTAGTCGGCCTGTACCTGGAAGCCGAGTCGGCGCAGATCCCCTACGGCCTGCCGGGCGCGGCGCTGGCCGTCCTGTTCCGGCTGGGCGAGCCGGTACAGGCCGGGATTGCCGGGGACGGGCTCGAACTGTTCGCGGGTGAGGAACCATTCGGCCAGGTGCGCGGTCACCGCGGCGGTGGGGGCGGCGACGAAGCCGTGCTCGGGGTGGACGGCGAAGTGGAAGTGGTCGGACAGAGGCGGATTGTCTCGTGGGTCAGCGGTGCGCCGCGGTGGTCCGGGGCGTGGCGGGCTGGGCCGGGCGGGCGGTGAGCAGGCGCGGGGTTGGTGCGGACAGCGCCACCGGTCCTCCGGGGACGGCCGCGCGGGCCTGGCGTTCGAAGGCTTCGCTGTCGGCGAGCCATGTTTCGATCGCGGGCAGGACGGCGGCGCCGAGCCGGGATCTGATCTGGCTCCACTCGTGGGCCGGCAGAGTCCGGGGGATGGAGTACAGGTTGGTGCGGAAGTCGTTGTACTCCTGCCAGGTCTCCTGGCTGTCGGCGAGCGCGTCGCGCAGGCGGGCCAGGGCCGCGGAGTCCTGCGGCCACGGGGTTGCGGCGGGGCGGCACCGCGGCAGCAGGATCGGCGCGTGGTCGAGGACCTCGCGGAAGGAGAGCCAGGCGTGGTCGGCGAAGGCCCGCTCGATTTCCGACACGAGCCGCGATGTGGCCAGGGGCACATCGTCGCTGAAGCGGCCGGAGGCCCTGATGGTCTTGAGGGTCTGGTGCTCTGCGCGGATTCGGTCCAGGGCCCTGAGGACAGTGTCGAGATGCCGGTTGTGCAGGGCGCGGCGGTACTCGGGCAGGAATGTGGTGGTGACGGCGCGTGCGGCGAGGTCCGGTTCGGCGGGCAGGACGATGCTGCGCGGCGCGTTCGGTTCTTCCCAGTTGTCGTCGTACTCCTCGGTGGAGAAGGCGCCCAGGAGGTAACCGCTGCTGTGTCCGGGGCGTTCGATCAGCAGTAGCTCGGTGCCCGCCCCGTTCTTGAGGACAACCGCGCTCGGAACGTGGGCGTGGATCATGGCCTGGATGAGGTCTCCGCTGTCCCACAGCGGATTGATGAAGTCCTCCTGCACTCGCGGGTGGTAGAGGAGTTCCGTCTTTGCACTCCAGGTGCCGGGCAGCCGGGCGGCGAGGTCCTCGCCGAAGTCCGCGAGATAGGGGCGGGGGCTGGTGGTGATGGTCGCGCCGTGCTCGTGGGCGCGGTGCACCAGAGCACTGGCCGTCTGCCGGGCGGTCGCTGTGTCGGACAGTGGGGCGGCGAAGGCGCCGCCGGGGATGCGGTGGAATCCGGCCTCTTCCAGGGCGCGGGAGGCTCGGAGGTGCTCCTCACCGTAGGGGACGGCAGTGAGCCCATGGGCGCGACTGGCGCTGAGGATGATCTGCGTGGGTGGTTCGGGCGACATGGGGTCCTGGTGGTCAACTCAGGTTTCGCACCACGGGGGCGGCGAGTGGAGCGTGCTGGGCGGACGGCTGGGCCGCCGGGGGCAGGGTCGGCCGCGGGCGAGGTGCTGTTGGAGTGGTCTCGGCATGAAGCGTTGCGGCGGTGGCGGTGAGCCGAGTGCGGGCTTCGCTGCACTTCTCGGCCGCGATGATCCGCAGCGTCTTGGGGTCGTTGTGCAGGTGGGAGGTCTCCACCCCGGGGGTGGCCTGCCGGTGAAGCCGGTGGACACACAGTGCAGAGCCTCGGTGAGGTGGCCCATGGCGCCGGTGACCGCGCTCATCGCCTCGGCGAGCCGTATGAGGGTGTGGCGCTCGGGGAGGTAGACCGTCTCGGGGGCGGCGAAGCGTTCCTGCGCGCGTTCGCTGGTGTACGTGAGGTGGTGGGCGAGCAGGGCGATGTCGTCGGTGAGCGCCGCCGGGTCTACTTCTGCGTGGGTGGTGGGCAGCTGTGCGGCGACCTCGTTGAGTCGCCGGGCGAGGTAGTCCAAGGTCGCCTGGGTGGTGATGCCGGACGCCATCAGACCGACAACTCCAGCCCGTCAGTGCGTGAACGGTTCAGCGCGGTGCGCAGTGCCCGGCCGTGCCGGAACGCGAACTTGCGGGAGGGGCCCTCCAGTTCACGGAACGCGTTGCCGCCGGCGGTCATCTGGGCGGGGTGCTGCCGGTAGTAGTAGACGACGTGCGGCAGCAGCTCGCCCGGCGCGAGGTTGGTGACGCCGTTGACCATGACGAAGTCCTCGCCCTGGGGCAGTCCCCCGTGCCCACCGGCGGCAACGACGAGTTCGGTACGGGCCACGAGCATGGTCTGGCCGAGCGGGATCTGTGCCTCGGGACTGGCCCAGTACCCCGTCACGTCACCGGGCTGGTGCACGCCGGGCGGCGTGGGGCAGCGCCAGATCGTGGTGGTGCCGTCCGGGTGCAGGTCCGCGCTCCAGCCCGCGACCCAGCCCAGTCCGGTTTCGGTGATCCGCTGGTGGCGCACAGCGAGGCTGTCGGCAGGCAGGAGATCGTCGTCATCGCTGTAACAGACGAAGGGGGTGCGGACGGTGCGCAGCCCGAGGTTGCGGGCGGCAGCGGCGCCCACCGGGCGCGGGAGTTCGATCACGCGGATGCGGTGGTCGGCGGCGAGTGGTGCGGGCAGGAGCGTGCGGTCGGCGCCGTCGAGGACGAGGACGGCCTCCCACGGCACGGTCTGCCGGGTGAGGCTGGCGTGCAGTTCGGCGAGGTAGCCCAGGCGTTCGGGCCGCAGCTGGGTGGCGATGACGACCGTGATGTCGGGGCGGGCGTGCGGGGACAGGGCGGTCTCCAGAGGCGAAAGGGGGAAAGATCAGCGGCGGGCGGGAGGACGGGCTGCCGCCGTGGCGGGCGTGGCAGGGTGTGGCAGGGCGCGGGGCGGACGTGTGACGGGCACCGGCCGGTTGGAAGCCCACAGGAACTGGTGGTCGCTGAAGCGGCTTCGTGGATTGGTGTCCCAGGGCACGACGGGTCCGATGTCTTCCTCGCGTAGCGGGATGACTTCGATGCCCCGGTCGGGGTGGAGGACGTAGCCCCGGTCCAGGCCGTCGGTGGCTGCATCGGTGACCCGTAGGAGCGGAGCACCTGGGGCGCGGTTGTCGTCGTACTGCCGTCCCGGCAACGTGCGAGCGGTGGGGAGTTCGTCGAGCAGGGTTGCCGGGACACCGTCGAGAAGGTCGGCCCCTAGCGACGACCAGCCGATGGGCACCCGGTCGATCAGGTACTCGGTCAGGGCCTCGACGTCCCCTGCGAAGCGATGCTGGTAGGCGGCCAGGAGCAGCGGGAGACGGCCGCTGGGATAAACCGTCGTGATGGACATAAACGCCGGTGTAGCCGCTCCCGATGGGGCGGGCGATGAAAGAGCGCGTGGACAAAGAACCTCGAAAGGGAGGCGGTCAGCAGGCTGGCCGAGGAGAGCGGGAGGGTGAGCGCGTGCCCGATGCCTGCAGGCGGCTGTCGTGCAATGGGGCGTTCTCGAGCGGGGGTTACCGGGCCCTCGGACGGGAAGCCGGGGGCGGGGCCGGCGGCACACCGCCGTGGCCGGCGCGGCCGAGGGGCGTGCGGCGTGTCTGCTGGTGGGTCCGGGCCAGGTAGGCGGCGTTGGAGTCGGCCAGCTGGCGGCCGACTCCCGCGAGCCGCATCGCGCCGTGGCGGTAGTGGTCGGCGAGGTCTTTCTCCTGGTGCCGGTCGCACCAGCGGGCAGCGGCGTCGAGGAAGGCGATCAGTTCGTCGAGCCCGCTATGACCGTCGCCCAGGACGGCTTCCGTGACGGTCTGGAACTCCGCTGGCGTGCTGGCCTGTTGGAGGGCTCGGGTCCAGGGGGTGACGCTCTGCCCCGGACTCGCCGAGACCGAGGCCGTCAGTGAACTGCTGCGAGTCGTTGGCGGCCCAGCGGTGCAGGTCGTCACGGGTCGGCGTGCTCGTGTTGGAGGCGTGGATCTGCTCGGTGGTGGGGCCGACGGTGTCGTACTGCTCAAGGTCGAGGTGAGGGAACACAGGTCTCCTTGCGGCGCGAGGGCGCGGCAGGGCCCGGTCAGGAGGAGGTGGCGGGCGGGCCGGAGGCGTCGGTGCGGGCGCAGGTGTAGCCCAGGAGCTTGGACGGGGCGGCCGTCGCGGGGACGGTGGCGGCGTCGTTGCAGACGAACGTGTACTGGATCGAGCGGCGGGGGATGTCATGCAGCCAGGCCCGGTCGTCCTTGCCGGGGTTGAGCTGCAGCCCGGAGCGGGCGACCGCGTCGGTCTGGGTATGCGTGTGGGAGAAGAGGGCCAGCGCGCCGCCGTCGGTCAGCTTGAGCGCGTACGCGTCGCGGTAGCGGCTGACGGCACCGGCGAACGTGCTGGTGCCCTGGCTGCCGTACCGGGTGACGGTCTCGGCGTGGACCTTGATCTGCTGGCTGCGCGCCTTGCTTGGGGCGAAGATCTTCTTCCCGGTGTTCTGGCCGCCGGTGGCGAAGTTGTCCAGGATGCCGCTCCTGAGCAGGTCGGCTCCCATGGCGAGGTCCTTGTTGCCGTTGGCCGCGACGGCGGTGGCGTATCCGTCGGCGTCCAGGGTGACCTTGGGCAGCTGAGTGCCGTAGAGGTCGGCGACGGAGACCATCTCCCACCGCTTGTGCTGCGGCTGCTCGGCGAAGACGGCCAGCCGGTTGGGGGCCTTGCCCTTGGTGGCGGAGAGCGCGGCGGCGAACCAGCGGGGCTGGCCGGGGGCGATCCGCGGAATGTACAGCTTGGCGCTGGCAGTGTCGTACGCCCATGGCTTGTACGCCTTGCGCTCGGACTCGGTGAGCCCTTCGGTCTCCTTGTAGTCGGAGACGGACATGGTATACAGCGGTCCGTCTTCGACGGTGTCGAGCAGGGCGCGGTCGCGGTGGGCATTGGCCTTGTTGTTGGCCGTCGCGTACCGGTCGATCTTGGCGAGGGCTTGCTGCTTGGTCAGCGCGGGCGGCAGCTCCCGCTGCTGGTTGGTGCTCGCCGATGGAGCGGCGTTCTTGGCCGTCGGGCTGTCGCTGCCGCTGCCGCTGTTGCAGGCAGTCACGGCCAGGGACACGCAGACGGTGGTGGTGATTGCCAGGGTGAAACGGTGGAGGGGGCGGCGGTTGGGGTGCTCCTGAGGGACGGGCGTGGTGGGTGATCTGCCTCTAGAGTCCGGGCAATCCCCGGTTTCGCTAACCGGGGATTGCCCGCTATGTTTCCGCCTTCTTCCCACGCGGTGCGCGGGCGTGAAGCTGGCCCGAGCCGGGCCGTCGCGCGGTATCCGTACAGGTCAGCGGCGGGCTCTAGGCGCGGTCGGTGATATGGGTGGGGGAGCGGGCAGCGCGGCGGGCCGGTGTGGTCCAGCGGTTGGGGGAGCCGGTGCCCGTCGGGGGCTGGGCACTGGCGCGATGAGTAGGTCTGCGTCCTGGTGCAGGTTGCGGGCTGCGTCGGTCAGGTGGCGGTGGGCGCTGGCGAGCCGGTCGTCGAGGGCCGCGCGTGCGGTGTGGATGGCCTGTGCCCGTTCGGGTGTCCGAGGGGCAGCGTTGATCTCGTGGAGGCGGCCGATCTGGACGACGGCTTCGCCCAGCTTGGCAAGGGCCCATCCGAGCGGGTCGGCCGCGCGCGTCATCAGGCCGATCTTGCGGTGGGCCAGGGAGTCGGCCGGGCCGGGATGCCGCCTGGCTGCCCTGCTGTGGAAGGCGGCTTCGCCCGCCAGCACGGTGAAAAGACCTGCGATGACCCGGACTTGATCCTCGACTTCCTCGCTGATGCTGGCGAGCGAGTGCGTGGGTTCCGGCGCGGGCAGGTCATCGGCGGCATGGTGGATGCGTTCGGCCAGGGCGTGCAGGTGCGCCGCCTGTTCCAGACCGGCGAGCGAGGCGGGTTCCCCGGAGTTCACCGGGTGCGACCAGGCGTGGGGCGCGCCGCCGTCGGCAGCCGGGGCGTGGCCCCGCGGAGATGGCCGCGCTGGTGGTCTGGTGTGCCGGGGCACGGGGAGCCAGCGCGCGCATGCGGTCGACGGCGGTGTGCAGGTCCTCGCCGAGACCGCGCAGGGTGGCCGCGGCGTCCTGCAGGTCGTAGTGGAGATCGAATCCGTCGTCGTGGTCGGCTTCTTTGACCTTCTCGGCTGCCGTTTCGAAGAACTCAGCGAGCCTCTCCAGCAGACCGTCGGTCGGTTCCAGGACCTGGTCGGTGAGGGCAGCGGCGTGCGCGTAGGAAGCGGCGCCGTTGAGCTGGTCGGTGAGTGCGAGGACCTGGAGGCCGTAGGCGTAATGGCCGGCGGGATCGGTGGGGGTGGTGATGTCCGCGGGCGCAGGGGCGGGGACCCTGGGATCGGTGGAGGCTGTGGACAGCGGGGGTCTCCTGGAGGCGTGGGTCGGGCAGCGATGCCCGACGCGGGACTTGGTGGTGGGCGTCTACCGCCGTGCCGAGGACGGCGTGCCGGTCGTCGGCTGGGTGCCGAGCGCCGCTGTCGGCGGGCGGGACGGCGGGCCCGCGGAGGCGGGGGCGGCGTGGCGGAAGTTGACGCCGATGCCCTGGGCGGTGAGCCGCCGGACGGCGGTCTGGATCAGCAGGGCGCGGTCGCTGGTGCTGTAGGAGGCGGGCAGCACGAACGCCGACTCGTGCGGGCTGTACTGGAAGTAGCAGCCGTAGAGCACTGTGCGGGCGTCTTCGGGCACCGACTTATACGGTGCGCCCACGACTCCGTCTGGGTACCAGATCAGCGTGAGTGTCTGGGCGACCTCCGGTGCCGCCGGCCGGTGCGGGGGCTCGGGCTGGGTGAGGGCGTTGTGGCGGACGGCGTCCAGGGCCTGGCAGTAGCGGGGCAGCACGCGGCGGGTGACCGCGGCGGCAGCTCGGACGGGGTCGTTGGGGACGGCGATGCCGTTCGGCTCGTCCACCCTGCGGAAGTGGTGTGGCTTAAAGCCCTCGGGCTCCAGCGGGGCCACTACGAACTGATGGCGGTACAGGGGCCGGTCGGTGACGTACAGCTGCTGTTCGTGGGGGCCGTGGAGGACGGCGTTGTGGCCGAGGACGTACTGGCTGACGATGTAGTCGACGTGGCCGGTGTCCCAGAGCCGTTCGATGGTGGGGAACTGATTCTCGTAGGCGGCGTGGCGGTGATACTCGCTGGCCCAGGTGCCGGGCAGACGTGCGGCGAGGGCGATGGCGAATGCGGACAGGTCGGTGCGAGTTGCGGGCAAGGGGATCCTGATGCGGGTCAGCGGGTACGGCCGGAGGGCGGTTGGGAGGGCGGGGGTGCCGGTGCCGGTGCCGGTGCCGGATGGCTGGGCGCGCTGTGGGCGGTGGCGTAGTAGTCGGCCACTGCTTCCTGCCAGCTCCGGCGCTGCGGGGCGGCGAGGGCCTGCATGCGTTCGACGGCGACGTGCAGGTCTTCGCCGAGTCGGCGCAGTGTGAGCGCGTCCGTCTGGAGGTCGTGGTAGAGGTCGAAGCCGTCTTGGCGTTCGGATGCTTTGGCCGTCTTGGCTGCCGTTTCGAAGAAGTCTTCGAGGCCGTGGGGGAGTCCTTCGGCTGGCTCCAGGACTTGGTCGAGGAGCTGGGAGGCTTCGCCGTACGAGCGGGCGGCGTTCAGTCTGGCGGTGAGGTCCCGTACGGCCTGGGCCGCGGCATTCGGGGCGGCAGGGGTGTTGGACTGCGATGGCACGTTGGACGAAGAGGGAACGGGCAGCAGCTGCAGCAGTGGCGAGTGCGGTGGCGAAGGCGGCGAGGTCGGCTCGGGATGCAGCTATGGGCTCCCAGGGCGTGAGGGCAGGGTCACCGTCCGTGCGCCGCGCGGACGGGCGGGGCGTCGGCTGCGGACGCGCGGATCGGGGTGGTGCCTGGGCGGTGTGTCGAGTGTGCGGTGGCGTCGTGGGGTGCCGCCACCTGCCGGTAGGCGTGGATGACCTCCCTGAGGTGGTCGACCGCGTCGGCGCGGCGTGCGGCCAGGATGTCGATTTGAGTGGCGCTGTTCTGCAGGACGCCGAGGGAGTTGATCTGTGTCTTCCCGGCGGCGACGCGCGTCAGGGTGGAGGCCGCGGTCTGTGCGGAGTTGGCGAGTTGTGCGTGCAGGTGGTCGAGGCGGTGGGCGGCCGTGACCACGAGCTGGGCGAGGATGTCCGCGGGGCTGCTGGCGGTGTGGCGCTGGTAGAGGCGCCGTGGCGAGGTGCTGAGTGCCTCGCTCACCATCTGGGAGCCGACGGCGGAAGGGAGCACTGGGTCTTCGATCTTTGCCTCCGTGGTGTCGTGCGCGGGACTGGTGTCAACGTCGTCCACGGCGCCGTAGGTGATGTGGGTCAGTGGGGTCGGTCGGCGGGTGGCGGCGTTGCAGGAGGTCGGGGACGTGGCCCGGTGCTGTCGAGCAGCTCAAAGTGCTCGCAGGCGTGGCGCAGTTCGAGGGACAACTGCTGCAACCGGTGCGGCATGGACTGTTCAGCGGGTTCGGGCACGGGGACCTCGTGATGTCGGGACTGGGGGAGCGTTTGCCCCCGAAGGCGGGGGCGTCTGCGCTGCCATGGCAGCCGCTTTACCTGGCAGCGGCCTTGATCGGCGGTCTCCGCGCGGTGGTGGGGTCCTTGACGGTGCGTCGGGAGTGCCGCCGAAGGGGCGTGTGCCGCCGACGAGAGAGGGGCGGCCGTCGAGTTCGTCGAGCCAATTGAGGAGCTTGGGCAGGTTCTTGTCGGGCCCGAACGCCAAGTAAGTGCCGTCGGCGCTGTCGCAGCCGAACCACTCGGCTATCCCCAGCCGCGTACGGGAGTTGACGCGGCCCATGTGCACGCCCTTGCCGCGGGCCTCCGCCTCGCGGGCCAGCCGCTCCGCGACCGGGCCGAGCTTCCACTCGGTCGATCCGGCCAGGAACAGGACATCGAAGCTGTCCCACGGCAGCAGCCCGGGTGCATCGCAGCCGTCCTGCGCCGCGTAAGCCGCGGGGATGCCCAGTTCGCGGATGCGGGCCAGCCACGGCAGGGACTCGGTGAGGGTGCCGGCGGCGTCGAACGGCTGGTCCGGGGCGAGCGCCCACAGGCATCGGTCCGGCCCGTACCGCTCGACGGTCCGCTCCAGCCAGGCGAACCACGCCTCGGCGCCGGGCCAGTAGCGGCCTTTGCCGTCGCTGCCGAATTTCGAGTTGTCGCAGGCGTACAGGGCTCCGTCGGGGATGCGGCTGCCTTGTGCGGGGGTGGTCATGCAGCCGATACGTCCGGCGCTCATCGCGGCCCGTATCTCAGGCCCCGAGGGAGTGCCGAGGTACAGCAGCGGGCACCTCCCGGGCACGCGGAAGGCGAGTTCGTCGGCGTATAAGGACTCCGCGGCGCGGGACGGAGGACGGGCTCCTTGGGCCTGTGTGGGCTCGGATCACCGGCTGCGTGGACGGGCCGGTCCGGGGCGCATGACGGCCGCGTCGGTCAGTTGCCTGACTTCGGACGCCGTGACGTGCGGGGAGGCGGGCAGGTCTTCGAGCTCTGGCAGGGCGCGGTCGTCCTGGGTGAAGTGCATCTCTCCGTACTGTGCGTGCAGGTCGTCCTCGGGATCGGTGCGCCGGAAGACGCAGAGGGTCTCCCGCCAGGCGCCGTCGGGGCCGTGGCAGGTGCTGTGGATGCGCAGAGACCAGGGGTCTCGGGCCCGGGACAGTCCTTGCCACGAGGGTGGTCCGGCAGGTGGGTGTGAGCGAGCAGGGCTTCGAAGAAGGCCAGGTCGTCAGGGGTGAGCGTGCGGTGCTCAACGTAGGAGAAGGACATGGGCCGTTGGATCGATTCGTCGGTCGGTGAGGGCGTCAGGCTCCGTGAACCTGACGCTGCTTCCTTGCGGTGTGATGCCGACGCGGAGGCTTCGGCGCGGGTTAGCGGTGGTGTGCGCTCGGCCTGGGCGGCGCAGGCGCGGGGGCCTGCCGTTGGGAAGGCGTGGGGAAGAAGCGGTGGAAGTCGAGGTGGGCGTTGAGTTCCTTGGCCGCGTCACGGAGCGATTCCGAGGTGCGCCGCAGATAGGCGCGCGCAGTGGCGTGGTCGATGACCATGCGGTTTTCCCGTGCGTCCGATCGGTCGGGCCAGAGGACCGGGACAGGGATAGGGCGGTCTCCGCGGTCTGGGCGAAGTGCGGTGCGGCGTGGCTCGACAGGGTGGCCGCTGTCGCGAGGTGGGCGAGTACGGCGCTGCCGGCCCGGTTGGTGCTGTGAGCAGTCCGGGCGAAGTCGGCAGCCAGCTGGACGATGTCGCGGGAGAGAGCCTGCGCGTTGGCGGCATGCTGGAGCAGTTCCGCGTAGGACGGTGCGGCCGGCACCCGGCCGGTGTCGTCCAGCAACTGCCACTGCTCGGCGGCGTCGAGGAGTTTCGCCTTCATCGCGTCGAGCGAGTCGATGAGGTGGAGGGTGTTGTTGCGGGGGATCAGTTCGCGCTGGACATCGGGATTCATAAGCCTTCTGCGTTCGTCTGTATTGCCGTCAGTTCCGCGTGGGTGCGTCGGCGATGGGGCGGCTGCCTAGCAGCGAAGCGTTGATCTTGAACTGGTTTGCGGTGGCGTAGATCGCGGCGCGAGCGTGATCGATGTCCTGCTTCAACAACAGGAGCAGACCTTCCGGGGCTTCGATCTGCGCATCCGCGGAGGGCGCAAAGAAGTGGTGGTGGGAGCTGATGTGGTCCATGGCCTTGGCCAGGTAGTGGTGGGCGAGACCCAGAGGCGCTGCACACTGGCGAATAGCCGTCGCGTGCATGGCGCGGTCGCTGCCCTTGCCGTTGAAACTGGTGACCAGGTCATCGGCGAGGCAGTTCAATTCCCAGGTGATCTGCACGAGCGCCGCATCGATCGCGTCGCTAATGGCCTCGCCCTGTCCTCCTGCGACGGACTGCGGGAGTTGGTCTGCGCACCTTTCGAGGCTCCGCGCCGATGCCCGGAGGCAGTCGGGGTTGGTTCTACGGATGTCATGGGGGTAGGCGGAGGTGTCGTACATCCCTGTCCTGTGTGTATCCCTGAGCCGGTCGGGATCGTCTATTTTTGCGTAAATTGTCATGTTTTAATGCATGCGGGCGTCCGTATCGAAGAGCGCCCGTTCGTGGGGGTGCAGGAGGTGCTGCACGATGAAGCTGCGACCCGCGACCTTCCACAAGCCTCTGCCGCGGTTGAGGTGGGAGATCGCGTCGGTCTCCACCGAGGTCAGGCCCAACAGCGCTGCAGCAGCGTGGAGTTGGTCGGTCTCCTGCCGGTAGATGATGCGGGTGGAGCAGTCGGCGAGCAGACCCTCGGCCAGGGCCCGGCCGCGGGATCCGGCGTCGCCCGCGGTGAGCAGGTCAGACAGCCGGTGGATCACCATCAGGTTCGCGATGCCCAGGCCGCGACTCAGCTTCCACTGGGACTGCATGCGCTGGAGCAGGCCGGGGTGGCGCATCAGGCGCCATGCTTCGTCGTAGACGATCCAGCGCCTCCCGCCGTTCGGGTCGGACAGCGCGGACTCCATCCACGCCGAGGCGCAGGTCATGGCGAGGACGAGGGCGGTGTCGTCGCCGGATCCGCCCAGGCGGGACAGGTCGATGGTGAGCATCGGCGAGTTGGGGTCGAACGTGACGGTGCTCGGGGCGTCGAACATCCCGGCCAGGTCGCCGTGGACCAACCTGCGGATGGCGTGGGCCAGGTCGCGGGAGGCGTCGCCGAGGCGGCCGGACATGATGCCGCCGGCGGCGTCGAGTTCGTCGGGGTTGTTGAGGGTGGCGGCGATGTCGCCGAGCAGCGGGGTGCGTCCGGTCGCGGTGGCGCGGGTGACGACGGCGTCCAGGGCGACGTCGAGACCGGTGTGCTCCATCGGCAGCAGCTCCCGCCCGAGCACGGTGCGGGCCAGCGAGCCGAGCAGCAGCAGGCGCCTTTTGCGGATCTCGCCCGCCCAGTCAGCCTCGGACACGCTGTTGGGACGCGGCGCCGCATCCAGAGGGTTCAGCTTTCCGGGCAGGCCCGGCCCGAGCGCGATCGAGGTGCCGCCCAGCGCCTGTGCCACGGGCGTCCACTCGCCCTTCGGGTCACAGGGGACGTAGACCCGGTATCCGAAGGCGATCGACCGCAGCGCGAAGCTCTTGGCCAACGCGCTCTTGCCCTGCCCGATCACCCCGGCAAGAAGCACGTTGGGGTTGGTGAACCCCTCGACCTTGCCGTACAGCGCGAACGGATCGAAACAGAACGACGCCTCCGCGTGCACGTCGCGGCCGATGTAGATGCCCTCGGCGCCGAGCCCGCCTTCGGCGAGAAACGGGTACGCCCCAGAGGCGGTGGCGGTGGTCATACGGTGCGCGGGCAGCCTGATCCTGTTGTTGCGTGAGGACGCGGGGCCAGGACGCCCGGCGGGCGGGAAGAGGGGCGGCGGCATCTCCCGCTCCTCCGCGCCGGCGCCGCTGGTGTGAGCGGCGGCTTCGACGCGGGCCTTCGCGGCGGCCTCGGCGAGCTGCCGACGGGCGGCCTTGCGGGAGGCACGGTCGATGCCGTGCGGGGTAAACAGAGGGCTGGCGCTGGCGCGGCGGGCACGGCGCGCGGGCCGGTGACTCATGACGGGGCGGCTTTCACGAAGGCGGCGGTCTGGACGCGGCGTGGGGTCAGACGACCGGTGAGGCGGTGAACAGAACCGGGCTGCGGTAGTCCTTGCCGTCGCCCGACCAGTCCAGCTGGATGTAGCCGTCGGCGAGGTAACGGCCGGAATCCGCCGGGTACTTGAGGGTTCCGGTCGAATAAGAGCCGTTGCCGTGCATGCTGCTGTGCTCGAGCGCGTACTCCAGGCCGGTGTAGGCGGCGGACTTCACGACCGGGTCCGTGCCGCTGACGCTCTTCTTGGTCTGGAGCTGGAACTTGGCCTTGTTGAAGGTATAGGTGTTGCGGTTCTTGGCCGTGTACGGGCCGTCCCAGTACACGGTGGCGTTGGTGTAGATGTTGCCGCCGGAGCGCATGGCGCAGAGCGTCACGTCGAAGTCCCAGTTGTCGGAGTCGGGGCCGTTGTACGACGGGTCGTCGACGCTGTAGCTGCTGGTCTTGCAGTGGTAGCTGGCGGCGGATGCCGGGGTGGTGGTGCACAGGGCGGTCGTGCCGGCGAGTGCGGCGAGTATGACGGCAGCGGAGGTGGAGCGCTTCAGCTTGCGCATTGAGGTCCTTTCGGTGGTGCGGGGTTACTGGCTGCAGTGGGGGGTGTGGCCGTGCAGCGGGGTGTTGAGGTCGCTCGGGGTGGTCTTGCGGCGCACGACGTGACCTGCGGCGAGGTGCCGCTGGCAGATGGTCAGGACGGGTGGTCCTTCGGGCAGCCGCTCGGGGTGGCATTCCGTCTCAGTCAGGGCCTCGTCCGCGACGGGCACGAGGTGGAAGGCGTCGTGTACGGCCGCGGCGGCCTGGAACAGCCGGGTGTGCGCGGTGGCGAGGTGTCGGCCGGAGGCGGGGTGCGGGGCCCGGGTGGAATCGGCGAGGCGGTTGAGCAGCTGGTGCAGCGCGGTCAGATGGGCGTGCAGCACGTCGAGGTGCGGGCGGTCCGCGGGCGTGGCAGTGGATTGGGCGTGTGCGGTGAGGGTGCGGGTGTGGTGGCGGATGCCGGCGCTGGCAGCCCGTAGATACGGGTACGCGTCACCGACGGGGAGGGCAGAGGTCAAAGGGGAAGAGTTCCTTCCTGCCCTAGCGGCAGGACGTCGGCTGGCGCCGGGCGGGGGCTACAGGGCCGTGCGGGCGAGCGGGAGGGCGCCGAGGGTAAAGGCGTCGGGCTGTTGGAAGTTCAAGCGCCGCAGGTCGACCTGTGCGGTGACGGCGGCGGTCTCGATCTGCGCGCATGCGGCATCCAGCAGCGCGTCGGTCTCGGCGGACACGGTGAGCAGGCCGGTCAGTGCGACGTCGGCGTGCCCGGCGATCAGCTGGCGTTCGCGGGTTTTGACGTCGGCGTATTCGACGGAGTCGGCTTCGGAGTCGACCTGTCCGCGGCGGGCACGCTCGTTGGCGTCGGCGATGATCGCGGCCTTCTTGCGCTGGACGTCGCGCATCGCGGACTCGAGTCCCTGCGGCACGTAGATAAGGGAGAGGGTGCGGCGGACTCCGGCGGTGAACATCAGGCCGTGCAAGAAGCCCGCCGAGGTTTCGGTTCGGGGCCAGTCCTCGACCCAGTAGGTGGCGTGCCGTGCGCTGTCGGTGGCGAGCCGGTCGTACTCCTCGACCTGGACCACGGGGCCGGCGGCGGCCGGGTCGGCTTCGGCCCGGCCGGAGTGGGAAGACCACTGCTGCAATGCGGACAGGGCTCCCGGGTCGTAGGCGGTGCGGATGACGGCGGCGATCTCGCGGGCGGTGAGCCATCCGGTCACCATCAGTCCGGCGCTGCGGGCGGCCTGGGCGATGGCGGACGTGGTCTGCTCCATCACGGTGAAGGCGCCGGGCAGTCCTCCGCCGGCCTGGCTGATGAGGCGCTTGGCGGCCTTGAGGTCGAGGCAGATCGCCAGGTATGCCTCGTGCGGGGCGGCGGCCGGTCCTGCGGAGGCGACCAGCTCGCTGTAGACCTGCCCGGCGACCGGGGTGTCGGGGCGTCCCTGCTGTGCCCAGTGGCGGGCGAGGGTGTCCCCGCTGTCGGGCACAGTGCGCTCCAGGACCTGCACGGAGGCGACGTGCCCGGTGCGGGCGATGCTGGCCAACGTCCGTCCCCAGCCGGACACGTTGTGGTTCTGGGTGGCGGGATCGAGCAGGGCGAAGGCGCGGGAGGAAACACGGGCGACGGCGGTCAGGGTCTGGCCGTGCGGGTCGTGCACGGCGGCGGCCTGGTTGGAGGAGTCGCCGGGCGTGACGACGCGCAGGGAGGCGGAGGTGCCGGGCAGGTGCAGGGTGCCGTCCTGGCGGGGCCGGGTGACGGGCCGGGCCAGCCACAGGGTCTGGCCGGTGCTCCGCCGCCGCGCGAAACGCAGGACGATCGGCGCCCAGTCGATCAGGGACCGGCCGTGACGGCGGACGGCGACCAGGGCGGCGACCGCGGCCCACAGCGGGGCGAGCACGATCGCGCCGAGCAGTCCGGTGCTGACGACCGTGACCAGCAGCAGCGCCAACGCCGAGGAGACCAAGACCAGTTGCGGGAGGGTGAGGCCGAGCAGGATGCCGCGCTTGGACCTATGGGGGAATTTGACCGTGAGGGGAGTGATCGAAAGTTCAGACAAGGGCCGTTCCGGTGGTGCGCGGGCGGGGGCCTGGAGCGGCACGCAGCACACGGGTGGTGCGTGCCGCTCCAGCAGGAGAGGGCGGGGTCAGATGCCGGCGGGCGGAGGCGGCGGGGGAGGCGCTCCGGCGCCGCTGGCACTGCCTGAGGAAGCGGAGTTCGGGGCCGGGAGAGCGCCCTGCGGCGGAGGCGTGGAGGAGCCTGCCGGGCTGGACATGAACCCGCCGCCGGACGGGGCTCCCGATCCGGGTCCGCCCTGGCCGGGACCGCCGCCGAACTGGCCGCTGGTGTCATCCGTAGGCCTCGTGGCCGGAGGCTGGACGGCCTTCTCCAGCCCGTCCTTCATGCCCTGGCCACCTGAGGCACCGCCAGAGCCCCCGGATTCCTTACCGCTGCCGCCGGCGGGGTTGGCGGCGATGTCACCGGGGAAGCCGCCACCAGGCACCGCGTCGGGTCCTTGCGGGGCGGCGCCCGCTCCGGCTGCCGCACCGCCGGTTCCAGCGGTGGCCGCCATGGCGGCGGCCTTACGGCCTGCGCGCTCGGTGTGCTGCCTGGCGAGCTGGGCACCTGCACCACCAGCACGGTGGAGGGATTCGCCGTCGGAGCCTTCAGCGGCCCAGTGCACGAACTTGAAGGTCGCGTACGGGCACAACAAGACCAAGATCATGATCACGATGCCGGACATGACATCGGCGAGCGCACCGATGCCGTCCTCGGCCTCGGTCTTGCCCATCGCAGCGATCCCGAGCACGAAGATCACAGTCATCAGGAGCTTGCTGACGACGAGGGTCGCGGTGGCTTCGATCCAGCCGCGCCGCCAGCGGCGGGCGACTTCCCAGCCGCCGCCGGCTCCGGCGAACACGGCCAGGGTGACCATGACGAGGATGCCGACCTTGCGGACCATCATCACGCACCAGTACAGGAACGCTCCGATGGCGGCGCCGAGGGCGGCGAAGACGGCGACGAGCCAGCCCAGCCCGGCCAGTGCGGGGATCTGGGAGACCTTCACGATGCGCCGCACGGCCGATTCGATCGACAGGTGCGACGCCTTGAACAGGCCGTCGCTCAGAGCATCGACGACTTCGATGGCGACGGTGGTCAGGGCGATGGCGCTGAAGGCGAAGAGCACGCCGGAGGCTGTGCCGGTGAATGCCTGGGTCAGGGCCTGGCCGTCGCGTCGGATAGCGGCCCGTACGAGCTGGGCGCAGAAGGTGGCGACGAGGATGATCAGGCCGATCGGCAGCAGCATCTCGTAGTTGTCGCGGAACCAGGTGGCGTTCAGGTCGACCTTGGTCGTCGCGTTGACGGCCTTGGCAGCCAGATCGGCTGCGGCGGCGGCGAGTTCGCCGGCCGATTTGGCCATCCAGTCGCCGATGACCTTGCCCGGATCGCTGGCGAAGTCGACCGCGCCGCTGGCGGCGTCGCCGATGGCGCACATCTTGTCGGCGAGGGGGAGATCACAGAAACCCACGGGGAGTTGTCCTCCTTTCTTGTGTCAGGCGCGGGTTACTGCGTGACGTTCGGGGCGATGGCGGCCAGCGAGCAGTCGTGGCCGGGGCGGCACTGGACGGCCAGGGTCACGGCGCGCTCCTCGGCTCCGCCGCCGCCCTTCTTCCAGCTGATCTCCTGCTTGCCGTTGACGGTGACCACGTAGACGTACGCGGTTGTGATCGCGGAGGGGTCCTCGGCAAGGGCCGCCTTGAACGCGGAGGGGAAGTGGCCTTCGGTGACCGTCGCGGTGGCGTACTGGGCGTTGTCGGCCATCCGCGACCACAGGACCGGGTCCGGCACCTGGGCGGCCACGGAGTTGAAGTCGGCGTACCGGGTCTCCTTCGACATCCACGCGCGCATGCCGGTCAGCTGCTGGTCACGGCTGGTGTCACGGGTGTCGTACGACCACAGCATCGTGGCCGCGGCCTTGGCGTAGGCGACCGGCTCGGCGACCTGCGGCGGCTTGGGGACGGACCCGGTCTCCGTCCCCGGCTTCGGCACCTGTTCGGAGGGCGAGGTGCTGCCGGCGGCGGACGGCGAACCAGACTCGGAGTGCTGGCCGTTGTTGACGCGTCCGGTGAAGAAGGCGACGGCGGCAGCCAGCGCCAGCAGAGCTGTGAGGGCGATCGCGACGACGGCGATGCGACGCTTGGCCGACCAGCCGACGCCGTAGGACGACAGCGAAAGTGAGGGGAAGCGTGTCATCAGCGAACCTGCGACCCCAGGGCCGAGAAGAACGCGACGATCCCATTCGCCGCCCCGAGGCCAAGCGCGGCGCCTGCGGCGACGGTTGCGCCCTTCTTGCCGTTGGCCTCGGCCTGGTGGCCGCCGGTGTGGTGACCCCAGGCCCATACGGCGAGCGATACGGCGAGCGCGCCGACGACGGCTACGATGCCGAACAGGTTGATCGAGTTGACGACGTTCTTTAGGACGGCCAGGCCCGGCAGGCCGCCGCCCTTGGGGGAGATGCCCGGGTCGTAGGCGAGCTGGATGACACGGTCTGCGAGCGGTATGGGCATGGGTGTGGCGGGACTCCTTGCATGCGCAGGCCGGATGCGGCCCAGCGACAGGGGGGCGGAAGAGAGGGAGGGGGAGGGCGCGAGCGGCGCCGAGAAGGCCGATCCCAGGCGGCGCGGGCCGCGGGGCGGCGGCGTCAGAGGACGCGGCGGACGGCGAGAATCGCCCAGTCCTTCAGGGGCGTGATGCGTACCGGTTTGCCGGTCTTGGGGGCCTCGATGACGAGCCCCTGGCCCATGAACATGCCGACGTGTTCCGGGCGTTGTGCCGTGCCGCGGCTGAAGATCAGATCACCCGGCTGGAGCTTGCTGCGCGAGACGGCCTTGCCCTCGTTGACCTGGGTGTACGTGGTGCGGGTGAGCTTGACGCTGGCGTGGGCGTACGCCTGCTGCACCAGCGAGCTGCAGTCGCAGCGGCCCATCGGGTCAGGGCCGTGCGCGGCGGTGCAGGTGCCGCCCCACTGGTACATCGTGCCGAGCTGGTGCATGGCCCAGGCGATGGCCGCGCGGGCCTTGGGGTCGGCGTCCTTGGGGATCGTGTAGCCCTTGGGCACGCTGCCCTCGGGGATGCGCCCGTAGGAAGAGCCGTCTTCGCTCGGACCGCAGCCGGATGCGGGGATCTCGGTGTTCTTGCTCTGGTCGCCGTCCTTGGCGGACTTGTCCTTCTCGCCGCCGGGGAACGTGGCGGCGATGGCCTTCTGCAGCGCGGTGGCCAGTGGTTCCCACTGTGCGTACGCGTCCGGGTAGCCGGACTTCTGCACGGCTTGGGCGGCCTGGGTGACGGTCATCTGCTGCCAGCCGGAGACCTTCAGCAGTTCCTGGTAGAACCGCTCGCTCGCGTAGACGGGGTCGCGGATCTGCTGGGCTGTGCCCCAGCCCTGCGAGGGGCGTTGCTGGAACAGGCCCAGCGAGTCGCGGTCCCCGGAGCCCAGGTTGCGCAGCCGTGATTCCTGCATCGCGGTGGCGAGCGCGACGATCTGGCCGCGCTTGGGCACCTCCAGCGACAGGCCGGTGGCGACGATGGTCTGGGCGTTGGGGACCTGCTCCTCGGGCAGGGTCAGCCCCTCGACCTTCACGTCCTTGCCGGACGCTCCGTCGAGGATCCGGGTCACCTGCTTGGCGACGGCATCGGTGTCGATGTCGCCGATGCAGGCGTGGAAGGAAGTGGTGGTCTGGGCTTGGCTGGTGGTGGCCATCATCATGGCCGTCCCCGCGAGCAGCAGGGGGGAGAGGACGACGACGCCGATGCTGGCGGCTATCGCCTTCAATCCGGCACGCCTCCAGGCGGCGGGGCTTCAGGCAGGGGAGGGCAGGGAGTTGTCACAAGGGCGTCCTTGAGGGGTGAAGTGCCGGCCGAGCGGGCGTGTGGGTGGAAGTGCCGCGGCGGCCGGTGGCGGGTGAGTCGGGGCCCTGGCGTACGCGGCGAGTTGCACCTCGCCTCGGCGTGCGCCGGTCGGGTTCAGATGTGTCGGGGAAAAGGGGATACCTCGGTGAGGGCACGGGCGGGGGAGTCGGCCAACGGCGGTGTCGGCCGGGCAGCTCCAAAACAGTAAACCCAGATCCCCGGTTGCCGAAATCATTCGTGATCAAGGCTTGATTTCGGGGGTTTTGGCGGCGACACCGCTCCACCGGGAATCGTGCCCTACAGTTTTGGCTCCTCCCCCTCGCTCCTGGCAAGGCAGGCCCCGGGCATTGTCATGCCCGCAGCCGGTCTGCCGGGTTCTGTGAGCGAGCCGGAGCTGTTCAACCCATCCTCACCCAAACCGAATTGGGGTATCCCGTTTTGCCTTTTTCCCTGCATCAGGGCGATGCGCTGAGTGTGCTTGCGGCGCTGCCGGATGACTGTGTCGACTCCGTCATCACCGACCCGCCGTACAACTCCGGCGGGCGGACGGCCAAGGAGCGCACGTCCCGCAGTGCCCGGCAGAAGTACACCTCGGCCGATGCGAAGCACGTACTGCCGGACTTCACCGGCGAGAACATGGACCAGAGGTCGTACGGGTTCTGGTTGACGCAGATCATGACCGAGGCGCACCGGCTGACCAAGGCCGGGGGCACCGCGCTTTTGTTCACCGACTGGCGGCAGATGCCGACGACGACGGACGCCCTGCAGGCCGCCGGCTGGCTGTGGCGGGGCGTGCTGGCCTGGCACAAGCCCCAGGCCAGGCCCCAGAAGGGCCGTTTCACCCAGAACTGCGAGTTCGTCATCTGGGGTTCGAAGGGCGCCATCGACGGCTCCCGGAACCCGGTCTACCTGCCCGGTCTTTACTCCGCGTCGCAGCCCTCGGGCAAGAACCGCCAGCACATTACGCAGAAGCCGGTGGAGGTGATGCGGGAGCTGGTGAAGATCTGCCCGGAGCAGGGCACCGTCTTGGACTTCACCGCCGGATCTGGCTCCACCGGCGTCGCAGCCCTGCTGGAGGGGCGCTCGTTCATCGGGGTGGAGAAGACCCGCGAGTACGCGGAGATCGCCTCCGATCGGCTGACCGCGGCAGTGCAACAGACCCTTTCCCAGGACGACTTCGTGCTGTCCGCCTAAAGCGGCCTGCCGCCCGGCGCGGGGTGAAAGAAGACTTCGGCTTGTCCTTCCTCCGTGCCGTGCGATGCGTTATAGCACCGGATCCCCGGTTAGCGAAACCGGGGATTGTCTGGATCGTTGATACGTAATCCCATCCACCGGCCGCGGCTTCAAGGAGGCCCATTTTCCGTGCCTGAATCCATAGACCTCCCGGACGACGGGGAAATGGAACCCGTCCGGCTGCCGGACTCGAATCTGGAGAGCATCGAGGCCAGTGTCCGCAAGCTCATGGAACAGACCGCCGAGCAGGCCCGCCAGCTCGACAGCCTCTCCGCAACCCCGGACCCCTCGCCCTTCGCCGCGTTCGGCATGCCCAGCCTTCCGGGGGTGCCCGGAGCACCGGCCCCAACACCGCCGGAACCGTGCCCGATCCTGGAACTGGACGGCGAGGAGTACGAGGACGAGATTGACGCCCTGACGGACTGGGTCGACGGCTTCCTCATGGACACCTACGGCGCCGAGGTCACCACCGCGGCCCCGTGGTGCAAGCAGTGGCAGGAGCACGACGACGTTGTCGCCTGGCTCCATGCCCTGTGGATGGCCTACCAGCAGCACAAGGACCCCGAGGCCGGGCCCAGCGGCATGTTCGTGTGGCACCGCGACTTCCTCGCCCATTGCCTGGCCCATGTGCGTGCCCCGGGCGGGCCGCTCTCGGCGTGCATGACCGATCCGGACCGGCCCGCGCACCGCCTGCTGCCCGGCCCCGCCCCCTCCACGCGCTCCGCAAACCCCGGTCCCCAGGCTCCCCAGGATCCTGATGGCAAGGGCGAGTTCGCTCTGGCCGCCTGATGAGCGGGCCCGAGCACCGGCCCGCCTTCGGCCTCTCCTTCCACCCGCTCGCTTTGACCGACCTCCTCCAGGCCCCCGGCGACATCCGCGACCTGGTCCTGGCCCAGCTCCAGAAGGTCGTCAACGCCCAGCTGTTCGGTACGAAGCTGAGCGCCGAACTCGCCGACTACCGCAAGTTGTACGTCGATCACCGCAATGCCTGGCGCGTCGTATACGCCCAGCGCCCGGGTCCGCCGGATGCGGCGCACCGCACGGAGATCTACGTGGTGGCCGTACGCCAGCGCGAGGGCCACGACGTGTACAACGTCGCCCGCAAACGCCTGGGCCTCACCCGCCGCCCCACGAGTGCGCTCGCCCACGCCGCCGGCTCACGCTCACCGCAGCTGGCCACCCGCGGCCCCATCCCCAAGCCGAGCCCGCCGCCGTACTCGGTGCCCGGTCTTCCCCGCCCCGCTCTGTCCCCGAACCCGAAGGACCGTACTCTGTGACGATCCCCTTCCCTGCCGGCCTCGATGACCTCACGGCCGCCATCGCCGGACTTGAGATCCCGCAGGCGAACCCCCCACCACCGGGCGATCCTGGAGACTACCGCAGGGTTCAGCAGCTCGACGAGCAGGTCCTCGCGGTGACCCGAGGCGAGTCGGCCAGCTGCTTGGCCGACACCCACGAGCAGTTGGAGCGGCTCACCGACCTCCTCGGCGTGCGCATGCTGGCCGGCGCCCAGCTGTCGCGCCTGCTGAGCACGGAGTGCTGCTGCCGCGCCGCCGACGATGGCGAAGAGGAGAACGCCGAGGACGCTGAGGGCGCCCCGGATGGCCGGTCCTGCCCGGCCACCGTGCACACGATCGTCCACGCCTGCCTCGACGTCTTCGCCGCCGACGGAGATCCGGACGCCATGTCCTCGGCCGACCTCACCCACCGCCTGCGCCAGCTGCCCGGCATGGCCGAGGACCGCTGGTCCTATGCCGAACTCACTCCGCAGCGCCTGAGCCAGCTCCTGGCCCGGTACGGCGTGCGACCACGCAATGTCCGCTTCGGCAGCCGCCAGCTCAAGGGATACCTGCGCAGCTCCCTGCAGGCCGCGCTGCCCGACTGCTCCTGTTGAGGCACCCCGCCCTCGCTGCCCTTCGCTGGGTCACGGCGGAGGACTTCCCGCTCGTCGACGCCTTCCACCAGCGCTGTGGTCCGACAAGTCTGCTGCGTCGCTGGGGCTGTAGGCACCTGCCGCACCGCACCCTCGTCCGCCTGCTGTCCCACACCGAGCGCTGGCTCGGACTCGGCACCGACAACGAGCCGGTCACCCTTGTCTGCACCGGTCCCGTCAGCCGGGAGCCGGGTGTGTTCGACCTTGGGCTCCAGGTTGCCGATGACCATCAGCTCCGCGGCATCGGCACCGCCCTCGTCCGGCACGCAGCCGAGCACGCCCACATCCGGGGCGCACACACGCTGAGCGCCTACACCGAGGCGTCCAACCAGCCGATGCTTCGCCTCCTGCACCGCCTCGGCTCCGTCCGTCACACGCGGCACGGATCACACCTCGACGTGCGCCTGCACCTCGCCGCGAGCGGCCTCACGCACCGGCCCCCGTGACACCCCAAGGAAGTTCCCCATGCCCCGCAGTGCTCCGGCGCGGAAGGCTCTAACCGAGCTTGATCATCGCATCGAGGCGGCCGTGGGCCACAGCATCGACCGGCTGTGGCAGCACCGCGACCGCGACCTGCTCGACGAGCAGCACACCCATCTGGTCGACGCCCACCGTGCCCTCGTCCAGGCCGAGCACGCCGTGACGTTCTACCGGGTCCAGCTCAACAGCCTTTCCTCCGGTGGGTACCCGGTCGATGGCGCGCTGTTCGAGCGCATGGAGCGAACCATCGGCTTGCTGGAGGACGCGGCCCGCACCCGGGACCAGCGGCAGGTCCAGACCCTTGACGCGCTCAAACCCATAGAGGCCGCCGCCCGAGACAAGGCTCCCCCCGAGGTACCGAACCTGCCCGCACCCGACGCCGCCGCGCTGCTCGCCATCACCCGAGGCGCCAAACTCCACCAGAACCTGCTGACGCAGCAGCTGTATGTCGTCACCGCCTCCGGTACCCGCATCCCCTACAGCCGGCTGCAACGCCTCGAAGAGGCCCGCCTGGTGGTACGCGACATCTCCCATCCGGTCACGGCAGGCCAGCCCGTCACGTTGACCGACACCGGCCGCGCTGCACTGACCGCCCCGCGCTCGGCCCAGGCGCCCGACGTGGCCCCCGTGCCCCGGCCCGGCGTGTGGCCTTCTGCCTCCTCTGCCCGCCGCTGAACACCTACCGCACCGCGGGCGCCCGCACTCCTGAAAGCCCTGATGCCCTCATCGCCGGACTTCTGCCTCGACGGATACGAAGCCGTCAACGACCGTGTTGCCGAACGCTTCTGGCAGCACATCGACATCGAATCCACCGAACTCACCGTGCTCGCCGAGCACCACAGCGACGACCGGCGGCACAGTTACTACGTCTTGCACAACGGCGCGGTGACCTGGGGCATCCCCGGAGAGCCGCAGCTTGTGGCTCTCCACCTCCAGCGTGACGTGGAAGAGCGCACCTTCCGCCTCCAGCACGAGCGACTGCCCCTGCCGGCCATGGTGCAGAGCTGGCTGATCGCCCGCGGCTGCCCGAAGGAGGCCATCGGCCTGCGCCCGGACGTGAGCACCGACGCGGCCGACGAGGCCACCAAGGCGCTGGAAGACCGCCTCGCCTCCGACGGCAACCGCTTCGCCCTCGTCACCAGCTATACCGACGACGACCCCGACCGCGAGCAGACCACGGTGCTCCTGGCCGCCATCGACGAGAGGGCTCCCCTCCGCTTCCGGGTGCTGCTGGAAGAAGTCGATACGGACACCTGGACGCACACCCTGCGCGAAGGCCGCTTCGCCACCTTTCAAGAGGCCACCGCCTGGTGGGAGGCCCACTGGTCGGGCGAGGACGTCCCCTTGCCGACCGCTCCGCCGGCGACCCGGCAGATCGCACCGGCTGCGATACCCAGCGTTTCCACGCCCCGCAGTGGTCCAACTCGCTGACAACGGAGCCCAATTCACGCATGTGGCGGCGCTCGTTCGGGACCAATCCGCGAGGCGCCCGAATCCAGAGAAGTGCGAAACATAGCAGCACATCCCCGGTTAGCGAAACCGGGAATTCTCAGCACTCTTGAACACGACCCGCCCGGCGTCAGCCCGGTGTGTTTCTTCGTCGCTGTCTCCCTTTCTTATGGAGGTCAATTCCTCATGCGCTCCACCCGAATAGCAGTCTCCGCTGCCCTGCTTGGCGCCCTCGCCCTGCCACTGGTCTCCGCGAACACCGCCACCACCGTGCCCGCCGCGAGTGCCATGCCCACCCAGGCACCTGCCTCGATGAATGACCCGTCCTGCACCCAGGGATCGTGGGTGGTCGGCACGAAGGCGGTCACGATCCGCTCCAAGGCGTCCGCCGCCTCCACCGCCGTCGGCGTCCTCTACAAGAGCCACAAGTTCACCGTGCACAAGACCAGCGGTAAGTGGCGCTACATCACTGACCGGACAACTGGCGTCAAGGGCTGGGTCTCTGCCAAGTACGTCTACCGCACCGCTGGCATGTGCTTGGACTAGCCGCCCCGTTCTCGCGAACTCGCTGAATCGGCGACGCAGTTTCTCATCCTTCGCTGCCTAGCGGCGAACCGAGTCCTCCCCCCCCGCATTTCACAGGAAAGGAGCCGTGTCGTGTCCGACGACGCCGACGATGTGATGGGCGTCATCACCCAGCAGATCGAGACCCGCTTCCAGATGCCGCTGGCTGACCTGCGCCGGGCGGTGGCCTCAGCCCCGCACGCCAACAACGACGCCACCGTCGTCGTGAAGTGGTACGGGATGCTCGCCGAGGCTCAGGAAGTGCTGGAGAAGGCCGAGGAAGCCCTCGGCGCAGCCCTGGAAAGGGCTCCCGCCGACGTACTGGACGAACCGGTCATGAAGCTGGCCCAGCAGGTCAACACTGCCGTGGCGGTGCGAGACGGGCGGGCAATGGTCGTGCGCCACTACCTCGACCCCAACTCTCCGGGCCGCAAGGGGCCGGGTGCCTGGCGCGGGGTCGAAGCAGGCCCCCGCCGCAGCCCGGCCTTGCAGACCGCTCCGGCACCCAGCAGAGCGCACGCCCCGTCCGTCCCGGTACGAGGAGCGTCGCGGTGAGCGTCCAGGACAAGCCCACCAGCCTGGACGAGGCACTGACCCAAGCCTTCGGCGCCTCGCTGGGCGAGCTGTACGCGCAGGCCCACAGCCCCAGTGCGTCCGCCGCTCTGACGCGCGCGATGGAGCTGCGCAGCTTCCTGGCCTTGGCCGAGGAACAGGTGGTCCGGGTCCGGGACCGGGTCCACGCAGCAACCGCCGCAGACCGTGATCTGGGGGAGCTGTCGGCCGAGGCATTGCGGATGGACGCGCAGTGGATGGAGGCGGCCCTATCCGGCCGTGACGGGTACGTCGCCGCCCTCGGCGAGCTGCTGCGCACCATGCCCGCGCCCGGATCGCGCCCCGAGCGGCCGGTGCAGCTGACCCAGCCGAAGCTCACCACCATGCTCCCGCCCGCCCCGGCACCCGCACGTGCCGGGGCGGTGCGGGCCCGCCAACCGTGAAAGCCCCGCCGATTGCACTACGCCACCTCCCAGACCATCGCCGAACGCATCGAGGAGCTGTACGGCCAGCCGATGTCCGCGCTCGAAGCCCACGCCGACGCCAATCCCCGTAGCACCATGCTCGCCGCCCTGACGAGCAGCCACACCGATCTGCAGCTCGCCGAGCGCACTATCGACTTCCAGCTTCAGCGCCTGCGTGAACTGGCCCACCCGGAGCGGCAGATCGGCAGGTTCGAGGCCGGTCACCTGCTCGACTGCGCCCGCCGGATCGCCGACTCCGTCGCTGTCCGGGACGCCCACGCCAAGAGCTTGAGCGCCGTCCTCGCCAGCCTGCACCGCGCCCCCGCCCCGGCGCCCGCGGCTTCGGCGGCAGCGGGCCTTGCCTCCTCCGTGCCGCCGACGCCGGCCGAGCCCGCCGCCACCCACACCCGCTGAACCGCCCGTCCCGCTTGAGGAGTTCCCCTCTTGACCACCACCGGTCTGCCCCGCTCCACCCAGCTCGACATCGCGCGCGTCACCGAGTCGCTGGAGATGATCACCCCGCTGTGGAACGTGTGGATCCTGATGACGCTGTCCGCACAGCGCCTGCGCTACACGGAGATCAAGCCCCGCCTGCCCTGGCTCAACGACGGCACGCTCCACCCCAAGCTGCGCAAGCTCACCGACGCCGGACTCGTCGAGCGCACCGAGGTCGAAAAGGGACACGTCACCTACGGCCTAACCGGACGGGGCGCCGACCTGATGCCCGTCCTGACCGTGATTGCCACCTGGGGCGACACGCATCTGGAAAAGCCCCTGGCGAAGAACAAGGCCACCGGGAAGCTGGAGCGCGTCACGCAGGTCGCGCCCGCGCAGAACATCGAAGACACTCTCGCGCTGATCGGTCCCCGCCATGCCACGCCGATCCTGTGGGCGCTCAAGGCCCGCGGCGCCTCCAGCGCCAAGGCGCTGTCCGCTGCGGCGATGCCGAACCACCGGCTCAGCAACGTCTATCCGCAGCTGGACCGCCTGGTCGAGGACGGCCTGGTCCGCAAGGACGGGCACGTCTTTGACCTGGCCGCCAACGGTCACGCGCTCGCCCCCGTCTACCGGGCCCTTACCGCCTGGGCCATCGGGCGCCCCCTCGCCGACACCGACGCGCACCCCGTGTGGGGCGAGAAGCCACCCCCTGCCCAGGCCCGGTCCGGCCCGTGGCTGACCACCCAGTCCCGCGTACCGGCACCCGCAGCCCCGGCTCCCGCCGAAGCGGCCCCGGCACTAGCCACCCACCCCCCAGCCACGACCTGGCAGTCCACCGACTTGTTCTCGCACCAGATACCGGCCCGCCCCATCACCCTCCCGCAGGCAGGAGGACCGCGCCGATGACCAGACGTGCGACCGACAACTTGGACTGGCGCCGGACCATCCGGGCACTGTCCCTGCCAGCGCTGATCCGCCTGGTCAGCGAGCTTGCCGACAACGGTCCCATCAGCCGCCGCCGCGGGAGTCTGCAGGCCGTCTTCAGTGACCTGACGATCAACCAGCTGAGCCATGCCATCGACCGGGCTCGCGACTTCGGCCTCGTTTACGGCGACGACCACGAACGGATCCGCTACCGGCTTACTCCCCGCGGCGAGGACCTCGCCAACGTGTATGACACAGCTGCATGTTGGGCCCGCACGCACCAGTATCCCCATACGTCCAGTGACTTCGTCACCCGTGTCGAGCACATCCTGCTCCAGCTCGGGCAAGCTCCGGATCTCGCATGCGACGCGGCCCGGAACGGCAGCCCGGGCGGGCAGCCCGTTCCCGATGGAGCCGTCCTCAACGCCCAGGCCGCCACCCTCGAAGCCCCGCACACCGCACTGGCCGAATGGCTCGAGGCGAATACGTATGCCCTGCACCCCACGGCTCCGCGCTCCTCCCACGCGGTGGATGACATGGAGCGTGCTGCGTGAGATCACGTGTCGGACCCCGGCACGCTCGCCGGCCGGAGTCCACCATGCTGCGCGGCATCTACCTGCCCCGCAGCATGGACGCCGGCGCGTTTGCGATGACGACGTACGGCATCCCGATGCTGGTGCTCGCCACCACCAACTCCGCGTCCCTGACCGGCCTTGCGTTCGCATTGGAGTGGCTTCCGCGCCTGGGCGCGTTCGCCGTCGCCGGAGCCATGGTCGACCGCCACGGCACAAGCTGCATCCTGCGTCTGGCCTCGGCGACGCGGGCTGCGGTGGTCGTGGCCGCCGCCCTCGCTCTGCCACAGCTGGAGAGCGGGCTCCCCACCACCATCACTGTGATGCTGCTCGCCACCTTGACCGGCGTGCTCACCGAGTTCTCCTACATCGCCGCAGAGACGGCGGGCGGTGTTGCCAGCCGCCAAGTCGGCGAGCGCGCGCACCGGGTGCAGTCGGTGCTCCTGGGGATCGACCAGGTCGGCACCCTGGCTGGACCCGCTGTCGCTGGGCTGCTGCTGGAGTACACCGGAACAGCCGGAATGCTGTTCACGATTGCCGTCTTCTCGCTTCTCGCGTGCTGGCTCGCCCCTCCGCAGTACGCCCCCGGGCGCACCGAGACACCGAAGCCGGTCCTTGGTGGGCTGCGCACCGGATGGACGACCTTGTGTTCGCTGCCCGCCCTCGGCTGGCTGGTGGGCGGACTGACTGTGTCCAACCTCGCGATCGGCCTGCTCCAGGCCGCGACTCCCGTGATCGTGGTCCAGCAGTTCGGACACTCCAGCGCGGACGTGGGGCTGATCTGGTCGGTGGCCGCTGTCGCCTCCCTGATCACGGTCGCTGTGTGCCGCCGTGCGATCGACCGCTGGGGTCTGTGGCTCGTCGGTGCGCTCTGCGCCGCCATCGCGGCTTGCGGGTGCCTGGCCGTCTCCCTCACTCACACCTACACCGCGTACCTCGTTGTGATCGCGGTGCTCATGGCAGGTGAAGGCGGAATGACGGTGGTCCTGCGCACCCTGCGCTCCCACCTCATCCCGCAGACCGTGTTCGGCGCGACCCTCTCCCTGACGATCCTGCTGCTCCTGCTGCCCTTCCCGCTGGCCGGCGTCCTGGTCGCCACGGTGCCTCCTGCTCTGCTCGGCCATGCGATCACCGGCTGCGCAGTGGTGCAGGCCCTCGGTCTCGCCCTCGCCTTCGTACGCCTTCGCACTCTCCCCGGTCTTCGCGGCCACCTTGCCTGACTTCACCCCTTGCCGCCCGGGAGAGCCACCCGATGCCCACGCCCGCTGATGCCGCCCAGACCGTCCTACCGGTCGCCTGCCCCGTCGTCCCACGCGGGATCCAGGCCCGCAATCACGGACCAGTTCCTCGCCTTGGACCCCGCGCACCCCTACGTCTAACGGGCGCTGGAGAAGCTGACGGCTGAGCGTTGCAGCCTGCGCCACCCGCATCGGTGTCAAGGAACTCTTCGAGGCCATGCGATGGCGACTCCCGCGGGGGCTGCGCGGGCTCTGTAACTACGACACCGCGCTGTACGCGCGGAAGCTGATCGCCGATCACCCCCACTGGGCCTCCGCGTTCGAGCTGCGGCGCCGCCGTACTCCCTGAGCCGCTCGCAGCCCAGTTCCTCGACCGTCCTCGTCCGTCATTTCTGTTTGGAGTCCTGCTTGCCCTCTCGTACCGGTAACCCGGTCGTTCTGATCGTTTCTGCCGCGGACATGGAGGCCGAGGCGTACCGCGGGTTCTGTCTGGAGAACATCGCAGCTCACTACGACGTGGTCCTGATCACCAGTGTCGAACCGACGTGGGAGCGCGCCTTCATCACCGACTGGGAAGTCGCCGACCCCACGGACCAGGCAGCCCTGAGTGCGGCCGGTCAGGCTCTGGCCGGCCGCCACCGACTGGCCGGGATCATGACCTGGACAGAGTGGTACCTCGTCCCCGTCGCACGCCTTGCCCGCCAGCTCGGACTGCCCGCGAGCCCGCCCGAGGTGATGCAGGGCTGCCGCAACAAGGCCACCGCCAGGTCCCTGTTCGCCCGCCACGGGGTGCCCTCGGCCACGTCCGCCCGGGTCCGCACCGTCGAGGAGGCAGCGCAGGCCGCCCGGCGGCTCGGCTACCCGGTCGTCCTCAAGCCCGCCGCTCACGCGGCCAGCGTCGGCGTGATCCGCGTCAACACCCCTGGCGAACTGCCCGCCGCGTACGCGATCGCCGCTCAGACGGCGGGACGTGGGGTGGAGAGCAGGGAGGTTCTGGTCGAGGAGTACCTCGACGGGGACGAGGTGAGCGTCGAGTGCGCCACCTACCAGGGCCACACCACGGTGGTCGCCGTCACCCGCAAGACCGTCGGCATGGAGCCGTACTTCGAGGAACTCGCGCACTGCGTGGACGCGGCCGACCCGCTGCTGGCCACCGTGACGCCCATCGCCGAGGCCGCGATCGCCGCGCTGGGCATCACAGAGGGTGTCAGCCACGTTGAGATGCGCCTGGTCGACGGCCGCCCGCGGCTGATCGAGGTCAACGCGCGCCTCGCCGGCGATCTGATCGGCCACCTCGTCCACCTCGCCACCGGCGTGGACCTCGCCCGGGCCGCCGCCGACATCGCCTCCGGCCGTGCCCCCGACCTGACCTCCACCCGCCACCAGGCCGCAGCGATCCGTTTCATCTACCCCGCCTACTCAGGCACCCTCACCGCACGCCGCCTGACGGAACAGACCGGAGGACTGGAGCGAGTCCGCTTCCAGCGACAGGCCGGCGACCAGCTCGTGCTGCCGCAGGACGGCGGCGATCTGTTCACCGCCCGCATCGGCCTTCTGATCACCACCGGGCCGACCGCTGCCGTCGCGAAGGTCCGCGCTCAGGAGGCATACCGCAACCTCGACATCCAGGTGGCCGCCGCGCGCACGGACTCGGCCGGAGAGGACCTCGCCGCGTGAGCCACCCCGTGGCGACCGAACTGGTACGCAGCCGCCGTCTGCTGACCGGGTACCTCGCCGGTCTCGGTGTGGTGATGGCCGTGTGGGGCGCGCGCATGCCCGCCGTCCAGACGAGCGCCGGCCTGAGCACCGCTGACCTTGCCCTGGTCCTATTGGCCGCCGCCCTCGGCATGGTCGCCGGACTGCAAAAGGGAGGCTGCCTCGCCCAACCGGCGCGACTCCCCGCCCTGCTGACCGGCGGCGCCCTCGCTCTCGCCGTCTGCCTCGCCGCCCTCGGGACATGCCGGAGCCTCGACACTCTCCTCGTGATGGCGTTCGTCTTCGGCGCCGCGCATGGTGTCCTCGACGTCGCGGTCAACGCCGCGGCAGTGCATTGCCAGAACGCCTGTGGGCGTCCGATCATGGCCGGGCTTCATGCGAGTTACAGCCTTGGCGCCCTCCTCGGCGCCGGGGTGGCCGCGGCCACTGCCCACACGTCCCACACCGTTTTGTTCGCCAGTGTCTCGGCCACGGCTACGGCAGCGGCGTGCGCGACGGCTCGGCTCACCCGCCGCGTTACTGTCTCCGGACTCGAGCCTGTCCACCATCCCGGCGCACCGGGCCCGGACGAGCGCCGCGGTTTGTCCCGGCCCCGGTTGTGGCTGCTGGGCGCCCTGGCGGCCGCAACCCTGCTAGGCGAGGGGGCCGCCGCCGACTGGGCCGCAATCCACCTGCACAACCTCGACGCGACGGCGGCGACCAGCGCGGCGGCGTTCGCCCTCTACAGCGCGGCCATGGCCGCCGGGCGCCTCGCCGGGGACCGGCTCACCACCCGCTTCGGGACCCCAGCCGTCGTACGCACCGGCGCCGCCCTGGCCGCGCTCGGCCTCACCGCGGGCCTGGCCGGCTCCACCATCGCCTCCGCGCTTGCCGGGTGGGCGGCCTTCGGCCTGGGCCTGTCCGTGACCATCCCCAGCCTAGTCACCGCCTCCGGCGCCGGCGGACCACGCGCGGTCGCCACCGTTGCGGTCACCGGCTACGTCGGCCTGCTCGCCGGACCCGCCCTCATCGGCGCTATCGCCGCCCTCACCTCCCTGCCGATCGCGCTGCTGCTGCCCGCCCTCCTCGCAGCTGCCGTCGCCGCCCTTGCCCGCAAAGCCCTGGAGAGAACCGCTCCTTGACCAGCTCTTCCCCCTCGCCGACCGGCGTGGACGCCCTGATCATTGACTACAACGGCGTCCTGGGACGACAGCCCACCCCGGCCATGTGGAGACGCCTCGCCGACCTCGCCGAGTGGCCCAGCGGCCACATCGACTCCTTCCAGGACGCCTTCTGGGCCCCACGGGAGGCGTACGACGCCGGAGAAGTCAGCGACCTCGCCTATTGGGCCAAAGTCCTCGGCCACCACCCCGGCCCGCGGTGGTTGCACACCCTGCGTGCCGCCGACACCGCCATGTGGGTCCACACCGACGACCGCGTCCTCGACATCCTGCACCGCGCCCGCGCGACGGGCCTGCCCACGGTGCTGCTCTCCAACGCCCCGCATGCCTTGAGCGACACGCTCGATTCCACAGACTGGCGGCGAACGCTGATGACCGAGGCCCTGTACTCGGCCCGCCTGGGCCTGTGCAAGCCCAACCCGGCCGCGTACGCACACGCCCTGGCCGCCACCAGCATCGCCGACCCGAGACGTGTCCTGTTCATCGACGACCGCGAAGACAACTGCCAGGCCGCCGCCGAGCTGGGACTGCGCACCCTGCACTACACCGGCCAACCCGCCCGCCTGCAGGAGCAGTTGCTCCCGACCGCCCACCTCTGACTTTCCACCCGCCCCTGACGGACATGCCCATGACCGACCCCACCCTGATCGAGGGAGACGTCTACGTCTCCCCGCGCTACCTCGCCGGACTCGGCGACAACGTCGACCTGAGCTTCGAACCCGTCGACCACTGGCCCCACCACCACATGAACGGCCACTGCCAACTGCTGATCACCTCCCCCGACTACCGCATCAAGATCGGCTGGTTCGGCGACGACTTCGACGTATGGAGGATCAGCGCCGCCGAGGACGCCGTCTCCGCAGCCATCTGGACGGCCAGCTTCAACGACAACATGCCGCCCGAGATCGTCCAGGGCCTCACCAGCGCCCTGGCCCGCGAGTGGAACGAGGACACTGAATCCTTCCTCACCTCCCGCTCGTACTACTGGACGGACACGATCCAGCCCTTCCTCGACGCCGGCTGGCAACGCAAGCCGCTATCCCGCGGCGTCGTGGAAGTCATCGCCCCGGACCGGCTCGCGGGCGCCCGGATCGACGTCGTCAGCTCCGACCCCGATGCCGAAACGGTGACCTTGTGGACCGGGCCACCCGGCTGGGCCACCCGAGGCGAGGCGGTCTTCACCGCGCGCACCCCCAAGCACCTGATCGCCGCCACAGCCGCCGCCTTCATCGACCCCACCCCCGTCGTCCGCTACCAGGCCGACCTGAACCCCCGGCTCGCGCAACTCGCCCAACTCACGCCCGTCCAGCCGCCGAAACCTCCCACGCCCACCCCGCTCGACGTCCAGCGGGCTGCTGCCGCCCACCGACGCCCGCCCGCGCTTGCCACGCGCAGCGTCCCCCGCTGGAGCACCACCACGCTCCCACCGGCTCCCGCCGGCGCTGCTCTGCCAGGCCGCCGCCGCTGAGGACCCGCCCATGTCGACCGCCCCCTTCACGAACCTCGACCCGGACCAGCAGGTGGAGGTCCTGCCCCGCCACCTGGCCGGCCCCGGACCTATCGACCTCCGTGCGGTCTGGCCCTTCCCCGAGGACTGGTCCGTGCACCAGGCCGCCGAAGGAGCGGCCCTCGCCACCAGCCCCTGCCTTCGGCTCTTCACCGGCCTGGTCCCGGACCCCGACAGCCGAGGCAAGGGCAAGTGGACCGTCACCGCCCACCGCGCCCCGTTCGCACCTGCGGCCTGGCAGATCACCTTCGACGCCACCACCCCCGTCGAGCTGCTGCACGACTTCCACACCGAACTGCTCGACCTCTACTTCATAGACCGCGACACAGCACCAGGCCAGCTGTTCGAGGACGACACCCCGCCGCAGGAGGCGTACACGTTGCTGCTCGCCGACGGCTGGAGCCACCAGGTCAAAACCGACGGCACCCAGTACTTCCGCGCCCCCGAGGCCCTCGGCGTCGTGCAGCACCGCTACGCCATCATCACCACCGATACGCCGATCTGGACTGCCTGGGGCGGATACCCGAGCGAGCCGTACTGGCGCGCACGGTTCTCCTACGGCACGCCCACCACGCTCGTCGCCGCCTTCACCGCCTCACTGGTCTCCACGGAGCCGGTGACCCGCGCGGTGAAGGACGTCCCTTTCCACACCCGCCGCCACGTCTACGTCACGGCGACGAACCCGGAGAAGCAGGCGCCGGCCTCTTCGCCGGTCGCCACGCCACCTGTGCTGCCCGGCCCGAGCCGGTCCCGCTGACGACCTATCGCCCCCGGGCAGCCCTGCCCCGTTCCTGGAGAGTTCCTACTTGCGCACCCGTTCCGCCCGCTGCCTTCCCGCCGCGGCTCTCACCGTTGCCGCCACTGTGAACGGATCCCTGGCCTGGGCCCCGGCCGCCTTCGCCCAGGCCCCGGATCCGACTCCGACCGTCTCCACCACACCCTCAGCACGCGCTGCCGCAGACAGCGGGGGCGTCGCCATCCTCAAGAAGGACGAGGGCGGCGAGGTCCTCGCCGGCGCGTCCTTCACCCTCTGCGACTCCACGGGCAAGGAAACCGCCAGCGGCACGACCGACGCCCAGGGCCACCTTGTGTTCAAGGACCTGGCGCCGGGCGTCTACCGGCTCAAGGAGGTTGCCAGCGGCAGCGCGCTGCACGACGTCGTCGAGGACCAGGACGTCATCGTCACTCCCGGCACCGACGCCCCGCTCACGATCATCGACCCGTTCAAGCCCGCCTCCGTCCTGCTCAAGGCCAAGGACGACAAGAGCGGCAAGCTCCTGCCCGGCGCCACCGTGAACATCGGCACCGGCGACAAGACCCTCCTCACGTTGACCACCGGAGACGAGGGCACCACCACTGCCAAGCTCCCGGTCAACAACCGCACTGGCACCGACTTTTGGGCCATGCAGACCCGGGCACCCCAGGGATACGGCCTCGAAAAGCAACGGCGCGACTTCGACGCCAAGCCCGGCGACTCAGTCACCGTGACCGTCACCAACGCCAAGACCCACATGACGCCGCCGAGCCCCGACCTCTCGGACAAACCGACCGAGAAGCCCACCGGCAAGCCGACGCAGAAGCCGACGTCCGGCAGCTCCGCTGCCCCTGCTACTCCGGAGCCGACCGAGAAGCAGACCGACACCCCGGCTCCCGACGAGACCACATCGAGCAGTGCGGCCCCCGACCCCGACGGCTCCCTGGCCCACACCGGCGCCGACGCCACCGCGTGGCTTATCGGCGGCGCCGGAGTCCTCCTCACTGCTGGCGCAGGCGCCCTCCTGATCTCCCGTCGGCGCCGTACGGACGAGTCCGACAACAACGGCTCCACCGCGAGCTACTGACCTTTCCGTTGAGTTGTCGGGTCCAACGAGAGGCCGGTTTCGGCGAGGCATCCGTCGATGAGGTGGGGGTGTCGTTGGATGCGGCGCATGCCGCTGCGGCCGTTCGGACGAGGTGGTCGCGGTCGGTGAAGACCACGTTGGCCGTGCTGCTGCGCCGCAGTAACGACCAGATCCCTTCGACCGGGTTGAGGTCGGGTGCGTAGGAGGGCAGCTGCACGATGGTGAGCCAGTCGTGCCCGGCCGCGTACTGCCGTAATCGACTACAGCGGTGGACATTCAGATTGTCCCAGACGACCACGACCGGGCCGCCGAGCTGCAGATGGGCCCGCACGAGAAGGTCACGGTAGTCCTGCCAGGTGAAGCCCCGATGATCACCTCGGAGATGCCCCTGAATACGAGGCCGGTAGATCAGCCGACTGCGTTCACCGTGCTTGAAGCAGGCCAGGGCAGCCATCGAGATACGACCGCGAGAGGCGCCGTTGAACCGCACCACAGGCATCCCGCCCCTCGGCGCCCAAGTACGTGCGCGGTGCGACGTCATCGAGACGGCGGCTTCATCCTCAAAGACCAGCCATGCCCCGAGCGCCGCCGCGGTGGCTTTGCCTTGGGCCAGGCCTCCTTCACCCAGCCGGCCACTGCCGCGTCGTCCCGCTCGAGGGCCCGCCGGGCAGGCTGCTGACACGACCAGCCGTGCCGCCGCAGCAACTCCCACACCCCGCGGATCGACAACGACACCCCCAGCTGGTCCGCGATCAGCAGGTGCACGCGCGAGAGCGTCCACCGCTCATCCGCCCAGCCCTGAGCCATCGCGCCCTCCAGCAGGAGCGGCTCGAGCACAGCGAAGTCACGGTCGCCGACCTTCGGCCGCTTCGCCGGACCCGACGTGCACAGTGCCCCTCTTCCGCCCTCCCGCCAATACCGACGCCAACGCTCCACCGACCGGACGCTGACACGTAATTCCTTCGCGATCACCGTGTTCTTCTCGCCCCGCGCGAAACCGTCGGCGGCCAGCATTCGCACCCGCTCCCGCTCTACCTGGCTCCGCGGCGTGCAACCACCGCCCTGCGCATACCTCATGGCCACGGCATAGCGCAGGGATCTAGCGATGTCACCCGACCGACAACTCAACGGAAAGGTCAGTAACAACACATCCCCCGAACCCGGCCCCCGGAATCGCGCCCCCCCGCGACTCCGGGGGCTTCGGCATACCCAGCGGAAAACTCGGTGGGATCGGCGAGCGGATCCATGAATCGTCCTGTGTCGGTGATGCTCGCGCTGTCCCGCAGCCAGCCGTCGTAGGGCATCGTCGAAGGCAACCAGGGCATCGTCCAGCGGTGCCCGGACAGCGAGGAGTACGGAGATCCGGATACCCCGGCCGGGGCCGACGGCGGACGGCGGTGCGCACACGCACAACGAAGAGGAACACCCCGCAGGGGCTGTAGTCGACGAGAAGTTCGGTGTAGGCGATGGCGCACACCCGCCGACCAGTTAACAGCGGCCACAGTTCGCCGTTGGCAGACAGGAAAGTTCGCGAACTGACTGGTGGAAGCCGCCAGGAGCATGTCAACGTAGACGACCTTCCCGAAACCCCAGGTCAGAGAGGTGATGCCTGTGACCGCGGACGCGTCCACTCCAGGATTCTCCACAACTACCGAGGCCCTGAGACTGCGCTCGTGGCGGCTGGGTCCCGGCCAGGCGACGATGGTCACCGACCTGTTCAACGCGGAGTTCTTCCACCTCATCGTGGACGACCGGGCCGATGTCCACATCAGCAGCAAGGACGGCCGCTTCTACCTCGGACATTTCCCGCTCGGCCGCCCCGGCACCGAAGGAGACGGCTGGACGCTCGCCGTCACCGGGACTGCCAAGGTCCCCGGTTACCGGGTCCGCTTCGACACCGAAACGCCGGCGGAGATCGTCGCGGCCGCGGTGCAGCGCGTGCTGGCAACCTCCCGCCCTCTGTGAACCCACTGCCGCCGCGAGGCTCAGGCCCGCTGCTCAGATGTGGCACCTACCCTGCCCTCGGCCCCTGGTGGGGCGCCCGATACTGCAAGGAGAACGTACTTGGCCCCGGAGCTGACCGTCGGCGACCTGCTGGATCGCCTGTCCGCCAGCGACCTCGACGTGGTGGTCCGTCTGTGGATCAATCCCTTCGCCCGCGCGGCCCGCCGCCTGGGCGGCGTGGTCCCCACCCGTGATGACGCCAGCCGGCCGGTGGTGTTCATCGCCGAAGCCAAGGATGCCGAGCCGCTGGAAGCGCTGCCGGAGTCGACCATCGGCGACCTGCTCGACCAGCTGTCGGCCTGCGACCACGAGGCCGTCGTGCAGCTCGCCATCAACCCCGACTTCCCGATGGCCCACCGTGCGGGCGCCGTTGCCGGTGCCCGCGACGAGCAGGGTCATCCGGTGCTGTTCCTCACCGAACCGGAGGAAGCCGAGCAGTTCGGCCCCCTCCCGCCCGACGTTGCGGTCGCGCTGACCTGGCACGAGCCGACCGAAGCCCCGCCGCGCAGACGGCGCGGCACCCGCCCCAGCGGTGGGCAGTGAACCATTCCCGAGCCCACGGAGGCGCCCCTGAAACCGCACCATCCCTCTAATTCCTCCCGCCCCGCTTCGCCGGACGCTCTGCGCTGGGTGACCCCGCGCCATCTGGCTGGCGACGACGACGTCCTCGCCGAGCGAATCGGCGACACCCTCACCGGCCTGGGCTGGCACATGTGGCCGACCTCCCGCGACACCCTGCTGTATGTCAGCCCGGATAGGCTCCGCGGCGCCGAATGGATTCTGGCCAGCAGCCCGTTCACGCTCGGCGGCCTGCGGGTGGCCCTGCAGATCTCCGCGCGCCCGGATGCCACCAGCGCGTTGGTGCAGTGGAACGCGTACTTCACCACCGGCCTGCCGCACGAGACACTTCACGACTTCCTCGTCGCGCTCGACGCCAGCGCGGTGCCCGATACAGGCTTCGAGGAGCCCGAGGCAGTGGTCACGGCGCTGAGCGCGCATGGCTGGATCCGTGACGTGGATCGCCCCGGCACCGCCGCCACGGACCCCGGCTTCGCCTCGCACATCTCGCTCGAGATGCTGCCGGACCGGATCGCCGACGCCGATCTGCGGGAGGACTTGATGGGCTGGCAGGCATGGGCCGAGCCCACGTTCGGTGCCCCCTACCTGTGGTGCGCGAGCTTCAGCCCGAGCGTCCCCAACGAGCTGGTCGCAGTCTTCGCGGCCTCGCTCGCCTCCCCGGTCCCGGTGGCACGCCACCGGCTGCCACAGAGCACGGAGAAGCGCCTCACCATCGTCCACCGTTGCTGACAGCAGGGCCCAGCACGTTGGCCGGGCCCAGACCTCCGCGGGCCGCGTTCACGCCTCAGTCCCGGAAGAGGTGTCCTTCGCGGACCCCCTCCCCGCTTTCGACGCGCCGTGCCGCAAGCGCTGCGGCTCCGTCGGTTCCCTCGCCGGTAACCGCGACCTCGCCGATGCGCGCGCCTGGTGCATCGGCTGCCATACACGGGCCGACACCGCCCGCGGCCCGTGCCGGCCACCCCTGCGAGGACGACTGCGCCCTCGCCACCGACCACGACGGCCTGTGCGCCGTACGCGTCTGACCGATTCCCCGCCGCTTACCCCCAAGGAGGTCCCTTGCCCCTGTCGCTGATCCGGCTCGCCATCGGCCGTACGAACGGCACCGCCCACTACGGCTGTCCTGCTCGACGCCACCCAGCCGCTGACCGTGTGCGCCACCCACTCGCCCGACCTCAAACCCATCGGCGAGAACACCGCGCACACCCTGTGCCAGAGCTGCACCCGCGCCTGGCTCATCCTCACCATGCTGCCGCACTCCGAAGGCGAACCGGATTTCCGCCCTGCCGCAGGCGCGGGCAAGAGCGCCGTTGCGCACTGGCCGATCTCGGGGCACCTGCTCGGCTACTGCGGCAAGCCGCTCGACGACGGGTCATCCACCGCGGGCGAGGTGTGTGCCAACTGCACCGGACTCAGCGCCGCCTTCGACCGCTTCCGCCACACCGTTGGCGAGCTGGTCCTGCCCAGTGGCGAGCCGTCCCTTGTGGACGACAGTGTCCCCTGTGGGCCGCGAGCGGGCGGAACAACCTCGTCACGGGCTACCGCCGTGATGCGCTCGTGGGCACCTCTTGGTGCGCGCAGCAGCTCGCCGGCCCCAACTCCGACGCCTCCCACGAGTGCGGGACATGCCGAGGTCGCCCGCCAGACCTACACGCTTCCCCAGGCCCGTGAACGCGCTCGCTGGTCGCATCAGCGACAGGAACGCGCGGCCTCGACGTCTTCGACGACCGGGCCGGTGCTCTGCAACCCGGCGACGCCTACTCGCTGTCGGGGTGCGCCGAGACGCATCACGTCGTGGCCGCGGCCGACCGTATCCGGGAGAGCCACCGGGATCTCGTCGTCTACCTGCTGACCGACGACCGGCTCGCCGACGTACGGGTGCACCGTGACCGTGTGGTGGCCTTCCAACGGCCCTCGCACGTGACCGATGTGCTGCTTCAGCCCACAGCGTTCGTTCCGTAGATCGCCCCGACCCATCCCAGCCCGGTGGCCGAGCCTCAATGGCCTGGTCACCGGGCTTTTGCCGTACGAGAGTGCGTCGGAGCCGCCAAGTTCGACACCGTGGCCATCAACCCAGGAACCGGCCAAATGCCATAGAGGGGCCCAGTTCTCTCTCCGCAGACGCTCGGAGCCGACGCCCGCCCGCGCCGTAACAAGGCGCGGCCCCGCCAGCGAGACGCGCTTGCGGGGCCGCTGATACGACTGCGGGCTAGGACACGGCCTTGGTCTTGGCGAACGCCTTGTTCAGATACGTGTCCACGAGTCCGGGCGAGCCGGAGACGACCATCAGGACGGTGCCACTACGGATCGCCGTCTGCTTGACGACGCTGCGCTGACCACCGGCGGAGTAGGCGAGCAGCTGGCTCCACTGCTCGTCGCCGAGTTTGGGAGCGGTGGTCGTCTGAGTGGTCATGTCGATGGCAGTGCTGCCCGAGACGACCTGGTACTCGGGGCAGGAGACCATCGCGTCGAAGATGCGGCCAACGCCGTCGGACAATTTGTTGGCTGTGTCGCTGTACAGCTCCTCGCTCACCTCGGAGTCGCTGCCGCCACTGTAAGTGAACGCGGCCTTCGCCTTGTGCGCGAAGTCGAGGCTCTGGCTGGTCGCCGCGTGCCCGCCGAGCTTGTCGAGGGCGGGGCAGCCGATCACCGTGACGTCGTCGTTGTGCTGAGCGCGCTCGGCTTTACGGACGTAGCCCTCGCCGAGGTCCTGCTCGGTCAGGAGCCGCTTGCTCAGCGCGGCCGAGGACAGCGGCTTGGCGTCGGCGGCGTCGCTTCCACCGTGGGGCGAGGAGGCCGCCGTCGGCGAGGTGCCGGAAGGGTCGGCGGAGCAGGCGGTAAGGGCGAGTGCGGTCAGGAAGAGGGCGGTCGTGGTGTGGTGACGCATGCGAACCCCTTGGTGTGCGGAGCGGACGGGTCTGACTGGGCCGACACACGAGCCACTGCCGGCGGGTAGGGGTTACGGGTGGTCAGTGGCCCAGGTGGCGCAGGCCGTCGTCCAGGGTGGGGTGGAAGTGGTCCACGGGACCGGAGTTGCGGTTGTACCAGGCTGGGTCCAGGCGCGGCTCGGCGGTGTTGTGGCCTGCCCGGCAGCGCAGCCAGATCGTGTCGTCGCGCATGCTGAAGACAATCCAGTCCCGGTACGCGGCGCACTGCGGGCACTCGCGGACCTCGCCGTTGATGACGAGCGGCTGCTCCCAGCGCATCATCAACCCCTCGACCTCGTGGCGCGAGGGCACGCGAAGGTCCGGCGGCGGGAAGTCGGGTACGTCCTCGGGGCCGCCGCCGTCCTGGGCGATCGGCGCCGGCTCGGCGGCCGGGCTGACGAAGTCGGGCGCCGCCCAGGTCGCGTGCATCTCCAGCAGAGCCTGGCCGGCGAGATGGGCCTCGCGGAACTCGCGGTTGGCACGTCGTCGAAGCATCTGTCCCCCTCTTCGTCGTTGATCGGCCACACGGAGAGTGCCCCAGGTCTCTGACCTGCTGCAACTTGCAGATTCAGGAATCACTTCGGCTTCCTGGGCCGACTGCTGTGGCCTGTCGAGGGCCGCTTTGGGCGCTCGGCGCCCTGCGGCGCGGTGGCGTCGACCTCGGGCATGGTGGACGCGTCGGCGGGCAGGTCCGCCATGCGGCGCAGCCGCCACACCAGTACGTCGCTGACCGAGTCGGCAGTGTCCAGTTCGCGTCGCCCGACGGCTTCGGCGAGCAGGGTGGCTGGCTCGTGGCCGGCGGCTTCTACGTCGGCGAGGGTCGCAGCGAGTGCGTGCCAGCCGGGCTCGGCGAGGATCTGCTCGGCCAGCTCCGGCACCGCCTGGCGCAGGTGTGCGGCTTGGCGGCGCTGGAGCGGCTGGGAGAGTCGGAGGCCACGGTGGCGCAGCACGGCCATCGGGTGGTGGGCGGCGGACTGGTAGGCCACGCGCAGGTGTTCGGCGGCCTGGCGGGCGGCAGCGGCCTGCTGGGCGTGGTTCTTCCTGCCGTGCCAGTGGGCTGCGGCGATGACCAGGAAGGCGACCATGTCGATCACCATGGCGGTGGTGGCGCCGTCCTCGCCGCGGCCAAGGGCGGGTCCGCCGTAGACGAGGTCGCGGGCGGCCTGGCGCAACGCGCGGTCGTGACCGCGCTCGGCCTGTACGTGGGAGCGGGAGGCCCGCTCGAAAGCCCGTGCCGCGTCCCGGAGTTGTTTGCGGGTGTGGGCGGCGGAGGTCTTGGCGAGGGCGTCGAGGACCTCCCCGGCCGCCGCGATGTGCGCGGCGATCTGTTGGTCGTTGCCGTGGTCGATGATCAGGATCGCCTGCCAGGCGGCGGCTGCCGCGCGGCGCCGAGCTTGTGCCGGACCGCTCGGTGTGCCGGCGCGGATCTCGGGAGCGGGGGCTTGCTGTGCGGCGGACCAGCGTTCACGAATGCGGGGCAAGGACAGGTCGGGGGCGAGCGTGGAGCCCGCGAAGAAGACCGGTTCGTCGTCCTCGTTGCGGTCATCGACCAGCGCCACCGTGTAGCCCAGCAGATCACCGGAGGGCGCGACGCGCTTGCGGATGAGCAGGCCGGCCGCGGCCAGCCGGTCGAAGAACTCCTCCTCGCTGGCGGCGCCGGCCACCGCGCGGCGGACCGTCTCACGCAGTTCCTCGCGGGCGGTCTGCTCCCGGCCCTGGCGCTCGGCCTTGTGGCGCTCCGCGCTGGTGGGGCGCTTGGCAGCGGTTCCGTCACCTTCGTTGACCAGGGTCAGGCCCAACTCCTTCTCGATGAGACGGCATTCCGCCTGGGCGCGCTTGCCGGAGCGGAAGTCGTCGGGGCGGCTTCCGTCCTCGCACACGAGGGTGGCGACGATGTGGATGTGGTCGTCCGCGTGGCGTACGGCCGCCCAGCGGCAGCCGGGTTCCCCGTCGCCTGGATCAATACCGGTGGCCGCGACAACCCGGCGAGCGATGTTCGCCCACTCGTCGTCGCTTAGCGTGCGGTCGCCGGGAGCCGCGCGCACCGAGGTGTGCCACACGGGCAGGGCGGGGCGGGAGCGTGGAGGGAGGGCCTCGACAGACTGGTCGAGGAGCCCTGCCAGATCCTTGACGGCGCGGTGGAAGTCAGCGCTGCGCCCTGGGTCGGGCGCCAGGCCGTCGAAGGACGCGACGAGGTGCGGGTCGACGTGCTCCTCGGCACGTCCGGGGCCGTACAGGTAGTAGAGGAGACCGGCGGTGTCGTCGCCCGGGTCGTTGATGCTGGGAATCATGCCGGGTTCATGCCGAGTTCTGCTGGCGGGCGATGAGTTGGGATACGGCTTCGTGGACGCGGTCGGCCGCCGCGCGGACAGCGGCGATGGCCGTCTCGAGCTGCGGTGCGTCGGCGCCGGAATTGAGTGCCTTGACGGCCTGATTGAGGTTGCTGCCCGCCCAGCCGAGACGGCGGCGGGAGTCGAACAGGGCGGTGATCACTGCGCGGTCGTCGGCTATCTCGGCGGCGGTGCGGTCAACGTCGCGGGCGGCGCACAGGGCGGAGCGGGCGAGGAAGCCGGCGACAGACAGATTCGTCTGGGCAGCGGCGGACTTGATCAGGGCGAACTCTTCATCGTTGAAGCGTGCATTGGGCTGGTGCAGACGCTTCTTCTCGCGCGGCTGGCGCGGACGCTGACGGGCACGCGGTGCGGCGGATGAGCGGCGACGGCGGCGGTTCGGCTGGTTGTTCCCCCCTGGCCTCGGTCCGCCCTCGGTCGAAGCCTGCCGGACCTGCGCCCCCTGGTGCAGGTCCGACCCCGGCCCCTTCGGGGCGGGGTCGGCGGAAGCTACGCTTCCGCCCCAACTTGCTCCCGGCGAGACCGAGTTGGTGACAGGCTCGTTGGGGTTGTGGGGCTGGGGTTCGTTCGGCTTCGTCATCGGGCGCGGTTCCTCGTTGTACGGGTGTGGTGCTGGATATGGGCGGCGAGGCCGACCATGGCGGCGGGTCCGTCCAGGACGCGGACGGGCGCCTCGGCGGAGGTCTGCACGAGCCACTGACCGTTCGGGGTCCGGAGGGCTGCGTGCAGGAGGCGGTGGCCCACCAGGACCTCTGCCCAGGCGCTCGCTTCGGCTGCGGTCGAGATCGCTGTGCGGGTGTTGCGGGAACGGATGGCGGGCCCTTCAGGGTCGAGGGTGGCCCGGCATCTAGCCGGGCCACCGGGTCGCAGGGGTGGATAGGGCGGTTGACCTGCGGTTACATCTCTGTCAGCCGCATATCGGGCAGCGGTCGAAGTGTCGGCCTAGGGCTTTGGCCATGCGGGACTTCATGGCGAGGGCGTTGGTCGCGCTCGTCTTCGCCGCTGTCGTGCCCGTGCTGCGCTGCGAGTGGTTACGCAGGAACGCGATGTCCTGCTCGTAGCCGCTCTTGAGGCGCTGGAAGCGCTCGCAGGTCTTCATCGGGTCTTCCTCGTGTCTCGGGGCAGGTGAGCGAGCGTCGGGTCCGCGTACAAGGCGGCCTGCAGATCGCTGAACAGCGCGTTGCTGACGCTGATGTTGTTGCGCCGCAGGTGCGGTCGGATGGCCCGGCGGGTCATCCGACCTTCTTCAAGCGCGGCTTTGCGGGCGACCTCGACCTTCACCTCCCAGGAGACCTCGTCGTCCTGGTCCGTCGGTTGGTCCGCAGGGTTCGTCCGCGGCGTGGTCGAGGCGCATTGGTCCGTGGTCCGCGCCCCCTGCGATCCGCCGGAGGAGTCGTCCTCGCCCTGGTCCGTCGGTTGGTCCGCGTCCAGGTCCGGAGCCGGGGCGTCGTGGTCCGCGGGGGTAGGGCCGGTGGGCTGGTCCGCGGTCCGCGTTGTGTGGCCCGAGGCCCGCAAGTGGTCCTGGTCCGCCGGAGAGCCCTGGTCCGCGGTCGCCGGACCAGGCTCTTCGACTGGTCCGTGCTTCTCGCCCGCCTGGATGTGGTCCACCGGAGGGGACGAACCGTCAGTCGTTTGACCTGCGGCGTCGCTGGTCCGCTCTTCGCGTGTGGCCTGCGGACCAGAGGCGGTCCGTCGGTCCACGGCAGGTGTGTCGTGGTCCGCCGGGTGGTCCGTGCCCTGGTCCTCGTCGTGGTCCGCCGGTTGGTCCGCGTCGTAATTCGCGTAGTCCGGGGCGGGGGTGGTCCGCTGGTCCGGAGCGGGAGCCTCGTGATCCGCGGGGGTGGGTTCGGTGGGCTGGTCCGTGGTCCGCCGTCTTCCGCTCTGGCGGCGAACCTTGGTCCACAGGCGTCGGACCAGACTCGTGGTCCGCTTCTTGGAAGCCTCGCCCGCGTGGTCCGTTGGGGCTCCGGCGCCCGGGTGGTGGCGGGTGATGAGGATGTAGAGGTGGACCGCGCCGGCCAGGGCGAGCGGGGCGAGGGTGGAGAGCACCGCGACGACCGTGTCGCTCAGACGCAGAGCGGCGTGAGTGGTCTGCTGGTTGAGGCGGACCGCGTGCAGGGCATTGGCCCAGATACTCGCGGCGGTGGCACCGCCGAAGAGCGTCCAGACATACAGCCGCGCCAGCGCTGGGGCTGCGGAGAGCACCAGCAGGGCGCGTACCCCGTAGGCGATGAAGCCGTCGATCACGAGCGGGAAGAGGTAGGTGAGGAATCCGCGGACGTGGATGGCGACAGCCATCTGCCGCAAGGCGTCGTAGCTGAGGGCGCATCCGGCGAAGCCGAGGGCCACGATGGCGAGGCGGTCCCAGGCTCCGACCGGCGCGACGGCGGGGCGTGTAGCGGTGGGGGTCATGCAGCCTTTCCGAGCGAGGAGATCAGGGTGTGGGTCTGCAGCCGGCTGCGATCGTCGGGCGTGGCGTCCTCGTCGTCCGGCAGGTTCTCGTGGGCGTCGTCCTCGTCCCGGTCTTGGTCCAAGTCCTCGTCCAGATCCCAGAAGCGGTCCCGGTCCTCGACGACGTGGCCGGCCTCGCGCATCAGGTCGCGGATCCAGTCGAGGTCGGCGCTCAGGAGGTAGGCCACGCGCTCCGGGCTCCAACCGCGCAGGTTGGCGTGGTGGATGAACGTGCTGCGCTCCGCGGTGCTGAGGTAAACGTCGCGGCCCTGGAGGACGGCGCGCACGTGGCCGTAGTCCAGGCGCTCGCTGAGTTTCTTGAGCCAGGGCCGACGCTCCTTGGCGGTCAGACCGCCCCAGATGCCGTAGCGGATCTGGTTGTCGATCGCGTAGTTGAAGCAGTCCTTCTTCACAGGGCAGGTGGCGCAGGTCCGCTTCGCCTCGGCGATGGCCTGGTGGTCCCGGGGCGTGTGGAAGAACAGCTCGTCGGCATCCTCCGGGTCCATGCCGTGGCATGAACCCCTGGCGTGCCAGCTGTGGTCGGCGATTCCCCGCAGGTCAGGTGCGGGGGAGTTGTTGGTGGTGATGTGGCGCAAGGAAGTCTCCGGGGTCGCCTCGCCGGGGAGGGCGGGAGGGGCAGCACCGTGGTGCGGCGGTGTACGGCGAGGCGGGGCAGGGTGTGGCGGGGCAGGGCCGCACGGTGGGGGGGGGATTGGTGGCGCGCGAGCGGGTCAGCGGCGCTGGAAGCGGCGGTCGGGGCCGGTGAACTCGACGGCGGTGCACATGCCGGACAGGCGGGAGAGCACGCGGTCGCCGACCTTGTCGCGCAGCACCGCCTGGCGCGCCGGGGTCTCGCTGGTGCGGACGGGCGGCATGTTGCTGGTGAAGATCGTCGGCAGCTGGTTCTGGCTGCGCCAGTTGACCAGCCGGAAGGTGATCTCCTCGGTCCACTCGCTGGGCTTGGCCGCCCCGAGGTCGTCGAGCAGCAGTAGCGGGATCCGCATGATCCGCCGCAGCAGGTGCTCGGGGTCCACGCCGGCGCGAGGTCGAAGGTCGGCGTACAGGTCGGCGGCGGTGGCCGCGTACCAGTTCACCCCGCATCCGGCTGCGGTCAGCGCGCGGATCGCGCCGTACGCCTGGTGCGTTTTGCCGGCGCCGGTGGAGCCCCACAGCAGCAGGCTGGGCCCGTGCGTGATCTCCCGGCGTCCAGCCGTGCCGTAGTGCGGGTTGCGGCCCTCGGCATTCGGCGCCACGGCGTTGCCAGCGACGGACCGCACCCACGCGGCGACGTCCGGGTGCTCGGGCACGGCGGCACGGTAGTCGACCGGGATGCGCGCCTGGGCGGCTTCCAGGGCCGGGATCGGCTCCGGGGTGTCCGGCAGCGGGCGGTCCAGGTCCAGGCCGCGCTCGGCGAGCTTGGCCTCCAGGCGGGCCCGCAGCCGCTCGGAGATCGCGGGCTGCGGGTCGGCGTAGCGGGAGCGGGTCACAGGCGGCCTCCAAACGTCGTCGGCTCGGCGGTGGGGTTCAGGTACGGCGTGTAGGAACTTGCGGTGCTGGCCCAGGGCCCCGCGCCGGAGGCAGACGACAGCGCCGAGGTGGCCTGCGGCGTGGCATTGACGACCTCGTTCACCAGACTTGGCAGGACGCTGGGGTTGAGCCCTTTGGCCCGCAGCTTGTCGAGCGCGGTGCGGATGTCGCCGGCCTCGAAGCGCTCGTCGAGCAGGGCGTTGATCTTCCGGCCCAGATGACCGAGGAAGTCCTCCGGCGGGCGGCGGTTGCAGCCTCTGACGTACTCAGCCACCAGCTGCTTGGCCGAGACCTTGACCGAGGGAGCGCCGGGCGCGGGTGCCTCGCGCCCCGTAAGGAAAGATCCAGGATCCAAGATCCTAGATCCAGGGCGTGAGGGCTCCTGGAGCTCTCCCGTAGTCCTCCGGGAGTCCTCCCGGAGTGCCATCTGAGCTGCGGGTTTATCCAGGGGTGCCGAGTTGGTGCCCGTAGGAGCGTCGACCGGTGCCGCCTCGGGCTCCAGCGCGCGCTGCGGGGGGTCGGCGCCGTGGACCGCAGGGCTGGTGAGCCCTCCCTGCGGACTCCGGGAGTCCTCCGGGAGCCCTCCGGGAGGGGTCAGTGCCACCGGAGACGATGCATGTGCCCGCTTGCTGGGGCAGGCCGCGTCCTGGCACTTGCCGCATTTCTGCTCGGCCTGGTGAACAGGGCAGCGCGGCAGGCGGGAAGCAGTCGCCTTGTTGATCTTCTGGTGCTGGTCCCAGGTCACGATGTGCAGCCAGGTCCGCCCGTCACATCCCGTGTAGCGGCACACCAGCCCGGCGGAGGCCAGCTCGTCCAGATCACGGGCGACGTGCGTGGCGGTGTGCTCCGGACGCAGCGCCCACAACCGCCCGGCGATGATGGCGGGATGGTCACGGTGCCGACCGGAGTCGTCGGCCTGGGTCAGGAGCCCGAAGAAGGTCCGCTCGGCGGTGAGGCTGACCGAGGCCAGGTCTTCCGACTCGAATGCCTCGGGCTTGATCGTGCGGATGCGTGCCATCAGAGCGCACCTCCGCCACGGCACGGGAGGCAGCCCAGCCGGACTGGCGCGTGACCAGAGCGGGCGGAAGGGACGCGGCCTGCCGCGCAGGCCACGCGGAACGGCCTTTTGCGCAGGGCAGCGGACATGCAACACTCTCCTCTGAAGTGAATCCGCTCCGGGGCGTGAAGGTGGAATTGACCCGGGTGCGGTGAAGGTGGGTAAGTCTCCGGCCCTTGCACAGGCAGGAGTTCCATTCGGCGGTCGGCGTCCGGGAGTTGCACCTCCTGGGCGCCGCCGCTGTTTTCCGGGCTACCCAGCCCGGCTGGCTCGCGTGAACCGCATACCGCTCCTTCTGACGTCAGCCACTGGGCGAGGCGCCCGGCGAGGGACGACGAACATATGTAGGGGCCGCGACAAGATCCAGACTTAGCTCAAGACCGCGGTACAAGTCGCAGAGCGAGGCGCCGACGCCGGTGGCTGCTGTGCTCCTCGCATATGTCGCGCCGGGCAGGGTGCCCGCGCAACGGCGTTGCGCCTGGCGTTCGTCCGCGCCATCAGGCAGGTGGGCAACGCCCAGGCGACACAGGGCTCGTTGGGTACCCGATCGGCGATCGAGCGGGCACGCCAACGCCCATCGGCTTGTGTCCGTGCAGGGCGCCGAGCGGGGAATCGAGGATGGACGCCGCGCTGGCCGTGGGCACCGGCCTTCTGTGCAGGGCAGGCGGCATTAAGTCTCTCCTCCGTAGTTAGATCGCGCCGGGGCGCCCGTGGAAAGGTCCGGTGCAGTGAAGGTGGGTAAATCTCCACGTTCGGGAGTTGCTGCTCCCATCGCGCCGTCGCCGTTTTTCAGGGCTATGTCACGCGGATGGATCGCGTTTGCTGCACGTGACTCCTATCGCCGTCCGTCGCGATCGGGTAGTCGGCGGGGGACGACGAACATATGCATGCCCTGCGTCAAGCTCTAGACCTTGCTGAAGGACTCTCCACAAGTCGCACGGGAGGTCGTCTCCACCTGCGCCCGCGGCTGGATGTGGCCGACCGGGACACAGGCAGCAAGGTGATCGCTCCGACGTCCTCGGAGATGATCTTCATCGCGTCCCCCTCGTGCCTCAGGCCACTCCGGTCGGTCGAACCGGCTGGCCAGAGCGATTTAAGCCAAGCCTCATCAGAGGCGTCAACGGTGATCTTTTGCCCGGTTTACTCGGATAGGTCGCCCGGCCGGGGTGTGGCTACAGGTGGACCTACGGCCCCGTAAGTCGCTTTCCATGTATGGGGAATGGCGACAGTTGGTCATTTTGACGACGCATTACATAAGGTGGTCTAGACCGCCAGCGGAGCGGTCCGATGAAAACCGGCAACGTTTTGCCGATTTTCGACTCGGTGTCGCTAAGTGATCAGATGGCGTGTCCGATTCGAGTGCGAACGCCCCGTCATGCCGGACATAAGTTGTTCGAGGTTGAACGAGTGTAAGGGGTGCGATTTGTGGCCCACTCCACAGATGGTCAAGATCATTTGAAAATTGCGTATTGTTCCTGGCGGGGGGACTCCGGGCGGGGTCCAGCACATGTGTGCTGGGCCCTTTTATGTGCCCGGGAAATGAGAGTCCCCTCAGAGGCGTAAGGCAGGTTTCTCGTGGTCGCAAACGGACACGACCAAAGCGGTAACGACGGTGCGGACGAAGGCATTTCCAGGAAGAGTGGCGGCGGACAGCAGCCCGCCGGCCAGTACATGGGCTTCGGTGCGCTGCTGCGCCGGTGGCGCAGGGATGCACGCGTCACGCAGGCCAGGGCGGCCAAGGCCCTGGGCATGGGGGAGCGCACCTACCGCAAGATCGAAAAGGGTGCGACGCCGCCACGGCTCACTCCTGCGCAGTGCGAGTCCCTGTCGATCCTGCTTGGCTTGGACCGCGAGGAGCGCCATGCGCTCCTGCTGTACAACATCGGCTCGAACCTGATACCGCCGCGCGGCGCCGGCCAACCAGAGCTGCAGAAGGCGCTGCGGCTGCTCATCGACCGGCAGATGCCCAGCCCCGCCTATCTGTGCGACCAGCACTGGAACATCCTCGGCTTCAACACCGCCATGGCCGAGTGGTGGCCCTGGGTGATGGAGCCGGGGGCGAACCTCATCCTCTGGGCCCTCACGGCGCCCGAGGCACGCACCCAGTATCAGGACTGGGACATGCACGCCTCGGCATACGTGAAGATGCTCAAGTTCGCCCAGGCCACCAAGCCGGACGACGCCGAGCTGCGCGAGCTGATCGAAAAGGTCAAGAAGGACCCCGACGCCCGCCACGTCTGGGAAAACGAGCACGACATGGGCGAAACGCGCGACGGCCATGTCTTCCGGATGAATGTGCCGACCCTCGACTGGGAAACCGTCGAGGTCGTCAGCCACGTCCTCTACCCGGCGTCCCTGCCCGAGTGCCGCTTCGTCGTGATCACCTGGGTCGAGGGCGGCGAGGAGGAGCACGACGCGCTCGGAGGCACCCGGAACGCCTGGGCCGCCACCACTGCCAACCAGGACGATGTGGAAGCAGCCCAGCGGCACACGCAGAATCGCCTGGCCGAAGACACCGCAACCCGCTGGCGGCGGGAGGCGGCGGCCCTCGCGTCCCGCACCGTCGTGGCGACCGCACAAGAGGCGGCCGCGCTTGCGGGGGAGAACGGCATTCCGATGCCGGTGATCAGCAAGGTCGTGGGCCCCGACACACAACTGACGCTCTCACCGGACCAGCGCACCGTGGTGTGGGCCGTGGAAGAAGCGGTCGGTTGCTGGTCCGTCACCCACGTCTCGCCCGCCACCGTCTTGGCGCGGGTGTCGAGGGAAGCCGTACACGGAGCGGGCCGCGCCGAAATGCTCCCACTGGTCCGCGCCGCACTGCCGGCCGAAGCCGACGCGGCCGCCACGCGCATCGGACAGCTCCTCGAAGAGCGCGAGAACGAGCAGCGGGTCCTGCGCGAGGTCCTGACCATGCTCGACGCCGACGAGCCGAATACCCGGCAGGCAGGACAACAGACCTAGACCGGCTGGCGTCCCCCTAGAGGCTGCCTTGCCAGCGGCTTCCGGCGTGCGCCCTCTGCCCAACCCCCGCCGTCTGCAAAGGAAGACCCACATGCCGAAATACACCTATCCGCTCCCGCTGCGCTGGGCCGACGCCGACAGCTACGGGCACGTCAACAACGCACTGTTCCTCCGCTACATGGAGGAAGCGCGGACGCGGATGTTCCATGACATGCTGCCCGCCGGCGAGACCGAGCGACGCCAGTGCGCCTTCGTGGTCAGCCAGTCCGTCGTGAACTACCGTTCTCCCCTCGTGTATCGCGAGGAGCCCATCGAGGTGGACGTATGGGTCGTCAGCTGCCGTGGAGCACGACTCGAACTTGGATACGCGATCCGAGACGCTGACCACACGTACGCCGAGGCCACGACCAAAATGGCTGCGTACAACCTGAACACGGGCAGTCCGCGGCGCATCTCGGAGCCCGAGATCGAGTTCTTCGCTCGCTTCGCGGAAGCCTGATCCACTGCAGGGCGCCGGGAGCGCGCACTGGCGTGGCAATCGTGCACGTCGCTCTCAAAGTGGGCTCGGGGAGTCTCCTGATACCTCGAAGCTGGCCGCCCGGACAAGAGCTGTCCTCCCTGCTGGAGACCCGTCGCGGCCAGATCGGTTAGCTCATCGCACTCGCCGAGCCCTCTGTAGGTGAACGCCCGCCGTCGGCGAAATCGGTGAGGCGGGCGATGGTGTTCTAAAAGTCGGTTCTGCGACCCCTCCGCACTACGACTGGGTACCAGTCCGACACTGCCCCCGTCTTGGTGTGGAAGTGGAGCGTAGCGCCGATCTTGTTATGGGATCTCCCTACTGCCCTTACCCACCCTCAGCCACGGATTCTCGCTCCGTGCGAGGGCGCGGTCGAGGTACTCCTTCTTCACCACGGCGGAGCCGGGCTTCCACCGGCCCTGCCTGGTGGGGTCACCCCCGGCGTCAGCGATGGCCCGTGCTCCGCCGCGGCGGAGGCCGTGGGCTGTGATCCCCTGCCAGTTGGGCAGGCTGGCCGTGTATGCGCAGCTGCGTACCCAGTCGTTGATGGCGTCGCCGGAGACGTGGTCGCCGCGGACGGCGGCAGTGGAGCGGTTCTGCAGAGTGCCGACGACGGTGAGTGCTCGGGAGAATGCGCTGTCGCGGGCGCCGAGCCGGTGGAGCATGTTGAACCATTCCCGAGTTGCGTAGACCGGGTTGATCAGGGGGTCTTCGTCCCAGACGGGGATGAACGTCTCCTCGCCCTTGGCCTGCTGGTCGGTCTTGGAAGTGGCGATCCACGGGGCGACGCCGTCCTCTTCCACGTCGACGTCGGCCTGTAGCAGGTCGGCGAGTTCGATGCGCCTGTTTAGGGCACCGCGGCCAAGGACGAGCGCGCACCGGTTGCGGACGCCGATGGGATGGCGTTGGTCGCAGGCGGCGACCATGGCGCGGAACATGTCGTCGGTGATGGCCGGCGCCTTCTTCACCCGGTGCCGCCTGCCCCACGTCTTGCGGTACTCGTTGAGCATGCCGCGCGCCACCTTCGTTCCCGGCCGGGCGTCCTCCGGCTGCCACGTACGAATGGCGGACATATGGGTCCCGATGGTATTCGGTCGGTAGTCGCGGGCGATCATGCTGGCGACGTATTCGATGAATGTGGCCGTCGTGCACGGCCGCGCCACGCGGCCCATCTCGTTACACCAGCGCTCGAAGATGCCGCGCTGGCTGCGATAGTTCTTGTCGGTGTTCGCCGGCGCCGACGCCTTGTCGATGCGGCGGGCGGTCTGATCGGAGACGTACAAGTCGCGCGCGGTGTACGTCGGCCGTTCGGTGACGGGAAGCTCTCCCGGCCGGAGGACGGTGTGCCGGTCGACCAGGGGGCGTGCCGGGGCGGTCGGCTCGGCGAGAGTCGGCAGCAAGCTGACCTTGTCGACCAACTCGGCGTCGACTGCCTCCACCAGCTCGTCACTCACGGAACGCCCCCAGTATCCGCTGCCCTTGGCCAGGGGCTTGTGCCCGTTACAGGGCAGCCCGGTCAAGCAGCCACGTATAATGGAAATTATACGTGGCTGCTGTTGGTAACGTGCCACGATCATGCGCTAGTTGCTGGGCTGTCAGATCTCGCTGACAGACCGGTACACGTACCTGCCGGCGGAAGGGATGCCCTGTCAACTCGGGCTACATTCCTGGCGCATGGACATCCCATGGGGCGAGATCGCCACCTTCTCCACGGCCGCGCTCAGCGCGGCTGCTACGGCTGGCGCGTGGCTGGCTGCACGCCGCTCTGCGAAGACCGCAGAGACGTTGGCCCGAATTGAGCAGGACCGCTGGCACGCGGAACTGTTGCCCCAGTTCCAGGTCGCCATCGACCGGGGAGAAGGCGATCGAGCAACCCTCAGCGTGCGGCTGGTGGGCCCGATTCCTCTGCGGCACTTGGACGAGATCCGCATAGAGATCGCACCCAGCGACGACATGTCGCGGGTCGCACGCCTTCCCGGCGGCCCGACCCAACAGGAGTTGGATGGCCAGGTGTGGGGCCCGCTCCGCTTCACGCACGGGGCCGACGGTGCTGACGTCAACGGGAAGTCTGTCGCCCCGTTCGCCCTGGAAGTAGGCAAGGGACGCCCGTTCAGCATCGAGCGCACCAGGCCGCCCCACTGGCAGGAAGGAAACGATGGGGATGCCCGCTGGCGAGACCAGTGGCTGAACGAGCCCATGCGCCTCGTCTTCACCTGTCGGCGTGAAGGCTTCAAGCCCTGGACGGTGCCTTGCGATGTGGAGGTTCCTGAGGCTCCGCGCGTTCGTTGAGCGGTTAGGCACGCTGGAATGAAGCGCCCCCTGCTCCCCGCCCAGGCAGCGGCTGCGGGGGCACCCTGACGTCCGGGAAGCCGGAGCGCCTGGTGAGAGCGTCGCGCAGGTGCGGGACGCCCGCGGCGGTGTCGACGCAGATGTAGCCCCCATGCCGCTGTCCGCGGACAGGCGCCGCGAGATGGCCCGTTCGTCGACGACGAGCACCAGTCCGGTGCGGACGAGCTTCGGCTCTTGCCGGCGCTCGCGGTACCACGACGCTTCCTGCCTGTCCCGCGCTCTGCAGCTCGCAGTTCAACGGCGCGCTGGTCCTCTGCATCGGGACCCGGGATCAAAGCTTGCCGGTCCGGTGCTCGGCCCAGGTCTGTGCAGCGCGTTGCATGGGCCTCGCCCAGTCGTCTGGGCTCTGGTGCGCGATGGAGTCCCACAGCCGGCGCTGGACGAGGGCGAGGGCGTCGAGCCCGGCGGGCGGGGCCAGCTCCCATGCCGGGTGCGCGGCGGCCTCGCCCTCGGCTTGGCTGGGCGTGTGGCCGTGGGCGATGAGCCACAGCAGCCACAGCGCGGGGTCGATCCAGGCGGCGCCGAGGGACGCCCATGCCCAGTCGACGAACAGGGCGCCGCGGTTCGTCATCAGGATGTTGTGGGGGTTCCATTCAGTGTGGAGCAGGCTGTTCCCGGCGAACCACGACAGGTCGGCCGGGTCGTCGACGTACTTCCGGAGCCGGTGGGGCATGGACTTCAGCTCGATACTCGGGGACGGGACCTCGGCCAGGCGCGTCATGGTGGCCACGACGGCGGGGAGGTCGGGTGACCCGGGCGTGAAGTCGGCGTGCTCCCCGGTGACGTACTCGAAGCCGAGGAGACTCCACCCGTCGTCTTCCATGTGCCAGTGCAGCTTGGGGGCGACGTCCCGCACGTATGGGTTGACGCCCGCCTCGCGGTCCTGCGTCCAGACGCGGGGGTGATCGAGCGGCAGGCCCTTGACGAACAGCGTGTGTTCGGTCGTGCGCACGCGAGCGGCGATGGCGCTGTTAAGGCCGGCGCTCACGGTCCCGACATCGACAGCCGGACCGCTGGCCTTCTCGACCAACCGGAGTACCTCGTCCGGGAGTTCGGTCAGACGCGGGGTGGGCATTTGAGCCTCCAATGGGGGAATGACGCTGGGGCCGCGCACCGGCACGTGGCCCCAGCAGGGTGGTTCGGTTCAGTTGTACGGGTTGTCGTCGCCGCAGCCGGGGAGACTGCCCTTCAGCAGCTCCTCAAGGTTGGCGACCAGGACGACCGCCTCCGGATCCTCCACGATGGGCTCCGGCTTGCGCGTGATCTCGACGATTACGGCAGGCATAGCGCTTACCTCTCTCCGTGTTGGCAGTAGTTGACCAGTGGTGCCTTCGCCTCCTGGAAGACCTTCGCCATCGGCCTGCACACCCGGCACGCGCCGGACAGTTTGCAGCCGTTGCATCCTCCGGTGCGAAGCATGAGGGACTCGGCGATGTCACCGAGTCGGGCCAGACCCTCCACGCCTTCGGCGATCAGGTCGATGCTCGGTTTGCGGCCGACCTTGCAGATGGAGGCCCGCCCGAATGGGTCGGCGTGGAAGAACGTCACGCCGGCGGGGCAGCCGGTGAACGGTGCCCGATTGGTGAGGTACTGGGGTGACTGCGACGGCAGCGGCTCGGCGGTGCCGTGGATCGTCGGCGAGATGTTCGCGTACTCGCGGAACGGCACGCGGAGCTGCCCGGCCCAGTCCCGCATGGCCTCGACCTCATGCGCGTTCTCCCGGACGATGATCAGGCTCAGGTCGATGTTCAGTCCCGCGGCGAGGGCGCTGTCCAGGCCCTCTCGGAAACGGTCGAACGCGCCGCGGTTCCGGGTGACCGTGTCGTACGTTTCGGCCGTCGCTCCGTACACGCTCAGGGTCAGCTTCGCCGGCGGATTCGCGACCAGCAGCTTGAGGATGTGGTCCTTGTGCAGCCGAGATCCGTTCGACAGGATCTCGATGATCAGGCCCAGTTCGTAGGCGTGCTGGTACGCCTCGGGGAAGTCCGGGTCGATGAGCGGCTCGCCGCCGGTCATCTGCAACCAGATCACGCCCACGTCGCGCATGACGGCAAGCAGCTTCCGCTTGCCCGTCATGTCCAGGCCCTCGAACCGCTTCTCGCCGAGGTAGCACATGATGCAGTCGTAGTCACAGCCGAGGTTGAGCTCCCACGTTGCCCGGCTGAACGCGTACGGCCCCGCCTCGCGGACCAGGAGGACGTCGCCGATGCTTCGGCCGGCCAGGTCTATGTGCCACTGCGCGCGTACGGCGTCGACGAGCCACTGGGGCACCGTGTCGGAAATCGCCGCGAGGGTGCGCAGTTCCTCGAACTTGGCGTGTGGGAGCTGCACGGCCTTGGTGCTGCCCGGCCGCAGTATGAGGCGCCGCCCTCCGAACGGTGCCGCAACGAGCTGGTGCACGTCGTCATCCCTTCGTCTGGGAGCTGGTGGGTCAGGGCCCGGCGCGGGGCGGGAGAGCGCCGTGGGGATGGAAACGGTGTCTGCCCCACCCCGCGCCGGGAGTTGTGCTCTGCCCGCGGGCTAAGGCCGAATCGGCCCCGGGCCGCCGGGCAGAGACTAGGTCGCGCCCACCCGTTGCCGTTGGCCGCTGGTCACTTCACGCCGTGCGTCTTCCCCCGCCATCGCGTGGAGCTCCTCCAGGGACACGGGGGTGATGCCGTGGAGGCTGACCACGGTGAAGTTGGCCAGCGTCCACCGGATCCGCTTGTCACCGATGTGCACGTGCGCGAGGTCGTCCGGCCGCTTCCCAGGGGTGGGGAGCGGAGCGAGAGTGACCGGGTCGTAGAGCACTCCGGCCACTCCCCACAGCGGGGTGTACTGAACGAGCGCGGCGGCGAACCCTCGCCGCAGGTGCGGGCACGTATCAATCGACTCAATCGCGCAGGTCGGGTGTAGAGGGGGTGCGGCGGTGGTCTCCCCCTCGGCGATCGGGACGGCGGCGCCCATCAGGTGCAGGGTCCGCTCGTCGGCCCGCGAGTCCAGAACCGACTCTCCGCATACCTGGCACAGGCTGTACCGCATCGCCCGTTTCTGCCGGAGCGAGTTGAGCCGGGCGAAGTCGGGCCGGCCGCGGCCCTGCCCGAGGCCGGAGCGTACCCAAAGCGCCTCGTGGCGGCGGTCGGTCACGGGGTTCTCGTCCTCGTAGCCGATGCCCTCGCCGCCGCGCCCGACGATCCGGACGATCTTCGGCTGGTCGACGGCCTCCGCTGTCCACTGCGTGACGTAGGGGACGTGGAGGAAGTTCCAGTAATGCTGTTTCGGCATTACAGGTCCACCTCCCCTGGCGGGAGGACCGCGCGCACGGTCTTGCCAGGGCCGTCGTGGTGCAGAAACCAGGTGACCCGGGCGCCCAGACGTGCGACGTGCGAAAGGCCGCGTCCCCGCTCGCCTCTCGATGCGGCGTCGAAGTCGGGGAATGAGGGGTTGAGGTCACTCACGTCGATGATGAGATCGCCCGCCGCGGTGACGGCAGTACGCAGGTGGAGAGTCTGCGTCTCCGGGTGACCGGGCATGCCGTGGCGTACTGCGTTGTCGACCAGCCGGGCGACCATCTCGACGGCCTGGACGATGGGCCCTGCCCAGCGGAGGACGGGAAATATGGTTCGCGTCCACCACCGCGCCGCCCTCACGGCGCTGATGCCGCAGGGCAGTTCGGTCTGGAGGGCGACGACGATCGGCGATGGTCGCGTGACCGGCACGAGATCTGTCCCGACGTCCTGGACGGGCGGCTGCACGGTGCGCAGCAGCTGCGGCAGGGCACGGTAGACCATGCTCGCTTGGGTTGGCGCTCCGCCCAGCAGCTTCCGAGTCTGCTTGGCGAGCTGGTCCACTTCCCAGACCTGCACGCCCAAGTCGTCGAGTGCGTACTGCTTCAGCGTTCTGCCGCGGGCCAGCGCTTGGACGTAGTCGAGGGCGTCAGGAGGTAGCGAACCGGCGTCCTCTGGGTCCGGGACATCAAGGATCCTGTGGACACGCGCTCGAAAAACGAGTTCTGGCTGCCGACCCTGCGGCCGGCAGCGCTCGGCGCCGAGTTTAGGCGCGGCCCCGGCCCAGACTGACCCCAAGCCCGTAGCGGGAATGCGATGCTTCTCCTCGGCGAGCTTCCCCGTGATCTCCGTGCTGCTGTGACCCAAGGCAGCCAGAGCAATCGCGCGACGTTCCACCTGAGTCAGCGGCGTAGCGTCTTTCGGCAGTTCGGGGCGTGCAATGACAGTCACCAACCGTCATCTCCCATCAGGTCGAGAAGCGCGAGGACGGCCAGGGCGAACCGGCGGACATGGCCGTGTGCACCGTCTGGGCGAGGATGCTCGGCGCTCACCTGGATCAGGCACTGGATCTCATCGAGCGGGTACGGATTCACGAGGTGCGGCACGAACTGCACAAGCGTCGTCGTCGCCTCCCGGAATCGCCCCGCGATGTCCACGATTTCGCCAGGAGTGGGGTGCGCGTGCTCGCCGAGTACGGCCTCCAAGTCGTCGTACAGCTCGTCATCGATCGCCTCATGGGCGAGGGAGCGACGCAGGCCGGCGAGGAGCACTCCCAGTGTCTCGTGATTATTGGATGACGGTCGGCCCAGGAGTTGCGCGGCGACGTCGGCCGTCACGGCGACCATCACGATCCCCCTTGGGGGGCCGCCAGGAGGCACCAGACGGTCGTGCCGTCGTCGCTGACGCCCCACTTCCCGTCGTTCTCCTGTACCAGGCCCTCAACGATCGTGAGGCCCCGACCCGACTGGTCGTTGTCGTTCGCCGACTTGGGCTGAATGCTGCCCTCCTGGCCGTCGCAGACCTCGATGCGGAGGAAGTCGTCCTGATGGGTCACCGTCAGCCTGATCTCCGTGGTGCCGCTGTGGAGGACTGCGTTCGTCAGCAGTTCGGAGACGATCGTCAGCGCATCACCCATCAGCGCATCGAGGCCGCAGTACCTGAGCCGTGCTGCGGTGACTCGCCGCATGATTCCCACGCAGCGTGCGTCTTCTGCACGGGGCGGGGCGTCACCGCAACGGGGCGCAACACTGAAGCGCTCGTTCACCACGTCCCCGTCGCGGCGGAGGACCGCGCGAGGCGTCCGTACGGCTGTCGTCGCTCCGGCAACTCTCGGGGGCATGGGGAACTCCCTGGTTCGTCAATGTGCACGTCCGGGCACTCTCAGCGAGGGCTGTTACGAGCGTTGCAACGGCGCGCAGACGGCTCTACCCCCAGACCGGCCTCGGGGTTTAGCAAAATTGACGGAGTCCCTCTGCTCTCCCTCGGACTCACCTCGGATCTGCTAAGTAGCTCCTGAATGGGGCAAGTTGATGTTGACGGCGCACTAACGTCATGACAGTGACGTGCTAGGCGGATGGATTGGGGAGGCACCCGTGTTGTTCTTCCGGCACGCCCTCGAAGGACGCGGTATACGGACCCCCGAGGACTTCCTGCCGCACTACAGGAGGGCGGCCGAGCGGCTCCGCTTGGAGAACGTGGATCCGGCACCGAAGACCATCGAAGGATGGATCTATGAAGGGCGGAAACCGCAACGGGCCTTCCGGCCGGCCATCGTGGAGATGCTGGGCTACAGCATTGAGGACCTGTGGACTGAGGTACCCGAGGGCTCCACGCCGAACTTCGTTCCGCTGACCAGCGCGTCACCGACTGCACTCCATGCCGACGCGGGCGTGGACCTGAACGAGATGAAAAGGACGGGCGCGATGGCTGTGCAACGCGCGAAGGAGTTCCTCCTGGACAAGGACCGACAGATGGTGGGCGACGAGACGCTCGGCCTCCTCGATGACGAGGTGGCCCGTTTGGTCGCCGTGTACCCGCGTGAACCACTGTCGGCCATTTGGGACGACCTGCTCGAGACCCAGGACCAGGTGTTCCGTCTCCTCGACGGCCGCAGGGTCCGACCATCACAGCTGCGTGACCTGAACTTCAAGGCTGCCGTGCTGTCCTTCCTCGTGGCCAAGGGCTTCAACGACATGGAAGTCCCGCAGCACGCGATGACGATGACGCGGGTCGCCGCGTCCTGTGCCAAGGACGCCGAGCACCCCGGTCTCATCGCACTCACCGACGGCCTGAAGTCGCTTATCGCCTACTGGGCGGACCGGCCCGGCGACGCCTACCACTACGCCAGCCAGGGAGCCGAAACCGCCGCTGGCCTTCGCGGTACCGTCGGACTGTGGTTGCTCGGCCTCCAAGCGCGCGCCGCCGCAATCCTGGGCGACCAGGAAACGGTGCGCGCCGCCAACCAGAAGGCCGCCGACCGACGAGAGCGAGTCATTCCGGACGACTTGGACCAGCTCGGTGGTCTGTTCACCTACGCCCCCGAGAAGCAGCTCTACTACGCGGTGGAAGCCGAGGCCCTTCTCGGCCACGGTGATGAGCAGCTCGCCGCGCAGGCAGAACAAGCCGTGCAAGGTTTCAGCGACCCCAACTCCCCGAACTGGGCGTTCGGCGACCTCGCAGGTTCCCAATGCGACCTCGCCCTGATCCGTCTCTTCGGAGGGGACCTGGATGGCGCCGCTGAAGCCATCCGCCCAGTCTTGGACCTGCCGGTCACCCACAGGAACAACGGCATTGTCGTCTCAGCGCTCCGCGTCCGCCAGGCACTGATGAGTAGCCCGGCGCGCACTGCCCTGGTAGGCCAAGACCTCCGTGCGGAGATCGAAGCCTTCCCGGCGAGTCGGCCGGCGCTGCCCCGCGGGTAGAGTCCGAGGCATGTACCCGGTCAAGCGCTCCAGCTCGCGCCTTGAGCTACGTGAGCTCACCATCGAGGACGTCGACGCAGTGCTCGCCATCTATGGCAGTCCCGAGGCGACGGAGCATTTGTCGTTCGAGCCGCGCACTCGCGAGCAGGTCAGCGAGATCGTGGCCCGGTCCGTCGCCTCGGCCACGGCTAAGCCCCGCAGCGAGTATGCGCTCGCTGTCGTCGAACGGGGCACGAACGAACTGATCGGGTTCGGCAGACTCGCCATGGATCCCCACCAGCCGCGCGGGGCCACGTTCGGCTTCGCGCTGCGCCCGAACGCCTGGGGTGTCGGCTACGGTCGCGAGACCGTCCGCCTTCTCCTCGGGCTCGGGTTCGAGGAACTCGACCTGCACCGCATCTGGGGGGCGCGCTCTCCACACAACGAAGCCTCGGCGAAGACCATGACGGCCGCGGGCATGGTCGAGGAAGGCACCATCCGCGGCCACATCAACAAGGCCGGCCAATGGCGTGACTCGGTTGTGCACGCGATGCTTGAGGACGAGTGGAGAGCATCGTGTCGGTGAACTCCAGCCGCCGGAAATGGTTTGCTGGCGGTCCCAATTAGCTCTGCGCATACAGCACGCTCCAGGTCGAGGCCGTAATCGAAGCATTGTTGGGGCCGATACCCTCACGCACCCCTACCAGCGCACCGTGGCGGCACGCTGCCGCGCTCCCGGGCTGGTTGCAGCGCCCGGCACCGCGTCGGCCAGCCTCTTGCTGACCGTCCTTAGCAATCAGGAATGGGTCATTCTTGGTGCCTTTGAGACGGCCAATGCCACCTGCAGGAACTGGTCCTCTCGACAGGTGACCGAGGGTGCGCGTACGTCTGGCCCGATGGGGAGATCCGGCGCGAGACCTGGGATGCAGCCATATTCGCATCTTCCGGCGTACGCCGGGCGCTGCGCGCGGATCGCGCAGAGACTGGCAGCAGGACTACCGGAGGACGAGTGGTCACGCGATTCCGGCGGGTACCGCTTCCCACAGGTGAGTTGTTGGCTTGGTGTGGGCCGACGTGCCTGCCGCTGCGCGCGATGTCCGTCAAACCGGTAACCGTCTTTACGTGATCCAGGCCTATCCGCGACGGAGTACTGGTCAGGCAGGACCGGACCTCTCGCTTAGTTCTGTCACGAGTTGAGCAACCCTGCGCGGGACGCCAACTTCACTACCCAGGGACTTCGTTTTCTGAGATTCTGTTTGGCCTTTTCTCGGTGCCGGCATTCGCCCACGGCAGACAGGGAACCTTCCCACAGGACTGGAACCTGCGTTGGGGTCATGTCAACCTACAACATCCCGGAAACACAGTTCAGCGAGAGGTCAGTGAAAGATGGGCTCTTGGTGCAGGTGACGGACGACGCATCCCTCGACCTCCGGCTCCCGGCGTGTCCGTGCTTCTTCGGCTGGCAGCGGTCCGTGATGCCTTCTGTGCCGGGGCGCAACATAGACCACGATCACCGGTTAGCCTAACCGGTGATCGTGACGACCATTGAAGGCGGTCGCAACAGACCTGTGCGGCGGCAGTCGTCGCGCACGCAGTTGGGGGACGCAACACCTAAGGAGGTAATGAGGGTCGCCTGCGGCTCCGGTGTGTCCTCTGGTCGAGGAGTGTGTGGCGGTGGCATGGATTCACCACCACGCGTCCTATGCGCAGATGCTGCTGCCATCGTCTACTCAGAAAGGATTTCAGAATGCCGCAGGGTGGAAGCTATCGACTCCTGACTCCGGCGGAGGTCGCGGAGTGGTTGCAGGTCAGCGAGATGACGATCAAGAACAAGTACCGGGCTTGGGGGATCAGGCCCCAGAAGGTTGGAAGGTTGCTGCGGTTCCGGGAGCGAGATGTCGTCGCTTACTTGGAGTCCAACTATGGCTAAGCCATGGACGTAGTTCCGACTGAGAAGGGAGAAATTTGGCTCGGGTCTTCCAAAAGTGCAAGGAAGACGAGAAGAGTAGGCACTATCCGTGTGTCACCAGTAGGTGCGGCCACCCGTGGACTGTGCGATACAGGGAGCCTGGCGGCAGGACGGGGCGCCAGCGGGAAAAATCTTTCGACAAGTATGGCCCGGCCGACAAGTTCGCGGCCAAGGTCGAACGTGAGAAGGACCTCGGAACCTATATTGCACCAACTGGGTTCTTGACCCCCTTGGTGGCGGTGTACCGGGAGTTCATCAAGTCTGGCGACCGGGTTGGCGGAACCCGATATCAGTATGAGACCAGCCTGCGGCTGCACGTCGAACCATACTTCACGAGCCAGCCAATCGGGGCTGTGAAGCCCAAGGACTTGAAGGACTGGCTCCGGTGGATGGTCGAGGAGCGCGGCTACGAAGAGTCAACTGCAGTCAACCGCTACGAGACGCTCAGCGGAGTCTTCAGCTACGCCGTCGCCAACGACTACATCACCAAGAACCCGTGCCATCACGTGAAGACCGGCCGCCAGCGCGTCAAGCGCAGGGCAAAGAAGACCATCCGGCTTCCGACCCTTGCCGAGATCGCGGCGATAGCGGCTCACCTGCCGGGCCCGTATCAGCTGTTGGTCTGGCTCATGGCGGGGTGCGGCCTGCGGGTCGGCGAGGCAACAGCTGTGACCTTGCAGCAGTTCGACTTTGAGGCCGGCCTTCTCTACGTCGATCGTCAGATCACGCAGGACGGAGCGAACGAGGAGCCGAAGACCAAGCGGCAGAAGGCCATCACCAAGGGCCGTGGGCGAGCGCACACCATCCGACATCTCAAGTGGCGCGACCACGACGAGGGGCGGGCTGTGCCGCTTCCGCGGACGATCGAGGCGAAGGTGAAGGAGCACCTGCGGTTGTACGGCACCTTCCGTGTGGAGAAGGGGCTGAACCGTATGGAGGGCGACTACCTCTTCGCCAACGTCGGGCGGACCAACATTCTCATGTACTCGCTGGTGGATCGGCTGTGGCGCAACGCCAGGAAAGCCGCGGGCATAACACGGAAGATCACGACGCACTGGTTGCGCCACTTCTTCGCTTCGGCGGGGCTCGCCAGAGGGGTGCCTGTGACGGACATGGCTGAATGGCTGGGTCATCGGGATCCGAAGGTCACCCTTCAGACCTATGCGCACGTCATGCCTGACGCTCCGGATCGCCTGCGATCTGTGATGGACGCCGTGTTCACTCTGGAGACAGAACTCAATCTGCCTCTCCAGTTCGAATCGGTCGTGGAGGCGGCATAGCTCGTTCCATCCGCGGGCCGCTGACCAACTGCCCGGTCAGCGGCCCCGTCTGGGCCCGCGAGAAGCCGGTTGCGTGACCGACCGACTCCGGGAGGTGAGGCGGCAGGCGGGACAGGCCATGGGACTGCGGGGGCCGTAACGGTGGATGGGGGTGGCGCAGAGCATGCAGGGACCGATCTCCCAGGGCGGGCACTTCAGGTCCGCAGCGACCATCAGGCGCTCGCGCGCAGTGAGGCGCAAAGCAATGGGCCTGCTGGGCTGGAGCAGGGTCTGGTCGGGGGCGTGGTCGAAGGTGTGCAGGCCGGTCGCCGAGCTCAGGTCCCGGTGCGGGCGCGGGCCGTTGCTGTAGGGGCCTTCCTCTCCGTAGCGACAGGAACTGTCGAGTTCCCGTTCGGTGTAGGTGACCGGCTCGTCGTCGACTGTGCCGGACTCGGGCGGGACATCGGTTTCGCCGGTGATCTCGCGCCAACGACGGACGTCACTGGCCAGGGCCCACAGATAGGAGGCACGCCGGGCATCGTGCCGGTTGCGGCAGCGTACCGGGAGGTGTTCCCCGTCCGCGCTGGTGACGATGAGTTCGTCCAGCTGTGTGGCGCGTTCCTGGGGCAGGCACAGGGCGGGAAGGAACCAGCCGCTGTGCCACTTCCCACAGGTGCTGCCGGTCTCGGGGCAGGGACGCTCGCTACTGGGAGTGCATTTCCAGATCTGCAGGTGGCGGACCCCGCCGCGGATGATGAGAGCGAGCGGGGAGACGATCCTCTGCCAGGGCACGTCGTCGACGCGGGTCCAGGGGGCGCGGTCGATGAGAGCGGATGTGTCGTCCGCGGTGACCCACAGGGGCGTGATGTTGCGCTCGCGGGCCTTGGCGGAGCGCCGACGTACGGTGTTGGCGGTGATGGGAGAGTACTGGGCCTCCCATCCGATGCGGGCGCCTACCCCGGTCACCAGCACATCGGTGATGACCCGCCCGTCCTGCGACCGGGCCTCGGTCTGCACATCCAGTCCGTGCCGCGCGGCCGTGCGCGCGATCCGTTCCTTCATCGCCTTGTGCTTGTCGCTCTCCTGAGGTGTCGCCGCGTGGGTGAGCGGTAGGTGCGCCGCCACCCACGTCACGTGGCCGTTGCTGCGCTGGCGCCGTACGAACATCCACGGCGATTTGCCGGCGAGGGCGCACTGGCACTCCTCGCCCCGGTAGTCCTTCAGGCACTGCAGCAGGTTCCGGGGCCGCTGCCCGACGGGCTGGGTGATCTCTTCCAGCAGCCCGGCGTAGTCCGGGTTGTCGAGGTCCTCGTACGTCAGGTTGATCTCGATGCCGTGCCCGGTGTGAAACACCCCGTTGGCCATGAAAACGACAGTAGATCGCGGTGAGGGGTGGTGGAAGAGCGCCTCTGCCGGGGGGCGACCGCCGTAGCGGTCTTCGGGCGAGCGCTGCTGGGGCAAGGTGAGTGAGGTTTTCCGTCCGGGGGCGGGACGCCGCTGTGGTGGTCTTGGTGAGGGTGGGCTAAGTTGGAATGTCAGTGTGGCTGTCATCGTGGGGAGTCGTGTGGACGACGCTGAGCGGGATTTCAATGCGGAGATCGGACGGAGGGTTAGGGGAGCGAGAGCCCGGGCCCGGTTGACGCAGGAACTGCTGGCGCGGAAGACGGGACTGACGCGCGGGTCGATCACGAACATCGAGTCCGGTGCGCAGGCTCCGCCGCCCTACCGGCTGGTCCGTCTGGCCGCGGCGCTGGGAGTGGCACCGGCCGATCTCCTGCCGGGGCTGGAGGAGCCCGGTCACGTGGCCGAGCTGCCGGAGTATCTCGCGGACACGGTGGCATCCCTTGCGACGGCGGTCGACCGGAGGACACGCGATGGCCAGGTCTGACGCGGAGGCGCGGACGCTGCTGGCGGAGTTCGGCATCGACGAGGCGCCCATCGACCCCGTGCAGCTTGCCGAGAAGCTGGGCGTGATCGTCTTGCCGCAGGACATGCCGGACGATGTCTCCGGCATGCTGCTGCGTCGCGAAGGCGAGCAGGTCATCGGCGTGAACCAGAAGCATCACATCAACCGGCAGCGTTTCACCGTGGCGCATGAGCTCGGGCATCTGCGCCTGCATCGCGGTCGTCCGCTGATCCTGGACACCGACACTCGGGTCAACTTCCGTGACACGGTCTCGAGCATGGCCACCGACCGCGAGGAGATGGAGGCCAACCGCTTCGCGGCTGCCCTGCTGGCCCCTGAGCCCCTGGTGCGCCGCGCGGCACGCGACGCCGAGTTCCGCACGGCCCAGCAGTTGGTGCGCCTGATGGCCGTGCACTTCGAAATGAGCGACATGGCCATGAACTACCGGCTCATCAACCTCGGCGTCATCGCGGATCCCACGGCGTAGAGCCCAGCTGGTCCACAAAGAGGCCGCCCGCAGCAGGGCGGCCTCTTTTGAGCAGATGTATGACAGTGAAACTGTCCCTCAAAAAATGTTGCCCGAGTGGGACTGTCCGTGCTGCACTGCTTGCAGGCAGCAGAGGCCTCCGAGGCCTCTGGGACAGGAGGTTCGTCATGTCCGGCAAGTCCAGCAAGGCGAGCGGATCCGGCGGGAAGCGGGGCCGGAGTGCGATCACGGGCCGGTTCGTCAAGCAGTCGACGGTACGCAGGCACCCGTCGACGACGGTGAACGAGCGCGCGTCGCGCGGCTCGAAGAAGAGCAAGTAGGCGGGCTTCGCGCCCGCCTCTCGCATATTCCGGCCCGCTGCAGCGGGCCGGAAAGCCGTCACGGCGACGGCGGACAACCGGGACCAGGACACCGGCCGCAGGACGCAGACGTCCCCCGTTGGCTGGCCGCCATGTTCCCCGACGGCAGTGACCGCCCCTGGCGTCCTGCCGGCCGGACACCGCACATCACAGGAGGAAGCCGATGGCACACGACGACCACGGACACCACACCGTCACGATCATCGTCAACGCCCGCTCGTACGACTGGGAGACGAAGGAGATCACTTTCGAGCAGGCCGTCGAACTGGCTTACCCCGGGCAGCCGCCGACCGAGCAGGACACCTACACGGTCCGCTACAGCCGCGGCCACGACGGACACGGCTCGGGCAGCCTGACGGCCGGCCACAGCGTGAAGGTCAAGAACGGAATGGTGTTCGATGTCTACCGCACTACTCGCTCGTGACCCGGACGTGTCGCGCCTGCTCGACGACGGATACGACGTCGTCCTGCAGGCGGGGCACCTGATCGCCCGTCACATCCCCTACGTCACCCAGACGCGCAGCATCGAGTACGGCTTCCTCGCCTACCCGGTGACCGTCAGCGGAGACCGTCTCGTCTCCGGCACCGACCACCGCATCTGGTTCGGGGGATCGGCCCCGTGCGACGAGCACGGCCGACCGCTCCCGCTGGCCACTCCCGAAGCCCGCGCCATCACCGACGGGCTGCAGGTGCAGTTCATGCTCTCCAGCAAGCCGGGCCCGGCCGGATATCCCGACGAGTACACCAAAGTCACCGCCTACGCGCGCATCATCGCCGACCAGGCCCAGGCGATCGACCCGGCCGTCACGCCCACCCCGGGCGCGGCCTGGCAGGAGATCGATGAGGACACCCCGTTCGCCTACCGGGACACCGCGACCTCGCGCGCCGGCCTCGCCGTCGTCAACCGCCGCTACCGCGGCCACCACATCTTGATCGTCGGTCTGGGGGGCTCCGGAAGCTACATCCTGGACCAGGTCGCCAAGACCGAGGTCGACACCATTCGGCTCATCGACGGCGACAGCTTCGACAACCACAACGCCTTCCGGGCACCCGGCGCGCCCACCCTCGACACCCTGCGCAGCCGCCCCAACAAAGCCGCCTACTTCGCATCCCTCTACTCGCACATGCACCGGCACATCACCGCCCACGAGCAGTACCTGGACGAGGACAACCTCGCCCTCCTCGACGGGGCGACCTTCGTCTTCCTCGCCTCCGACGACGCGGCGAGCAAACCCGCCGTCATGGACTGGCTGGAGACCCGCGACGTGCCGTTCATCGACGTCGGCATGGGAATCGAGGAGATCGACGGCCGGCTCAGCGGGCTGCTCCGCGTGACGACAAGCCTGCCCGGACGGCGTGAACAAGCACGCGGAAGGATCCCGACCCCGGCCCCCGAACGCGACGTATACGGACGCAACATCCAGACCGCAGACCTCAACGCCCTCAACGCGATCCTCGCCGTCAATCGCTGGAAACGCTTCCTGGGCATCTACGCAGACGCGACAGATGAAGGCTTCGCCACCTACTCGCTGATCACCAACGAGATTGCCAACGAGGACCTTCCATGACCGCTGTCAGCCGCCTGCGCCCGGCATTCGTCGAGACCTTCCCTGCCACCATGGACCAGGGAGTGCTGTACATCTCTATTTCCTACCGCACCTGCGGTCACCTGTGCGGCTGCGGCTGCGGAGAAGAAGTCATCACACCTCTGTCACCGGCGCAGTGGTCTTTCACCTTCAACGGCGAGACGGTGTCCCTGGCCCCCTCGGTTGGGAACTGGGCGCTTCCTTGCCGGTCCCACTACTGGATCCGCGAGGGCGAAATCCATTGGAGCCGACGCTACTCGGACACAGAAATTGCCGCCAACCGTGAACGCGACCGCCGTCGGCTCGACGAGGCCAGTGCCGCCGCCGCCCCCACACCGTTGGCCAGGCTGCGTCGGCGCCTGGACCGATGGCGTCGATAAGGGGATGCAGTGCCCTGCCCTTTCCTTGCTTGGCCGACGGTGGCCACTCTCTCACTGTCCTACCGGGCGGCAGGATGGGGTTCAGTCGGTGAAGTCTCCGAGTGAGCGTTCGGCGTTGTCCAGGAGCTCCTTGTACGTCAGCACCTCGATGCGGCCCAGATGGGTGTTGAGGGTGCGCAGCACGTCATTGATCGTGCCTTCCGGAACCCCGGGCTGCGCGGCGGGATGGCCGATGAGGACGAGGGCGCGGGCCCGCCGCGCTTCCAGGCCGAACTGGTCCCGGATTCGGAGACGGTGCTCGTCCAGGTGCACCAGGTAGTTGAGGGCCTGGCCCACTGCGTCATGGACCTGCGCACTGGGCACCCAGCCACTGCGGTGCCGCTTCACCAGTGATCCGCGCAAGGCCATCGAGCGTTTGATCTCCACAATCTGCAGCGTGCCGTCGCCGCGGATCAGCGGGATGTCGACCTCGTCGCCGGGCACCAGCCTGCGTCGTGCGGCCTCTCCCGCGAACTGCCCCCCAAATATCCAGAACTGTCCCTGCAGAACCCTCTGGAGGTCCCGTTCCAGAGCGTGAGGGTCCTCGGCCACCTGCCTGAGTTCCGCCAGGCCTGCCTTGCGGTGCACGAGCTGCAAGAGCGCGGCAAGAGCCTGTGCGTCGTCGAGAGCGCCGAGCGCGTCCAGGGCCTGCGGCGCGCGCTGGACGATTCCTAGCAGGCGCTTGAGGCTGCGGCGCCCCTCCTCGGCGTCTGTGGACTCCTCCGCTGCCTTCTGCGCACCGTATTGCACACGCGGTGTCCGGACGGCGCCCGACAGCAAGAGATCCAGATCCATCTGAGGAGCCTGCTCGAAGTGTGGGGCGGCGGCGGTGTCGAAACACGGGCCGCCGGTCAGTTGGCGCAGGCGAAGCAGCGGGAACTGGACCTCCCACATCGCATCGCTCGAGCGGCTCACTGGCTTGCGCACGCCGGTGCGGACCCACGACGCGACAGGTGCTTCCTGGTCTACGGTGAACTCGCCGAGATACCGGCACAGCTGCCTCTGCTGCTCGAAGACCCGCAGAGGCAATCCGCGCCGCAGGTGATGGAGCAGCATCTGGTTTTCCCGGCTGATGTAGTCGCCGTTCTGAAGGCAGCCCGGCACCGAGAGGACGCCGCCGTCCCAGGACGGGGCCGACTGCATGCCCGGCGCCGGTTGCGTCCGCACGAAAAGGAAGGTGTTCGGGGTGGTGCCGCTGGAGCCGCCGGCGCCGGACCGGCTCCCGCCGTACACGTCATGGAGCCTGCGACGCCGTACGACGGTTCCCGGCGGAACGATCCACGGGATGCTACCCACGGGGTTGTCTGCTGCGGCCCGTTGCAGGCGCGGAAGTTCAGCCCACTGCTCCCGGTTCAGATCCAAGCGGACGAACCCGAAGTCTCCCCGGTAGTACGACCGGTTGGTGTCTCGGACGCTGTGCGTGAACGCGGTGAGGCCTGCAGCACGCAGCGCCTTCAACGGTACGGGAGAACTCAAGGAGATCGAGCCGAAGTCGAAGACGACAGCTTTCGCGGAAGGCTCCAGCACCGAGGCAGGAGTGTCTTCCGTGCTGCGAACAGAGCCGACAGCCACCAAGCCGCCGAGGCGGCCCGGTCTCCACAGGGCAACAGGATCCCCGACCGCGACGGCTTCCGCGGTGACGGCATGATGAGGCCTCAGCTCGCCGTTGCGTTCGATACTCAGTCTCGACACCGCGCGGTCCGCGACCGCGAGCCATCCCTGCACCAATCCCTCCCATGCTGGCACGTCTTCGTATGCCCGCGCCCAGCATGGTCGCCGGCACTGACAACAGGCCATGTCCTCGCCCATGGAGCCGTCGATCGGCGACGGTGTGCACCAGGTAGCGGGCCTTGTCCACGGCAGCACCGGGCGCCGCCCCAGCGACGCGAGCGGGGTCCCGCAGTACCGCCGGACGACTCCCGTGGGATGACGCCCGACTTCCCGGCCCAGTTGCTCCCCGCGCCTGCGGAAATGGTCCTCAGTGGAACGAGATCCTCGGCGGTAGCAGTTATGTCCAGTGTCGGTGGATCCCTGCGCGGTGTGGTCGCAGGCGTACTGCTGCGCTCGGCTGAAGGAGAGGCCGCTGGGAGCTGGGTACCCAACGGAGTCGATCCGGTGGCCGTCCTCAAGATCGATCACGCCGTAGCCGACCAGTTGCCAGAGCGTCTCGTGGATGAGTTCCCGTACCAGCATTGTGCTCATAGCCGCCGCCTTTGCGGCGGCCGACGGAGCCACACCGAGGAGCGTATAGGCCGATGCGTTTCGCAACGTTGTGTAATCGAGCCCCAATGGCGCTGAGCTTGTTGGAGCGCGCCGTGTAGCTGGTCTGCCAACACCGAGCCAGCACGCCACCAACCCCGTGCTGGTTCCGTGCTGACTTCGAGGGCCGGAATCATGGAAAACCGCAGGTCCTAGCCCCGATCGAATGAGTTGTCGTACCAGTCGATGGTTGTTCCTATGAAGCTCGCTGCTACAACTTTCCGCATTTGGCGGAGGGTTGGAGCGGGCGCTGCGGGTGCGGTCATATCGGTCACTTCCGGGCGGGGGCGAGGGTGCTTTGGGTGCTGCACAGGCTAGGAACTGCTGCAGCGTCGCCCCATGTGGTGTGAACCCATACTTTGATGCCGTCTGGTGGTGCGAAACGCTGTGGAGTTCGCCCGTTGGAACACATGCTGTGGCGAAATTTGCCCCCGCCCCGTACCCGCCGTCCAGCTCGTCACCTGTTCTGCCATCCTGCCTCGAATGCAGAACTTGCTGGTTCTTGAGCGGTACATCGGCAGAACTTGCATTGTTGCAGTTCAAGGCTGGTTAGTGCGGGGGCGGGGGCGGGGGCGTGCCGGGCCGAATCCGGGTCGAATCGGCACGCCTTGGCGTACCTAGCTGGGTTGTCGCAGGTCAGGGTGGTGGCAGACAGGATCACTCGGCGTGGCCTCTTGTCGGAGGAGGGGGGGAGGTGGGGGCTGTTCGCGACTTCGAAGCGCGTTGCCGGCGATGTCGTCGCGCACGAGCGGCAGGTCGCTGACGCCTCGACTTCGAACTGCACATGAGTGACCGCCCTGAGCTGCGGTGACGCCTGATCGGGCGGGTTGGCGAGGTCGCGCTGCGTGTGCTCCGTGCAGTGATGCAAGGGTCTTGTTCGCCGCCGAGGTGCAGCTGAGGGCGCTGGCGCGCACCGATCCGCGTCTGCGGAACGGTCGTTGAACTGACGGTGCAACTGCTGCGAGGAATGATCCCACGACGGTCCACGGCTCATCGGATGCGTGGCACGCGTCGGGAGTGGCGCTCACGTGACGGTCCGGGACCTGCTGGCTGGGCTGGATGTCCAGGATGAGGATGGCATCGGACGCACCGGGGCGGGTGCTGGCACCGGACGGGCGCGAATAGGAGCGGTGACCAGCCCGTCAGGTCTTCGTTCACACCGCTGCGGGGACGGCGAGGTCGGCCCATACGGTGTGGCCGTCATTCAGCACCTTGTGCCCCCACTCCGCAGCCAGCGCCTCGACCAGGAGGAGCCCTCGGCCGTGGCACTCGTCGGCATCGGCGAATGGGCTGCGAGGAGCGGGGCCGTCCCACCCGCGCCCGCCGTCGACGACCTCGACCCGGAGGCTCGTCGTGCGATCCGGGAGGGCCAGCAGGCGCAGTGAGTGCCGAATGGGACCGCCCCCGTGCGTGATCGCATTGGTGACCAGCTCGGAGACGATCAAGGCGACATCGCTGATCAGAGTCTTCAGGTTCCAGTTCTGGAGTTGCTCAGCGACGTGTCGCCGGGCCATGGAGGGGGCCGCTGTCGCGGTCGCCAGCAGCCATACGCTCTCGGACGGGGCAGCTTCCGGAGATGCAACGCAGGTCAGGGATGTCATGGCGTTCTCGCAAGCATTCAGTCGTGCGTTCGTGCGGCTGTGACGGCCGGGGTGATGACGCGTGTCTGGCGATCCGACCGGGGTTGGTCCGGTTCGCCTTCCGGGGGCATCGCCTTTCGACTTGGATTTCGACGCTAGGCATCCAAAACGTTTTGCACAACAGCCAAAACGTTTTGGATGGAGTTCACGAAGATCCGGACAGAAGGGTCCAATGCGGGCGGTTTCTTTGTGCGGAGCGTCGGCGGATGATTACGCTCACTTGTGTGAGCAAGGGGCCACCGGCTCCGCCGGACAGGGTGGGCGGTGCAGCACCATGACCCCACAGAATGCCGCGCCGAGACGGGCCGCCGATGGACGCCAGCCCGCGTCCATCAAGGACGTGGCGGCTGCGGCCGGTGTCAGTCCGACGACGGTCTCGCATGTGCTCAGCGGGAACCGGCCGGTCAACGAGCAGACAGCCACCCGGGTCCGGAGTGTGGTCAGCCGCCTCGGGTATGTGCCGGCCTCCCTGGCGCGCGGCCTGCAGGCAGGTTCCACTTCGGTGATCGGCCTCCTGATCCCCGACATCAGCAACACGTTTTTCGCCGAGCTCGCCAAGGGCGTCGAGGACGCCGCGCACCATCTCGGTTACGGCGTCATTCTGTGCAACACGGAGTTCGACAGTGACAGGGAGGACCGCTACCTGGGTCTGATCCGCAGCCGTTTCGTCGACGGCGTGGTCTACGCGGCCGGCTCGCCCCCGTCGCGACAGCGGCTGGACGCCCTGGTGGGCCAATTCCCCATTGCCCTTGCCGACGAGGAGGTCGAAGGGCTCGAAGCCACCCTCATCACGACGGCCGATCACGAGGGTGGGGGGCGCCTGGTCGGAGAGCATCTAAGGACACTCGGGCATCGCCGTGCGCTGATGCTGACCGGCCCCAGCGACCTCAGGAGCAGCAGCGCGCGCAGCTCCGGGTTCATGCAAGCATTCGAAGGCGAGGTCGTCGAACGAGTCGGCGACTTCAAGGAAGAATCCGGATACCGCCTGACAACGGAAGCTCTCGCGACCGGCCGCCTCGAACAGACAGCCGTCTTCGCCGGTAATGACCTGATGGCCATCGGGGCCCTCGCCGCACTCCGCGAGGCAGGCCTGTCCGTGCCGCAGGACGTGTCGCTGGCGGGTTTCGACGACATCAGGGCAGCCTCGCTGGTCTTCCCACCCCTGACGACTGTCCATCAACCCGCGTACGACGTGGGACACACCGCGACAACCCAACTTCTCAAGTACGTCGCACGGCACCAGGTACCGCCCTCGTCCAGGCACACTCTGCCTGTCGAACTGAAGGTGAGGGAAAGTACGGGGCCGCCCGCCTCCTGACGTGTTCGCCGGCTCTTTCTGCGATGAGCCGCGCCGGGCACGGGCGGCCCCACCGCGAGGTGCCGCAGGGTGGCCGAGCGGTCGGGATCCGGTTGGCCGCGGACGCCCAGCGGCAGGGCGGCTCGCGCGGCCAGTTGGCGGTGTGGGTAGGTCCGGGTGACCGTTCGCCGGACGTTCACCATCCGCTGCCGCCCTGCCGCCCTGCCGCCCTGCCCTACGCCATTAGGAGAACTCCATCAGGCAGTCACGGAAGTTCGGTGACGCGGTCGGTGCCCGGAGGGGCAACCGGGCTACTGGCCGTGAGGTACTCGGTCAGGGCCGCGATGTCGTCACCGCCACCGACGGTGTTCTTGCCCTGGGCGAAGGTGGTGAAGCCGTCGCCGCCCGCCGCGAGGAAGGTGTTGGCGGCCACCCGGTACGTGGTGTCCGGATTCAGGGTCTCGCCGTTGAGCTTGATCGACGCCGGGGCGATACGGTCGCCGACCGGGCCGCTGCGGGAGTAGGAGTAGGTCAGGCCCTTGGAGACACCCAGGACGAGCGTGGGCGCCCGGGTGCCAGAGTTGTTGAACTGCTCTTCCAGGATCTTCTCGATCTGCGCTCCGGTGAGGTCCACGGTCACCAGGGACCCGGCGAAGGGCTGCACGGCGAACGCCTCGGCGTAGGTGATCTCACCGGGTGCCTCGCCGCCCGTCGAGGTGGCGTACACCAGGTCGGCCCTGACCCCGCCCGGGTTCATGAGCGCAATCTGTGCCCCTCCCTTGTCCGTCGCCGAGGTCGCCGCGAGCTGGGCGTCGGCGACCAGGTTCGCCAGGTCGGACTCGGCGTCGCGGGTCTCGGAGCGGGTGATGTCGGCGGTGACGCTGCCGACGACCCGGTTGGCCAGGGGCGCGGAGAGGGCCTTCCACTTGGCGATGACCTCGGTCTGGTCGGCGTCCTTGGTGCCGGTGCGGGTGACGAGGTGGTTCATCGCGGCGACCTGGTCGCGTACGACGTCGCCGGTACGGCGGTCGACGGTCAGCCGGGTCTCGGTGACCACCCGGCCGAAGGAGGAGGCCGAGGTGACCATGCGCGGCTTGCCCGCCGGGTCGGGCAGCGAGCAGATGTACGGCTGGTGGGTGTGGCCGGTGACCACGGTGTCGATCGCAGGGTCCAGGTTCTTCGCGATGTCGACGATCGGCCCGGAGATTCCGTCGCACTGGCCGTAGCTGCCGGCCTGGATGCCGCCCTCGTGCAGCAGGACCACGAGGGCCTCGACGCCCTGCTCGCGCAGGTTCCTCGCGGCCGCGTTGGCGGTCTGGACCTCGTCGAGGAAGCGCACGGACTTGATCCCCGACTGGCCGGTGGCCTCGGGGGTGCCCTCCAGGGTCATGCCGATGAAGCCGACCTCGACCCCGTCGACCTTCTTGATCCAGGTGGGGGCGAGGAGCGGTTCACCGGTGGTGCGGTCGATGACGTTGGCGGCGAGCCAGGGGAACGCGGCACCGTCGTACGGCTCGTCCTTGATGTAGCAGCCGTCCTCGGGGTGGCAGCCGCCGTGCTGCATGCGCAGCAGTTCCTCGGTGCCCTCGTCGAACTCGTGGTTGCCGACACTGGTGACGTCCAGGTGCAGCTTCTCCATGGACTCGACGGTCGGTTCGTCGTGGAAGAGTCCGGAGAGGAAGGGGCTGGCGCCGATGACATCGCCCGCGGCGACGGTCAGCGAGGCCTCGGTGCCCTCGCGGAGCTGGTTCAGCCTGGTCGCTAGGTACTCGACGCCACCGACCGTGGTGGACTTCGGGTCCAGCTTGGAGCCGAGGTTGGCGTCCCGCCCGGTGGGCGGTTCCAGGTTGCCGTGGAAGTCGTTGAAGGACAGCAGCTGGACGTCGACCGTCCGCGCGGGCTTCGACGCGGTGGGGAAGTTGCGGGTGTACGTCGTCCAGAGCTTGATGTCCTTGCCGTCCGTGCGGCCGTTGCCGTCGAGGTCACCGGCCGGGCCGGCGCCGGGAAGGGCCGCCAGGTCCTTGCCGTTCACGGCGTTGTCGCCGTTGATGTCCGGGGTGTGGGCGGCGAGCAGCCCGGGGCGGACGGAGAGCAGGTGGAACTTGGTGACGCTGCCGTTGAAGCCGAAGTTGTCGTCGGCGACGAGGACGAGGGAGCGGGAGCCGTCGGGCAGGGTCGGGCCCCAGGTGATGCCCTCGACGTTGTCGGCGTCGGTGCCGGTGGTGGTGAAGTCGTACAGCAGCTTCTTCGTCATCGGCTTCTCGGAGCCGGATAGCTTCTCCTTGCCGCCGACGTCGGTGGCGCCGATGGTGCTCGTCCAGTACAGGCGGATGGAGAAGCCGACTCCGGAGGCGAAGGACCGCTCGACGGTGATGTAGTCGGTCTCATTGATCGCGAGGATCTCGGAGACTCCCCGGTCCGCGGAGTAGGTGCCGACGGGGGCAGGCAGCGGGGCGGTGGGCGCGTCGGAGATCGGGTCGACCTCGTAGACGTGCTCGGCCTCGGCGGCCCCGGTTTCACGGTCCGTCACCAGCAGCCGGGACGGGCTCTTGGCCGTCAGCCCTGCCGCGGGGCCGTCCTGGACGAGGGCGTTCTCCGTGACGGTGACGGCTTTGCTGCCGTCCGGGGAGAGGGTCAGACCTTCCAGGGCCTGGTTGTTGCGGACGCCCGAGACGAGCGTTCCGGAGGCGGACTTCACCGGCGCGTACGCCTTGGGCAGCGGCAGTTCACGTTCGTAGCCGCCGGAGGTGCTCGCCTCGCGGACGAAGGCGGGCTGCCCGGACGAGGAGGCACCCTCGCTCGTCCACAGCAGGCTCTTGCCGCCCGGTGTCCAGCGGATCGCCTCCGGGTCGACCTGCTTGGCGACGAAGGGCTCGCCGGTGGTGTCGTCGAGCACTGTCAGGGCATCGAGGTCGGGCTCGTCGTGCGCGAACGCGGTCCCGTCCAGCGGCAGTCGCAGGGTGTAGAAGCGGGCCTTGCCGTTCTCCGAGCGGTCGTCGCTGAGGGCGACGTACGCGTCGGACTTCTTGTCGTAGTCGATGCCGGACAGCCCCCCGAACGGCATGCGGAACTCGCTCGTCCCGGCGGGCACGGTCAGGGTGTCCAGCAACCGTATGCCGTGCTGCTCGACGGCATCGGTACCACCGGGCTCCGCGGCGAACCCGCCGGCGACGGCCAGTCCGCCGAGGAGCGCGGCTGCGGTGAGACCGGCCACGAGCGTGCGTCTGCGACGCGTTCGAAGTCTGTGTCGCATGGTGGTCCTTCCACTCTGTCCGAGAGGTGGTCGTGCAGGGAGTGAAGTGCCGACAGGCAAGGCTGGGCCCAGCCCTCGGCCGTTGACCGGGGCGGACTGTGTCGGCTGGGGTGTGGGTGGGCCGCTCAGCGGCCCGTTGGAACAGCGTCAGAGCGAGGCGTGGTGTGCGCCGACGGCCGGGCGGGCGTACCGGTCCTCGGGCGCTCGTCCTGGGGTCGGGGCGGACGCCCGCTCATCCATGGCGCACAAGCTAGGTATCCAAAACCCTTTGCACAACCGTCGATCTCACGGACGTCGATCCGCTCGGCGGCAATTCCTCATGCCTGCTTGCCTCGCAGGCGTTGAGCAGCGCGGCGATGCCCATACGCGGCGGCCGTGGACACATCGCCCTGGCCATGTTCGCTTACGCCGGTGTCATCACCAGCGGGGGCTGCACACGATCCAGCGGGCAGCCCAGGAAGGGAACACTGACCCGAGAACGAACTCGTCCAGGCGCCGCGCGTACTGGCGTCGGGCTCGTACCATGCTTGCGGAGGCTCGCAGGTGTGGGGACATCCGAGTGACGTTGCCCGCCCGGTCGCGCTTGGTCGGCCCGCGTCACAGGCGAGGTTGCCCGGAGGCGGAGTCTTGCGTGGAGTCGGCTGAAAGGGGCGCCGTAGGTGGGCGAGCACGGAACCGGTGATCCTCGGCTCGTCTTCGCGGCGGAACTGACCCGACTGCGTCGCAGGCTGCCGGACGTGCCGGACGAGGCGCTGGCCCGGCGGGCCGGCGCGGTGGTGCTGCCGTCCGGACGCCGGGTCACCGTTGACGCACGTCGGCTCGGCGAATGGACCAGCGGGCGGTCGGTGCCCCGCCAGTTCGAGGCCGTGATGGCCCTGGTGCGCGCTGTCGAGCAGGCGACCGGTGGCGTCGCGGCCGACCGGACAGCGGTGGCGCGCTGGCAGGGTCTGTGGCGCGCCGCGCGGGAGCACCGCAGCGACCGCCTCGCCACCGGATTGCGGGAGCGCATCACCGCACGGCCTCAGGGTGTGCAGGCGCCGATCGTCATCGGGCGTCCGCCGAGCGATGCCGCCGCGCTGCGCCGGCGTCAGGAGTTCGCCGAGCGCATCGACGATGGCCTGGCGGACGATTCCGTACGGCGGATCTTGCTCACCGGTGCGGGCGGCGTCGGCAAGTCGCAGCTGGCCGCGGCGGCGTTCCACCGTGCCAAGCGGCGAAGCGAGCTTCTGCTCTGGGTGGCCGCCGACAACCGTGCTTCCGTGCTGGACGGTTATGCCCGCGCCTGGCGCGCGCTCTCGCGGGCGAGCGTCACCGGCGAGGGCGCCACGCCCGGCACCGACCTCGGCAGCGACGACGAGACGCAGGCCGACCTGTTCCTCGCCTGGCTGCGGTCGACCGCGACGTCCTGGCTCGTGGTCCTCGACGACGTCGACGACCTCGGCGAAGTGGCCGGGCTGTGGCCGGAGGGCGACGCCGGCCGGGCCGTGGTCACCACCCGTCGGCGGGACGCCGTACTGCTTCGTCCGGGCGTCCGCGTGATCCCCGTCGGCGTGTTCACCGCCGAGGAGGCCACCGGGTACCTGGCCGACCGGCTGTCGCTGGATCCGGACACCGCCGCCGGGCCGGCCGGGCTCCCGGCGCACCGCCCGGAGGACCTGGTCGCCCTCACCTCGGTGCTCGGGCACTTTCCGCTCGCCCTCTCCCAGGCGGCGGCCTTCCTCATCGACACCGGCATGGACCTGCCCTCGTACCTGAACCTCCTGACCGACGAGCGGGAGAACCTCGCCGGTCTGTTCCCGTCGTCGTCCCCCGCCGACGAGCACGGCGGCACGGTGACCAGCACCCTCCAACTCGCCCTGGCGCGAGCGGAGTCACTGGCTCCGCCCGGAGCCGCTCGTGCCCTGCTCGAATTGATCTCGATGCTGGCGCCCGACGGCATTCCGGAGGAGGTCCTGCTCAGCTCAACAGCCCGCGCATGGCTCGACGGTGACCGCTGCTGCGAGCGAGGCGAACCCCCCGAGCGGGGCGCACTGACTGAGCGGGGCGCCCTCCCCGCACGCAGCAACCTGCTCGCCTTGCGTGCCCTGCACCGGTTGAGTCTCGTCACCGTCACCCACCAGGAACCGTCCGGCACTGCCGTCGTCGAGGTGCACTCGCTGGTCCAGCGGGCGGTCCGCGACGGCGTACGGCCGGACCGCCGCGCGGCGATCGCGAGGGCGGCGGCCGATGCCCTGGAAGAGGTGTGGTCCGCGCCGGACTGCGCGCCCGAAAGGACGGCCGTGCTGTACCGCTGCGCCGAAGCACTGCTGGCCCACGCCGGCGACCACCTCTGGTACGACGTCGGCATGCACCCGTTGCTCCGCAGGCTGGGGACGCACCTGGCCGGCCTGGGCCGTCACGACGCGGCACGGACCATGGCGACGCAGCTCGCCGACCGGGCCCGGCGGCAACTCCCCGCCGGCCATCGGGATCTGCTCACGGTGCGCGCGCAAGTGGCACAGGCCGAAGGCGACTTGGGGAACACGACGGAGGCCGTACGGCTGCTGGCGGACCTCCGGCGCGAGGCCGAGGACAGTCTGGGTCCGGCCGATCCGGACACGCTGTCCATACGGCTGCACGAGGCCCGCTGGCGGATGGAGACGGGGCTGATCGTCGCCGCCCTGGCCGACTTCGACGCCCTGGCCGCCGAGGCTCGGGCTGTGCTCGCCCCGCACGATCCGTTGGTGACGGCCGCCGAAGAGCATGTCGCCCTGTGCCGCGGCCTGTCCGGGGACGCTGCCGGCGCCCGCGACGCCTATGCCGCACTCGCCCGGGACCTGGAGCGCAGCCTGGGGCCACGGCACCCGTCGACGCTGCGAGTCCTGTCCGACCTCAGCCGGTGGATCGGGGAGACGGGCGACGTGCGGACGGCCGTCGCCACCTACCAGAAGGCGGTCGACGGACTGGTCAGCGTTCTCGGCCGACTCCACCACGACACCCTCATCGCCCGGCACAACCTCGCCTACTGGCACGGGATCGCCGGAGACCACGACCTGGCAGTCGAGCAGTTCGTCACGGCGGCCGACGACGCGGAAGCCGGCCTTGGCACAGAGCACCCCACCACCCTGACCTGCCAGACCAACCTGGCCTTCTGGCGCGGTGTCGCCGGAGACACCGTCGCGGCAGTGGAACAACTCGGGCGGCTTCACCAGACGGTGGAGCGGGTGTTCGGCGCCGACCACCCGCGGTCCCTGCGCATCCGCCAGCAGCGGGCCGAACTGCTGTACAGCGGTGGGGACCACACCACCGCCGTGACCCAACTCACCGCCGTGCTCGCCGACATGGTCCGGGTCCAGGGCACCCACCACCCACGTACCCGCGAGACCGAGCGACTGCTGGCCGACTGGTCCCAGGAACCAACCGCCGCTCCCTAGGCCGTGTCCGCAAAGTCCCGCCTGCCCCGCGACGCCTGGCACGCACTCTCGCCGCACCGGGCGCCGCGGGGCCCGCCCTCCGGGCGGACGACGGGACTTTGCGG